>NZ_JBEYSJ010000001.1:0-633257 GCF_040704195.1 Amycolatopsis sp. NPDC047767
TCTAGTTTTCTCAAAGGAAACCCCGACGAGGGGGTTTCATATAAGCTCTACTGGCTTAGTTCACTAGCACACTGTTGAGTTCTCAAGCAACACACCGCAACCCAGCCCACCCAGCAGGCAAACCAGATCACCGCGTTGTTTCAAGCTTTTTGGTCGAGCATGCCGATGCCTGCAAGGTAACTCGCAGAGAGTCGGCGGCCGCTCGTGGGCCGACGCTGAACATTACCTGGTCCGTTTCGCGGTGTCAACCCGCTCGGCCCTGGCGCCCCGTTCCCTTGGGGCTTTCGGCCCCGCCGGCCCGGTGTTCCTGGCGACGAAGAGAAGATTACATGCCCCGCAACGGCCCGAAAACAGGGGGGTCACTTAACGACATTGCCGCAGGTCAGGGGCCGATTCGACCCCGCGCGACGGTCACCGACCGCAACGGCTCGCCGGCCCGGAACGCGAACCGGCTCCCCCACCCGCCGCGAAGGCAGGGCGAGGGAGCCGGATTCGAACGGTCCGCGGGGTCAGAGGACCGGCAGCAGGGTCCTCAGCTCGTACGGCGTCACCGCACTCCGGTAGTTGTCCCACTCGGCGTGCTTGTTCCGGAGGAAGAAGTCGTAGACGTGCTCCCCCAGCGCGTCGGGCAGCAGCTCGGAGCGCTCCATCTCCGCGAGCGCCTCCCCGAGGTTCTGCGGCAGCTGCGCGTACCCCGCGGCACGACGCTCCGACTCCGACAGCTGCCAGATGTTGTCCTCCGCGGGCGGCGGCAGCTCGTAGCCCTTTTCGATCCCCTTGAGGCCGGCGGCGAGGATCACCGAGTACGCCAGGTACGGGTTGCACGCCGAATCCAGCGTGCGGATCTCCACCCGCCGCGACGACGCCTTGCCGGGCGAGTACATCGGCACGCGCACCAACGCCGAGCGATTGGCCCGGCCCCACGACACCGTCGTCGGCGCTTCACTGCCGCTGATCAGGCGTTTGTACGAGTTCACCCACTGGTTGGTGACCGCCGAGATCTCCTTGGCGTGGTGCAGCAGCCCGGCGACGAAGGCCTTCCCCGTCGCGGACAGCTCGTACGGGTCCTCCGCGTCGTAGAACGCGTTGCGGTCGCCCTCGAACAGGCTCACGTGGGTGTGCATCCCCGAGCCGGGCTGGTCCGTGAACGGCTTCGGCATGAACGTCGCGCGCACGCCCTGCGTCAGCGCGACCTCCTTGACGACGTACCGGAACGTCATCACGTTGTCGGCCATGGTGAGGGCGTCGGCGTACCGCAGGTCGATCTCCTGCTGGCCCGGCGCTCCCTCATGGTGGCTGAACTCGACGGAGATGCCCATCGCCTCGAGCGTCTCGATGGCGTGGCGGCGGAAGTGCGTGGCCGTGGCGTGGCTGGCCTGGTCGAAGTACCCGCCGTTGTCGGCCGGCTCGGGTTCGCTGCCGTCGTCGGGCAGGGTGGCGAGGAGGAAGAACTCGATCTCCGGGTGCACATAGCACGTGAAGCCCGCTTCGCCGGCCTTCGAGAGCTGGCGACGCAGCACGTGCCGCGGGTCGGCCCACGAGGGCGAGCCGTCGGGCATCGCGATGTCGCAGAACATGCGCGCGGAGTACGGGCCGCCGTCCGGTGTCTCCCACGGGAGCACCTGGAACGTCGACGGGTCCGGCTTCGCGACCATGTCCGACTCGTAGACGCGGGCGAAGCCCTCGATGGCGGAGCCGTCGAAGCCGATCCCCTCGCTGAACGCGCCCTCGAGCTCGGCCGGCGCGACCGCGACGGACTTGAGGAACCCCAGCACATCGGTGAACCAGAGCCGGACGAAACGGATGTCGCGCTCTTCCAACGTCCGGAGCACGAATTCCTGCTGGCGATCCATGGCCGCACCCTAACGACGGCGTGTTAACGACATGTTTCGCGACGCGCCGGAAGTGTCCACAATGCGCGAACTCACCTCAGGCCACGAACGTGAGCTCGCGTTTCCCGGATCGGGTGATCGACACCGACGCGATCGAGGCGATCACCGCGAGGCCCGCCGCCACGTACCAGGCCAGGGCGTAGTCGCCCAGCTGGTCGCGCACGGCTCCGGCCGCCGACGCCGCGAACGCGGCGCCCAGCTGGTGGCACGCGAAGACCCAGCCGAACACGATCGGGCCGGCCTCGCCGAAGGAGCGGATGCAGAGCGCGACCGTCGGCGGGACCGTGGCGACCCAGTCGAGACCGTAGAAAAGGATGAACGCCCACATGCTGGGCTGCACGGAGTCGGTGAACAGCTGCGGCAGCAACGCGAGCGAGAGCCCCCGCAGGGCGTAGTACACGCCGAGCAGGATGCGCGGGTCGACCCGGTCGGTGAGCCAGCCCGACACGACGGTCCCCACCACGTCGAACACGCCGACGAGCGCGAGCAGGTTCGCCGCGGTGGTCTGCGGCATGCCGTGGTCGTGCGCGGCCGGCACGAAGTGGGTGCCGACCAGGCCGTTCGTGGTCGCCCCGCAGATCGCGAAGCCGATGGCCAGCAGCCAGAACGAGCGGGAGCGCATGGCCTGGAACAGCACGCGGATCGCCCGGCCCGCCGAGCCGCGTTTGACGTCCGGGTGGGCCACCTCCGTGCCCTCGGGCGCGCCGAACGCGACCGCCCCGAGGTCGGCCGGGTGGTCGCGCACCACGAGCAGCACGACGGGGACCACCGCGAGCGCCGCGATGGCGATGACCAGCGACGCCGTGCGCCAGCCGTCGTTCACGGCCAGCGTGGCGACCACGGGCAGGAACACGAGCTGACCCGTCGAGCCGGCCGCGGTGAGGATGCCGGTCACGGCGCCGCGGTGGCGCACGAACCAGCGCGTGGTGACGGTCGCGGCGAAGCTCATGGCCATCGAGCCCGTGCCGGCGCCGACGAGCACGCCCCAGCACAGGATGAGCTCCCAGCTCGTGCTCATGAACACCGTGCCGCCCGCACCGAGCGCGACCACGAACAAGGCGGTCGCGGCAACACGCCGGATACCGAAACGTTCCATGAGCGCCGCGGCGAAGGGGGCGAAGAGGCCGTAAAGCACGAGGTTGACGGAAACCGCCAGGCCGATGGTCGCGCGGGACCAGCCGAACTCCTCGTGCAGCGGGTCGATCAGCACGCTCGGCGCGGCCCGGAACCCGGCCGCGGCCAGCAGGGCGATGAACGCGGCCGCGGCCACGAACCAGGCTCGGTGGACGCGGGGCGCGGTGCGGGTCTCGACGGTCACGGGTGATGAGTCTGATTCGTCTTCGGCGTCCTCGACAGTGGCTTGAAGGACACCGTCCGAAAGGATCGGGCCACGGGTAGTCTCACCGCCATGCGCTGCCGACGCTTCCTGCCGGCGCTGCTGCTCCTCGGACTCGTCGGCGGGTGCACAGCGCCCTCGCTGCCCCCGGCCGGTGACCTGCTCGGCGCGGCCGGAGCGAACTTCGCCGGCGTGCGCAGCCTGCACTTTTCCGTGGTCGTGAACGGCGTACTGCCCGGCCTGCCCTTGAGCACCGTCGACGGCGACGCGACGCTCGACGACGGCGGCCACGCGGCCGGCACCGCCGAGCTGGAGAACGCGACGAGCGACCGGAAGCTCTCCTTCGTCCTCGACGGGACCCACGCCACCACGCACGACAGCACCGGCGCGACCTGGTCGGGCCCGGCGACGTTCACCGTCGGAGACTTCCTCGGCCCCGACGGCGGCCTGGCGCGGATGCTCAGCTCACTCGGCAACCCGCAGACCGAGACGCGCGAGCCCGTGCACGGCCTCGACACCTACCGCGTCGGCGGGGTACTGCCCGCGAAGGTGGCGACGCGGCTGCTCCCCCAGATTCACTCGGACGTGAACGTGAAGGTGTGGGTCACGGCCGCCGAGCCGCGGCGGTTCGCCCGGTTCTGGCTGCAGGTCCCGCCCCCGACGGAGAAGGACAGCCCGGTGATGTTCGAGGTCACGCTCTCGAACGAGAACCAGCCCGTGCCGACTCCGCTCGGCTGACTCAGCTACCCGCGCAACGCGTCCCGTCGGCCGGCACCGTGCCGTCGACGAGGTACGCGATGCCCGCCTTGTCCACGCACGCGTTGCCCTGCAGGAACGCCGTGTGCTGCGTGCCCTCGAAGGTGAGCAACGCGCCCTTCAGCGCCTTCGCGAGGTTCACGCCTGCCTGGTAGGGCGTGGCCGGGTCGTTGGTCGTGGAGATGGTGAGCGTCTTCGGCAGTCCTTCGACCTGCGGTTCGTGCGGCGTCATGGTGTTCGGCACCGGCCAGAAGGCGCAGGCGTCACGCGCGGAGCTGGCCGGGCGGCCGTCGTCGAGGAACGGCGCCACCTGCTCGTACTTCTGCTGCGCGTCGAGGATCGCCTTCGGGTCGGTGACGCGCGGGTCGTCGACGCAGCGAATGGCGGTGAAGGCGTCCTGTGTGGTGCCGTAGCGGCCGTCGGGGCCGCGCTCGTTGTAGATGTCGGCGAGCTGCTCGAGCGTGGCGCCGCGCTGGTTGCGCAGCTCGTTGAGGCCCGTGTTGAGGTACTCCCAGAGGTTCTGCTGGTAGAGCGCCTGGATGGCGCCGGTGGTGGCGTCCTCGTACGACAGCTTGCGGCCGTCGCCCACCGGCACCGGGAAGTCGATCAGCGGGCGGGTGAGGTCCTGGAACGCCTTCGTCGCCCCGGCCGGGTTGGTGCCGAGTGCGCAGTCCTGCCGAGCGGCACACCACTTCGCGAACTCGCCGAACGCGACGCCGAAGCCCTGGCCCTGCGCGACGAGCGAGTCTTCCGGGTCCTGCGTCGGGTCGACGGCGCCGTCGAGGACGAGCGCGCGGACGTTGCGCGGGAAGTCCTCGGCGTAGGTCGAGCCGAGGAGGGTGCCGTAGGAGTAGCCCAGGTAGGTCAGCTTCTCGTCGCCGAGCACGGACCGCAGCACGTCCAGGTCCTTGGCGACGTCGCGGGTGCCGACGTGTTCGAGCATGTCGTCGCCGAGTTTCGTGCGCTGGGCGCACTTCGCGGCGAAGTCCTTTTCCTGCGTCTCCTGCTTCGTGACGCCGGCGGGCGTGCCGTCGGTTTCACTGTCGTCGGCGCGGTCCGCGTCGCGTTCGCTGTCGGTGAGGCAGCGGATCTGCGGTTCGCTCGCGCCGATGCCGCGCGGGTCGAAGCCGACGAGGTCGAAGCGTTTGCCGAGGTCGTTGTTCTTGACCTGGTCGATCAAACCGGCGGCGGCGACCATGCCGGACGCGCCGGGACCGCCCGGGTTGACCACCAGCGAGCCGATGCGGTCGTCCGGTTCGCTCGCTTTGTGCCGCAGGACGCCGAGCGTGATGGTCTGTCCGTCCGGTTTGTCATAGTCCAGCGGCACGGTCAGCCGAGCGCACTGGATATCCGACCGACGGAAGGCGGTCTGCGCGTCGTCCGAGGTCGCGTAGGGTGCGCAGTCGGCCCAGGTCATGCTCTGGCCGTAGAAGCGCGCGAGCCCCGTGGGCACCGGCCCGACGGGCGGGTGCGATTCGGTCGTCGGCGAGGGCACGGTCTGGCCGGTGTTCGACGAGCACGCGACGAGCGTGCCGCCGAGCAGGCCGGCCACCGCGAGAGCGGCGATCCGGAGGGCGCGAGAGCTGGCGCTGGCATGGGGAGGCACGGTTTGATCGTGCCATCCGGCGGCGGAACTCCGACGCACCACCGGCGCGTTGGGTAATTCGAGGTGGCGGTCGGAGACACGAGCAAGACAGGACGGGAGACCAGGGGTGGCACTGATCAGCCGGGTGGGCAAGCGGCTCCGCCGGATCATCCAGCGGCCGGGCAGCGTCGAGCTGACCCGCTACGAAGCGCTGCTGCCCGCAGTCGCGAAGCTCGAACCCGAGCTCGAGAAGCTCTCGGACGCCGAGCTCACCGAACGTGCCGAAAAGCTGCGTGAGGACCTCGGCGGCGCGAAGGTGTTCAACGACGACCAGCTGGTGGAGACCTGCGCCCTCGGCCGGGAGGCCGCCCGGCGCGCGCTCGGTGAGCGCGCGTTCGACGTGCAGATCCTCGGCACGATGGGCCTGCTCACCGGGCACGTGGTGCAGATGGAGACCGGTGAGGGCAAGACGCTCGCCGGTGCGCTGGCGGCCGCCGGGTACGCCCTGCGCGGCAGCCGCGTGCACGTCGTCACCGTCAACGACTACCTCGCCCGACGCGACGCCGAGTGGATGAAGCCCGTCTATGACCTGCTCGCGGTCACCGTCGGCTGGGTCGAGCCCGCGCACTCGCGCGACGAGCGCAAGGACGCCTACGGCAAGCAGGTCACCTACGGCGCCGTCGCCGAAATCGGCTTCGACGTGCTGCGCGACCGGCTCGTGACGAACGTCGACGACCTGGTGCAGCCCGCGCCCGAGGTGGCGATCGTCGACGAAGCCGACTCCGTCCTGGTCGACGAGGCCCGCGTGCCGCTCGTGATGGCCGGCTCGATCGACCACAACGACGCCGACGAAGAGGTCGCCACGGTCGTGCGGCGCCTGCGGCTCGGCCTGCACTACGAGACCGACACCGACGGCCGCAACGCGTGGCTCACCACCGCCGGCGCGTCCGTGGTCGAGAAGTCGCTCGGCGGCATCGACCTCTACGGCGACACGGGTTCCGACCGCCTGGCCGCCGTGAACGTCGCCCTGCACGCCCACGCGCTGCTCACCCGCGACGTCGACTACCTCGTGCGCGACGGCAAGGTGCAGCTCATCAACGCCGCCCGCGGCCGCGTCGCCGAGCTGCAGCGCTGGCCGGACGGCCTGCAGGCCGCTGTCGAGGCGAAGGAGCAGGTGGCGGCCACCGACCGCGGCGAGATCCTCGACTCGATCACGGTGCAGGCGCTGCTCGCGCGCTACCCGTCGGTGGCGGGCATGACCGGTACGGCCGTGGCCGTGGCCGAGCAGCTGCGCGAGTTCTACCGCCTCGAGGTCGCGGTGATCCCGCCGAACACCCCCAACGTCCGCGAGGACCAGCCGGACCGGATCTTCGGGTCGCCGTCGCAGAAGCTGCGCGCGATCGAGGAGGAGATCCGGAAGGTGCACGAGACCGGGCGGCCCATCCTCGTGGGCACCCAGGACGTGGCCGAATCCGAGGAGCTGGCCGACAAGCTCGCGAAGGTCGATCTGCCGTGCGTCGTGCTCAACGCGCGCAACGACGCCGAAGAGGCCGCGATCATCGCCGAGGCCGGCAAGAAGGGCGCGGTCACCGTGTCCACTCAGATGGCCGGCCGCGGTACCGACATCCGCCTCGGCGGCACCGACGGCGCGAGCCGCGAGGAGGTCGCCGAGCTGGGCGGCCTGCACGTGATCGGCACCGCGCGGTACCCGTCGAGCCGGCTCGACGGTCAGCTGCGTGGCCGCTCCGGCCGCCAGGGCGACCCGGGCAGCGCGATCTTCTTCGCGAGCCTCAACGACGACCTGGTCCTCTCCAACGCGCCCGACATCCCCGAGGGCATCGACGCCGACACCGAGACCGGGGAGATCACCGACCCGGCGGCGCTGCGGCAGATCAACCACGCCCAGCGCGTGGCCGAGGGCGTCGACCTGGAGATCCACCGCAACACCTGGCGCTACACGCGGCTGATCGAGCGGCAGCGCACGGAGCTGCTGGAGCACCGTGACAAGGTGCTGCACACGGCGTTCGCGGCCGAGGAGCTGGAGAAGGCGCAGCCGGAGAAGTTCGCCGAGGTGAAGGAGAAGCTCGACGACACCGAGCGGCTCGAGCAGCTTTCGCGCGAGGTCGTGCTGTTCCACCTCGACCAGCTCTGGTCCGACCACCTCGCGTACCTGACCGACGTGCGCGAGAGCATCCACCTGCGGGCGCTGGCCCGGGAGACGCCGCTCGACGAGTTCCACCGCGCGGCGATCCCGGAGTTCCACAAGATCATCCCGGAGTCGGCGGCGCGCGCTTCAAAGACGCTCGAGGAAGCCGAGATCACCGACGACGGCATCGATCTCGCCGACGCCGGCGTGCGGCGGGCGAACACGACGTGGACCTACCTGGTGCACGACAACCCGTTCGACTCGGACTTCGAGCAGACGGTGAAGAAGGTGCGCAGCATGATGCGGATGAAGAAGTCCTGATCTTGTTCTTGAGGAGCCCGGTCACCTGTGTTGGTGGCCGGGCTCCTTTTTTGCCCACACCCGGGCCTCACTGTGCTGATTGGCCCACATTCACTCGGTCCGGAGCGCAGAGCCAGGTCAGAATGACCGCATGCCGCAACTGCGCATCGCCTTGGCCCAGGTCAACCCCACCGTCGGCGACATCGACGGCAACACCGCGCTGACGGTCGAGTGGACCCGCCGAGCCGCCGAGGCCGGCGCCCACGTGGTCGTGTTCCCGGAGATGTCCCAGACGGGTTATCCCGTGGAGGACCTGGCGTTCCGGGCCACTTTCGCGCAGGCGTCGCGCAAGTCCCTCGACGAGCTGGCCCGCCGGCTGGCCGAAGCGGGCTGCGGCGAGGTGCTCACCTACGTCGGCTACCTCGACCACGACGAGGCCGGCCCACGCGACGCGGCCGCCGCGCTGTTCAGCGGCGAAGTCGTGGCGAAGCAGTACAAGCACCATCTGCCCAACTACGGCGTGTTCGACGAGCACCGCTACTTCAAGCCGGGCACGGAGCTGCAGGTTTTGCGGCTGCACGGCATCGACATCGGCATGGTGATCTGCGAGGACATCTGGCAGGACGGCGGCCCGATCTCCGCGCTGGGCAAGGCCGGTGTCGACCTGGTCGTGGCGCCCAACGCGTCGCCCTACGAGCGGTCGAAGGACGAGCAGCGGCTGCCGCTGGTGGCCCGGCGCGCGGCCGAGGCGGGCGCGCCCCTGGTCTATACGAACCTGGTCGGCGGCCAGGACGACCTCGTGTTCGACGGCGACTCGCTCGTGGTGGGCGCCGACGGCAAGCTGCTCGCGCGGGCGCCGCAGTTCGTGGAGCACCTGCTGGTGGTGGACATGGACCTGACGTCGGGTGGCCACGCCGGCGACGGCGCCCTGGCGGGCCTGCACGTCCACCGGCGGGTGCTGAGCGCCGAGCCGCTGCCCGCCTATCCGCCGCTGACGGATCCGGTGCTCAGCGAGCCGCTTTCGGACGAGGCCGAGGTGTGGTCGGCGCTCGTGACCGGGCTGCGCGACTACGTGCACAAGAACGGCTTCTCGTCGGTCACCTTCGGCTTTTCCGGCGGCATCGACTCCGCCGTGTGCGCGGCGCTGGCGGCCGACGCGCTCGGCGGCGACAACGTGTACGGCGTCTCGATGCCGTCGAAGTACTCGTCCTCGCACTCCAAGGACGACGCCGCGGACCTGGCGCGCCGCATCGGCGCGCACTACCGCGTGGAACCGGTCGAGGACATGGTGAAGGTCTACGTCGACCAGCTGGCGCTGACGGGGCTCGCCGAGGAGAACATCCAGGCCCGCACGCGCGGCATGCTCCTCATGGCACTGTCCAACCTGGACGGACACCTCGTGCTCGCCACCGGCAACAAGACCGAGCTGGCCGTGGGCTACTCCACGATCTACGGCGACGCGGTGGGCGGGTTCGCGCCGATCAAGGACGTGTTCAAAACGCACGTCTGGCAGCTCGCGCGCTGGCGCAACGACGAGGCGGCCAAGCGCGGCGAAACCCCGCCGATCCCGGAGAACTCGATCACCAAACCGCCCTCGGCCGAGCTCGCACCCGGTCAGGTGGACACCGACTCACTGCCGGACTACGCGCTGCTCGACGACATCCTCGACGACTACGTGGAGGGCGACCGCGGCTACGCCGACCTCGTCGCCGCCGGATTCGAGCCGGAGACCATCGACCGGGTCGTGCGGATGGTCGACCGCGCGGAGTACAAACGGCGGCAGTACCCGCCGGGCACGAAGATCACCTTCAAGGCGTTCGGGCGCGACCGGCGGCTGCCCATCACCAACGCGTGGCGGGAGCGCAAAGCCTAGAAAAGCGTCGGTTCGTCGGGCAGCGCACCCTCGATGACGAGCATCCGCCGCTTGGTCTCGACGCCACCCGGGGCCGAGAAGCCGCCGTGTTTGCCACCGGCCGCGAGCACGCGGTGACACGGCACGACGATCGGGAACGGGTTGTTGCCCATGGCCTGGCCGACGGCTTGCGCGGCACCGGGCAGGCCCAGCTCGTGGGCGATGTCGCCGTACGTCTTGGTCTTCCCCGGCGGGATGGCGCGGGCGATCTCGTAGGCGCGGCGGTTGAACTCCGGGACGGAGTCGAGGTCGAGCGGGATCTCGCGCAGGTCGTGGTGCGCGCCGGAGAGCAGCGCGGTGATCTTCTCGATCGCATCGGCCGGCTCGGGTGGTGGCACCGCTTCCACCGCGTCGGGGAACCGCCGGGCCAGGAACGCCCGGGTGCTCGCGGGCGAGCTGCCGGGCAGCGCGGTGCCGATGATGACCCCTTCGCGCCAGGCCAGCCCACACGCGCCCAGCGGCGTGTCGAAAACGGTGAATCCGGACCTCATCGGCCCAGGGTACGAGCGACCCCCGACAAAACTCAGCGAACGGGACGCGAGGCGAAGCGCGGCAGGGGCCGGATGACGATGTACGCGACGCCCGAAATCAGCAGCGCGGCCCGCACCCCGAGCTGCACGCGGCTGAACACGCCGGCCAGGTGTCCGGGCCCGAGCAGCGACGCGATGAGGACCAGCGCCCACGTGACGAGCACCAGCGCGAACCCCGCCATCGCCCACTCGCGCCACGGCGGCGGCCACCAGAACATGAGGCTGAACGAGCCCCCCACGAACGCGAGGTTCTCCAGCAGCTGCGCGGCGGTCGTGCCCGGCACCAGTGCGTCGGCGACCAGGACGAGCCCGAAGAACCCGAGCGTGATCGCGGCGACCCGGCCGGTCCAGTGCACCGGCACCAGGCGCAGCAGCGGTGGGCAGGCGAGCAGGAAGGCGAAGCCCGCGACCCCGGTGGTGATCCGGAACAGCGGATCTGCCCGCAGCAACGCTTCGACGGTCTGCTGGGCCGGCGAAACGCCGGTGGGCAGGAAGAATTCGAGCAGCCAGGCGGAATAGACCACCACCCCGAGCCCGACCAGGGCGACCACGGTGAGTCGCGCAGTACGCACGCCCACACATTAAGCGAAGCCGTGCGACGTTGCGCGCGGAGGTGTCACTTTTTCCCTGGTCGCAACGAACCTCAGGCGTGCGGGCGCACGAACGGGAACAGCACCGTCTGCCGGATCGACGCGCCGCTGAGCATCATCAGCAGGCGGTCGACGCCGAGACCCAGCCCGCCCGTGGGCGGCATGCCGTGTTCGAGCGCGAGCAGGAAGTCTTCGTCGAGCTCCATCGCCTCGACGTCGCCGCTCGCGGCGCGCAGCGACTGGGCTTCCAGGCGGCGGCGCTGTTCGATCGGGTCCGTGAGCTCGGTGTACGCGGTGCCGACCTCCGAGCCGAACGCGATGAGGTCCCAGCGTTCGGCCAGCAGCGGGTCGCGGCGGTGCTGGCGGGTCAGCGGCGAGACGTCCGTGGGGTAGTCCGTGTAGAAGGTGGGCAGCACCGTCGAGCCCTCGACGAGGTGCTCGTGGGCCTTGAGCACCAGGTCACCGTGGCCGGCGTCCTCCCCCACCGGCACGCCGGCCGCGCCGCAGAGGCGCCGGAGCGTGGCCACGGAGGTGCCGGAGTCGATCTCCTCGCCCAGTGCGGCCGACACGGCTTCGTGCACGGGGATCACCGGCCAGTCGCCGGAGATGTCGTACTCGGTCACCTGGCCGTCGGCGTCGTGGCGGCGCACGATCTGCGCGCCGAAGGCGGCTTCGGCCGCGTGCTGCACCAGTTCGCGGGTGAGGTTGCGCATCGAGTTGTAGTCGGCGTAGGCCTGGTACGCCTCGAGCATCGTGAACTCGGGGTTGTGCGTGGCGTCGACGCCTTCGTTGCGGAAGTTGCGGTTGAGTTCGAAGACGCGCTCGACGCCGGCGACGCAGAGGCGCTTGAGGTAGAGCTCCGGCGCGATGCGCAGGTACATGCGCATGTCGTAGGCGTTGATGTGCGTGACGAACGGCCGCGCGTTGGCTCCACCGTGGACGGTCTGCAGCATCGGCGTCTCGACCTCGAGGTAGTCGCCCTGGTGCAACCGCTCGCGCACGGCGCGGACCACCGTGGACCGCAGCCGCAGCATGTGCGCGGACTCCGGGTTCACGGCCAGGTCGAGGTAGCGCTGGCGCACGCGCGTCTCGGGGTCGGTGAGGCCCTTTCGCTTGTCCGGCAACGGGTGCAGGCACTTCGCGGTGACCGTCCACTCGTCCACGAGCACGGACAGCTCACCGCGGCGCGACGTGATCACTTCGCCGCTCACGCCCACGTGGTCACCGAGGTCCACGCCGGTGCGCCAGCCCACGAGGTCGAGCACTCCCGCGTCGAGCATCAGCTGCACTTCGCCCGAAAAGTCCTTGATGCGCGCGAAACACAGCCCGCCGAGCGTCCGCAGCGCGAGCACCCGGCCGGCCACGCGCACGCGGTGCCCGGTCCGCGAATCCGCCGGCAGATCGGCGAACTTGCTCACGACGTCGCCCAGCAGGTCTTCGCGGCTGAAGCCGACAGGATAGGGGTCCACGCCGAGATCACGTAGTTTGTCCAGCTTCGCCACGCGCACGCGCACCTGCTCCGGACGCCGCGCGGCCTTCGGGACGACACGAGCGGCGGCGTCCTCGATGCGCCGGACCTCGGCCACGAACTCGTCGCTCACCGTCTCGAGCCGCAGCACGCGCGAGCGGCCCGTGGGGACGAAGCCCTCCAGCGCGCCGGCGACGATGCCGACGCGCGGCAGGCGGCGGGCCGAGGAGTAGCAGAGGAAGCGCGGCTCCCAGTCCGGGCCGTACTTCGCGTTGGACCGGTACAGCGACTCCAGCTGGAAGAACCGTGACGCGAGGCCCAGCACCGACCGCCACAGGCGCAGCACGGGGCCGGCGCCGATGCGCTCGCCCTCGGCGAAGACCGCGCGGAACATGGCGAAGTTGAGGGAGATCCGCTGCGCGCCGAGGTGCTGTGCGGCCGCGACGACCTCGGCGACCATGAACTCGTTCAGGCCGTTTTCCGCGGCTCGGTCGCGGCGCATCAGGTCGAGCGAGAGGCCCCGCCGGCCCCACGGCACGAAGGACAGCAGGCCGCGCAGCTCGCCTTCGCCGTCGTAGGCCTCCACCATCACGCTGCGGGCGTCGCTGGCGTCGCCGAGGCGGCCCAGCGCCATCGAGAAGCCGCGCTCGGACTCGGCGCCGCGCCACTGCTGCGCCCGCGCGAGCAGGCCCTGCATCTCGTCGTCGGGGATCTCGCCGTGCCGGCGGACGCGCGCGGTGTACCCCGCGCGTTCGATCCGCTTCACGGCCTGGCGCACGGACTTGCGCTCGGGCCCGGTCAGGGAGAACTCGCGGACGTCGAGCACGGCTTCGTCGCCGATCTCCAGCGCCCGAAGGCCCGCGGCGGCGTAGGTCTTCGCGCCGCGCTCACTCGCGCCGAGGACGCCGGGAATCCAGCCGTACGAACGGGTTTCGTCGAGCCACGCCCGCACCGCGTCGGGCCACGCGTCGGGGTCGCCGATCGGGTCGGCGCTGGCGACGCTGGTGCCGCCGAGCACCCGGTAGGTGACGGCCGCGCGGCCGTTGGGCGAGAAGACCACACTCTTGTCGCGGCGCGTGGCGAAGTAGCCGAGGGAGTCGTCGTCGCCGAACTCGGCGAGCAGGCGCCGCAGCTCCAGTTCCTCGTCGTCGGTGCGCCGGCGGCGGTGCCGGACGCCGCGGAAGAGGGTGTACAGCGCGCCGGTGGCCACGAAGGTCGCGCCGAGGTCGAGCACGACGTCGATCCACGCCGGGCCCTCGCCGACGCCGATCCTGCGCAGCTGCAGGTTCTCGCCGGTGGCGTGGTTGAGCACCCAGACCAGGCGTTCCCACGAGTCGCCGAGCGTGCCGGGGAACGCCTCGGTGAGCGCCCAGCCGAGCGCGACAACCACGAGCAGGCCGCCGAAGAGCACCGCCAGCCCGTCGCGCCAGGCGCCCGGCGCGAGCCGCGCGGGGAACGCCGGGCGCAGGGCCAGCAGCAGCCAGATCAGCAGCACCGACAGGACGTCGGCGATCGTCAGCACGCCGACCTGCATCGGGATGTGCCGGATCTGGCGCGGGCCGAGGGTGAGCAGGTCGGGTGCCCACAGCAGGACCGCCTGCAACGCCAGCGTGATGGCCAGGCCGGCGAGCTGGAAGAGCAGCAACGTGTAGAGCGCGGCTTTCTTCCGCCGGCGCAGGGCGGCGCCGAGGACGACGAGCAGCAGCACGATCACGAGGCTGGCGCTCGTCGGCACGCTGAGGGCCGAGAAGGCCATGTCGATGCCGTTGAGCAGGCGCCCGCGGGTGCCGCCGGCGATCAGCAGGACCACCGAGAAGACGGCGGCGAGCTGCACGACGGTCGCCACGATGCCGCCCGCCCTGGCCTTCCAGGCCGGGATACGGGTGCGCGTGCTCGCTGGGGTTCCCATCGGTGCCCTTCTCACGTGATCCTCACGACTGGTGCAGAGACGTCAGTGAACAGCGAATGGTTGTCTGAGGACAAACACAGTCATCACCCGGCAGGCTGAGCCGGGATCGTCCTGACGGAGCACACCACGCGCGTGTGAAGCTCATCGCACGACCTTGGGGCGGCCCGGCGGACATGTCAGGCTTTGACGTGTTCTGACTCCACGACCCGGGGACCTCACCGAGGCCTCGAGGGAAGGACGGTCGACGACGATGTCTGCCAACCCGAACGGATCCGACGAGGTGGCCGCCCCGTACGGAACAGGCGCCGCGCCCGCGCAACCCGCGACGACCGGGCGCAAGGTCCGCGTGCACCACCTGCGTGAGCTGAAGGAACGCGGCGAGCCGTGGCCCATGCTCACCGCCTACGACATGTACACCGCGCAGATCTTCGACGAGGCCGGCATCCCGGTGCTGCTCGTCGGCGACTCCGCGGCCAACAACGTGTTCGGCTACGACACCTCGCTGCCGGTGACGGTCGACGAGTTGCTGCCCCTGGTCCGCGCCGTGACGCGGTCGGTGAAGCGGGCGCTCGTCGTGGCCGATCTGCCGTTCGGCTCCTACCAGCTCTCGCCCGAGCAGGCGCTGGCCACGTCCGTGCGGTTCATGAAGGAAGGCCGCGCCCACGCCGTGAAGCTGGAAGGCGGGCGCCGGTTCGCCGCGCACGTCGAGGCGCTGACGTCGGCCGGCATCCCCGTGATGGGACACATCGGATTCACCCCGCAGAGTGAACACAACCTCGGCGGCTACCGGGTGCAGGGGCGCGGTGAAGCGGCGGACGTGCTGCTCGCCGACGCGCTGGCGCTGCAGGAGGCCGGCGCGTTCGCCGTGGTGATGGAGATGGTGCCCGCCGAAGCCGCGAAGCGCGTGACGCACGAGCTGAAGATCCCGACGGTCGGCATCGGCGCCGGGCCCGACTGCGACGCGCAGGTGCTGGTGTGGCAGGACATGGCCGGGCTGCGCCGGGGCAAGGCGCCGCGGTTCGTGAAGCGCTACGCCGAGCTCGCCGACGTGCTGCAGGGCGCGGCCTCGGCCTTCGCCGAGGACGTCCGCCGCGGCGAGTTCCCGGCTCCGGAGCACGCGTTCCACTGAGATTTCCCAGGCCCGGGGCTCACCGGCGGCGAAACCGCTCGGCGAGCTCCGGGTCGTTCTGCCACCAGAGGCCACCCGTCGGGGCCTCACCGGATTCGGCTTCCTCGTCGAGGCGCTCGTCGATCTGCTTCGCGCGCTTCTGGTCGTCGCGGACCCAGCGCACGAACAGCGCGCCGACGAACGGCAGGCCCGCCACGTCGCCGCCGATCCACAGGACGCCGGCACCGATGATCTGGTCGGTGCGCGGATCCGGGCCCCAGCCGGGGTGCGCCGTGGCGTAGTGCGCGGGCGCCAGCAGCGGGCCGAGCCAGAGCACGAGGCCGAGCGCGCCGTCGAAGACGACTTCCGTGAACGAGATCCACACGGACACGAGGTGTGAGCCGCCGCGCGGGGTCGGGTCGAGCGCCACGCGGCTGTAGAAGTAGAGGAACCCGGCGGCGATGAGGAACACCCGCACCAGGCCGCCGACCACGGGGTAGTCGAGCGCCAGGCCGTAGAGCGGCGTCAGGTAGATGATCACGAAGGGCGCGATCAGCACGACCGTGACGGTGAGCGGGAACGTCAGGAACTTCGCGAACGCGCTGCGGCCGTGGTGGCGCAACCACGCCGCCAGCCCGGGCGGCGCGGCGCTCATGAGCAGCGTGATCGGCGCGCCGAGGGCCAGCAGCAGCGGCGTGACCATCAGCAGCACAGTGTTCTGCGTGGCACGGATCCAGAACAGCGTGGTGTCGTAGACGCCGAGGAACGAGCACGTGACGAGGACGATCGTGGCGAGGCCGGCGAGGAACGCCGTGGTCCGGCCGGGTGCCCAGGTCTCCTGCTTCCGCGCGGCGACGACGTAGGCCGCGCCGAGGGCGAGCACGACGACCACGGCCGGGACGTCGAGTGTCCAGGCCGTGAAGAGCGTGGTGCCGGTCAGCGGGGTTTCGATAGCGCCAGTGTCCCCTTCCGGAAATCGGGCCGGGACACCGCCCTCAGAAACTGAAGACGAGCAGGCTGGCGATTCCGGCGAGGACGCAGTAGATGGCGAACGGCGTCAAGGTGCGCGTTTCGAAGTATTTCGTGAGAAAACGGACAGAAATGTAGGACGCGATACCGGCCACCAGACTTCCGGCGAGCGCCGGGCCGAGCGACGGGCTGTTCTCCGGCGTGAACAACGACGGGAGTTTCAGCACGCCCGCGGCGAGGATCACCGGGGTGGCCAGCAGCCACGCGAAGCGGGCCGAATCCTGGTGGCCGAGGCCGCGGCGCAGGCCCGCGACCATCGTGATGCCGGAGCGGCTGATGCCCGGCAGGAGCGCGAGAACCTGAGCCGAGCCGATGAGCACGGCCTCCTTCACGCTGAGCTTGGAGAGGCGGGCGTCGGTGGCTTCCTCGACCGTGATCGCGCGCATGACGAGGGTGTCTTCGGCGCTGAAGTCGACGGTGTCTTCCGTTGTCCTGCCGGAGATCCCGGTCTTCGGCGCGGCGCGGGAGAAGCGTTCGGCCGCGTAGAGCACGCCGCCGTTGAGGATGAGGAAGATGGCCGACGGCACGGGCTTGCCGAGGAAGTCGCGCAGCAGGCTTTCCAGCAGCAGACCGGCGATGCCGACGGGGATCGTCGCGAGGATCAGCAGCCACGCCAGGCGCTGGTCGGCCGTGCGGACCTCGCGGTGGCGGATCGAGGAGATCAGGCCGCCGATGATGCGCACCCAGTCGCGCCAGAAGAACAGCACGAGGGCGAGCGCCGTGGCCACGTGCATCGCCACGAGCACCGCGAGATAAGGCGAATCCTCACCGATGCTCAGATCACGCTGCCAAGATCCGCCGATCACCGCGGGCAACAGGATGCTGTGCCCGAGGCTGGACACGGGAAACAATTCCGACACGCCTTGCAGCGCGCCGACGACGATCGACTCGACATACGTGACCGCGGACATTCTCGAGCCTTTCTCGCGTCGGTTCGGCCTTTCCTCGCGCAAGCTACCCACTACCGGGTAAACGCGGGGCAAGGGGGCGAAAGAACCTCCTCAGCCGGCCTGTGCTTGTTCACATCCATGAACACGAATCATGTCCTTGACTGGTGTTCGGGCCGTGGCTTAGCGTGGTCCCCACCACGAAGGTGTGAACCTCAGCCGAGCGAGGAGGACGGGATGCCGGAAGCAGCCGGAGCTTCACGCGCTTCCCGTGCGACCCGCCGCCCGAGGTCCGCACCCCGGTGAAGGAAATCGCGACGCGGCCACGTCTCCCGTGAGCCACCGACGCGACACGGACGGGGGCCCGCTCAGCCCGGCGGCGGGGGCGGGCCTCCACCTTCTCTCTCGATGCAGGTGCCGCTGAGCTCAGCGAGACGCCGGCGGCACGCGCGACAGTGCAAGCGGCCTCGCTGCGAACCCGGACCGCGACCGTTTCGCCCGACGTCGGAGGAAAGCGGTCCCGACTCCCGCGTGACGCACTACACAGCCGCATTTTCGGCGGCGGCCGCGCACGGAGGCGAAACCGGCGTCCGCGCGCACCAGGCCGGCCGACACCCGGACGGCTCGCGGCCTTTCGGCTGAACGGCGCGGCGACTCCCGCGCGACGGTCGCCGGTCCGGCAGAGTGATCGGTATGGACGACCTCTACCCGCCGCTGCAGCCGTTGGCCGATGGGATGCTCGACGTGGGCGACGGGCACTGGATCTACTGCCAGGAGGCGGGGAACCCGCAGGGCAAGCCGGTGGTGGTGCTGCACGGGGGGCCCGGGAGCGGGATCGCGCCGATGGCGCGCCGGCATTTCGACCCCGCCGCGTACCGGATCATCCTGTTCGACCAGCGTGGGGCGGGGCGGAGCACGCCGAGCGTCGCGGATCCGGACGTGGACCTCAGCACGAACACGTTGTGGCACCTCGTCGCAGACATGGAGCTGCTGCGGGAGCGGCTGAACATCCGGCGCTGGCAGGTGTTCGGCGGGTCGTGGGGGTCGACGCTCGCGCTGGCGTACGCGCAGACCTACCCCGATCAGGTGACGGAGCTGGTGCTGCGCGGGATCTTCACGGCACGGCAGCGCGAGCTCGACTGGATCTACCGCGGCGGCGCGGCGAACCTCTTCCCGGCCGAATGGGAGGACTTCCTGGCGCCGCTGCCCGAAGAGCACCACAAGGATCCGCTCGCCGGGTACGCCGAGCTGCTCGACGACCCCGACCGCGGCGTGCGGGAGCGGGCTGCGATCGCGTGGAGCGTCTGGGAAGGCGCGACGGTGGCGCTCATGCCGCAGCAGGCGTTCCTGAACCGGTACGCCGACCCGTCGTTCGCGCTGACGTTCGCGCGGCTGGCGGTGCACTACTTCAGCCACGACGCCTGGCTCGAGGACGGGCAGCTGATCCGCGACGCCGGCAAGCTCGCCGGCGTGCCGGGCGTGCTCGTTCAGGGCCGCTACGACGCCGTCTGCCCGCCGATCACCGCGTACGAGCTCCACCACGCGTGGCCCGGCTCGATCCTGCGCATCACCGAAGGCGCGGGGCACGCCGTGAACGACCCGGGCACCCTGGCCGCACTGCGGCAGGCGACCGACGACTTCCGCTAGACGGCCAGCAGAAGCCGGAAGAGCCCTTCCAACGTCGAGGCCAACGCAGCCTCGTCAGTCGCGTTCAGAGCGGTGCTGCCGATCACCTTGCGCATCAACCAGAAGCCCGAGATCAGCGACAGCGCCACGGCCGCGCGATCAGTCCCGCGCGCGCCGGGGACGACGTCGAGGATGTGTGCCTCGACGTGCTTCTCGATGCCCGCGCGCAGGATCTCGGCGGCGCGCGGGTTGGGCGCCGAGCGCAGCATGAGCAGGAACGGGTCGAGGTTGTCGGCGTCCGGTGACGTCCGGGACACCAGCGAAGCCGCGACGTCGCGCGCGAGCGTGGCCGGGTCGCCGGTCAGCACGGTCCGCTCGGTCATCGACACCTCCACCACCTCGGCGAAGAGCCCTTCCTTCGAGCCGAAGTAGCGGTTCACGAGCATCGCCGTGACGCCGGCGGTCTGCGCGATCTCCCGCACGCCGACGCCGTCGTAGCCGAAGCGCGTGAACGCCTCGACGCCCGCGCGCAGGATCGCTTCCCGGGTCGCGGCGGCGTCGCGACGACGTGGTGCAGTCATGTATACGAGTGTAGACTAAAACTAAATCTACACCCGTAGACCTGAACGGAGAACCATGGAACTCAACCTGACCGGCCGCCGCGCACTCGTCACGGGCTCGAGCTCCGGCCTCGGCGAAGCCATCGCGCGGCTGCTCGCGGAAGAGGGCGCCGACGTCGTGGTGCACGGCCGCGACGAAGCCCGGACCCGTGCGGTGGCGGACGAAATCGGCGCGAAAGCCGTGGCGATCGGCGACCTCGCGACCGACGAAGGCGCGGCGAAAGTGGCCGAAGAAGCCGGCGAAGTCGACATCCTCGTGAACAACGCCGGCGCCTACCAGCACTTGAGCTGGGCCGAGGCCGAGCCCGAGGAGTGGGCGCGGACGTACGAGGTCAACGTGGTCTCGTCGGTTCGCATGATCCGGCACCTCGTGCCCGGCATGCGCGAACGCGGCTGGGGCCGCGTGATCCAGATCGGTGGCGGTCTGTCCGGCCAGCCGATGGCGTCGCTCCCCCACTACAACGCGACGCTCGCCGCCCGCCACAACCTCGCGGTTTCCCTTGCGCGGGAGCTGAAAGACACCGGCGTGACGTCCAATGTGGTCGCACCCGGCGCGATCCTCGTGGACTCCGTGCAGAAGCTGCTCACGGACCTCGCGCCGGAGCACGGCTGGGGCGAGACCTGGGACACGATCGAAAACAACGCCGCGCAGGACTTCGTGCCCAACGACATCGGCCGCTTCGGCCGGCCCGAGGAGATCGCGGGCGCCGTGGCGTACCTGGCGAGCCCGTACGGCGACTACGTCAGCGGGGCCACCCTCCGCGTGGACGGTGGCACCATCCGCTCCGTGATCTAGGAACCCCTAGATCCGGCCACCCGAAGAACTGTCACCGCCGGAGAGCTTCTGCGCGAAGTACACCGGCACCGTCGAGACGATGATCAGCACCGCCGCCACCACGTTGACCACCGGGGCCTGGTTGGGGCGGAACAGGTTGTCGTAGATCCAGATCGGCAAGGTCTCCATGCCGGTGCCGAGCGTGAACGTCGTCACGATGATCTCGTCGAACGACAGCGCGAACGCCAGCAGACCACCCGCCAGCAGCGCCGAGCGCAGCATCGGGAACGTCACCAGCCGGAACGTGGTTATGCCGTCGGCGCCGAGGTCCATCGACGCTTCCTCGAGGTTGCCGCCCATGCGCCGCAGGCGGGCGACGACGTTGTTGAACACCACGACGATGCAGAAGGTCGCGTGGGCGATGATCGCCGTGAGCAGGCCGAGGTCGATGCCGAGGATCGTGCGGAACGCGTTGTTCAGCGCGATGCCGGTGACGATGCCGGGCAGCGCGATCGGCAGGATGATCAGCAGCGAGATCGAGTCCCGGCCGAAGAACCGGTAGCGCTGCAGGGCGAACGCGGCCATCGTGCCGAGCACGAGCGCGATCGCCGTGGCCGCCACCCCGGCCTCGATGCTGGTCCACAAGGCGTGCAGCGCGCCGGCGTTGGTGACCGCGCGGCCCCACCACTCGAGGGTGAAGCTCTTCGGCGGCCAGCCGAACGTGGTGTCCGAGTTCACGGAGTTGAGCAGCACCACCAGAAGCGGGAAGTAGATCACCGCGAACCCGACCCCGAGTGCCGTCCACAGCACCACCCGGCCGGTCTTCGACATGCGCACGGCGGTCTCCTAGAGGTTGTTCAGCGCGCCGGTGCGACGCACGACGGCCAAGTACACGAGCATGATCACGACCGGCACGATGGCCACGGTCGCGGCGAACGGCAGGTTGTTGGCCGCGCCGATGTTGTCGTAGACGACGTTGCCGAGCATCTGCGACGTGCCACCCACGATCTTCACGGCGATGTAGTCGCCCAGCGACAAGGAGAACGTGAAGATCGAGCCGGCCACGATCGCCGGGAAGGCTAGCGGCAGGATCACCGAGCGGAACGTGCGGAACGACTTCGCGCCGAGGTCGCCCGAAGCGTCCACAAGGGAGTCCGGCAGCCGCTCGAGACCCGCGTAGATCGGCAGGATCATGTACGGCAGCCACAGGTAGGACAGCGTGATCACGGTGGCCGCGACGCCGTAGCCGGGGCCGGAGAGGCCGAACGGGCTCAGCAGCCAGCTGATCGCGCCGTTGCCGGAAAGCAGGGTGCGCCACGCGTAGGCCTTCACCAGGTAGCTCGCCCACAGCGGCGTCATCACGGCGATCACGAGGATCCGTTGCGCCTTCGGGGAAGCGAGCTTGGCCATCGCGAAGGCCATCGGGAACGCGATGACCGCGTCGATCACCGTGACCAGCAGTGCGATGCCGACGGTCCGCAGCGTGATCGTGCGGTAGACCGAGTCGGTGAAGAGGGTGACGAAGTTGTCGAACGACCAGTCCGTGACCACCTGGCCGGTGAACACGTCAGTGGTCCAGAAGGCCGTGATGAACAGGGCGGCGAGCGCGCCGAGGTAGGCCAGGCCGAGCCACAGCAGCGGGGCCGTGAGCAGGATGCCCAGGCGCAGCATGGGTTTGCGGAAGAAGAAAGCCGAAGCGCGGCGGCTCGGCGGGCTCACGGCGGTCATGAGGAAGACACCTTCGGGAAAGGGGGTCCGGGGGCGGCGGACGAGGGGGGAGGGTGCCCGCCGCCCCCGGAGCTACCGGGGAGATCTCACGGGTGCGGTGAAGGCACCCGTGAACACGTCAACCCTTGATCTCGGTCCAGGCACGGGTCCAGTCGCCGTAGTCCTTGCACTTGACGTCCGTGCGGCCGTCGAGGCACTGCGGAATCGGCGTGGTCCAGTACTGGATCTTGGCGGCGTAGGCCGCGTCGTTGGCGTGGTAGGTGTCGCACAGCGACTTGTCGGTGAACTCGGCGCAGGCCTTGGAGTTGGCCGGTGCCTCACCGAAGTACTCGGCGACCTGGGCGTTCACCTTCGGGCTGATGATGTAGTCCATCCACTTGTACGCGCACGTCTTGTGCTGCGACTTCGTGGCCACCATCCAGGTGTCCGACCAGCCGGTGGCACCTTCACTCGGCACGGTCGCGCCCAGCGGAGCACCCTCGCTCTTGGCCAGGTTCACCGTGACCTGCCACGCGGTGCCGATCACGGCGTCCGCGTTCTTGAGCGACTGCGTTTCCTTGAGGTAGTCCGCCCAGTACTCGCTGACGTTCGGCCGCTGCTTCTTCAGCAGGTCCACCGCCGCGTTGAACTGCTTGTCGTCCAGGGCGTACGGGTTCTTGATGCCGAGGTCGGGCTGGTGCGCCATGAGGTACAGCGCGGCGTCGGCGATGTAGATCGGCGAGTCGTAGGCGATGATCTTGCCCTTGTACGGCGAGTTCACGTCGAACATCGGCGACCACGACGTCGGCTCCGGGCTCACCTTGTCGGTGCGCCAGGTGAGCACGTTCGCGCCCCAGCCGTGCGGGATGCCGTAGGCGACGTTGTTGACGCTGTTCCACGGCTTGTTCTTCAGGAACGGGTAGACGTCGTTGTAGTTCGGCACGAGCGCGGTGTTGACCGGCTCGACGTCACCCGAGGCGACCAGGCGCAGCGAGGCGTCGCCCGAGGCGGACACCACGTCGTACTGGCCCGTCTTCATCAGCGTCACGGCCTCGTCGGACGTGCCGAACGCCTTGACGTTGACCTTGCAACCGGTCTGGTCCTCGAACGGCTTGACCCAGTTGACGTTCGGGTCGGTGGCGCCGTTTTCGGCGTAACCGGGCCACGCGAGCACGTTCAGCTGGCCTTCCGGCTGGCCCAGCTGGGTGAGTGCGGCCAGCTTGGGCGGGGTGAACCCCTGGGCGCCCGGCGCGGACCCCGCGCTCGAGTCGGAGCCCGACGTCCCGCAGGCCGCGAGCAGCAGGCTCACGCCGCACAGACCCGCGAGCAGCGTCTTCCTGTTCTTCATGTCGAGAGAAACCTTCCCGTGAGAACTAGCCGGCTTCGGGGACCCGGAAACTGTGTTCGTGGCGCCACCGCAGGCGGACCCGGCCGTCGGCGAACTCGGTCGGTTCACTGGTGTTCTGGCGGACCACGGACAACTGACCCCCCGCATCGAGCGCGACAGCGTAGCGCACTGTGGATCCGGCGTATACGACATCCGTGACGATTCCGGTCGCCGAAGTCTCGCCCGGACCGGCCGGTGACGCAAGATCAGCATCGATGCGGATTTTCTCCGGCCGGATGCTGTACACGCCGGGCTTGCCGATCACCGCTTCGGCCCCACGCCCGCTGAGCAGGTTGGACGTGCCGACGAAGCCGGCGACGAACGCGCTCGCCGGTCTCTCGTACACCTCCACCGGGGTGCCGACCTGTTCGATCCGCCCGGCGTTGAACACCGCGATGCGGTCGCTCATGGTCAGCGCCTCGTCCTGGTCGTGCGTCACGAACACGAAGGTGATCCCGACCTCGCGCTGGATCTGCTTGAGCTCGATCTGCATCGCCTGCCGCAGCTTGAGGTCGAGCGCTCCCAGCGGTTCGTCGAGCAGCAGCACCTTCGGGCGGTTCACCAGCGCCCGCGCGAGAGCGACGCGCTGGCGCTGACCACCCGAGAGCTGCGAAGGCTTGCGGTCGCCGTACTCCCCGAGGCGCACGGTCTCGAGGGCTTCCGCGGCGCGTTGCCGGCGCTCGGCCTTGCCGACCCGCTTGACCTTGAGGCCGTACTCCACGTTCTGCCGCACGGACATGTGCGGGAAGAGCGCGTAGTCCTGGAACACGGTGTTCACGTCGCGCTCGAACGGCGCGAGCTGGCTGACCTCCCGGCCGGCCAGCTCGATGGAGCCCGCGGTGGGCAGCTCGAAACCGGCGATCATGCGCAGCACCGTGGTCTTCCCCGAGCCCGACGGGCCGAGCATGGAGAAGAACTCACCGGGCGGGATGTCGAGGTCGACGCCGTCGACGGCGCGGACCTTGTCGAAGTGCTTCTGCAGCCCGGTGAGCCGGATCGCCGGCTCACCGCCGGCCCGCGGCCGTTCGGGCCGGCGGGCGGTCGTCGGGGCTTGGTGGGGCATGGCGGGCCTTCCCGTGGATCTCGTCACCTGGTACCTACAGCGCGCTCATCACGTGCTTGACGCGGGTGTAGTCCTCGAGGCCGTACAGCGAGAGATCCTTGCCGTAACCCGACTTCTTGAACCCGCCGTGGGGCATCTCGGCGACGAGCGGGATGTGGGTGTTGATCCACACGCAGCCGAAGTCGAGCTTGGCGGACACGCGCATGGCGCGCTGGTGGTCCTTGGTCCAGATCGAGGACGCGAGGCCGTAGGGCACGCCGTTGGCCGCCTTCACCGCGTCGGCTTCGTCGGAGAAGCGCTGCACGGTGATGACCGGGCCGAAGACCTCGTTCTGGGTGATCTCGTCGTCCTGCGTGACGCCGGAGACCACGGTGGCCTCGTAGAAGAACCCCTCGTCGCCGGCGCGCCGCCCTCCACAGTGGACGGTGGCGTGGCCGGGCAGGCGGTCGATGAAACCCGACACCTTCTCCAGCTGCGCGGCGTTGTTGAGCGGGCCGAAGGCGACGGTGTCGTCGTCGGGCTTGCCGGTCTTGTTGGCCTCGGCCTGGCGCGAGAGGGCGGCGACGAAGGTGTCGTGCACGTCGTCGGACACCAGCACGCGGGTGGCGGCGGTGCAGTCCTGGCCGGCGTTGAAGTAACCCGCCATCGCGATGGTCTCGGCGGCGGCCTCGAGGTCGGCGTCCTCGAAGACGATCACGGGCGCCTTGCCGCCCAGCTCGAGGTGCACGCGCTTGACGTCGCGGGCCGCGGCGCCCGCGACCTCGATGCCGGCGCGCACGGAGCCGGTGATCGACACCATCGCGGGGATCGGGTGCTCCACCAGCGCACGGCCGGAGTCGCGGTCGCCGGTCACGACGTTGAACACGCCCGGCGGCAGGAACTCGCCGCAGATCTCGGCCAGCAGCAGCGTGGACGCCGGCGTGGTGTCCGACGGCTTGAGCACCACGGTGTTGCCCGCGGCGAGCGCCGGCGCGATCTTCCAGATCGCCATGAGCAGCGGGTAGTTCCACGGCGTCACCTGCGCGCAGACACCCACGGGCTCACGGCGGATGAAGGACGTGTGGCCTTCCATGTACTCGCCGGCCGCACGGCCTTCGAGCACGCGCGCGGCGCCGGCGAAGAAGCGCAGCTGGTCGACGATCATCGGCAGCTCTTCGGACATCGTGAGCGCCACCGGCTTGCCGGTGTTGCGCGACTCCACGGCGATGAGCTCCTCGCCGCGGGCCTCCACGGCGTCGGCGATCTTCAGCAGTGCGAGCTGGCGCTGGGCCGGCGTGGTCTCTTTCCAGCTCTCGAACGCCTCGGCCGCGGTCTTGAGCGCGCGGTCGACGTCCTCGGCGCCCGCCACCGGCGCGGTGCAGTACGCGCGCCCCGTGACCGGGTCGACGATCTCGAGAACCTTCCCTGACAGCGAGTCGACGAATTTCCCGCCGACGTAGTGCTTCAGTTCCTGCACGCGTGCGCCTCCTGACTCTCCGTGGCAGGGTGAAACATATAACTCCATATTTCACATGACAAGGTCCTGGGGCACTATTGGCCCCAATCGCACGCCGAGACGGGTGGACCCACGATGCGCAAGGAGATGTCGAACAGCGCACGACTGGCGATGTTCGCTCCGCTGGACCAGCTCGGCCGCGCCGAGGCGGTCGCGGCCCGGCTGCTCGACGCCATCACCCTGGGTCTGCTCGACGACGCCGAGCAGCTGCCGAGCGAGGTCGAGCTCGCCGCGCAGTTCCGCGTGTCCACCGTGACGGTCCGGGAAGCGCTCGCCGTGCTGCGGCAGCAGGGACTGGTCGAGACCAGGCGCGGCCGCGGCGGCGGCAGCTTCGTGCGCACGCCCGCGTGGCCGGCGCCGAGCTCGTGGGCCCAGCGCCTGCGGCTCGTCTCGCTCGCGGATCTGCGCGACTTCGGCGACCACTACCTCGCCGTGGCCGGGTCGGCGGCCAAGCTCGCATCGGAGCGCAGCTCGCCCGAAGACCTGGAAAGACTGCGTCTGACCAGCGAAGACCTCCTCGGCACGACCGGTCCCGAAGCGACCCGCGCCGAGCGGCACTTCCACCTCGAGATCGCGGCCGCCGCGCAGTCGCCGCGGCTCACCAACCAGGAGGTCCAACTGCAGGGCGAACACGGCGGGTTGCTCTGGGTGCCCCTCGACGGCGAGGACACCTGCCGCCAGTCCTACGCTGAGCACCACGCGATCGTGACCGCGATCGCGGCGGCCGACGGCGACCTGGCCCGCAAGCTGACCGAGGAGCACATCCTGAGCGCGCTCGACCGGCTCGTGGATCTGCACTTAAGCCTCGAAACGCCGTAAGCTTCGATGACCCCGCGATCGAGGTGAGCATCGTGACCGACACCCGCACGTTGACCGGCGACGAGGTCGTCGCGCAGGTATCCGCGCTGGTCGAGGAGATCTTCGAGCGGCTCAAGCCCGTGCTGGCCGCGGCCGAGACGCTGCTGGCCGAGCCCGGCGGCGCCGGCTCCGGCACGCTCCACGGCATCCGGCCGCAGGTGCTGGAGGCACTCGGCGGCCTCGTGATCGGCGCCGGGTTCGTGAGCGCGCCCCACGTGTTGTCGGACCAGGAGTTCGGTTTCGAGTGGTGGACCACCACCGGTTCGGACCAGACGCCCGAGCAGCTGTTCATCAGCCTCGACCCGGAGAGCCCCAACTTCCTCGACTACACGCGCCAGTCGTGGTTCACCGTGCCGCGCGACAGCGGGCGGCGCCACATCAACGGGCCGTACGTCGACTACCTCTGCACCGACGAGTACACGCTCACGTTCACGCTGCCCGTGTACCGCGACGGCGCGTTTGCCGGCGTGGTGGGCGCGGACGTCTACGTGCGCGAGTTCGAGCGCACCGTCAGCCGGCGGCTGCGGTCGCTGGGCCGGCGCGCGGCGCTGCTCAACGCGCAGGGGCGCGTGATCGTGTCGAACAGCGTCCGGCAGGCGACGGGTTCGCTGGTGCGCGACGTCGACGTGCCGGCGTGGTGGACCTCGGGCGCGGAACCGCAGACGATGTCGGGCGGCGCGACGTTGCGGCGGTGCGGGGATTCGCCGATCGCGTTGCTCGTCAGCGTGTGACGTTCAGGGCCAGCCAGAGTTCGGCCCTGGTGCCGGGTGAGTCGAGGTCCTGACCGAGGAGCTCGGCGGTCTTGGTGATGCGGTTGCGCAGGGTGTGGCGGTGGATGTGCAGCTGCGAGGCCGCGCGGTCCCAGTGGCCGTGGTTTTCCAGCCAGCAGCGCAGGGACTCCTCCAGCTCGCCGCGGCCGGACTCGTCGTGGGTGCGCAGCGGGTTCAGCAGCTCGTGGGCGAAGGCTTGGGCGGCAAGGGGATCCAGGAGGTTGAGCAGGCCACGGCCGGCGTGGTCGGCGTAGCGCAGGAGCGGGATGCCCTGGCTGCGTGCGGTTTCAGCCGCCTGCTTGGCTTGGCGCAGGGCGGCCGGGAACTCAGTGGCGTCGCCGACGCCGACGTGGCAACCGCCGACTTCGGCGGCCACGGTGAGCACGCGGTCGGCGTCGTCGGTCGCGGCGACGAGGAGCGCCTCGGAGTGGGCGGAGAACACCTGTGCCGCAATGGGTTCCAGGCGGTCGTACACGGCGGTCCGCACGGCGGGCGGGCCCGCGACGGCGAGCACGGTCCACGGTTGCGGCGGCGCGCCCTGCACGGTGCGCAACACGTCGAGCGCGAGGGTTTCCTGGCCGTCGGTGAACAGGTCGAGCAAGCCGGTGCGCAGCCGGGACAGTGCGCTGCGTTGAGCACGATCCTGTTCCAGGGCAAGGGAAAGCAGCGAGACAGCGGTGTTCACGATGTGGCGACCGGTCGAGTCGAGTGGCTCGGCGGTACCGACCGCGAGGGTGCCGCGCGTGTGCAAGGTCTGGAGCACGACCTCCTGCTCCCCCAGCGTGACGACCCGCGTGCCGGCGCGCAGGTCCCTCACGTCGAGCTGTTCCCCGTGCGCGCGAGCGGCCGCAGAGGAGACTTCTCGGACGCGGCCGGCGGCGTCGAAGAGCACGACCCAGCCGTCGACGAGCCGGGCGAGACGGCGCACGACGCCGGCCGCACCCGTCTTCCCGACGGCGGTGCGGGTGAGCTCCTGCTGGGCGCGGCCGATGCGGACGGTCGCGGCGTACTCGTCGGCGGCGACCGCGCGGGAGACGGCGCGGGTGATCGCGATGAAGGGCGTCTTGCGGGGCACTTCGAGCACCGGAAGGCCGACCTCGTCGGCGGTCGCCTTCAACGTGGCCGGCACGTGCTCATGGCTCAGACCGACGCCGAAGCCGAGCCCGGCGGTGCCCGCTTCGACGAGGCGGCGGACGTAGGCCTCGGACGTCGTGTCGTCCAGCGCCAGGCCGGTGGTGAGCAGGAGCTCGCCGCCTTCGAGGAAGGCGTGCGGGTCGGTGAGCTCGGTCGGGTGCACCCAGCCGATCGGGCGGTCGAGCCCGGCCTCCCCCGCGACCACGCGAAGGGCGAGCGGCCGCTGTTCGGCGAGCGCGCGCAGGGTGAGTGCCATAGTGGCCAAGTTTACGCACGTTTCTGGACAACTTGGCCAGCAGACGCGGTGGCCCCGCCGCCTCATCCTGGGAGGTGACCGAGCCCGTTTCCCAGGAGTTGAGCCCATGACCACGACCACCGAGACCCTGGTGGCCCCGGCGCAGCGTCAGCGCCAGTTGCGCACCGAGATCCCCGGCCCGGCGTCGCGCGCGCTGCAGAAGCGGCGGACGGCCGCGGTCGCGGCGGGGGTGAGCTCGACGCTGCCCGCCTACATCACGTCGGCCAGCGGCGGCCTCCTCACCGACGCCGACGGCAACGTGCTCATCGACTTCGGCTCCGGCATCGCCGTGACGAACGTCGGCCACTCCGCGCCCGAGGTCGTCGACCGCGTGCGCAAGCAGGCGTGCTGGTTCACGCACACGTGTTTCATGGTGACGCCGTACGAGGGTTACGTGGAGGTGTGCGAGGCGCTGGCGGAGCTGACGCCGGGTGACCACGCGAAGAAGTCGGTGCTGTTCAACTCCGGCGCGGAGGCCGTGGAGAACGCGGTGAAGATCGCGCGCGCCGCGACCGGGCGGCAGGCCGTGGTGGTGTTCGACCACGCGTACCACGGGCGCACGAACCTGACGATGGCGTTGACCGCGAAGTCGGTGCCCTACAAGCACGGCTTCGGGCCGTTCGCCCCCGAGGTGTACCGCGTGCCGGGGTCGTACCCGTACCGCGACGGGCTTTCGGGCCCGGAGGCCGCGCGGATCGCGATCGACCGGATCGAGAAGCAGATCGGCGGCGACCAGGTGGCGGCCGTCGTGATCGAGCCGATCCAGGGCGAGGGCGGGTTCATCGAGCCGGCGCCCGGGTTCCTGCCCGCGCTTTCCGAGTGGTGCACCGCGAACGGCGTGGTGTTCGTGGCCGACGAGGTGCAGACCGGCTTCTGCCGCACGGGCGACTGGTTCGCGTCGTCGCGCGAGGGCGTGGTGCCGGACCTGATCGCGACGGCCAAGGGCATCGCGGCCGGGCTGCCGCTCTCGGCCGTGACCGGGCGTGCGGAGCTGCTCGACGCGGTCGGGCCCGGTGGGCTCGGTGGGACCTACGGCGGCAACCCGATCGCGTGTGCCGCGGCGCTGGGTTCGATCGAGACGATGCGGTCCGCGGATCTGGCGTCGTCCGCGCAGCGGGTGGAATCCGTGGTGCTGCCGCGGCTGCGCGCGCTGGCGGCCGAGACGGGCGTGATCGGCGACGTGCGCGGGCGGGGCGCGATGCTGGCTGCGGAGTTCGTTCGCGCCGGTACTTCCGAGCCGGACGCCGACCTGACGAAGCGCGTCGCGGCGGTGTGCCACGCGCTCGGTGTGGTGGTGCTGACCTGCGGTACCTACGGCAACGTCATCCGGCTGCTGCCGCCGCTTTCCCTGTCCAACGAGCTGCTCGACGAGGGCCTGTCCGTGTTCGAGCACGCGGTCCGCACGGAGGTGCGCAAGTGACTGTTCCGTTCTGGGTCGCCGGCAAGCCGGTGACGAGTTCTTCGACCGCGGTCGTCCGCCATTCCTACGACGGGAGCGAGGCCGGTTCGCACTACCTGCCGTCCGCGTCGGACGTCGAGGAAGCGGTGGCCGCGGCGGCTTCGGTGGCCGATGAGTTCGCCACTACGCCCGCGCACGTGCGCGCGGGCGCGTTGGACCACGTGTCCCGTTCGTTGAGTCAGCGGGCCGACGAGATCGCGCGCCTCATCACGGCCGAGTCGGGCAAGCCGTTGAAGTGGTCGCGCGGCGAGGTGGGGCGCGCGGTGTCGACGTTCCGCTGGGCCGCCGAGGAGGCTCGCCGGTTCTCGGGCGAGCTGCAGCGCCTCGACACCGACCCGGGCGGCACCGGCCGGCTGGCCTTGGTGCGGCGCGTGCCGCGCGGGCCGGTACTCGGCATCACACCGTTCAACTTCCCGCTGAACCTGGTGGCGCACAAGGTCGCGCCGGCCATCGCGGTCGGCGCGCCGATCGTGCTGAAGCCGGCGCCGGCGACGCCGCTGACGTCGTTGCTGCTGGGCGAGATCCTGGCGGAGACCGCGTTGCCGTCGGGGAGCTGGTCGATCCTGCCGCTGGGCAATGAGGAAACGGCTTCGCTGGTGCAGGATCCGCGGCTGCCGGTGGTTTCGTTCACGGGCTCGGTTCCCGTTGGTTGGTCCATTCGGGACAGTGTGCCGCGAAAGCACGTTTCTCTGGAGCTCGGCGGCAATGGCGCCGTGCTGGTCTGTCCGGACTGGACCGACCTGGACTTCGCGGCGCAGCGGATCGCGACGTTCTCGATGTACCAGGCGGGCCAGTCGTGCATCTCGGTGCAGCGGGTCTACGTGCACACCGATGTTTACGACGAGCTGGAGTCGCGGGTTCTGGCGCAGGTCGCGGCTTTGCGCACCGGCGACCCCGCGTCGGACGGGGTGGATGTCGGCCCGCTGATCAACGAGGCCGCGGCTTCGCGCGTTGCTTCGTGGGTTTCGGGCGCCGTCTCCGCCGGCGCTTCCCTGCTGACCGGCGGCGGCCGTTCCGGCGCGACGGTGGAGCCGACGGTCCTCGCCGACGTCCCGGAATCCGCTTCGGTCATGGCCGAGGAGGTGTTCGGGCCGGTGGTTTCGCTGATCCGGGTGTCCTCTGTGGACGAGGGCATCTCGCGCATCAACGCCTCGCGCTTCGGCCTCCAGGCCGGCGTCTTCACGCGCGACCTGCCCACCGCGTTCGACGTCTCCGCGCGCCTCAAGGTCGGCGGCGTCCTCATCGGCGACGTTCCCAGCTTCCGCGCCGACCAGATGCCCTACGGCGGCGTCAAGGACTCGGGCGTCGGCCGCGAAGGCCCGGCCGCCGCGATGGCGGACTTCACCGAGGAAAGGGTGACCGTGTTGACGGGACTAACGCTCTGACCGAGTCGCGATCGCCTCGGTCAACGCGGCGTGGGCTTCGACGAGGGACGGGCCGTACCAGGTCAGGTGGCGGCCCGAGACCAGCAGCGGACGGAAGCCGGGGAAGAAGCCCGGGCCGTCGTCGGTGGTGAATTCGTACGGTTCGTCCGGCAGCACCACGACGTCGGCTCGGGCTGCTCGCAGCTCTTCCAGCGGCGGGCGCGGGTAGCGGTCGTCGGCGTCGGCGTACGCGTTCGCCACGCCGACGCGGCGGAGGACGTCGCCGGCGAAGGTGTCGCGGCCCAGGACGATCCACGGCTTGCGCCAGACCGGGATGACGGCGCGGAATCGGATCGGGGCCGTCGTGCGCCAGAGTTCTTCGGCGGTGACCAGCCACGCGGGCTCGTCGAGGGCGTAGACCTGCGTCAAGAGCCGCCGCAAGGAGCCCAGCGCGGCCGGCACCGAAGCGGCCGCCTCCATGACGAATACCGGGATCCCGTTGGCCCGCAACCGTTGCACGTCCTCGGGGCGGTTCTCCTCCGAGTTCGCCAGCACCAGGTCGGGTTCGAGCGCGAGGACGTCGTCGATCTTCGGGTACTTCGATCCACCGACGCGTGAAACGTCCAAATCGGACGGATGCGTGCAGTAATCCGTCGCACCCACCAGACGACCGGGGGCGCTCACCTCGACCGCCTCCGTCAAGGAGGGGACCAGGGACACCACGCGCTCGGGCGGCCCGGCGAGGGGCACCGGCTCGCCGAGGTCGTCGACCAGGTTGCTCATACGCGTTCGAACGACACCTTCCGCTTGTCGACGTCCACCGCGGTCAGGCGGACGCCGATGCGTTCACCTTCGGGGAACTTCTCGCCCGTGCACTTGGCCATCACCGGCGGGTCCTCCACGAGGATCTCCGCGCGCGTCTCCTCCGCGCGCAGCACCACAGCCGTGAACTCGCGCCCGACGCGTTCCGCCAGGACCCACGCCTCCACCTGGTCGATGCAGGCGCGTTCGACGCGGGCGGCGAGGCCGTCCGAAGCGGACATCTGCAGTGGCACCTCCGCGAGCGCGTCGCGAACCCACGACGGCACCTCACGCCCGGCCGTGACGGCGAGACAGACCTCCGTGCCGAAGCGATCGACCAGGCGACGGATGGGTGCGGTGACGTGGGCGTACGCGCCGCCGATGCCCGCGTGGGTCGTCAGCGCGGGCAGGGATCCGTCGAAGGACGTGTAGCCCGCGCCGCGCAGAAGCCTGGTGGTGTCGGCGAAGATGGCCATCGACGAGGGCCGTCCGGGGTCCAAAGAGGACAGGAACTCCGACACCCCGAGCCCCGCCGGCCACGCGACGCCCACGACCGAGGCCGAGCGGCGCAGCCACTCCACGGCGTCCGGCTCGGGCGGCGGGAGCGTCCGCAGCACGCCGACCCGGGCTTCGATCATGATCTGCGCCGCGGCCATGCCGGTGAGCAGCGAGATCTCGGCGTTCCACGCGTCGACGGCGGTGCGCGGGCGGCGGGCCAGCGCCCAGCCGCCGTCGGGGTCGCCGCTGATCTCCTGCTCCGGCAGCTGCAGCTCCACAGCCCCGCGCTGCACCGCCAGCTCGCGCCGCAGCCGGCCGAGCTCCGGCAGCGCGGCGACGGAGGGGTGCGGGGTGCCGGCGTCGAGCGAGGCCTGCACGCTCTCGTAGTCGAGCTGCTCGGTCGAACGCACCAGCGCGCGGCGTACGCGGGTGGCGACGGGCTCGCCGGCGGCGTCGACGTCGATGGTCCAGAGCACGGCCGCCCGGATCTCGCCGGGCAGCAGGCTCGCGGCGCCTTCGGACAGGACGGTGGGGTGGAGCGGGACGTTGCCGTCGGGCAGGTAGAGCGTCTGGCCGCGGCGGCGGGCCTCGTGGTCGAGCGCGCCGCCGGGCGGGACGAACGCGGCGAGGTCGGCGATGGCGTAGTGCACGCGGAAGCCGCCCGCGGTGCGTTCGACGACCATCGCCTGGTCGAGGTCCTTGGCGCCGGGCGGGTCGATCGTCACGAACGGCAGGTCCGTGGCGTCCTCGCGGCCCTCGGCGCGCGCGGAGAGCACGGCGGCCTCCGCCTCGGCCAGCACCTCGGGGCCGAAGGACTCCGGCAACGCGAACTCCGTCCGGAGCCGACCGAAGTCCCCTCCCGACGCGGGTGTCCTGATCACGAGTGGCACCACACAACAGTATCCCGCGCGACGGCCGCCGATCGCCCGTTCGGGCGCGAGCCGCGCGGGTGTACGTTGATCCGTGCTGTAATGAAAACCATCTTCATTTTGTGAAAGGGTTTCGCCGTGAAGATCGCGTTCGTCGGCAAGGGCGGCAGCGGGAAGACCACGCTGTCGTCGCTGTTCGTCTCGTACCTGGCCGACGCCGGCAAACCGGTGCTGGCCATCGACGCCGACATCAACCAGCACCTCGCCGTCGCCCTCGGCGCGACCGAGGAGGAAGCGCTCGCGTGGCCCACGCTGGGCGACAACATGGCGCTCATCAAGGACTACCTGCGCGGCGACAACCCGCGGATCCCCTCCGCGTCGGCGATGATCAAGACCACGCCGCCGGGCCGCGGATCGCGCCTGGTCACGCCCTTCGAGGACAACCCCGTCACCGACGCGTGCTTCCGGTTCCTGGGCGACGTGCGCCTGGGCGTCACGGGCCAGTTCGACGAGGACGACCTCGGCGTGGCGTGCTACCACTCGAAGGTCGGCGCCGCGGAACTCCTGCTCAACCACCTGGTCGACGGCCCGGGCGAATACGTGGTCATGGACATGACCGCCGGCGCCGACGCCTTCGCGTCCGGCCTGTTCACGCGCTTCGACGTGACGTTCCTGGTCTGCGAGCCCACCCTGCGCAGCGTCGGCGTGTACCGCCAGTACGCCGACCACGCGCGCGACTTCGGCGTGCACCTGGTGGCGGTGGGCAACAAGGTGACCGACGCCGAGGACGTGGCCTTCCTGCAGTCCTCGCTGGGCCCGGCTTTGCTGGGCTGGCTCGAGTCGTCGCGCCACGTCCGCGCCGGCGAGCGCGGCACTTCGCGCCCCATCGGCGAACTGGAACCACACAACCTGGGCACGCTGTCGTCGATGCTCTCGACGGTCGACGGCGTCACCCGCGACTGGTCCCGCTACCAGCGCCAGGCGGTGGACTTCCACCTGCGCAACGCCCGCGCCTGGGCCAACGGCCGCACCGGCGAGGACCTCGAGGCCCAGGTGGACCCCGAGTTCGTGTTGGAGCCGGGGGTTTCGACGTCTTTGTGAGGTTGTGGGGTCGGCGAGTGTCCGGCTCGGCACGCCGGTCACGCCTCGGCGGCCCGGCTCGCCGGCCCGGACCGCGACGTGCCCGGTCCGGGCCGGGCCGGGCCGGGCCGGGCTGTGGCAACCAGCCCATGCCTCGCTTTGGCCACGGTCTCTAGGAGGCGAGGTGTCGACCGGGTCGGCCTGCGCCAACCTTCGCAGACTGCGATCAGGCGCGCCGGATAACGCGGGTCAGACGACAGCGGGCCTGATGAATCGGGATCCGTCGGGTCGGGCTGGATGGACCCGGCCCGGCGCGGCTGGCGGTCAGTCGCCGTCCCATTCGCGGTCGGCGGCGTCGGCCTGGCGATTCCACTCGCGGGGCGACGTCTCGGGACGGTCCATCGGCTGTGCGTCAGTGCGCTGAGCCGGACACGGCGGCAACGTGCCGGCCGGTGGTTGCTGTAGCCCCCGTTGCGCCGGTTTCGGCGGCGACTCCGCACATTGAGCCGGCGACCCCGAGCGGCGACGAGCAGGCCGGGCCGACTGACAACTGCGCTATCAGCCCCTGTTTCGCCGCCGATTGCGGCCGCCCTGCTGGCATGCCCAGGTGACGACGTCGCGGCCGGAGCGAACTGACGACTGCGCGATCAGTCTTGTTTCGCCGGCGGTCCGGCGCCTTTGCTGGCCCGCCCCAGAGGCGCATGCCGGGGCGGGCGATCCGGCAACTCCGCTATCAGCCCATGTTTCGCCGGCGGACCGGGCCCTCTGCTGACCTGCCCCGGAAGCGCATGCCGGGCGGGCGATCCGGCAACTCCGCTATCAGCCCCTTGTTTCGCCGGCGGACCGGGCCCTCTGCTGGCCCGCCCCGGAAGCGCATGCCGGGCGGGCGAACTGACGACTCCGCTATCAGCCCCTGTTTCGCCGGCGGACCGGGCCCTCTGCTGACCCGCCCCAGAGGCGCATGCCGGGCGGGCGAACTGACGACTCCGCTATCAGCTCTGGTTTCGGCGGCGGTTCCGACGTCCCTGCTTGCCTTGCCTCCGTACCTGCCAGTTGGGGGCGAAGTCGCGCCTGCGCTAACCGCTCCGGTCTCGGCTGCGATTCCGTCTGCGTTGAGCTGACCTGTCCTGGGCGGCGGCGTGTCGGCCTGGTCGGGACGCGCCGACCTTCGCGCCTCGATCAGGCTCGCCGGAGAGCGCGGGCGGACGTCAGCGGGCCGGGCCGGATGGACCCGGCCGGGCGGGGCGGGTGGTCAGTCGCCGTCCCATTCGCGGTCGGCGGCGTCGGCCTGGCGGTTGCGCTCGCGGGCGATGTCGAGGGCGCGGCGGGCGGTGGCCTCGTCGGGGTAGGGCCCGAGGAGGTCGATGCTCCGGCTGCGTTCCAGGTGTTCCACCTCGTGGGTGCGGGTGTTGTAGTACCAGCCGGGGTCGGGGTTGGGGTCGTCAGCCATGCGTCCAGCCTGACATCCGGCAGGTCACTTGCGCCAGCGGAACGGGATCTCGGTCGGGTCGCCGGTGGGGCCGAACTCGCCGCTGTCGGGGTCGTCGCTGTTGGGTGGCGTGGCGGTTTGCGGTGCGGTGCTGGGATTGTCGGGATGCTGGTCGAACCAGCCGCGCACCTGGGGGATGCCGCGGGGTGGGGTGGGGGTGTCGTCGGCGGGGTGGGTTTGGGGTGCGCTCGGTTGTTGCCCCTGGACCGTCTGCTCCGAGAACCCCAGCGGCACCTCCCTCACCTGGGCGCCCTCCGCCTGCCCCTGCTGCCCCGCCAACTTCCTCTCCATCGACGACGGCTGCGGCAACCCCGGCTTCTCCTCAACGGGCCGGCTCACCTCCGGCACCACCGGCACCACGGGCTCCTTCCCGGGAAACACCGGCGGCGCGGCGCGATACGCCCGCGCCGCCGCGGGCGGGGGCGCCACAGGCCCGGTCTCCTGACCGGGGAACACCGGCAGGGGGCGGCCGTCGGGACCCAGCGCGGGCCGTGTTTGGGGTTGGGGCAGCTCGGGCCAGGAGGCTCGCGGTTCTTGCCGGCCCCAGCCAGGCTGCGGCAAGCCACTCGCAGGGGAAGGCGGCTGTTGTCCATCGGGCTGCGCACCCGGTTGCGGCAAGCCGCTCGCCGGGGAAGGCGGCTGTTGTCCATCGGGCTGTGTACCCGGTTGCGGTAAGCCGTTCACTGGAGCCGCTGGTTGCTGTCCCTCCGGCTGGGCACCCGGCTGGGGCAAGCCACTCACCGGGGGCGCCGGTTGGGGCACCTGCGGCTGTGCACCCGGTTGCGGCAAGCCACTCGCCGAGCCGGACGGCGGCTGCCCGCCGGGTCCTTGCAGTCCGCTCGGCTGAGGCAAGCCGTTGACCGAAGCCGCTTGTTGCATCACCTCCGGCTGTGCGCCCGGCCGCGGCACGCCACTCACCGGACCGGCCGGCTGCGCCGCCTCCGGCTGTGCGCCCGGTTGCGGCGAACCGCTCACCGGGCCGGACGGCTGTTGCCCGCCAGGTCCCTGCGCTCCGCTCGGCTGGGGCAAGCCGTTGACCGAAGCCGCTTGTTGCATCACCTCCGGCTGTGCGCCCGGCTGTGGCACGCCGCTCGCCGGGGCCGGCGGCTGGTGTCCCTCTGGCTGTGGCAAGCCGCTTCCTGGAACCGCCGATTGCGCACCCAGTTCGGGCGAGCCACTGACCGGGGCGGCCGGCGGTTGCTCATCGGGGCCTTGCACTCCGCCTGGCTGGGGCAATCCACTCGTGGCTGCATCGGGCTGCGCGCCAGCGAACTGCGGCGCACCCGGTTGGGGCGACCCGCTGACGGCGCCTGCAGACTCCGGCTGTGCACCGCCCGGCAAAGGCCCGCCCGGCTGCGGCTGGCGCCACTGGTCGGACGGCTGCTGTTCGCTTCGCGTCTGGGGCTGGGTCCAGCCAGACTGTGGCTGCGCTGCGGTCGGCTGACCGATCTCCTGCGGCGCTGCCTCGCTCGGCGGTAGCGGCGCGTCAGCCGCCAGGTGGGTCGGCTGATGCTCGGAAGGTTGCTGCGGCAGCGCACTGCCATCCGGCGCACCGCCGCTTGCCGGCTCGCTGTAGTGCGGGTGACCAGCGACCTGCTCCGACTGCGCAGCCGGAGGCTGAGCCTGAGGGACCTGCGCCGGTGCGGGGCCCTGCTGCGCCGGCGGGAACTCCTCTTGCGGGCGCTCGATCTCCTGGTCAGCCGACCCTGCATTCGCACCAGACGGCTCATGCTCTGCGCTCGGAACTTGCTGCTCCGGCGGCGCGCTCTGTGACATCGGCTGACCGACCGCTGCGGCCGGCTCCGGCTCAGTCGTGGAGGGCACCGGTGTTGAGTCGGCCTGCGCATCCGCCGGTTGCTCGGATGCTTCGGCATGCGGAGTCGGCGCAAGCGGTTCAGCACTCTCGGCTCGACCCGCCGCAACAACAGAAGCCGCCTCATCCTGCTGCGGCACCTCAACCTGCGGCGAAGCCTCCTCAATCGCAGACTGCAGCCCGCTTTCGGTGGCCTCGTCCGCCCCCTGATCAGGCGACGCCTCGTTCGCCGGAGACGCCTGGGGCTGCTCTTCCACCAGCGACGATCGGTCCAGCGGCTGCGGCTCTGCCTGGTCGGCAGGGGTCCGTATCGAAGGCTCGGTCGCCAGTGGCGCCGGCGACTGCTCGCCCGCATGCGACGACCGGTCCAACAGCTGCCGCTCGGTGAGGGCGATTTGCGACTGCGGGGAAGGTTCCGTCCCCGGTGACGTCGGCTGATCAGTCGATGGCGGGTGTTCGGCCGAAGGTGCGGGTGGCGGTGTTGGCTCCGGCTGTTCGGTCTGTCGCGGCGGTTGGTCAGCATTCAGCTGCGGCGAAGAGCCCGCCGGGGCTTGTGCTGGCTCGGGAATCTGTGCTACGGGTTCGCCGAGGTCCGGTGTGCCGGCGTTGGGGGCCTCGGAGGGTTCCGGCAACCCGGCCGCGGAGGTCGGCTCGAGTGAGGGAGCACTGCTGGCCGGGTTTGGTTCTGGCGCCGGTGGCGCGGTCGCCGGCGCATCGGCCGGGATCGCAGCCTTCGCTGGAGGCTCGGCAGGAGCCGGCCGAGTGTCTGGGGTCGGCGTCGGGGCTTCCGCGGTGGGCGCCGGGGCGGGCGCGGGCGTCGTTGCCGGAGGCGCCGAAGGAACGGCGCCGGTAGGCGAGTCGGCGAGGTTGGGCGTTGAAGTCCGGGCAGGCTCGGGCTCCGTCGACGGGGATAGCGTCTGCGCAGGCTCGGGCTCCGCAGGCGGAGCCAGCGTCTGGACGGGCTCGGGCTCCGCAGGAGGAGGCGGCTGAAGGGGCTCGGGGTGCGTGACCGGTTCCGTGGCGTGCGGGGTTTCGGGTGGGAGCAGGCCGGGTTCGGGCGTCTGGGTGATCGGCGGCTGGAGGGCCGGAGGGGCCGGAGGTGGCTGGGGAGCCGAGGTCCACTGCGGTTGGGTGGAGACCGGGATTTGAGCAGGCACGACAGGCACCGGCGCCGAGGGTGTCTGAGCAGTCTCGGGTGCCGCGGTTGGGGCTGGGGGTCCTGCAGCGAAGTTCGGACCGCCGCCGATGGCCGGAGAGCCCGTGTCGAAGGTCGCTGTGGTCGGGTCGACGGCGCCGGTCGCGAAGGTTGAACCGCCAGGGTGAACTGCGGCGGAGTGTTGCCAGCCGGCTGGTTCGGGCGACGGTGCGGTGTGAGGAGTCGGGTTGAAACCGAGGTGCGATGGTCCGGGGGTTGGCGTCTGGAAGACAGGGTCGGCCGGGACTGGGCCAGGGTTTGAAGTAGCAGGAGCCGAAGCAGCGCCAGGGCCCGCGCCGACAGGGCCCTGAGTGCCTTGCGCCGGGCCGGGAGCGGCAGGGTTCGGACCACCAGGAGCCCGAGCGCCAGGATCGCCAGAGCCCGAGCCGTGGCTCTGGCTCTGGCTCTGGTTCTGGCTCTGGTTCTGGCCAGGGTTTGAAGCAGGAATCGGAGCGCCAGGCCCAGTGGCGCCGAACCCCGGAGCCCCCGGAACACCAGCACCAGGACCAGAAACCCCCGGAACCTCACCCTCACCTGGGTGCGGCACCGTCCGCCACACCGGGGCCGGGCCGATGTTCATGGGTGCGGGCGCGCGCAGAGGCTGGGAGGGGGCGGGAGCGGCAGGGCGCGCCGTGGGCTTGGGAATCGGGTCCAGGCATGACACCAGGACGGTCGTGTTCAGGGGGTCGTCGACCTTGCGGCCGCTGCGTTCGCGGTAGATCATCTCGCCTTCGGTGTCGATTTCGACGAGGTAGCCGGCCTCGGCCAGTTGTTCCTCGTCGAGGTCGACGAGCTTTTCGTAGCGCGACGGGACGACGCGGTAGATCGGCCAGGCGAGCTGGGCGTGTTCGGCGTGGAACTGGGCCAGCAGGGCCGCCATCTGTTGTTGCCAGGGCAGCGACATGCCCTCGGCCAAGGACCGCGGCAGCACGACGTACCCGGGGTCGACGCCGGGCCAGCCGTGGGCCAGGTGGTCGGCCAGGGGGGTGCTCGACGCGGGGTGCGCGGCCTGCCGCGGGGGCTGGGGCGCACCGAACAACGTCGCCGGGTCCTGGGGTTCGCCCTGGCCGGGCTTGCCTCGTTTGCCGAATTTCCGTGCCACGTGTGTCATCCTCTGCCAGCGCGCGGCCGCGTGCTCGTGGACAGGCCGCGACTTCGGGTGAATCCGCGGCGCCGGTCCAGCGCCTTAGCGGTCACCCCGGTCCGTGTCAAGAGCCGGTGACTCCCGAACTCCATGCTAGACGCCGGGGCGCACCGCCTGCGGTACCACTTCGGCCTCGTCGAAGGAGAAGGGGCGCACGTGCACGGGGACGCCCGTCTGCTGGGCCTCGACGATCTTGCCGTCGCCCAGGTACATGGCCACGTGGTGGATGGTGGACGGATCTGCCGGATCGGTCGCGAGGAAGATCAGGTCACCGGGCTGCGCCTCACGCACCGGGAGCATCGCGCCGGCCTTGTACTGGTCCTGGGAGACGCGCGGCAGGATCACGCCGGCCGACTCGTAGGCGCGCAGCATGAGGCCGGAGCAGTCGTAGGCGTCGGGACCGGTCGCGCCCCACACGTAGGGCTTGCCCTGCTCCCCCAGCGCGAACTTGATGGCCTGCGCCGCCGCCTGGCTGGGCGGGAGCGCGGCGCCGAGGCCCTGGCCGCAGCCGGACGCGTCGACGACCTGGCCCAGGTTCTCGATCAGGACGGAAGCCATGGCTTCCCACTTGTGGTAGCGGTCGGGGAAACCCGACCGCTCCACGGCCTGCGCGGCGTCGCCCGGGCGTTTGTTCTGCCAGTCGGGCACGGCGAGGAGCACGTCGTAGAACTTGTTGATCGCGTAGTTCGGGTCGGTGACCTGCGCGACGCTGCCCCAGTTCATCGACGGGCGCATCTGGAAGATGCCAAGCGAGTCGCGGTCGCCGTAGTTCAGGTTGTGCAGGTGTGATTCCGTCATGCCGGCCTGGATCGCCACCTGCCAGGCGCGCGGGGCGAGGCTGCGCTGCTTGCCGATGGAGATGATGAGCGAGACGATGCCGCGCTGCTCGTTGTCGAGGTTCTGCGCCTGCGCCGCCCCGGTCTCCGGCTGGCCGGGCTGCGTGGGGCCGATCGCGGCGTCGCACGAGGTGTTGAGGATGCCGCCCGCGGCGGCTTCCTGCTGGTCCACCACGACTTTCGTCACGGTGCTCGCGGTGAGCACCGTCGCGAAGACAGCAGCGACCAGCACCGCGACGAGGATCGCGATCTTCACCGTGTCAGCTCGCCTGGTCGTAGTCCGAAACCCGCCACCCCGCGCCGGTGTTGACCACGGTGATGGACAGCTTCGGACCGTCAGTGGGGACGAGGACTACGACGGAGCTGGTGTAGGAGGACTGGACCGTCGCGTCGCCGGTCACGCGCGTGGCCGGGATGTTCGCGGGGTCCACAGTGGACATCTGGGGCAGGAACTCGTCGGTGGTCAGGGTGCGCATGCCGTTGAGCCAGTCGGCGTTGGTGATGCCCGCCGGGTGGTTGACCCACGCCGTGGCCCACTGCTTGGCGACGTTGATGGCCTCGGGGTTCGGCGCCGCCGACGTCGGGGTCAGCAGCGGGCTCGACAGCCGCGTCGGGAGCGTCGCGGTGGTCGGCACGGGTGCCGCGAGGCCCGGCGGCGGCGACGTGGTCGTGGCGACCGAAGTGCTGCCCGGCGCGCCCGGCGTCGCGGTGGCCGGCTTGCCCATCACCTTCGGCAGCACGATGCCGAGCGCGGTGACCACGATCGCCAGGAACACGAGCGTGCCCACGAGGTGCCGGGGCGAGCGGAGCGGGTAGCCCCACAGGCGGCGGTAGACCGCGGTCCGGCCGCGGTTGGTGCGGATCGGCACGCGTCACCGCCCCATGAGCTGGTCGGTGTCGCGGACCTCGATGCCACGGGAAGGCCGGTACAGCACGAAAACGGGCTTGCCCGCGACCACTTCCGGGTCGACCCGGCGCGGCTGCGCGCGGATGCCCGGCGGTGTGTGGACACCTGCCTGCTCCGGAATCGACTCCGGCGACGCGTAGCCCCGATCCGACGAGCTCATCCGCGACGGGACGACCACGGGTTCCTGCTCGTCGCTCCAGCGCCGGTCGGCCACCGGCGACGTGTCGACGCGCCGGCTCTCCTGCGTCGGCACGCGACGGCCGCCGACCGCGTAGTCGCCCGGCTCGCCCGTGACCGGGTTGTACTGCGAGAACACCGGCGCTCCTCCGCCGCCCGAGGTCAGCGCGGCGCGCTCGCCGGCCGAGCCGACGGCGCCGGGCCACGGCGCACCCGACCACGCGGCGGCCGGCCGCGCGGAGCGGGAACCGTTGTCGAGCCGCTGCGCGCTGGCGAAGACCGCGGCCTCCGGCCGGTAGCGCCCGCCGCCGACGGTCGCACCCATCGGGCCGCGCGCTTCGCCGTCGACCACGTCGTCGGTCTCGCGCACGTTCTGCCAGAACTCGTCCTGCGGCGTCGGCCCGGCCTTCTTGCGGAAGCGGGAGAAAATGCCGCCGTTGGGCGAAGGCACGGCCGCGCCCACCACGTTGACGGACATCTCGACCATCTGCCACAGCCGCCGCACGGGCCGTCCGACGAGGAACAGCAGCACCGTGATCAGGCCGGCGAGCACCATCTGTGTGAGCAGGTTGAGCGAGTTGCCCGCGTCGAAGATCGCCTGCAGCAGCAGCGCGTGCACCCCCGCGAGCACCGACAGCACCACCAGGTTGAACGCGATCCCGCCGGCGACCTTCAGCACGCGGCGCAGGATGTCCGGGTGCAGCAGCGCGACGAGACCGATCAGCGGCGCGGTGAGCGTGAAGAGGCGGATCAGGACCTGCGCGAGGAGCACGGAAGCTTTGGCCAGCAACTGGAACAGCGAGTAGACGATGCTCTGGCCGAGCGCCAGGAACCCGGCCCCGGTGCGGCCGCCGGACTCGCCGGTGAAGTAGCCGGTGGCGGGGCCGAGCTTGCCGGAGATGTCTTTGAAGGCGGCCTTTTTGGCGTCGACGACGTTTTGCTTGCCGTCGTCGCCGTTCACGAGCTGGTCGCGGGTGAACGCCTGCGCGTCGAGCAGCGGTTTGCCGAACTGGTCGGCCTGCGGCGCGGTCGGCGAACCGAACTCCCCGCGCAGCCAGTTGTCGTAGACGATCTGCGTGTGCAGGTTCGTCGGCAGGATGTCGCGCACGATCCGGTCGGAGCTCTCGTCGACGAAGCCCGCCTGGATGTTCGTGGTGGTCTGGACGATCGCTTTGTCGATCGGGTCGAAGTACCGCAGCATCGCCAGCGACGACGCCGCCAGCCACACCCCCGCGAGCGCGTACAGGGCCCGTTTGCTCACGGCCGCGAGGTCACCCCGCCAGATCTGGCGGAACAACAGGATCGACAGGATCAGCGCGACGAGCCCGAACAGCTGCGCGTAGATGTTGTTGTAGACCTTCTCCGCGCCCGATTTCACCGCGTTGTAGATCGGGTTCAGCAGCCCTCCCTCGAGCACGGTGTAGTGCAGCGAGTTGGTGGCGCCGACGATGTTCTTGCCGATGTTGAACAGCTGGTTGCCCGCCCACGTGTCGATCGTGGAGCTGGGCGAGGCGATGGCCGACAGCGCCGTGCAGTTGGTCTGGTAGGTGTTCCAGACCATGCCGGCGTAGCTGTAGTCGATGTACGCGCTGCCCGGCTCGCCGTGGCCTTCCGGCGGGTCGATCGCACCGACCATGCCGGAGCCCGGCCGCTCGGGGTTCGGCGACTCACCACAGGCCGCGGCGTTGGCCGACGGCGCCATGAGCACCGTCTGCAGGCCGAGGATCGTGATGACAGCGAGCATCGCGGCCCGCCGGCTCGGCTGCCGGCGCCCGCCCGGCTTGGGGCCCTCCTTGATGCGCCGCTTCAGGGCATGCCAGCCGGCGGCGAACGACAGGACGAACGCCAGCGTCCAGACTGTGTTCACGCGGCATCCCTGCCGGTACCACCCTTGCCGCCGGCCCGGGCGTGCCGGTCCGGGGAGTGTCCGTTGGCAGGTTGTCCGTTTCCGTTGTGCACCGCACCCTCCACCTCGCCGGTCTCGGACGCGAGCGGGTCCGGCGAGCCGAGGAGCTGCTCGTCGGTCAGGCCGACTTCGAGCTCGGCCTGGAGCTCGAAGTCTTGTTCCAGCTCGTCGTCCTCCGGTGGGGTGGGGACGTACGGGGCGGGCGCTTCCTCGTGGGGTAGCACGAGGGCGGCGCCCGGCTTGGTGTGTGCGTCGGGGGAACCCGGGGTGGTGTCCATGACCGAGCGCAGCTGGTCGAGGTGGGGGCCGGAGAAGTCGACGCGGATGCGTTCCACGCCGCCGGCGCCGTCGCCGAAGATGAACTGGCGGGGTTCCACGTCGCGTTCCGTGCCGCGTTGGGCGCCGGGGCGGCGGCCGAGGGCGGCGACGACCTGTTCGTAGCCCACGCCGACCGGGACCTTCAGCAGGCGCAACGCATCCGCCTGGGCGTCGTCGTCGTCGAGGCGGCCGACGAAGACCGAGTCCAGCAACGCCACGAAGCCCTGGATCTTCAGGAAGTCGGCCGGGATCTGCGACGACAGCAGCACGCGGACGTTCCACTTTCGCGAGTCACGCGCGAAGCGGTTCATCAGCACGCGGCCGGTCGGGACCTCGGACAGGAAGAACGCCTCGTCGATCCAGACGCCCTTGCGCTGTTCCTTCGGCTTCTCGTACACCGACCGCTGCGTGAGCCACGCCGCGAGGTTCAGCATCTCGACGCCGAGCGACTCCGCGTCGGTCCAGTACTCGCGCGGCACGCCGTCCTTGGGCAGGGTCAGGCCCGCCATGGTCAGCACGGTCATGCGGTCGTCGCGCGTCTCGGAGTACGGGTCGGCGTCGCGTTCGGGGATGAGCAGCGCCATGCGTTCGCGCATCTCGTCGAGGAAGTCGGCGACGACGACGGCGTGCTCGTGGTGCTCGCTCGAGTCGCGGCGCAGCGCGTCGATGACCTGGCCCGGGTCGGCGTCGAAGCGACCGCCGACGGCACGGACGGCACGCAGCAGCACGATCCGCGTCTGCGCCATGCGCGACACCTCGTACGGCAGCACACCCGACAGCACGTCCAGGACCAGCCGCCGCCGGGTCGCGCCGGCGAGCGCCTTTTCGCGGCGCCACGAGCGCTCTGGGTCGTCCTCGTCCATGAAGTGCTCGATGAGCGGGTCGGCCACCACGCGGTACGGGTTGAGGATGCCGGGCTGCGCGTTGAGCAGGTTGATCGGCCGCGCGTACGGCCGCAGCTCCGGCAGGTCGCACAGCCGAGCCAGTGGGCCCGACGGGTCGAGGATCGTCCAGTGCGCCCCGGCGCGCAGCGTCTTGTAGACGATGCCGCCGCCGAGGAACGACTTGCCGCCACCGAGGCCGGCCACCATCGCGGTGAGGCCCGAGCCGTCGCGGATCTCCTGCGCCATCCACGGGTCCCACGCCACCGGACGACGGGTCGCGGTCACGGTCTCGCCGAGCAGGATGCCGCGCCGGTCGCCGACCTCCGCGGTGGCCGTGGGCACGGCCGACGCCGTCCACACCACCGAGCCGCGGCGCATGTACGCCGCCGACGCCAGCGGCTCACCCGGGATGAACTCCCGCGCCATCGCGTACTGGGCCTCGGGGTGCTCGATCGCGACCTTCGGCTTGTACAGGTCGAGCAGCTGCTGGGCCAGGCGCAGCGCGTCACGCTCCGTCGGACCGGACACGGCCAGGCGCCACCACGAGCGCACCCGCGTGGCCAGCGCGGTGAAGCCCGACGTCATCTCGTCGTCGATCTCCAGCACACGCCCGGCCTGGCGCGCAAGCGATTGCGGCGGCTCCAGCTCGTGCTCGTCGGTGTAATGCTTGACCTGCGAACGCACCTTGTTCATCTGGCGCTGCAGCTCACCCGCGACCTCTTCGGGCCGGCGCACGTAGATGCGCGCGGACACCTCGACGGCGGCAGGCAGGCGGTCGGCGTGCTGGATCCACGGGTCGTCGACCTCGGGGATCTGCAGGCCGTGCATCTGGCCGACGGTGAGCACGGCGAGGTGCCGCGACACGCCCGCGTTGGACCCCGTGCGGCCACGGACGGTGACCGTGGGCGCGTACGGGTCGGCGTGGAAGTCGGCCGCGTCGGTGAAGCTGGCGAGGTCCTCGGGCTCCCAGGCGGCGCCCGGCACGGCCGGCATGTTGCGCGGCGCGGGCAGGCCCAGCGAGCACGAGCGGTGCATCAGCCAGGACATCTCCTCGGCGTGCACCGGGCGGCCTTCCAGCCCGGCGGTGCCGATGACCTGGTCGAGGTGCTCGACCTCGGAGTCGAGCGCCACCAGCTCGGCGTCGACGGCCTCGGGCAGGATCTTGCGCAGCACGGGGGCCGCGCGTTCGACGGCGCGGTCGACCATGCGCCGGGTCTGCACCTGGACGCCGAGGTAGACCTCTTTTTCCGCCATCGAACGGCCCATCAGCTGCTGCTGCTCGCCGATGAGGTAGTCGTCGAAGGAAAGCGCGCCCGGCACGTCCTGCGGCCGGCCGACGGCGTTGTGCACGTGGGCCTCGGCCCACATGCGGATCGGGTACGGCCGGTTGGTCACGCGCAGGTGCAGCCAGCGGCCCTGCAGCTCGGCGTACTGGCCCGCGATGGCTGCGATCAGGTCGCGGCGCTGCGAGTCGGAGCGGAACGACCACCGTTGCGGCGCGAGCCGGTACCAGGCGTACACCTCGTGCCCGGTGCGCAGCAGGTGCCCGTCGATGCTGCGCGCCGCGATCGACGGCGTGTACGCGGGTATGGCCTGCTCACCGGGCAGCCTCTTGCCCGCCGAGGAGTTGTTCCTCGGCGAGGGTTGCCGGACCTGCTGCGGGGTTTCCCAGGCGCCCGTGGGCACGCTTCGATCCCGCTTTCCTCGGCTTCCGCCGCGACCGAACAACGACTACCTCCCGGCCCGAGCCGCAGGGCGGCTCCGGCGCGCTCGTGGTGCTCCCTGTGCTCCGGCCGTAACTCCGGCGCCCTGGCCGTAGCCGTGGTGCCGGTACTGCCGCCTCCTCTTGTGCTTCGGCAGCGGGCGCTCGGCCCGCACGCGGATGCGGCTGGCGCTGACGGCGCCGCCCGTGCCCGCGGCCTTCTCACGCGGTGTGTTGAGCTCTCGGCCGGCCATCGCGATCACCGCGCCCAGCGGGCGCTCGTGGCTGATCTTGGCGGTGATCAACCGGGTGATCACGATCGTGGCCACGAAAGCCCACGCCGTGGAGAAGAACCCGAAGCTCCAGCCGGCCCACCGTTCGACGGTGAGCACGACCAGGAAGACCGGTATGCCGATGAGCCACGCTACGTAGCGGGCCCTCCAGGGAAAAGTCGCCTTCGGCGGGCCGAGCCAGACGGCGTCGACCCGATAGACCTCGTCATCCGTCCTGATGCGCACGCCTGCTCCGCCTCAGCCCGTGAACAGGCCGGCGATCCACTGGCCCACGTTGACGCCGGCGCCGCTGACCGCGAGTCCGATGATGGCGAGCGCGATGACGACACCGGCGAGCCTGCGCATGACACCGGCGTTGTCACCCTTGCCGCCACCGAGCCAGAGCAGCAGGAGCGCGACGGCGAGCAACACCAGGGGGACGATGTTGTCGAGCAACCAGTTTCGGACGTTTCCGGTGCCGAGTTCGCCGGCAGCCAGCGTCTCGAGGGTGGTCATGGTCATCATCGCGTTACTCCCGGTGCGCGGACGGTCCCGCGCGGTTCTGGCTTCGGCGAAGCTTCGAACAACATCATGGCGTCACAAGGGGTAGTGGTCAAAGCGCGCTGTGTAATGTCGACTTGTGGACACGGGCGGAGGCAGGGGTCGTCTGGTCAGAATTCCTCGCCCTCCATCATGGTGGCAAGGGTGCTTGGGATTAACCCCGGCCACCCGGATTTCGCAGTGGACCCACGAACTCACCCTGCTGGGAGTATTTTGCTCACTCTCGGTGCTTCCCAAGTGGTCGGGATCCGGCCGCAACCAGTGTGGCATGCCCCATTCGGCCTCCCCGAGCGAGCCCGCAGTGTCACCGCCGCCCTGCCCCAGGGTCGCCGGGAGCAGTGAGGCGCTCGTCACGATACGCGCAAGCCGGGCCAGGATTTTCACTACATAGCGTGATGCCGGACATCGGGCACGAGAGGTGCCTTATCGGGAAGACGTCACCGCTCGGGGAAACGCCCCGGCCTTGACGACGGCGCGGCTCAGCGGCCGGCACAGCTCGGCGAGGCGGGCGGATTTTTCCCCACCCAGGTGCCGCCACGGGCCTTCGGAGGCCGCGTTCGTGGCGGCCTCGACGCGCTCGCGGAGGTCGGCGCCCTGGTCCGTGAGGTCGCCGTCGGCCCCGATGACACCCTGGTTCGCCAGGCGGGCGACCTCGGCGTCCCACTGCTCGTCGCTCCAGCCGCGCGTGCTCTTGGCCATCTCGGGCGTGAAGCCGGCGCCGCTCGCGACGTGGGTGACGAGGGCGGCCAGGCCGTCGAGGCCGTGGAGCATGAGGGCGGCGACGTGGGCGTCGCCGCGGTGCTCGCGCAGGAGCGTGAGGGCGTGCCAGAGGACGAGGTGGGGCTTCTCGGGCCAGGCGAGGCTCGCGTGGCCGGCGTAAAGGGCCCGGCCTTCGGGGCCGCAGCCGCCCGTGGCTTCCCGCGCGAGCTCGGCGGCTTCGGCGGTGGTTTCAGCGTGGACCTCGTCGCCGAGGAGCCTGGTGAGCGCGGCGTCGACGGCACTGAAGCGGGCCTCGATGATCCGTTCGGGCTCGGCGAGGGTCCACGCGCGCGGGATGTGGCGTTCGACGATCTCGGGGTTGAAGTTGTAGAACGTCGCGGCCACCACGCCGGCTTCCACGGCTCCCATCGGCGCCGAACGGCTGGCGAAGTACGTCATGCGCCCGGGCCGCAACCCCGCGGCGGTGAGGTGCTCCTCGGCTTCGGGGACGAAGTAGATCAGGGAGTGGAGGGTGTCGAAGGTGCCCTTGAACTTCTTCGCCGCTTCGGCTGCTTCGCCCATGGGCGGGATGCTACCGGGCGGTAGGTTTTTTGTCTGCGGGGATGCCGGTGGGTTTTCGGCTGGTTGCGGGGAAGAAGGCGCCCCGGACAGGGCGGACGAGTTGGCGTGTAAGCCGGATCCTGTGCCCGACGCGGCCTCTCGGCCGGTCGGGCGACGGTCATCCATCTCGGCCTGCCGTTGCCGGCAGGCTCCAGCGGCCTACCCGCAGGCATCGGACGGGCCGTCCTCAAACGCCTGCGCAGGAGCGGCAGCTCCCTCTTGGCCTTGCTCCGGGTGGGGTTTACCGAGCCACCCCGGTCACCCGGGGTGCTGGTGGTCTCTTACACCACCGTTTCACCCTTACCCCCGTCCGAGGACGGAGGCGGTCTGTTTTCTGTGGCACTGTCCCGCGGGTCGCCCCGGGTTGCCGTTAGCAACCACCCTGCCCTGCGGAGTCCGGACTTTCCTCGGACCGGGTCACCCCGATTCGCGACCGTCCAGCCAACTCGTCCGCCTGGGAATCGTACCCGCGCACCACCGGACGGGCGCGCGGCGGGGCGAGCAGTTCGACGACGCCGAGCGTCACGATCACCGCCAGCGCCACGAGCTCCACGACGTTGATCAGGTTCACGAGCCACCAGCTCCCTTCACAAAGGGGAGTACGGGTCCCGTCCGAGACCGGTTCAAGTCGATCAGCGCAAGGTCCTTTGTGGATGATCTCAAGCCGTGGACGTGCGTTGACGCTGCTCAGGGCCGCTGTTTCACTCGCGACATGTCCGCACCAGACCTGCACGAGCCCCTGAAATTCGCCTACTGGGTCCCGAACGTGAGCGGCGGCCTGGTCACCAGCGACATCGAGCAGCGCACCGACTGGGGGTACGAGTACAACAAGCAGCTCGCCGTCCTGGCCGAGAACAACGGCTTCGAGTACGCGCTCACCCAAGTCCGCTACACCGCCAGCTACGGCGCCGCCTACCAGCATGAATCCACCGGCTTCAGCCTCGCGCTGCTGCTGGCCACGCGGCGGCTGAAGGTGATCGCCGCGATCCACCCCGGGCTGTGGCACCCCGGTGTGCTCGCGAAGTTCGTCGCGAGCGCCGACGTGATCTCCGGCGGGCGTGCGGCCATCAACGTCGTCAGCGGCTGGTTCAAGGACGAGTTCACCAAACTGGGCGAACCGTGGCTCGAACACGACGAGCGCTACCGCCGCACGGAGGAGTTCATCACCGCCGTGCGCGAGCTCTGGACGAACGACCACGCCGAGTTCGGCGGCGACTTCTACCGCATCCACGACTTCGACATCAAGCCCAAGCCCGAGGTCTCCCCCGGACGGCCGCACCCGGAGATCTTCCAGGGCGGCAACTCCACGGCCGCGCGCAAGGTCGCCGGCCGCGTGTCCGACTGGTACTTCAGCAACGGCAAGGACTACGACGGCTTCACCGAACAGGTCGAAGACGTCCGCGCCATCGCCGACGGCCGCACTGTCCGCTTCGGACTCAACGGCTTCGTCATCGCGCGCGAAACGGCTTCCGAAGCCGAAGCCGTGCTGCGCGAGATCATCGAGAAGGCGAACCGGCCGGCCGTCGAAGGATTCCGTTCCGCCGTCGCACAGGCCGGGAAGTCCACGTCGGACAACAAGGGCATGTGGGCCGACTCCGAGTTCAAGGACCTCGTGCAGTACAACGACGGTTTCCGCACCCAGCTCATCGGCACGCCGGAACACATCGCGGACCGCGCCATCGAATACAAGAAACGCGGCGCGAACCTGCTGCTGCTCGGTTTCCTGCACTACCTGGAAGACGTGGAGCACTTCGGGAAGAACGTGCTGCCCGTGATCCGCGAGAAGGAAGCCGAACTCGCGAAGGGCAAGGGCATTCCCGAACCAGCGGTTCTCTGAGGCACCGGCGAGGGGGACGGCCGCACGCTCGATTAGCGTTCTCGCGTGCCCGAACCCCTCGCCGCGGTCGTGTCCCTCGTGCTCCTGGCTGTGACGCTGGGGTTCGCGATGGTGCGCCCCCGTGGGCTGCCCGAGGCGGTGGCCGCGGTGCCCATCGCGGGGGTGGTGCTGGCGATCGGGCTCACGACGCCGCAGGCCGCGTGGCAGCGGGTCGTCGAGATCCTGCCGACGATGGGGTTCCTGGCCGCGATCCTGCTCGTCAGCCACCTGGCCGCGATCGACGGCGTGTTCACCTGGCTGGGCAGCCGGCTGGCCGAGGTGTGCCGGGGCAAGCCCAAGCGGCTGCTCGTGTTCACCTTCGTCGCGGCGGCGGGTGTGACGGCGGCACTGAGCCTCGACGCCACCGTCGTCCTGCTCACGCCTGTCGTGCTGGCGACGGCGGAGGGGCTCAGGCTCGAGTCGAAACCCCACGTCTACGCGTGCGCCCACCTGGCGAACTCGGCCTCGACGCTGCTGCCCGTCTCCAACCTGACGAACCTGCTCGCGTTCGCGGCGTCCGGGCTCACGTTCGCCGGGTTCACGGCGCTGATGGCGCTGCCCTGGCTGGTCACGATCCTCATCGAGCTGGCCGTGTTCGCGCGGTTCTTCAAACGCGACCTGGCCGGCCCCCGCAGCACCGAAAAGCCGCAGCACCGGGAGCCGCCGGTGTTCGCGCTCGTCGTGCTCGGCGTGATGCTCTTGGGCTTCGGGGTGGGCCAGCTCGTGCACGTCGAGCCGGTGTGGGTCGCGGCGCTGGCAGCGCTCGTGCTCAGCTCCCGGGCGCTGGCCGAGCGCAAGATCAAGCCGTGGCAGGTGGTGACGGAAGCGTCGCCGCTGCTGGTGCTGTTCGTGCTCGGCCTGGCCATCACGGTGGAAGCCGTCGACGAGCACGGGCTCGGCGGCGCCCTCAAGGCCTTCCTGCCGACGACGGCGGCACTCCCCGACCTGCTCCTCACCACCGCGATCGCGGCCGTGCTGGCGAACGTCCTCAACAATCTGCCGGCGACGCTCATCCTGCTGTCGGTGCTCGGCGACCACCCGAACACGGGTGTGCTGCTGGCCGTGCTGATCGGCGTGAACGTCGGCCCGAACGCGACCTACCTCGGTTCCCTGGCGACGCTCCTGTGGCGGCGCGTGCTGGCCCGCCACGGCCACACGCCGAGCGCGCGCGAGTTCACGGCACTGGGCGCGCTGACCACCCCCGTCTCCCTCGCGGCGGCGACCACGGCGTTGTGGCTGGTGCTGCCGTGACGGATCGGGACGGACCCGGCTACGAACGCGGCGGGATGGTCTGCCCCGGCTCCAGCGTCGGGCCGCAGTCGTCGAGGCCGTTGCCGAAGCGGTAGGCCTCGACGTCCATCATCGTGGTCGCCGCGTAGTGCTGGACAGCCTGGAGTTTGGCCGGATCCTTGACCGCGTCCTTGCGGACCCAGTCGCCGTTGCGGAGGCCGGGGCCGGGGTAGATGAAGATCGGGTAGTAGTCGCGGTCGATGCGGGGGTCGAGGGAGATGCCGTTGCCGCCGGCCCAGGGGCCCCACGAGTGGATGAAGGTGGGCTTGACCGTGTCGAACACGTAGTCGCGCAGGCCCGCCATGTTCTCGTCGTGCGTGAGGTCCGCGATGGGGGCGTTGACGAGGCCGGCCATGTCCACGAGCTGCAGCCGGCTGGTCATCGACGAGCCGCCGAGGTCCGGCAGCAGCAGCGACGCCTGCTGCAGGCCCAGCATGTCGGCGTAGGTGTTGAAGCCACGGCCGAAGCGGTCGGCGATCAGGCACGCCGGCACGGTGGGGCTCTTGATGAACTCGTCGGACTGCTGCACGAACCCGACCATTGACGGGATCGCCGCGGCCACCACGACCACCGACGCGACCGCGCGCCAGCGCACCTTCACCGTGCGCAGCAGCTCGCCGAAGGACAACGTGCCCGCGAGCACGCCCAGCACCCACACCGGCGTCGCGAACCGGAACTGCGCCATCCAGTCGGGCATCAGCACACCGAAGGCGATCACGCCGAGCGCGAACGGCGTGATCAACGCGGCCAGCGGACGCCGCCACGGCGCCTTGCGCAGCGCCCAGATCACCACGATCGCGAGCACGACCACGGCGGCGACACCGGCGTAGAGGATCAGGGTTCCGGGCCGCACCAACGACATCAGGTCGGGCAGGCCCTGTTTCTTCGCCACCGACGGGTTCGCGAGGAACCGGCCGCCGAACTCGCTGTGGCGCCAAGCCACATACGCGCCGAACGGGACCGCGAAGGCCACAATGGACAGAACGGCGTAGCGGACGCTGACCCAGAAACCCTCGCGCCGCACGCCGTACAGCAGGACGAGCGGGAACGCGGCGGCGTAGATCAGGCCTTCGGGACGCGTCAGCGCGGCGAACGCCACGATCACGCCCGCGCCCACCGCGACCTTCCACGAAAGTGTGCGTTCCTTGCGGACCGCGGTGAACAGCAGCACCGCGAGACCGAGCACCGCGAACGCGAACAGCGAGTTCTCGAGCCCCGAGACCACCCAGATCACGAACGACGGGATCGTCGCCAGCGTGAGGCCCACGGCCAGCGTGGCCGCCCACGCGTGGCGCGGGAAGATCTGCCGCGCCACGACGTGGCACAGCGTGAGGATGCCGGCGGTGAACAGCAGGCCGAGCGCCTTCGGGAACAGCACGTAGTCGGGGATGCCGAACAGCAGGCCGTGGTCGAACAGGCCCACGAGCTTCCCGCCCGCGAGCAGGACCATCCACGTCGGGTCGGAGAAGCCCTCGACGGGCGGCGCACCCGGCTGCAGAACCGGGCCGAGGCCGTCGGCGAGGCTGCGCGAGTAGGAGAACGTGATGGCCGCGTCGTCCACGATCCAGTGGCCGTAGCGCGTGGCGTGCCAGGCGACCGCGGCGACACCGGCCAGTACCGCCAGCACGGAGGCGATCCAGCCGTGGCGCAGGCCGACGGCGGTCACGGGCGCGTCCTCGCCGGGGAGGTCGCGTTCGGATGCTTCGGTGAGTGCGCTAGCGGTCATTACCTCGTCACTGTTTCTACTCGCAGAGCTTGCCGAGAAACGCACGAGCCTGCGCCCCCCTGATGAGGATCCCGGGTGGAACCCGCGCCGCGGCGCCGCGGTCGACACAGCACTCTAGCCAATACCGGATCGGCACCCGCTCACGCGTCGTCCCTGCGCGTGATCCGCCCCACAATTTACCAATCCGACCAGAAGCAGGCGGGCACCCAACCGGACGGTATCCCGTCCGGCGACCGTACCCGCCGTGGCTGAAGCCGGATCGGTAAACGATCAGCAGAGCCCCGGTCAGGAGAGGTGTGAAATGTCGTTGGCCAGATGCACAGAGGAGTTGCCATCCGGGTAGAACTCCACGATCGAGAGCGACGCCAGGTCCAGGTGCAGGCGGAACAGCAGGCTCGGACCCGCGTCGAGACCGATCCGCAACAGTGTCTTGATGGGCGTGACGTGGCTGACGACGATGATCGTCTTCCCCTCGTACTGCTCGATGAGGTCGCGGCGGGCCTGGTCGACGCGCTCGTGGACCGCGTCGAAGCTCTCGCCCCCGGGCGGCGCGCACGACGAGTCGCGCAGCCAGCAGCCGTGCAGCTCGGGGTCGCGGTCGGCGGCCTCCTTGAAAGTCAGGCCCTCCCACTGGCCGAAGTCGGTCTCGATGAGGCCCGGGTGCGTGACGAAGCGGGTACCCAGCGCGTCGGCCACGGCCTGCGCGGTCTGCTTCGTCCTGGTCAGGGGTGACGAGACGATGGGGGCGGCCTCGCCGTCTTCGGAGACGAGCTCGGGCCACGCGCCGAGCCGCTTCGCCGCCGCGGCCGCCTGGCCGCGCCCGCGCTCGGTGAGCGGCACGTCGCCGCGGCCGGAGTAGCGGCGGTCGACCGACATCTCGGTCTGGCCGTGGCGCAGGAGCAGCAGCCGGGTGGGTGTGCCGCGCGCACCGGTCCAGCCGGCTTTGGCGCCGCGGTCGGCCTCACCGGTGCCGGAGGTGGTCTTGACCTGCGGTTTGTCCTGAGCCGGCGCCGGGGTGGTGGCCTTGCCGGTGCCGCTGTCCATCGCGACGTTGGCGAGGTGGTCGGCGTGGGAGTTCTCTGCGCGGGGGATCCACATGTAGGTGACACGATCGAACCCGTCCGCGAGTTCACGCGCCCGCGCGGCGAGCGGCTGCAGCGCGGCGTGCTTGATCTTCCAGCGGCCGGACATCTGCTCCACGACCAGCTTGGAGTCCATCCGCACGTCCACAATGGACGCGCCGGTCTCCGCCGCCGCGGTCAGCGCCGCGATGAGCCCGGAGTACTCGGCGACGTTGTTGGTCACCACGCCGAGGTACTCGTGGCGCTCGGCCAGCACCTCGCCGGTGGCGGCGTCCTTCACGACCGCGCCGTAGCCGGCCGGGCCCGGGTTGCCCCGGGACCCCCCGTCCGCCTCGACGACAACCCGGTCGGTCACAGGCCCGACTCCATCGTGCGGACCAGGATCGCCCCGCAGTTCTCGCACTGGACGATGGTGTCCTCGGGCGTCGCCTTGATCTCGGCGATGGTGTTGCGGTCGAGCTCGAGCTGGCAGGCGCCACAGCGACGGGCGCGCAGCAGCGCCGCGCCGATGCCCTTGTGGTCCAGCACGCGCTCGTACAGCTTGAGCACCGGCTCCGGGAAGCGCGGCAGCAGCTTCGCGCGGTCCTCGTCGCGGCGGGCGCGCGTGGTGTCGAGGTTCTTGAACTCCTCGTCGCGGCGCTCGATCGCGGCCGCGACGCCCGCCTCGGCCTTGTCGACCTCGGCGCCGGTGCGCTGGGCGTCGAGCTCCAGGGCCTCGCGCTGTTCCATGAGCTCCAGCAGGTCGTCTTCGAGCGCGCTCTGGCGGCGGCCGAGCGTCTGCAGCTCGTGCTCGATGTCGGTCATCTGCTTGGCGTTGACCGAGCCCGACTCCAGCAGCTTGCGGTCGCGGTCCTCACGGGCCCGCACCGACTCGACCTCTTTCTCCTGCCGGGCGATCTCGCGGTCGAGGTCCGACGCGGCGGTCTGCACGGACACGAGCGCGTCACGCTTCTCGCGCACGGCCTTCTCGCCCGCGTCGATCTCGGCGAGCTCGGGCAGGGTGCGCCGGCGGTGCGCGGTGCGCGAAAGCTCGGCGTCCACCTTCGCGAGTTCGAGCAGCTGGCGCTGGACGGCGGGGTCGGCCTTCACGGTGCTCCTTGTGGAATTGGGGGGGGACTTGCGTTAGTCAGCTGGCGGGGGTCGCGCGGACGGTCCACGGGTCGGTGCACCTCGTGGAGACGTGACTGTCGACGTTACCCGCAAAGGCCGCGTCGACAAGGGCCGAGGCCTGCCCGCACCAGGGCCATTCGCTGGCCCAGTGCGTGAGCCCGACCAGCGCGGGCCCCGAGGCGGCGAGGTGCTCGCCGGCGGGGTGGTGGCGCAGGTCCGCCGTCACGTACGCGTCGACCCCCTCGGCCGTGGCGCGCGCGAGGTAGGAGTCGCCCGCACCGCCGGACACCGCGACGGTGCGGATCGGCCGGTCCGGGTCCCCTGCGCCCAGCACGCCCGGCACCGTGGCCGGCAACGCCTCGGCGACCCGCTGCACGAACACCGCGAACGGCTCGGCCTCCGCCAGGTGCCCGATCCGCCCGATGCCCGTGCGGCCACCGGGCTCCTGCGGGTCGAGCGGCCGGTCGACGGTGAGGCCGATGGCGTTCGCGAGCGCGTCGGACACGCCGGGGTCGGCCGAGTCGGCGTTGGTGTGCGCGCAGTAGAGCGCGCGGCCGCCGCGGATCAGCCGGTGCACGAGGCCGCCCTTGACCGTGTCGGCGGGCACGCCGTGCACCCCGCGCAGCAGCAGCGGGTGGTGCGCCACGATCAGCTGCGCACCCAGGTCCTCGGCCTCGGTCACCGTCTCCTCGACGGGGTCGACGCAGAACAGCACCCGCGTGACCTCCTCCGCCGGGTCCCCGCACACGAGCCCGACGGCGTCCCACTTCTCGGCGAGGCGCGGCGGGTAGTGGCGTTCGAGGACGTCGAGGATCTCGGCTAGGGCAGGCACAAGGGGATCTTCCCACGACGGTTGCGGCAGACTCGGGACCCGTGACTTCAGTGGTGTTCGTCTGTTCAGGCAATATCTGCCGCTCCCCGATGGCGGAGCTGGTGTTCCGGGCGAAGCTCGCCGAGGCGGGGCTGGCGGACGCCGTGCGGGTGTCCAGCGCCGGGACCGGGCCGTGGCACGCCGGAGAGCCCGCGGACCGGCGGGCGCAGGCGACGCTGCGCGCGCACGGTTACCCGACGCAGCACGTCGCGTCGGAGGTGAACGACGAAGACCTCGAGGCCGACCTGCTGCTGGCGGCGGACGAGGGGCACCTCGACTTCCTGCGCGGACGCGTCGAGGATCCGGCGAAGGTGCGGCTGCTGCGCGAGTTCGACCCGTCGGCGAAGGTCGGCGCAGAGGTACCGGACCCGTACTACGGCGGTGACGAGGGTTTCGAGGACGTGCTCGCGATGATCGAGCGCGCGATGCCCGGCCTGATCGAGTGGGTCCGCGCGCACGGTTAGGACCGGTTTGTCCCGCACGAAATCACAGGTGGGAGAGGTCGCCGCGCGGTCCGTGGGGACGACGGCCTACCGTGGAGGGGTGCGGTTGCGGTTTCTGCTCCGGCCCGGCTGGCTGGCACTGACGGTGGTGGTGTTCACCTTCGCCGTCTGCTGCTACACCCTTCTCGCGCCCTGGCAGTTCCGGCGCGACGCCGAGCAGGAGGCCCAGAACAACGCGCTCACCGCGTCGTTCACGGCCCAGCCGGCGCCCGTCGCGCAGCTGCTGCCCGCCGGCTCGACGCCCGGCCAGCAGACGGAGTGGCACCTCGTGTCGATCACGGGCACGTACCTGCCGTCGGCGGAGGTCGTCGCGCGGTTGCGGACCGTGCAGGGTGAGGCCGCGTTCGAGGTGCTCACGCCGTTGCGCGCGGCCGACGGGACCGTGTACCTCATCGACCGCGGTTACGTGCGGCTCGACGACCAGTCCGGGGTCCTCCCCTACGCCGCCGCGCCCGGGGGCCAGGTCACCGTGGTCGCGCGGGTGCGCAGCGACGAGGTGGACCCGAAGCACCGCGACGCGTTCTCCGACGCGTCGACGAAGGGGAAGCTGCAGAGCTACACCGTCGACTCGCAGGTGGTGGCGCGCTCGTCCGGCCTGAAGATCCGGCCCGGTTACTTCCAGCTCGACCAGAACCAGCCCGGTGTGCTCGGCGCGCTGCCGCTGCCGCAGCTGGACTCGGGGCCGTTCTTCTCCTACGCGTTGCAGTGGCTGGCGTTCGGCAGCATGGCGGTCCTGGGCTGGCTGTACTTCACGATCCGGGAGCTCAAGCCCGGCGGTGCGCTGACCACGGAGAAGCCGGAGCGCACGCGCCGCAAGTCCGTGGCGGAGATGCTGGCCGAGGACGAGGAAGAGTTCACTCCCTCGGCGTAGGCAAGTGGTCTCCTGCTCCAGCCCGGAACTGGCCCTTTCTCGGGGCCACTTCGCCGGGTGATACTCGGTGACATGCTGATCCACCCTTGGGACGCCGGAGACGACGCGGAATGGCGGCAGTGGCTCAAGGGCCACGACTTCGGTCAGCTCGTGGCCGGTGGCCGCGGCCGTGACCTCCCGGTGGTCGTCCCCACGCACTTCACTTTCGACGGCGAAGCCACCGTGTGGCTGCACCTCGCGCGGCCCAACCCGGTGTGGCCGCTGCTGGAGGAACACCCGCGCGCACTGCTGACGGTGATCGGCGAGTACACCTACATCCCGTCGGACTGGAACACCGCGGACGACCCGGCCGTGGGCGTACCGACGTCGTACTACGCGAGCGCGCAGCTCGCCTGCGACGTGCGGATCGTCGACGACCCGGCCGAGAAGGCGGAGGTGCTCAACCGGCAGCTCGGGCACTTCGAGCCGGGCAGCGGCCGGACCCCGGTGTCGTCGGTCGACGCGCCGGACCGGCGGCTGCTGCCGGGGATCCGCGGGATCGAGCTGACCGTGACGTCCGTGCAGGCGAAGTTCAAGTACGGCGGCAACAAGACGCCGGCCGACCGGGAGCGGATCTCGGGGAACCTGGCGGCTCGGGGCGGGCCGTTGGACGCGGCCGCGCTGGAGCACCTTCAGCGGCGCAGCTGACTCACCTACGACGGCGGCGGCGCGCGCCGACGAGGACGGCCACCGTCACCGAGGTCGCGCCCGCCAGCCAGCCGACCACCCGCGACAGCTCCACCGCGCGCGTGACGTGCCCGGCGTCGGGGTTGCGACCGACGCCCAGCACGGGCAGCTCCACCACCCCGTGCGGGTACACCGTGCGCCCGCCCACGCGGATCTCCAGCGCACCGGCGAACGCGGCCTCGACGCGGCCCGCGTTGGGGCTCGGGTGGGCGATCGTGTCGCGCCGCCAAGCCCGCCACGCGCCGCCCGCGGAACCGCCGACGACGGGGGCGGCCAGCACGGTGAGGGCCGCGGCGATCCGCGTCGGCACGAGGTGGACGAGCTCGTCGAGCCGGGCGACCAGCCAGTGGCCCGCCGAGCCGCGCGCGAGGACGCTGATGGTCCGGGACGCAAGCAGCCCCGGCACGCCGGCGAGCGCTCCCCACAGCAGCGGCGCGACGACCACTTCGGACGTGTTCTCGGCCAGAGTCTCCACGGACGCACGGGAAAGCGCGATCATGCCGAGCCCGTCGGCGACGCGCGGGTCCAGTTCGGACAGTGTGCCGCGCGCAGGTTCGAGCCGGCCCTCTTCGAGGTCGCGCGCGAGCTCCGTGCCCTGCGTCGCGAGACCGGCGGCACCGACGACCGCCCACGTCGTGACCGCCGTGGCCACGGCCTGCACCACGGGCCGGTCGCGAGCGGCGCGTTCGGCGAACAGCCCGGCCGCGACCGCGGCACCCGCCAGGCCAAGACCGGTGACGGCGGCGCGGGCGGACATCGTGGTGGAGCGCTCTCCGGCGGGCGCACCGCCTGCGGATTCCCCAGACGCCCCAACAGCAACACCGCTCCCGGCGCGCACCGCGGCGCCGGAGCCCAGCGTCACCACGCGGCGGAACGCGGTGACGGGCGGGCGGTGCCGGGGGTTGCCGAGGACGCCGTCGGCCGCCAGGCCGAGCACCAAGCCGATCGCGCGTGCCGCGCTCACCAGTTACCAATCCGGCCGAAAGCAGGCTGACCCCCACGCGGCACGTAACCGTTGCCACCAAGCCATTCGGCCGTGACTGTGGCCGGATTGGTAACGATCGGCACAGTGCCCCCCGGGAACGTGGTTCGATGCCGCCGACGCGATGGCCTGGCGAGTTATTGCCCGCCGAGATTACTCGACACCGCGGCGGCGATTTCGTCCCGTGCCTGGTCCACGATGTCGCGCATGGCGCGCTCGGCCCGGTCCGCGTCGCCGGCGTCCACGGCCACGGCGACTTCCACGTGCAGCGCGACTGCTTCGGGCTGCGGTTCCTCGGGCATCAGGCCGTGGGAGGTGCGGCCCGCGAGCACCTCGGCGACCACCGAGGACAGCTGCGCGAACATCGGGTTTCCCGACGCGGTGAGCAGCAGGTCGTGGAACGCGATGTCGTGGCCGAGGAACGTCGTCAGATCGCGGGCCCGGGCCGTCTCCTCCAGGCGGTGGCCCAGCGCACGCAGCCGCCCGCGGACCTCCGGTGTCGCGCGCAGCGCCGCGAACCGCGCGGCGCACGGCTCGACGCCCGAGCGCAGCTCCGTCAACGTCCGAAGCGCCACTGCGCGCCCCGAACCGTCGAGCTGCCAGCGGATCAGGCGCGGGTCGTAGTGGTTCCACTCCCCCGGGTCGCTCACGATCGCGCCGACGCGGCGGCGGCTCGTGGTCAGCCCCATCGTCTCCAGCACGCGCACGACCTCGCGCGCCACCGTGCGCGAGGCGCCGAAGCGTTCCTGCAGCTCGTCGGAGCGCAGCACGGCGCCCGGCGCCAGCTCGCCGTTGGCGATCGCCGCGCCCAGCGCGTCGAGGACTTCTTCGTGCCGGTCGCTCCCCACGCGGCCAACGTACCGCTCTGATTCGATTAAGTAGTACTTCTTCTTGAATAAGTACTACTTTTGGGTTTGACTCTTCCGGACACAAGGAGGTGCGGATGACCGTCATCGTCGTGATGGGCGTGTCCGGCTCGGGGAAGACGACGGTCGGCGAGGCCCTGGCCGAGCACCTCGGCGTGGAGTACGCCGAGGCCGACAGCTTCCACTCGAAGGCGAACATCGAGAAGATGTCCGCCGGCCACGCGCTGACGGACGCCGACCGTGAGCCCTGGCTGCAGGCGATCGCGCACTGGATTGCGGAACACCAGGAATCCGGCGGGGTCGTGTCGTCGTCCGCGCTGAAACGCCGGTACCGCGACGAGCTGAGAGCCGGCGGCAACGTCTGGTTCCTCCACCTCCACGGCGATCGCGACGTGCTCGCCGAGCGCATGCAGACCCGCAAGGGCCACTTCATGCCCGTGTCGCTGCTCGACTCCCAGCTCGCGGACCTCGAACCGCTGCAGCCGGACGAGCCGGGCCTCGTCTTGGAGATCACCGAAAGCCCCGCCGCCCTCGTCGAGGCGGCGATTCACGCGTTCCAGGAGCGTGCATGACCACCTTCGCCGCCGGCTGGACCGGCCACGACACCCGCCTGATCCTGGCGACGGTGCTCGCCATCGCCGTGATCGTGGTGCTGATCAGCAAGCTGAAGCTCCACCCGCTGCTGGCGTTGACGATCGGCTCCGGCGTGCTGGGCCTCGTGGCCGGCATGCCCGTGGACAAGCTGTTGAAGAGCTTCGAAAGCGGCGTCGGCAGCACGGTCGCTTCGGTCGGGTTGCTGATCGCGTTCGGCGCGATGCTCGGCAAGCTGCTGGCCGATTCCGGTGGTGCGGACCGGATCGTGGACACGATCCTCGGGCGCGTGCACGGCAAGGGGCTGCCGTGGGCGATGGCGCTGGTGGCCGCGTTGATCGGGCTGCCGATGTTCTTCGAGATCGGCCTCGTGATGCTGATCCCGGTGGTGCTGCTGGTCGCCATGCGCAGCGGGAAACCCGTGCTGCTGCTGGGAATCCCGGCGCTCGCGGGCCTGTCGGTGCTCCACGGGCTGATCCCGCCGCACCCCGGCCCGCTGGCCGCGGCGGGCGCGCTCGGTGCCAACGTGGGCATCACCCTCGCGCTCGGCCTGCTCGTCGGCATCCCGACGGTGGTGATCGCCGGCCCGCTGTTCGGGCGCGTCGCCGCGCGGTGGGTGCCCGACGCCACCCCGCCGCAGCGCCTGGTGCCCGAGTCGGAGAGCACCGAGGTCGACAAACGGCCCAGCTTCGGCGCCACGCTGACCACGGTGCTGCTGCCCGTGGCGCTGATGTTGCTGAAGGCGCTCTCGGACATCCTGCTGGGCAAGGAAAACGCCGTGCGCCGCGTGCTCGACTTCGTCGGCGACCCGCTGGTGGCGCTGCTGCTCGCGGTGCTCGTCGGCATGGTCACGCTGGGCCGCCCGGCGGGCCTGCACCGCGCGAAGCTGTCGTCGATCATCAGCGACTCGCTCGCGCCGATCGCGGGCATCCTGCTCATCGTGGCCGCGGGCGGTGGTTTCAAGCAGACGCTGGTGGACGCCGGCGTCGGCGACGTGATCACCAACCTGTCCACCGGCGCCCACCTGTCACCGCTGCTGCTCGGCTGGCTGGTCGCCGTGGCGATCCGGCTGGCGACGGGCTCCGCGACCGTCGCCACGGTGTCCGCCGCCGGCATCGTCGCGCCGCTCGCCGCCACCCTCGACCCGACCCACAACGCCCTGCTGGTGTTGGCCATCGGCGCCGGTTCGCTGTTCTTCTCGCACGTGAACGACGCCGGGTTCTGGCTGGTCAAGGAGTACTTCGGCATGTCCGTGGGGCAGACGCTGAAGACGTGGTCGGTGATGGAGACGGTGATCTCGGTCGTGTCGATCGCGTTGATCCTGCCGCTGGGCGGCTTGCTCTAGGGCGTTCGCGACGGGTAGGCGCCGTCGAGGGTCCAGGCCGGGTACTCCGGGCGCAGCGCGCTGACGGCGTCGAGCTCGGCGAGGTCCTGCTCGGTGAGCTCCAGGTCGACGGCGGCGAGGTTCTCGTGCAGCTGGTCGGGCCGCTTCGCGCCGACGATCACGCTGGTCACGCCGCGCTGCGCGAGCACCCAGGCCAGCGCGACGCGAGCGACGCCGACGTCGTGGCGCTCGGCGACCTTGCGCAGCGCGTCGACGATGTCGTAACCACGCTCGCGGTCGATGGGCGGGTTGTCGGCCTGGGCGCGGCGGCCGGACGCGTCTTGGCTGCCGCGGGTGAACTTGCCGGAGAGGAAGCCGCCGGCCAGCGGGCTGTAGACGAGCAGGCCGAGCTTCTCCTCGTTGACCAGCGGCAGCAGCTCGCGCTCGAGGTCACGCCCGACGAGCGAGTAGTACGCCTGCAGCGACACGAACCGCGAGTAGCCGTGCAAGTCGGCGACGCCGAGAGCCTTGGCCAGCTGCCAGGCGAAGGTGTTGGACGTGCCGATGTAGCTGATCTTGCCTTGGCGGACGGCGTCGTCGAGGGCCGAGAGGGTCTCGTCGAGCGGGGTCAGGTGGTCGTGGGCGTGGATCTGGTAGAGGTCGATGTGGTCGGTGCCCAGGCGGCGGAGGCTGTCGTCGATCGCGTGGCGCAGGTGCACGCGGGAGAGCCCGACCTCGTTGGGGCCGGCGCCCATGCGCGAGTACGCCTTGGTGGCGAGCACCACGTCGCGGCGGCGACCCTTGAGGATCTTGCCCAGCAGCTCCTCGGTCTCGCCGCCGGCGTACATGTCGGCCGTGTCGATGAGGTTCACGCCGTGGTCCAGGGCGATGCCGACCAGCTCGTCGGCCGCCTTGAGGTCCAGTCCGCCGATCACGTCCCACGGCTTCCGGCCGGAGCCGCCGAACGTCATGGTGCCGAGTGCGATCCTGGACACGAAAGTTCCGGTGGCGCCGAGTTGTTGGTACTGCACGGAGGTTCCTTTCTTCGGTGCTTCCCACGCTAGGCAGAGCGGAGGGTGCGGACCATGAGTGAGCGTTCGGAGCTCGTGCTGGATCGTCCGGATCCCCTCGCCGGCGTCCTGTCGATGGCCGACGTCCGCCCGGCCCTGCCGGCCCGGCTCACGGCGGGCGGCGACTGGGCGGTGCGGTTCGGCGGCTCGCACCCCAAGGTGATCACCGTGACGGCGGGTTCGTGCTGGGTGCTGCCCGAGGGATCGGCGCCGGTCTTCTTGACGGCGGGTGGCTGCTACCTCGTGGGCCGCGACGCCGCGTACGTCACGGCCAGCACGCCGGACGTCGCGCCGATCGAGGCCCGCAGCGTGTTCGCCGGCAACGACGGGCGGGCCGGTTCCGCCGCCGACGTCGCCCTGGTCGGCGCCACCCTGGACTTCACCGACCCCGTGGCGGCGGTGCTGCTGGAGGACCTCGGTTCCTCGGCCCGCATCACCGACCCGGACACCGCCGAGGTCCTGAACTCGACGCTGCGGCTGCTGGCGCTCGAAACCGCCGGCCGACCGGGCGGCGGCGCGATGCGCGAGCACCTCACGCAGATCCTGTCCCTCCACGTGCTGCGCAGCCTCCTCGGCGCCGACGCGCGCCCCGCCTGGCTGGCCGGCTTCCGCGACCCGGCCATCGGCGCCGCGCTCGCCGCGATGCACCGGCGCCCCGCGTTCGGCTGGACGGTGGCCCACCTGGCGAGCGAGGCGCACCTGTCGCGCACAGTGTTCGCGACGCGGTTCAAGGCACTCGTCGGACTGTCGCCGATGGACTACCTGCTGCACCGGCGGATCTCCGGCGCCACCCGGGACCTGGCCGAGGGCCGGACGGTCGCTTCCGTGGCTTCGCGTTGGGGATACGGCTCGGAGAGCGCGTTCAGCGCGGCGTTCAAGCGGGTGACGGGCCGGACGCCGGCGAGCAGCCGCGGTCGCTGATCAGCACAAACACCACACCCTGGTTCGAGCACGGGTTGACATGTGACCTTTTGGTCACCTATTCTCGGCGAGTGCCTGACGATGACCTGGTGTTCAAGGCGCTGGCGGATCCGACCCGCCGGGGCCTGCTGGACCGGCTGTTCGAGCGTGACGGCCGCACGCTCACCGAGCTGGAGTCCGAAGTGGACATGACGCGGTTCGGGGTGATGAAGCACCTCAAGCTGCTCGAGGAAGCCGGTCTCGTCGTCGCGCGCAAGGAGGGGCGGGAGAAGCTCCACTTTCTCAACCCCGTGCCGATCCGGGAGATCCACGACCGGTGGATCGACAAGTACACCGAGCGCCACGTGTCGGCGCTGATGGAGCTCAAGACCGATCTGGAGAGGGAGCCACCGAAATGACCGAGACCAAGACCGTGCAGGTCAACCGCGTGTACATCAAGGCGACGCCGCAGGCGATCTGGGACGCGATCACCAAGCCGGAGTGGACGCAGAAGTACGGGTACTCCGGGCTGGCCGAGTTCGACCTCAAGACGGGCGGCAAGCACCGCACCAAGCCGACGCAGGAGTTCATCGACGCGGGCTTCACGAGTGACCTGCTGGACGGCGAGGTGCTCGAGTCCGACCCGCCGCGCAAGCTCGTGATCACGTGGAAGCTGCTGATGGACCCCAGCCTCGTCGCGGAGCCCTACACCACGCTCACCTACGACATCGAGGAAACCAAGACCGCCGGCACCAGACTGACCGTGACCCACGACGTCACGGGCGCGCCCGGACACGCGGCGCTCGTGTCGGGGGCGATGGAGAACGTCGACGCCGGTCCGGGCGAGAACGCCGGTGGCGGCTGGGCCTGGGTACTGTCCGACCTCAAGTCCGTGCTGGAGACCGGCAAGAACATCGTCGGCTGAGGCCCGGCCCCCAGCGCCCAATGTGGCGTTCGGTGCACTCAACGCACCGAACGCCGCATTGGGTGCGCTCAACGCACCGAACGCCACATTGGGGCGCGTTGAGTGGCCGCCTTGAGGGCGGCCTTGGCCGCAGGGGAGGCGCCCAGCTCGTCGAGGCCGAACAGGGCCGCGCCGACGACCGGGTTCACGTCGACCACGCGCACCACCGCCCGCGGAGCCACCTTCAGGCAGCGCCGCTCGATCTCCGAGATCACCGACGGGCCGACGCCCGTCAGCACTCCCCCGCCGAGCACGACCTCCGGCGCCGACTGGGTCAGGTCGAGCCGCCGCAGGATCACGGCGGCGAACACGCTGACCTCCTCCACGAACCGCGTCACGACCTGCTGCGCGACCTCGTCGCCGTCGGCGGCGACGTCGAACAGCAGCGGGCACAGGCCGTGGATCCGGGCGGAGTCGATCTCCTTGAAGTGCAGGCCCTGCACCACGTCGAACACCCGCGAAACACCGAAGAAGCCCGACACCGCCGCCTGCAACGCCGTGGACGGCCCGCGGCCGTCCTCCGCGCGCACGGCCCACCACAAGGCTTCCTCACCGAGGCGGTAACCGCCGCCCCAGTCACCGGAGATCTTGCCCAGCGCGGGAAAGCGGTGCACGCGCCCGTCCGGGCCGACGCCGGCGCCGTTGATCCCGGCGCCGCACACCACGGCCACGCCGGTGCCGTCGGAGCTGCCCGCGCGCAGCAGGGCGAGCACATCGTTGCCCACGTGCAGGGTGGAGCTCCAGCCGCGCGCGAACAACGCGGCGTGCAGCGCCGCTTCCTCACGCGGGAAATCCAGGCCCGCGAGGTAAGCCGACGTGTGCACGCCGAACGGCCGCGCCGTCTGCAAACCCGCCGACGTCAAGGCCGACAGCACCAACGTCTCCAACGCCGCGACGCAGCCGTCGACGCCGATGTTCTGCGGTGAGGCGCCCGGGCCGCGCGATTCGGCGAGCACGACGCCTTCGCGCGACACCACGAGCACCTCGGTCTTGCTGTTCCCCCCGTCGATCGCGACGACCGCGGGTCCGGCTTCGCTCATCCGCGCGCCCACGGCAGGAAATCGCGGTTGATCGACACGAGGGAGTCGGCCAGCTGGTCGGCCTTCGTGTACTGGCCGATGAGCGGGTGGGCCAGCAGCGCGTCGGCCACGCGGTCGCGTCCGCCCTTCACGGCGGCTTCGAGCGCGAGGTTCTCATACGCCGTCACCGCGGCGATGAGGCCGGCGAAGCGCGGCTCCACCGTCGGCTGGGGAATCGCGCGGGCACCCTCGGAATCCACAGTGGACGAGACCTCGATCACGGCGTCGTCGGGCAGGAAGGAGAACGTGCCGTCGTTGCGCACGTTCACCACGTGCTCCTCGGCCGGCCCGCCCGCCGTCAGCGCGTGCACGAGCTGCACGGCGGCCTCCGAGTAGTACGCACCGCCGCGCTTCTCCAGCGAGTCTGGCTTGGTGACCTGCTCCGGGTCGAGGTAGATCTTCAGCAGCTCTTCCTCGACGTCGCTCACCACCTCGGCGCGCGGTCGCTCGGTGAGCTGCTTGGCCACCTGCGCGTCGTGCGAGTAGTAGTACTTCAGGTAGTACGACGGCACGGCGTTCATCCGGCGCATCCACTCGACGGGCGCGGTCACCTCCTCACCCAGGAACTCCGCGTGCTGGTCCAGCAGCTCGGGCAGCCGGTCGACACCGTCGACGAGCACGCCGCGTTCCCAGCTCAGGTGGTTGAGTCCCGTGTGGACGAGCCGCACGTCGTCGGTCGACGCGCCCAGCAGCTTGGCGAACTTCCGCTGCAGGTTGATCGCGACGTTGCACAGCCCCACCGCGCGGTGGCCCTCCTGCAGCAGCGCCCGCGTGACGATGCCGACCGGGTTCGTGAAGTTCACGATCCACGTGTCGTCACCCGCGACCTTGCGCACGCGTTCGGCGATGTCGAGCACCACCGGCACCGTGCGCAGGGCCTTGGCGAGGCCGCCCGCGCCCGTGGTCTCCTGGCCGACGCAGCCGCACGCGTGCGGGAACGTCTCGTCCGACGCCCGCGCCTTCTGCCCGCCCACCCGCAGCTGGATGAGCACGGCCGAAGCGCCCTCGACGCCTTCCTCCAGGTTCGCGGTGGTGCGCACCCGCGCCGGGTGCCCGGCGTGGTCGAGCAGCCGCCGGCTGAACCCCCCGACGGTCTCCACGCGGTAGGCGTCCGGGTCGATCAGCACGATCTCGTCGACATCCAAAGTGGACCTGCGGCCCGCGATGCCGTCGACCAGCTCCGGCGTGTAGGTGGACCCGCCACCGACGACTGCCAGCTTCATCCCTTGACTCCCGTGAACGTGATGCCCTTGACGAACGACTTCTGCGCGAACACGAACAGCACGATCACCGGCGCCATGATCAGCGCGGTCGCGGCCATCGTGAGGTTCCACTCCACGTGGTGCATGCCGCGGAACGAGGCGATGGCCAGCGAAAGCGGCCAGTTGTCCTGGTTCTCGCCGGTGTAGAGCAGCGGTCCGAAGTAGTCGTTCCAGGTGAACAGGAAACAGAACATCGCGGTGGCCGCGATCCCGGGGCGAGCCATCGGCAGCAGCACCCGGGTCATCGCGCGAAACTCGTTGCAGCCGTCGATCTTCGCCGCTTCCAGGTAATCCTTGGGGATGGTAAGGAAAAACTGGCGCAGCAGGAAGATCGAGAACGCGTCGAAGAAGAAGTACGGCACGATCAGCGGAACGAGAGTGCCCGTGAGACCCATCCGCACCCACAGGTCGTACAGCGGCACGACCGTGACCTGCGGAGGCAGCATCATCGCGGCCACCGTGAGCATGAAGAACAAGTTCTGGCCGCGCCACTTGAGCTTCGCGAGGCCGTACGCCGCCGGGATGGCGGACACGAGCGCGCCGATCGTCGCGAGAGACGAGTAGAGCAGGCTGTTGCCGAAGTACTCCAGCAGCGGTGCTTTCTTGAACACTTCGACGAAGTTCTCGAAGTGCCATTCCGTGGGCCACAGGCTCGACGTCATCGCCTGGTCGCTCTTCATCACCGCGGTGAGGAACACGAACAGCAGCGGCAGCACGAAGATCACACCGAGCGCGATGCCGATGGCGTGCGTCGCGATGAAGCCCAGCCGCTTGTCCCAACGACGCTTGAACTGGACGCGGGGCGGCGCCGGTGCGGGTGCTGGGGCCGAAATGGTGGTCATGCGCCCTCCTCCTGGTGCTGGGATTTACGCAGCTGCCGAACCAGCACCCACGTGAACGCCGCGGACACGATGAACAGCAGCACGGCCATCGCCGCCGCGTAACCCATGTTGAAGTAGCGGAAACCCTGCACGTACAGCCAGATCGGATACGTCAGCGTCGAGTTCTCGGGTGCGCCGATCAGCTTCGAGTTCCCGGCGACGTCGGCTGTGCCCGCCGAGGCGGACGCGGCCACGATCGCTTGGGTGAAGAACTGCAGCGCGTAGATCATCGAGTTGACCACGCCGAACAGCAGCACCGGCGAGATCGAGGGCAGCGTCACGTGCCAGAACCGGCGGACCGGACCGGCGCCGCCGAGTTCGGCCGCTTCGTACTGCTCGGCCGGCACGTCGAGCAGCGCGGCCAGGATGATGATCATCAGCTCGCCGGAACCCCACAGCGCCAGCAGGGTGAGCGAGGGCTTCGACATCACGGGGCTGTTGAACCACAGCCCGCCGTCGATGCCCACGAGGTGCAGGAACCGGTTCACCGGGCCGAACTGCGGGTTGAACACGAAGACGAACGCGAGCGTCGCCGCGGCCGGCGGCGCGAGCGCGGGCAGGTAGCACAACGTGCGCACCAGGCCGACGCCCGACTTCAGCCGCGAGATCACCGACGCGACGCCGAGTGAGAACAGCACCCGGCAGATGGTCAGGATGATCACGAGCCACAACGTGTTGTACGCGGCCGTCTTCACCAGCGGCTCGCTGGTGAACATGCGCACGTAGTTGTCGAACCCGATCCACTGTGGAGGATTGATCAGGTCGTAGCGGGTGAAGGAGTAGTAGATCGTGGCGATGAGCGGGTACCCGAAGAAGATCAGGAACCCCAGCGTCGCCGGCGCCATGAAGTAGAACACCGTGCGACGGCGCTTGGCCCGGGCCGACCCCGCCCGCACCTTGGCGGGTGCGGACGGGGTCTTGGCTTCTAGGACGGAGGTCATCCGCCGGCGCCCTTCTGCGCCAGCTCGTCGTTGACCTGGGCGTCGACCTGCTTGAGGCCGGCGTCGAGGTCCGGTACCGAACCGGCCTGCCACTTCTCGGCGAAGTCGTTGACCGCCTTGAGGAAGGCGTCGCCGATCGGCGTCGACGGGTTGGCGACCAGCTTGCCGCTGCCGTAGATGTCGAGGAACGTCTTGAACTGCGGCGGAGCGTCGAGCTTCGGCGAGGACAGCGAAGCCGTGGTGCTGGGCACGTTCTTGAGGCCGTTGGCCATGTCCACGAGCGTGTCGGTGTCGAGCGTGACCTGCTTGATCAGCTCCCACGCGGCGCCGGGGTTCTTGGCACCCTTGGGGATCGCGATGATCGTGCCGGTGGCGAAGCCGGCGCCGTAGTGGTCGGCCATGCTGTCGAGCACCGGCGCGGGCGCGGTGGCGTAGTTCAGCGTCGGGGTCTGGTCCTTGATGAACGCGGTGCGGAACTCACCGTCGTACATCATCGCCAGCTTGCCCTTCTGGAAGCCGTTGTCGGCGGAGTACTCGTCGCCGAGGCCGGCCTTGAACTTCTCGACCTTGTCGTGGCCGCCGTAGAAGTCGATGAGCTTCTTCTGGAACTCGAACATCGCCTTCCAGCCGGGGCTGGACGAGATCGACGACTTGCCGTCCGGGCCGATGAACTGCGCGCCGAAGTTCGGGGCCCAGTACTGGGCCTGGTTGGCGTAGAACGGCATCGACGGGATGAAGCCCATCGTCTTGATCGAGCCGTCGGCGTTGAACTCGGTGAGCTTCTTCGCGTCCTCGAACAGCTCGGTCGTGGTCTTGGGCGGCGAGGAGATGCCGTGCGCCGCGAACATGTCCTTGTTGTAGTACAGGCCGTAGACGTCGGCGAGCATCGGCATGGCGCAGCGCTTGCCCTGGTACGACGTGTAGTCGCGCACCGCCTGCGGGATCTGGTTCACGTCGATCTTGTCGCGGTCCAGGTACGGCTTGAGGTCCTGGAAGCTGCCGGTGGAGCACCACGCGCCGAGGTTGTCGGTGTAGAAGGAGATGGCCACGTCGGGCGGGTTGCCGCCGCGGATCGACTGCGTGAGCTTGTCGTCGTCCTGGTTGCCCTCGTGGTTGATGGTGATGTTGGGGTACTTGGCCTTCAGCTTGTTCAACGCGGCCGTGACCACGCCGTACTCGCGGTCGGTGAACTTGCTGTACACGGTGAGGGTGAGCTTGTCGTCCTTGTTCGGCGGCGCGGCGGCGTCGCCCGAGCCGCTCGGCGCGGCCGCGCCGCACGCGGCGGTCGCCAGCAGCGTGGCGGCGGCCGCGGCGGACAGCAGCAGAGAACCACGCCTTCGCGCGATCCTCCGGATGCGGGTCGTGGGGGCCATGACCCTCCTCCTCATGGTGGTTACTCGGTCGGGGACGGGGCAGAGCTCGGAAGTGCCGCGCGCGGCGCTCCCGCTGTGTCCTCTGCGGGTCGGCTCGGCCCGCGGAGCGTCGGGGTGACGACGCCGAAGACGTCTTCACGGGCGGTGGCGAGCGCGGACTGCAACGCGCCCGCGCGCACGGCGTTGCCCTGCACCGAAGCGAGTGCGACGGGGGTGCGGGGCAGGACCAGTTCGTGGAGCTTGGTCGCGACTCTCGCGGCGAACTCCTCACCGCCGGCCCGGCTCGTGTCGCCGGAAAGCAGGATGAGCTGCGGGTCGGCCACGGCGACGAGGCTCGCGAGGCCACCGGCGACGCGGCGGGCCAGATCGTCGAGAAAGCGGTGGTGGCTCTGGATTGTCGCCTGTTCGACGGCTTCGGGGCCGGTTTTCGCGGCCAGGCCGTGAGCGTGGGCGAGCCTGGCGATGGCGGGCGAGTCGACGAGGTTGCCGAAGCGCGCGCCGGCCTCGGGCCAGCGGTCGCCGGTGTCCACAGTGGCCGGATCGGGCACGCGCATCCAGTCGATCTCGCCGCCACCGCCGGTCGCGCCGCGCAGCAACCGCCGGCCGATGACCACGGCGCCACCGACGCCTTCGGAAAGCCAGACCATCACGAAGTCGTCGACGTCCTGGGCTTTCCCGACCGTCATCTCCTCGACGGCCACCAGGTTCACGTCGTTCTCGATGGTGACGGCGATGCTGAGCTCTTCGCTGAGTTTCCGGGGCACGTCGAACCCGAGCCAGCCGGGGATGTGCGGCGCGGAGGAGAGCAGGCCCGTGCGCGGATCGAACGCGCCCTGGGCGCCGATCACGACGTTGGCCAGGTCGTCGAGGCTCTTGCCCGCTTTTCGGGTGACGTGCTTGAGCGCTTTGCCGAACGTGCCGATCACGTCGGCGCCTTCGTGCACGGGCAGCTCGACCTGGTACTCGGCCTGGACGGTCCCCGCGACGTCCGCGATCACGAAATCGGCCACGTGCGGCGTGAGGTCCACGGCCGCGACGTGGGCGAGACTGCCGTTGACGGCCCACAGCTGCGCCCGCGGCCCGCGCCCGCCACCCGCGCGTTCGCCGGCTTTGCCCACGAGGTTGTCCTGCTCCAGCCGCGTCAACAGCTGCGCCGTGGCCGGCTTCGACAGCCCGATCACGACCTCGAGCTCCGCCCTCGTAAGCGGCCCGCCCCGCAACAACGCCTCGATCGCCGCGCGATCGTTGATCTCACGCAACATCCGCGGACTTCCGGCGCGCACTCGTGGCCCCTTAATTAGGATACTTTACAGACGGTTTCGGGCGACTGTAGTGAGCGGGGCCACACCGCGTCAATGGTCATCCGGAACGAGCGGGTAACACTTCGAGTCGGGGAGGTTTCGGGCGCAGCGGTGGGTGATGGGGTGAGTGCTCAGCGTGTGCGGCCGGGAGCATCCGGCGAGGGGCCGCAGCTGTTGCGGTGTTTGCAACAGCTGCGCTAGACGGCGAGCAGCAGGCGGGGCCCGAGCTTGGCGCCCCGGTGTCACGGACCAAGCCAGGTGCGTAACCGTCGGGCGGGTGCCGCAGCATCCCGAACCGGCCAGCGCGCTCGACCACCGCCCCTGGCCACGGTTTCGCCGTCTGATAGCTGATCCCTACCCGCCGAACCGCTTGCCCAGTTTCGACTTCCGAGTCCGCCGGCACGACCGGCCCACGGGGGTCGGCCTCGGGTGCGGTGCGAAGCCGGGGGGGGGGGGCGATCAACCGCCGTAGAAGTCGCCCAGCGTGGTGCGGGTGTAGGAGATCAGCAGGTCGGCCTGGGTGAATTCGGCAGGCAAGCACTCGCGCACGCCGTCGAGGAGCTCAGCGAATCCGACGGGCGGCGTCACGACGTGGGCGAGCGGATGGTTTTCGCGCAGTTGCTTCATCAGCTCGGCGATGTGGATCACGGCGGCATCGGCATCGGTCTGCCACAGCCACGCCAGGACCTCGCCGAACGCGGCCGGCGGGCGGGCGACCTCGTCCCGGGCGGTGGTGCGGAAACGGTCGATCAGCACGGTGGCTGTTCCGGTGACGCTGGCTTGCTTCAGCGCACTGACGACGCTCCGCGGGACGGCGACGGTGTCCATGAGCCCCATGCTGGCACCGGGAGAGCGCGGTCGGCGGAGGCTCGCCGGGCGCCGTCCGTCCCGGAAACCGGGGACAGCGAAACACCCAGCGGCGAACGACAAAGGCCCTCCCCGGCTCAAGCCGGGAAGGGCCCTGTCACGGACAAGCCGAAGCTCACTCCTCCGCGTCTGCCCACGCTTTCAGCATCACGCGGGCGATCGACGAGTTGCCGGGCAGGATGATCTCCGAAGCGCCGCCCGCGATGGGGGTCGGGGTGTTCGTGCCGCTGTTGTGGAAGGCGGCGCGGACCTCGGCGCGGGAGACCCAGAGGGCCTCCTCGATTTCGCCGTCGGCGGGGACCAGTGGGGCGGAGCGGTCGGCGCGGGCGGTGAAGCCCAGCATGATCGAGCGGGGGAAGGGCCAGGGCTGGCTGCCCAGGTAGCGGATGTCCGACACCTCCGCGCCCACCTCCTCGCGGATTTCCCGTGAGACGCAGCCCTCCAGGGACTCGCCGGCCTCCACGAAGCCGGCGAGCACCGAGTAGCGGCCGGCAGGCCACACCGGCTGGCGGGCGAGCAGCACGTGGGAGCCGTTGACGCCGTCCTGGTCGTGCACGAGGCAGATCACGGCCGGGTCGGTGCGCGGGTACTCCTCGTGGCCCTTGGCCTCGCACTTGCTGGCCCAGCCGAACTGGATCAGGTTCGTGGGTGAGCCGTCGCGGGTGCAGAAGCGGGACTGGCGCCGCCAGTGGCGCAGGGCCTGCGCGGTGGTGAACAGGCCGGCCGACGTGTCGTCCAGCTGGTCGCCGTAGCCGCGCAGCTCGACCCAGATCTCGCCGTCGACCCGGGGCACCTCTTCGACCACGCCCCAGCTGCCGGCCATCTGCACGGTTTCCGCGTCACCCTCGGGGCGGCCGGGCAGGGACCAGTAGTCGGTGTCCTCCCACTCGCCGAGGAACACCGCGTCAGCCGGGGGTTCCGTGCCGAAATCAACGGCTTTGCGAGCGGCCAGCGAAGAGCTGCCCTCGACGACCGGCGTGCGGCCGGTGTCGTCGAGCAGCACCACGCGGGCTTCGGACCACTTCGAGATCAGGCGTTCCGGGTTGGTGCGCAACGTCTCCTGACGGTCCACAGTGGACCGCGACAGGGTCGGCAGCGCCGCCAGTTCGAAAGGGACGGTCACTCCGAACCCACCGTCACGTCGCCCAGCGCGGTCAGCTTCGGCGCGAGCAGCTCCGCGTCGCCGACCACCACGCCCGTGAACCGCTTGGGCGCGAAGTACTCCAGCGCCGCCTCGGCCACCTGCTCCCCCGTCACGGCCGCGAGCCGCGCCGGGTGCTCCTGCAGCCATTCGACGCCGAGGCCCGTGGTCGCCAGCGCCATCAGCTGCCCGGCGAGGCCCGACTGCGACGACGTCGAGGTGAGCAGCGAGCCGATCGCGTACTGGCGCACCGACTCCACCTCCTCGGCCGTCGGCGGCACGAGCCCGAGGCGCGCCAGCTCGTAGCGCGTTTCGAGCAGCGCGGCGGCGGTGACCTCGTTGGCCGTGTCGGCGTCGACGTTCACCACCGCGTTGTCGCCGGTGAACTCGAAGCCGGAGTGGGCGCCGTAGGTGTAACCCTTGTCCTCACGGATGTTCTCGACCAGACGCGAGGAGAAGTACCCGCCGAACGCCAGGTTCGCCATCTGCAGCGCCGGGTACGCCGGGTGCGTGCGCGCCACCGTCTGCGCCGAAAGCCGGATCTGCGACTGCACGGCGCCGGCGCGCGGCACCAGCAGCACGTTGCCGCCGGTCAGCTCCGGCAGCGGCGGCAGCACGAGAGCCGAGCGGTCCGAGGCCCAGCCACCGAGTGCGCGTTCGAGCTCGGCCGGCACGGCGTCGGGGTCGATGTCGCCCACGATGACCAGCACGGAACCACGCGGCAGCACCGAAGCCGCGTGCAGCGCCCGCACCTGCTCCGGCGTCACGACGGCCACATCGTCGGCCTGCGGGACCTCACGCGTGACGGGGTGATCCCCGTAGCGCTGCTTCTGCAACGCTTCCCGCGCGATCGTGCGCGGCTGCGTGCGCGACACCGCGATGCGCTCGATCAGCCGCTCGCGTTCGCGGGTCACCTCGGGCTCGCCGTAGGTGGCGCCGGTGAGCACGTCGCCGAGCACGTCCAGCAGCGTCGGCAGGCCATCGGAGAGCGCGGAACCGTTGAGGTACAGGCGTTCCGGGTCCACGCCGGCGCCGAGGTCGCCGCCGATCAGCGCCAGCTCGGCGTCGATCTCCACGCGGTCGCGCTTCGCCGTGCCGGTGAGCAGCGTCTCGGCCAGCACCTCCGCGGTGGCCGGGTGCAGCGCGTCCTCACCCGCGAACGGGATCCACAGCCGCACCTCCACCAGCGGCACCGAAGCCTTGCGCACGGCCAGCACGCGCAGGCCGTTGCTCAGCGTGGTGTCCACGTGGGACAGGTCGGTGGCGGCGCGCTGCTCGCCCAGCGGGGGCAGCGGGCGCGGACCGGTCGACGTGCGGCCGATCTCCTGCGCGCTGCGATGCGTTGCCGAAGTCACTGCTCTTCGATCCCTTCGGTGTGGGCGGCGGGCTTCACGACGAGCACGGCGCGCGCGTCGGGGCGCAGCGCCTTCGCCGCGGCCGACACGGCTTCGCCGGTGACCGCCGACATGCGGTCAGCGAGCCGGTGCACCAGCGACGCGTCGCCGTAGAGCAGCTCGAACGCACCCAGCGCCAGCGTGCGCGACACCAGCCGGTCGTGTTCCGAGTGCAGGCTCGCGGCCCAGCGCGCGGTCACCTTCTTGAGCTCTTGCTCGTCCGGCGGCGTCGTCGCGAGCTCGTCCAGCACCTCGTCGAGGGCGGCCAGCACGCGCTCGCGCTCCACGTCCGGCGGGTGGATCGCGGTGATCGTGAACGTGTCGGGGTCGCGCGCCTCGAACGGGCCGAACAGCCCGGCACCGGCACCGATGTCGACCACCAGCGGCTCGCGGTGCACCAGGCGCTGCTGCAGGCGGGAGCCGTCACCGTCGGTGAGAACGCCGGCCAGCACGAGGTACGCGAGGTAACCGTCGAGGTCGTTGATCGGGTCGGGCATGCGGTAGCCCACGGCGATCGCGGGCAGCGGCGCGTGCGCGTCCTCGTGCTCGCCGTGCAGCTCCGTGGTGGGCAGCGGCTCGGCGAACGACGGGCGGACCGGCGCGGGCCGGTGCGGCACGTCGCCGAAGTGCTTCTGGATGAGCGCCTTGGCGTTCTCCACCTCGAAGTCGCCGGCGACGGTGAGCACCGCGTTGGCCGGCGAGTAGTAGGTGTCGAAGAAGGCGGCGCAGTCGTCCAGTGTCGCGCCTTCGAGGTCCTCGAACGCGCCGTAGCCGTCGTGGGCGTTGGCGAACGTCGAGTACAGCACCGGCGGCAGGAGGATCCAGGGGAACCCGCCGTACGGACGGTTGCGCACGTTGAGGCGGATCTCCTCCTTGACGACCTCGATCTGGTTCGCCAGGTTCTCCGCCGTCAGCTTCGGGGCGCGCATGCGGTCGGCTTCGAGGAACAGCGCGCGCTCGAGGGCCGCGGACGGCAGCACCTCGTAGTAGTCGGTGTAGTCGGGGTGGGTGGACCCGTTGAAGGTCCCGCCGCTCGACTGCACGTGGCGGAAGTGGGCCAGCTTCTCCAGGCTTTCACTGCCCTGGAACATCAAGTGCTCGAAGAGGTGCGCGAAACCCGTCAACCCCTCCGGCTCGGAACGGAAGCCCACGTCGTAGTGCACGCTGACCCCGACAACAGGCGCGGTCGGGTCCGGGGCGAGCACCACGCGCAGACCGTTGTCAATAGTGAAACGGACGAGCTCGGGATCGGCCATGCCCCCCACCCTACGCAGAGGACCCGACCCTCGGCTCGGCTGGTGGCACCGCTCCCAGCGTGTGGCGCGCGCTCGTCGTCGCGGCGCCGAGCGCGGCCAGGAAAGCGCTGGTCCGGGCAGGTGTGGCGGGAGCGCCGAACCAGTACGCCTGAAGCGAACAATCCGGTGCCGCGAGTGTGCCGAGCCACTGGTCGGTTTCGCCGAGCGAGAGGGCGTACGGGAGGGCGCGGGAGAAGATGAGTTCCGTGACTTCGGCCGGGTTGGCCAGTTCGGTGCGCAGGCCCAGGAGTTGGTCGCGCAGGAGGCTGCCGTCTTGGGTGCGCGGCGGCAGCCACTGCGTGAAAAGGCCGAGCGCGGCACCGGTGGCGACCACGACCAGGCCGAGCTGCGCGTAGCCGGCGGTGAAGGCGAGCAGGGCAGTGAGGAAGACGCCGTAGAAGCAGAGGCGGACGGCGATCTTGGCCAGCAGGGCCGGCCGGCGGGTGAGCCAGCCGCGGCGGACGACGGCCGTGCGCAGTTCGTCCTCGATGTCCGGCGTGATGGTGGCCAGCGGCGCCGAGTCGCCGGGGACGGCGGTTTCGTAGACCGTCCGTTCGAAGGCAGTGAGGTACTCGTCGGGCGGGTTGCGGCGGTGGAGCGTCCAGCCTTCTTCCCCGTCTTCGCTGACCCACAGGTAGTTGCGCACGCAGAGGTCGAGCACGGTCGCGGCGACGTCGAGGTCGTCGGTGCGGCCGGTGAGCAGGAACCCGACGTGGCCGGGCAGCACACCCTGGGGTGAGGAGAACTGGCCGTCGGCTTCGAGGCGGACCGGGAGCGCGGCGGCCCGGTCGCGACGGCGCAGGACCGGCACCGTCACGAGGCCGGCGAGGACGAGCACCGCCAAGGCGAGCCACGCGGCCAGGATCGGTGCGGTGACGAGGAAGGCGCCGGCCACGGACTTCGCGGGCACCAGCTGCTCGGTCGTGGGCACGGTGCCGGCGGGCAGTTCCGCGGTGAGCTCCACGCGGTCGCCCGGCGCCAGCTTCGACACCGAGACGCGCGTGAGCCCGGAGTGGTCGAGCTGCGCGGCGCCGCACGGCGTGGCGGAGCCGGGCGGGCCCGCGAGGCAGGTCACGGCGTCGGGCAGGTTCGGCGCGGCGAAGGTCGCGCGCAGCAGCTCCAGGCGGGTGTCCCAGCCGCCGGCGAGGTCCCACGTCAGGTGCTCGACGCCGAGCGAGCGGCCGACAGCGCCGACGACGGTGTAGCGCACCACCGAAGTTCCGCCACGCAGGTCGACGACGATCTGGTCGTCCGTGGTCTGCGCGCTGCCGGCGCCCTCGATGCTGAGGTCGCGCACGGTGAGCACGCGGTCGTGGCCGGCGTCGGCGGACGTGCGCAGCGGGAGGGTGCGCGTCATCGTGGTGCCGGCCGGGACGGAGACGGCCTCGGTCACCGAGAGGCTGCCGTCGCGCTGGAGTTTGAGCGTGACCTCGGCGCTCTGCGGCAGGGCGGGCAGGTCCTGGGCCTGGGCCGGGGCGGCGGCGAGGACCAGGGCCGGGATCGCCAGGACGACGGCGAAGCTACGGAGGCTAACCACGGCTGAGCACCTCGATGCGGTTCTTGCCGCGACGGCGGTGCAGCCACGTCGGCACGGCGGCGATCAGCAGCAGGACGAGGGCGAGCACCGGAATGCCCGGCCCTTTGAAGAACTCGGCGACCGGGGAGACCGCGACGAACCGGGCGTTCACGGGCAGCACACCGGGCGGGATCGCGACCGCGAGGTCCACGCGCTCGCCGGGGCGCAGGCCGTCCTGCTCGACGCGGGCGATGCCGCCGGCGCCGAGCTCGGAGAACGTGCAGTGGCGCGCCGAGCCGATGGCGCCGGCGTAGCAGTCCACAGTGGAGATCCCGGGGGCGCTGAACGCCGTGGTCAGGCGGGTGAGGTCCTGGTCCCAGCCGCCCGTGACCTGCCAGCGCAGCTGCCCGCCGTCGGCGACGGCACCGTCCACTGTGTACGACAGGGTGGCGGGGCCGGTGTAGGTCGCGACGAGGCCGTCGGAGTTCTCGTCGAGGTGGCCGGAGCCGGTGAGGCGGGCGTCGCGGACGGTGTAGACGCGGTCCTCGTCGTCGGTGGTGGCCACGCGCAGGGCGATGCGGTGGGTGGCGGGGGTGGCCGTGGTGACCTGTTCGGTGACCGTGACGGAACCGTCGGGGTGAGCCGTGGCGGTGACGTCGGCGGTGAGCCCGGCGAGCGCCGTGGCGAGTTCGAGGAGCACGGGTCAGCTCGGCGGGGTGAAGGGGTTCTCCGGCTGCGGGGCCGTCGCCTGGGGTTCTTGGGACGGTTGGGGCTGCTCGGCCGTTGACGGTGGGGAGTGCTGGGACTGGGTCTGCTGGGCCGTCGGCTGGAACTGCTGCTGGCTCTGCTGGACGACCGGCTGCAACTGCTGGGAAGGCGACTGCTGCTGCTGGAACGGCTGCGGCTGAGTCTGCTGATAGGCCGGCTGAGGCCCCGCGTAAGCCGGTGGCGGCCCCGCGTACACCTGCTGCGCCAGCCGCGCCTGGTCGCGGTTGCGCCGTTCCGCCAGCACCGCCGAGAGGAACACCCACGCCGGCATCCCGTGTGGCACCGCCACCCCCACGGCGTGGGCCGTCTGGTCGGCGAGGCCCTGGCCGAGCGCGTGGGCGGCGTCGGGGCGCAGCTCGTGGAAGCGGTTGAGGTACTGGCGTGCGGCGAGCGCCAGGTCGTCGGGCAGGCGGCTGAGGTCGAGCTGTGCGGCCCAGTCCTCGAGGCCCGGCGGCATGGCGACGTAGGCCTGCGCGCTCTGCGGCACGCGTTCGCGGATCACGAGCGTGCCCGCCAGGTAGTCGCCGACGCGGCGGCCGTTCGACGAGCTCAGCGACACGATCACGGCCACCGCGCCCAGGAACCCGAGCGCCCAGAAGTCGACGAAGAAGCCGGCGAGCGCGCGGGTGAGGGCGTGGCGGAAGCGGATCGGGCCGCCGTCGAGCCGAACCACGCGCAGGCCGAGCGCCATCTTGCCGAGCGACCTGCCGCGCGTCAGCGTCTCGAACAGCACCGGGTAGCCGATCACGATCAGCACGAACACCGACAGCAGCAGCGCGATCGTGAGCGCCGGGTCGAGATCGGACGAGGTCAGGGTCACGGTGACCACGACGATCAGCAGGAGCGCGCCCTGCACCAGCACGTCGAGCAACATCGCGACGCCGCGGCTGGCGAGCTTGGCCACCCGAAGGTCGAGGACCACGGCCTCACCGGTGACGAGATCGGACTCTTCCTGCACCGGGCCAGCCTAGTTGGCGGTCCGGCCCGAAAGCAGGCGAATACCCGGCAGAGCGCCGCCAGTATGTCGCGGCGCTTCCGCCGTGACTGTGGCCGGATCGGCAACAGTCACGGCGCGGTGAGCCCTAGGCTGGTGTTCCAGGAGGTGATCGGGTGGACGTCGACGTCTTCGTCGCGGCGCACGGTGCGGAGTGGGCCCGGCTCGGCGAGCTCGTGCGGCAGCGCAGGCTGTCCGGGGCCGAGGCCGACGAGCTCGTGACGCTCTACCAGCGCACGGCGACGCACCTGTCGATCATCCGCTCGACGGCGCCCGACCCGGCCTTGCTGGCGCGGCTGTCGACGCTGGTCGCGCGGGGCCGTTCGGCCGTCACCGGCTCTCACAGCCCGGCGTGGCGCGAGGTCGCGCTGTTCTTCACCCGCCGGTTCCCGGCCGCGGTGTACCTCAGCCGGCGCTGGTGGATCCCCGCCGCGCTGGCGTCGGTGGTCGTGATGGCCGTGCTCGGCGTGTGGATCGCGGGCGACGAGTCCGTGCGTTCGGCGCTGGTCTCCCCCGATGAGATCAAGGCCATGACGGCGCCCGGCGGCCAGTACGAGACGTACTACTCGACCGGGCCGGCGAGCTCGTTCGCCGCGAAGGTGTGGACGAACAACGCCTGGGTGGCCGCGACCTGCCTGTTCCTGGGTGTCGCGCTCGGCCTGCCCGTGATCAGCGCGCTGTGGCTCAACTCGCTCAACGCGGGCATCGCCATCGGCCTGATGTCCTCGGCCGGCCGCGGCGACGTGCTGCTCGGCCTGCTGCTGCCCCACGGCCTGCTGGAGCTCACGGCCGTGTTCATCGCCGCGGGCACCGGCCTGAAGCTCGGCTGGACCGTGATCGACCCCGGCCACCGCTCGCGCAGCGCCGCACTGGCCGAACAGGGCCGGTCCGTGGTCGTGATCGCGCTGGGGCTGGCGTGCGTGCTGCTGGTGTCCGGCGTGATCGAAGCCTTCGTGACGCCTTCGGGCTGGCCGACGTGGGTGCGCATCGGCATCGGCGCGGTCGTCGAGCTGCTGTTCCTGACCTACGTCTTCACCCTCGGCCGCCGCGCCGCCCGCGACGGCGAGCTGGGCGACCTCGACCGCCGCTACACCGGCGACGCGCTGCCCGAGGCGGGTTAGCAGAGGCAGCTGCCCTCGAAGGCGATGGAGTTGCCGTCGTCGAGGGTGGCGCTGCCGGTGAAGCGGATGTCGAACTCGCCGGGGTCGGTGAGGACGAGCTTGGGGCTCGTGGCTTCCCCGTTGGCGCCAGTCTTGGCTTGCGCGGTTTCCTTGCCGCCTTCGAAGACCAGGACGTTCTGCGCGCGGGCGGCGTGGACGTAGAAGGTCACGGGCACGTCGGGCGCCGGCTGGCCGTTGTCGCCGATCACCCGCACCACGAACGGGCTCGCGGGGTCTTTCGTGGCCAGGTGCTGGCCGTTGCCGGACAGGATGGCGAGTGTGCGGCCGCCGGCGGCCCACGCGTTGGACAGGCCCGGCAGCGAACAGACTTCCTGGTACAGCCGCGCGCCCGGCGTCGGCGCCTCGGCGGTGAGGCAACGCGCAGTCGCGACGTTCGCGATCGTCACCAGCCCCGGGTTGCCCGCGACACGGCGCCACTGCTGCCGGTGGTCCCCGTCGGCACACGCGGCCGGCAGCACGCCCACGCCGTCGACCGGACTCTGCGCGGTGAGGCACTGTCCACTCGCGACATTGCGGTAGTGCTGGGAGGCCTTGTCGTACGTCCAGGCCGCACCGGGGTCCTTCGCGTCGGCCAGCTGCACCTTGCCGCCGGCGGCGGCGAGGGAGACCGTGCCCCCACCGTCGGCGAGGTAGACGGGCGCACCGTCGGCCGCTTCAGCGACCCCGCCCGATCCGACGAACAGCAGCACTACCACCACGAACACCAGCCGACGCACGCGCACTCCCTCGGAGCCGAAGTTGCTTCCGGCTTAACAGCAGGGAGTGCGGGGCACCAAGGGAAGCCACTCCATCGAGTGCCGGATCCCCTACAACCGGCCGGCGGCCTTCAGCGCCAGGTACCGGTCCGCCAGCGCCGGGGGCAGGTCCTCCGGCACGGCGTCCACCACGTCGACGCCGCGGCGGCCCAGGCGGGCGGTGACGGAGGCGCGTTCGGCCAGGGTGCGCTCGGCCGCGGCGGCGTCGTAGACGGCTTCGGCGTCGCCGCGGCCCGCGGCCATCTCGGCGACGCGCGGGTCGGCCACGGACGCGACGATCACCTGGTGCCGGGAGGTCAGGGAGCTGAGCACGGGGAACAGGCCCTCCTCCAGCGGTGCCGCGTCGAGGCCCGTCAGGAGTACGACCAGGGCGCGGCGGCGGGTGCGCTGGAGGATTTCGGCGACCATGCCGCGGGAGTCGGTCTCGACGAGGGACGGTTCGAGTGGCGCCATGGCGTTCACGAGCGACGGCAGCAACGTCGTGGCCGACGAGCCCGGCACGGCGGCGCGCACGCGGCGGTCGTAGGCCAGCAGGTCGACGCGGTCGCCGGCGCGCGAGGCCAAGGCGGCCAGCAGCAGCGCGGCGTCCATGGCGGCGTCGAGGCGGGGTGCGTCGCCGACGCGGCCGGCGGAGACGCGGCCCGTGTCGAGAACGAGCACCACGTGCCGGTCGCGTTCCGGACGCCAGGTGCGGACCATCACGTCGGCCGCGCGGGCCGTGGCGCGCCAGTCGATGGAGCGGACGTCGTCGCCGGCGACGTATTCGCGCAAGGAGTCGAACTCCGTGCCCTGGCCGCGGATCATCACGGCGCTGCGGCCGTCGAGCTGCTGCAGCCGCGCCAGCCGGGACGGCAGGTGCTTGCGGCTGTGGAACGGCGGCAGCACGCGCACCGACCACGGCACCTCGTGCGAACCCTGGCGCGCCGCGAGCCCGAGCGGTCCCGCCGCGCGCACGGTCACGCGGAACGCCACGCGGTCGCCGCGGCGAGTGGGCAGCATCGCGGTGGTGAAGACCCGTCGTTCGCCCGGTGGCACGGAAATCCGGTGCCGGTCGTCGGCGCCCGCGCTCGGCGGCCACGCATCGCGCAGCAGCCCGCGCACCGCGCGCCGGCCCGGGTTCGTGACGGTCAGCGTGACCTCGGCCGGCTCGCCGAGGCGCACGGAAGTGGTGCCACTGCGCGAAAACCGCAGCGCACGCACGCTGCCGGCGAGCAGCAGGTCCACGGCCACCAGCACGAGCAGCACCACGACGACGCCGAGCACGCCGGTCGCGGACGGGAACAGGAGCCCGACCACCAGCGCACCCAGCAGCGCCAGCAGCCCGAGCCGCCCGGTGAGGGCCACCGCTCAGCGCGGCACCGGCACGGAGGCCAGCACCCGGTCGAGGACCCCGTCGGCGGTCACGCCCTCGAGCTCGGCCTCGGGCCGCACGTCGAGCCGGTGCCGCAACGCCGGCCGGGCCAGCGCCTTCACGTCGTCCGGCGTCGCGTAGTCGCGGCCGGCGAGCCAGGCCCACGCGCGCGTGACGGCGAGCAAAGCCGTTGCGCCACGCGGGGAAACGCCGATGCGCACGGCCGGCAGCTCCCGCGTCGCGCGGCACAGGTCCACGACGTAACCGATCACCTCGGGCCCGATCGTCACGCGCGCCACGGCCTGGCGCGCGGTCGCGAGCTGCTCGGCGCCGGCGACGGGACGCAGGCCCGCGGCGGCGAGGTCACGCGGGTCGAAGCCCTGCGCGTGACGCCAGAGGATGCCGATCTCGTCCTCACGCGAGGGCGCCGGCATCGTGAGCTTGAGCAGGAACCGGTCCAGCTGCGCCTCCGGCAGCGGGTAGGTGCCCTCGTACTCCACAGGGTTCTGCGTCGCGATGACCATGAACGGATCGGGCAACGGCCGTGGCGTGCCGTCGATCGAGACCTGCCGCTCCTCCATCGCCTCCAGCAGCGACGACTGCGTCTTCGGCGGCGTGCGGTTGATCTCGTCGGCCAGCAGCAGATTCGTGAACACCGGGCCCTCGCGGAACGAGAACTCGCCGCTGTGCGCGTCGTACACGAGCGAACCCGTCACGTCGCCCGGCATCAGGTCGGGCGTGAACTGCACCCGCGTGGTCTTCAGGTCGAGCGACGCCGCCAGAGCCCGCACCAGCAACGTCTTCGCGACGCCGGGCACGCCCTCCAGCAGCACGTGGCCGCGGCAGAGCAGCGCCAGGATGAGCCCGGTGACGGCCGCGTCGTTGCCGACCACGGCCTTGCCGACCTCGGCGCGCAGGGCGATCAGGGCCGCTCGCGCGTCTTGAGCCTGATTCGGCGCCTGCGTCTGTTCGGTACTCAAGACCGCTCCACCTCTCGTTCCACGCTGTCCAGTTCGTCCGCCAGCCGGACCAGCCCGGCTTCGTCGGCCGGGGGCGGACCGTAGAGCACGCCGCCGACCTCGGCCGGGTTGCGGCCCGTGCGCGCGCTCACCGTCTCCACGACCGCGGCCGCTTCGGCGTCGCGCGGTAAGCCGAGCCTCGTGCGCAGCCGCGCGCGGGCCGCTTCCCGCAGCGTCTCCGCCGCGTGTCCGGCCGCGCCGCCCCGGCGGTACAGCCGCGCGCGGCCCTCGGCCGTTTCCGCCGCCCGCACCACGATCGGCAACGGTTCGGTCACCACCGCGCCGAGGCGGCGTGCACGCCACAAAGCCAGCAGTACCACGGCGATCCCGGCCGTGAAGGCGCCGTAGCGCCAGCCGGGCGGGATGAGCTCGTAGAAGGACTTCTGCCCGCCGCCGAGCGCGGGATCCGCCGGCGACGGCACGTACCAGACGAGCCGCTGGTGGTCGCCCAGCAGCCGCATGCCGAGCGCGGCGTTGCCTTCGTCGGCGAGACGGTCGTTGGTCAGCGGCGCGCCCGTGCCGAGCACCGTGACGGTGCCCGAACGGTCGGCGACCTGAACGAACGTCGGCGCCGAGCCGTCGCGGTAGCACTGGCGGGCTTCGGGGTCGTCGGTGCGGAAGCGCGTGCCGCCGAGCGTGGCGGGTCCCGCGCCGACGGCCGCGCCGACCGTGCAGCCGGGGTCGAGCGTGGCGACATCGCCGCTGCCGACGGCGCTCACCGTCGGGAGCACTTTGGACAGTGCCTCCGGACCCGGCGCCAGCAGCACGAGGTGCGCGACGCGGCGGCGCAGGTCCACGAGCCCGTCGCCCGGCACCCGGTCCGGCGCGGTGATCACGAGCGTGCCGCCGTCGACCTGCGCCAGCGCCTCGGCGATGGTGTGGACGGGGTGGACGTCGACGCCTTCTTCCTGCAGCAGGTGGGAAAGCGCGTGGCTGCCGTTCGGTTCGTAGGAACCCGGTTCGAGCTCGCCGCTCGTCTGGTCGCCGCGGCTGAGCACGAGCACGAGCCCGGCGAGCACGATCAGCAGCAGGAGCGCGAGTGGAACGCGCACGCCGCGCCAGATGCGCCGCAGATCGGGCGAAACCGAAGTGCTCGTCACGCGCCCACCAGCACCGGCCGCGCGGAGCGGGCCCGGTCTTCGACCGCGGTCACGGAGAGGTACGCGGCTTCGGTGCCGGGCCGGCCCCCGTAGTGCACGTCGTCGAAGTGCCGCGCGGCGAGCGCGAGCCCGGCGGCGAGGTCCGGCAGCAGCGCGCCCGCTTCGGCGGCGGCCTCGTCGGCCGTGCGGCCGGACCGCGAGTCCAGCAGCGCCCGTTCTTCGAGACCCCGCACGATCGCGCGGAACCGCTCACGCACGGCGTCGGCGAACTGTCCTTGCGCGGCAGCCTGTTCGGCCGCCTTCCGGTACTCCGCGGCGCTGCGGCGACGGCCCGAGAAGACCTGCCGCGCCGCCTGTGCCGCGCGCCCGACCTTCCCGACACGCAGCCGCACCACCACGATCAGCACGATCAGGAGCCCGATGATCAGCAGCAGCCCCAACGGCCCGCCCGGCACCCCGGACAGGCTGTTCAGCAGTTCGCTGAACTTCTCGCCCAGCCACTGCGCGACCCGCTGCAGCAGCCCGGGTCGCGCGGCCGCGTACGCGGGGTCGCTCAGCTCCTGGATCGCTCGCAGGCGGGCCGGGTCCCGGTCGATGTCGACCGGGACGTCGGTGAGCAGGAACGTCACCACGCCTGCCGCGGCGCCGGCGGCGGGTTGAGGCCCGCGGCCCGCGCCAGCTCGATGTCCATGCCCTCGCGGCGCATCCGCTGGTCGATGTAGAGGACCACCGTGACCAGCGCGATGAACGGCGCGACGATCGTCCTCGCGATCACCGAGCCCACCGCGCTCAGCACCAGGCCGCCGGTGGTCTGGACCGGCGCCGTGGCCTGCGGGTCGAACAGGCCCGAGAATGCGCCGGAGCCCAGGTCGAACGGGATGCCGATGATCGCTGTGATCAGCCAGCCGATCACGGCGGCGAGCAGCAGGATGCCGAGCACGCGCCAGAACGCGCCCGACACGAGCGTGCGTGAACGGCCGAAGGCCTGGCGGATCGTGCCGCGCTCCAGCACCAGCGCGGGGCTCGCGAGCGCCCAGAACACGTACGGGATCACGGCCGGCAGCAGGCAGAAGATCGCGGCGACCATGGTGGCCAGCCCGTACAGGATCGTGAGGCCCAGCAACGGCAGCAGCCGCGGCGTGACCTCCTGCATGGCCGAGCGGAAGTCGACCGGGCGGCCGAGCACGGCCTTGCCCATCACGACCGTGAGGAAGCCGGTGAGGAACGTCTGGCCGAGCAGCGTGATGATCAGCGCCGGGATCAGCGACAACGCGGTGCTGCCCAGCACGTTGTACATCGCGTCGAGCGCTTCCTGCTGCGTGGCGGCCGGGCCGAGCGTCGCGACGCGGTTGAGGTCGGGCTGCACCACCAGCTGCACGATGAGGGTCAGGCCCGCCACGATCACCGCGATGACCGCCGAGGTGCCCAGGATCAGCACCGGGTAGCGGCGGATGGCGGTGATCGCGCCGTCGAGGATGTCGCCGACGTTGAGCGGGCGCAACGAGATCACGCCGGGTTTGCCGAGGCCGTGCGGAGTCCAGCCGCCCTGCTGCCCGTAGGCGCCACCGGGGTACTGCGGCATCGGCTGCCCGTACTGCTGACCGGGCGACTGCCACTGGCCACCGGACGGCGGCGTCTGCCCGCCCGGCGACTGCCAGCCGGGCGGCGGGGTCTGCGGGGTCTGGGGCTGCTGCGGAACGCCGTCGGTGCCCGGCGTCTGTCGCGCGCCTTCGGGCTGCGCGCTGTTGGACCCAGGAGCGGTGGAACCAGGAGCGGTGGACCCAGGAGTGCCGGACGCGGAGGTGCCGGTCTGGTCAGGGCTGGTCGGTTCGGGGCGCTGGAAACCCTGGCTCGGGGTGGGCGCGTCGTCGTCGGGCGCGCCGGACCCCGGCGAACCGGGTGTGTCTGTCATCGAAGCCCCTCGTACTCACGACCCGTCACTTGCTGCCGCTCACTCTTCCAGAGGCGCCCAAACCGGGCCAGACCTGGGGTGACACCCGGGTCGGGTGACGGCGTCGGCACGAGCGCTGCGTACGGCCCCCGTTCCCCCGATATGCTGAACGGAAGCCGGGGGCCGCCCGGCCCGTGCCGAGACCCTCCGGGACTGCCCTGATGACGCAACCGCCCTACGGCCAGGTGCCGCCTCGCGGGACCGTTCAACCGCCGCCGGTCCCGGGTCACGGGCCCGGCAGGCAGGGACCCCAGGGGCCCCCGCGGCAGGGTCCGTCGGTGCCGGGTCCGCCCCAGGGACCTCCGCAGGGGCCGCCGCCGCAGAGCCCGTGGATGGGTCAGTACCCACCGCAGCGCTTCCCTCCGCAGCACCAGAAGAAGTCGCCGGGCGCGATCATCGGGATCGCGCTCGGTGCCGTCACGGTGCTGGTGCTCGGGGTCGTCGCGATCGTCGCGCTGAACCGGCCGAGCCAGAACGTGAACGCCACCGGCTACCAGAACCCGCCGGCGTCCGCGCCGACCAGCGCGTTCGAGCTGCCGCCGAACAACGGCTCGTCCTCCACCGCGTCGTCGGCGCCGACCGAGACGTCCGAGCCGAGTTCCACCGGCCCGCAGAAGATCCTCAAGCTCGCCGACCACCCGATCCTGCAGGACCCCAACGCCGGGCTGCAGAACCGCGTCTGCGACCTGCCGGCGTGGCAGAGCACGCAGTCGGGCGCGGAAGCGTTCTTCACCGCGGCCAGCAAGTGCCTCGACGCGGCGTGGGGCCCGTTCCTCCAGGCCTACGACCTGCCGTTCACCCCGCCCGCGCTGCACTTCCCGACCGGGCCGAGCTTCGAGACCGCGTGCGGCACCATCCAGGTCGGTATCGCGACGGCGGCGTACTACTGCGAGGACAACCTGTACGTGCCCTTCGCCGGGCTGCAGACCGATCAGTACGGCAACAACCCGGGCGTCTACCTGGCGTTGTTCGCGCACGAGTACGGCCACCACGTGCAGGAGGTCGCCGGGATCATGGACGCCGCGTGGCAGAAGATCTACGCGGCCGGCCAGAACAGCCCCGAAGGCCTGGAGATGTCGCGCCGTAAGGAGCTGCAGGCCCAGTGCTTCTCGGGCATGTTCCTCGGCGCCCACGTGGACCAGGGCGGCACGATCACCCGCGACATGTACAACAAGGCCTGGAACGACCAGGAAACCCGCGGCGACAACACTTCCCACAGCCACGACCATGGCACCAACGCCCACTACGCCTACTGGTGGCGCCAAGGCGCGAAGGCCAACCGGATCGCCGACTGCAACACGTTCGCGGCGCCCTCGTCCCTGGTCAGCTAGGGATCAGGTGAGCACGCCCGGCGCACCGCAGGTGCGGTTCGAGCTGCTCGGCCACCTGCGCGCGTGGCGGGGAGATCGTGAGCTCACCCTGGGCCCGCCCGCGCAGCGCCTGCTGCTGACGGTCCTGCTCGCGCGCGGCGGCCACCCGGCCGGGCTCGACGAGCTCGTCGGCCTGCTGTGGGAGGACGACGCGCCGGCCAGCGCGGCCAACGTGATCCAGCGCTACGTCGGCGCGTTGCGGCGGCTGGTGGAACCCGGCCTGCCCGCGCGGACGCAGGGCTCGTGGCTGGTGCGCGATTCGAGTGGGTACGCGCTGCGGCCCGGTGCCACGACGTCGGATCTCGCCGAGTTCCGCGCGTTCGCCGAGCAGGCCCGGCAGGTCGAGGAGCCGGGCGAGGCGATGGCCTGGTTCGTCAACGCCCTGGACCTGTGCCGCGCCACCGCCGGAGCCGGGGCGGCCGTGCCGTCGCGCGTCGCCGCGCTGCTGACCGGCATCGCCCGCGAGGTCGCCGCGGTCCTGATGCAGGCCGCCGATCTCGCCCTCGAAACGGGGCAGTCGCCGCAGCCGCTCTTGCCGCACCTGCAGCGGGTGGCCGCGCTGGACCCGTTCGACGAAGGCGTGCACGCGCGCCTGATTCGCGTGCTCGCGGCGCTCGGACGCCGAGCGCTCGCCATCGAGGTCCACCGGGCGATCCGGGACCGGCTCGTCGACGAGCTGGGCGTGGAGCCCGGGCCCGAGCTGGCCCGAGTCCAACGGGAGCTGCTCGCCGAACCGGAGCGCCGGCCCGAACGGCCGGCCGCTCCGCGAGTGCGGCCCGCGCAGCTGCCACCGGGTTTGGCCGCCTTCACGGGGCGCGACGCCGAGCTGACCACGTTGTCCCGCGTCCTGGAGCCGGCCGCGGACGCCGGGACCATGCCGCTGGCGGTGATCGACGGCCTCGCGGGCGTGGGCAAGACGTCCCTGGCCGTCCGCGTGGCCCACCGGGTGGCGGCGCAGTTCCCCGACGGCCAGCTGTATGTCGACCTGCGCGGCTTCGACCCCGGCGGGGCGGTGGTGGACCCGGCCGACGCGTTGCGGGGTTTCCTCGAAGTGCTCGCGCCCGGCTCGGTGCCCACCGGGCTGAACGCACGCAGCGGTCTGTACCGCAGCCTGCTGGTCGGCCGCCGGATGCTCGTGGTGCTGGACAACGTCCGCGACGCCGAGCAAGTGCGGCCGCTGCTGCCCGGGACACCGGGCTGCGCGGTGATCGTGACCAGCCGCAACAACCTCGCGTCCCTGGTCGTCTCCGACGGCGCCGAGGTGCTGACGCTCGACACGCTCACCGAGGACGAAGCCCGCCACGCGCTCGGCCGGCGGCTCGGCGAAGAGCGGGTGACGGCCGAGCCCGAGGCCGCCACCGAGATCATCCGGTTGTGCGGCCGGCTGCCGCTCGCGCTGGCGATGGTCGCGGCCCGCGTGCGCACGCGTCCGCAGCTCACCCTGGCCGCCCTCGCCACGACGCTGCGCGAAACCCGCGGCACTTTGGCGGCCTTCCGCACCGACGACGTGGGCGACGTCCGCACCGTCTTCTCCTGGTCGTACCGGACTCTCGGCGAGGCGGCGGCGCGGCTGTTCCGGCTGCTGTCCCTGCACCACGGCACCGACATCTCCGCCGAGGCCGCGGCGAGCCTCGCCGGCGTGCCGCTGCCGCAGGGCCGCGAACTGCTGGAAGAACTCACGCGCGTCCGGTACCTCACCGAGCACCGGCCGGACCGCTTCACCGCCCACGATCTGGTTCGCGCGTACGCCCTGGAGCTGATGGAGGCCACGGACTCACCCGAGGAGCGGGCGGCGGCGCTGCGGCGGCTGGTCAACCACTACCGGTGCGTCGCCCACGCGGCCACCCTGGCGCTGCGCCCGGTGCGGCCACCCAACGACCGCGTACCGGTGGCGGAGCCGGGTGTGACCGTGACCCGGATCGGCGGGTACGACGACGGCGTGGCGTGGTACGAGGCCGAGCTGCCCACCCTCACCCTGCTGGTCCGGGAGCTGGCCGCGACCCCGGCACTGCGCTGCGAAACGGCGCCGCTGGCGCTTTCGCTGGCCATGCCCTACGAGCAGTTCGTCCGCGGTGAGGAATGGGCCTCGGGCATCGAGCTGGCACTGGAGACCATCGACGGCGCCGACCCGCTGGTCGCACAGCTGCACCGGAGCCTCGGCCTGGCGTACTACACCGTGCAGCGTCACGAGGACTGCCTGCGTGAGCTGGGCCGCTCGATGGACCTGCAGACCGACGACGCCGAGCGGGCCTACCTGCACATCAACCTCGGGCAGATCCTGGGCGATGTCGGCGGCCCGGACCGGTACGCCGAAGCCGTCGACCACTTCCGGCGGGGCATGGAGCTGCATCGAGCCGTCGGCAACACCAAGGCCGAGATGATCGCGATGGCCGGGATCGCCTACCCCCTGGCCAAGCTCGGCCGGCTCGACGCGGCGGTGGCATTGGCGGAGCACGCGGCCGAGCTCTGCGAAGCGGCCGGCGAAGAACTCGCGCTGCGCACCGCGCAGGGGGCGATCGCTCAGGTCCGGCTGGCGGCGGGCGACCTGGCCGGGGCCACGGAGATCTGGCGTACCTCGATCGATCGGTTCCGTGCGTCGCAAGGCTGGCGCTGGGCGCTGCAAGTGCTGGAGCAGGTGGTCAAGGCGCACGCGGAAGCCGGTGACCACGAGCAGGCAAGGCGCTTCCTGCGCGAGGCCGTCGACCTCATCGAGGAACACGACGTGCCGGACGCCTACGGTGCCCGGCGGCAGCTCGGCGAGATCGAGCGCGCACTCAGTGCAGGAGGGCCAGTTTCCCCGAGCCCCGGATGACCAGGAACGCGTACATGCCGCCCGCGAAGCACGCGAACACCAGCAGCACGAGCGCGACCGGGCCGCGCGCGTCCTGAGCGCCCGCCGAGGCGTCGGCCGCGCTGACGGTGATCGCGCCGTCGGCCGGAGCGTCCACGGGCACGCCGACCTCGACGCGTTCGCCCTTGGCGTGGCCGCAACCGTTGAGCGTGCCCTGGCGCGGCTTTCCGCCGAGGCTGAACGTGACGGATTCGACCGGGTTGCCCGCCGAACACTCGGCCGGCTGGGTCACCTCCGCCTGCACGGGCGCGCCGGCGTCGTTGCCCGCGATGCCGAACAGGCCGGGCCCGGCGAGCCACGCCAGCACCACCACGAGCACGCCGGCGGCAGCCGGGATGCCCACCTGCAGCCACCTCTGGACTGAGGTCTTGCTCGTGAGGTCGGAGAGCTGCACGCCGCCATGGTTCCAGATCCACGGGGCAAAACCCAGTGAGGTCCCGGCGGCCCGGTCACCGTCCGCCGATCGGCCGTCACCCAGCGGTCAGGAAGTCACGGCTCAGGATTCGACGGCTCAGGATTCGACCTTGTCGGCCGAGGTGACCTTCTTGACGTACAGCAGCCGGTCGCCCGGTTCGATCGCGTCGGCCTGCGGAGCGTCGACGCGGTACAGCACGCCGTCGCGGACCACTCCCAGCACGATGTCGGGCAGGTGCCGCGGCGAACCGCCCTCCTCGGACGGCTCCACGGCGCGCTCGGCGATCGCCAGGCCCGACTCCGGCGTAATGAGGTCCTCGACCATGTCGACCACGAGCGGCGTCGACGTCGCCATGCCCAGCAGGCGCCCGGCCGTCTCGCTCGACACCACGACCTGGTTCGCGCCCGACTGCTTGAGCAGGTGGACGTTCTCCGCCTCCCGCACCGACGCCACGATGTGCGACTTCGGCGCCAGCTCACGCGCGGTGAGCGTGACCAGCACGGCGGTGTCGTCGCGGTTCGGGGCCACGACCACGGCCTTCGCGTGCTGCACGCCGGCCACGCGCAGCACGTCGGCCCTGGTCGCCGAGCCGTGCACGGTCACCAGGCCCATCGAGCTGGCCGCCTCCAGCGCCTGCTGGTCGGTGTCGACGACGACGATGCGGCTGGGCTGCACGTCCTCGTCACCGAGCAGCGCGTTGACGGCCGAGCGGCCCTTCGTGCCGAACCCGACGACGACGGTGTGGTCGCGCACCTTCGTCCTCCACTTCTGGATCTTGAATGCCTGCCGGGAGCGCTCCGTGAGCACCTCCAGCGTGGTCCCGACGAGGACGATGAGGAAGAGCACGCGCAACGGCGTGATGATGAGGACGTTCACCAGCCGCGCGGAGGCCGACATCGGCGCGATGTCGCCGTAGCCGGTCGTGGAGAGCGAGACGGTGGAGTAGTAGATCGCGTCGAGGAAGGACACCCCGTCGCCGTTGACGTCGCGGTAGCCGCCGCGGTCGGCGAACACGATCAGCACCGTGGCCAGCAGCGCGAGCAGTGCGCCGATGATCCGCTTGACGATCGAGCGCATCGGGCTCGACGTGAACTCCGGCATCCGGATCACGCCGACGAGCTCGTGGTCGGGGCGGTCGTTGAGCCGGACGTTCAGGGGCAGCCGTTTCAGGGCTTTCATGCACCGGCTCCCCGCGGGTGTTCGGCGTCACTCACAGCGGGGAGGATAGCCGAAGGTCATCTCCCGCACACCCGTCGCGGTGATCACGTTATGGCAGGCTGGACGCATGTCCGACTCCAGCAGGCCGCAACGGCCCGCCTACTGGCTGGCCGGTTTCCTCGCCTCCGCCGGCCTGACGCACTTCCTGCGCCCCAAGCAGTACGACGCGCTGGTACCGGAGGAGCTCCCCGGTTCGCGTCGCGCGTGGACGTACGCCTCGGGTGCGGCGGAGCTCGGCGTGGCCGCGGCCATCGCGCTGCCCCGGACGCGCCGGCTGGGCGGGCTCGCGGCGGCGCTGCTGTTCGTGGGCGTGTTCCCGGGCAACGTGAAGATGGCGCTGGACTTCGAGCGCAAGAAGCTGGCGGCGCCGGTGCGCGCGGCGGCGTGGTTCCGGCTGACGGCGCAGTGGCCGCTCGTCAAGTGGGCGTTGAAGGTCCGCGACAACGCTTGAAGCTCACTCCCGCGGGACGCTGCGGAGCAGGTCGCGCAGGCCTTCGGCGTCGAGGAGGTCCGCGGGGCTGAGCGTGTGGCCGTGGCGGACGTAGTGGAACGCGGCGCGCACGCGGTCCACCGGCACGTTCTTCAGCGCGGCCCACGCGAGCCGGTACGCGCCGAGCTGCACGGCCAGCGCGGGCAGGCGGTCGGCTGACGGCACGGAGCCGGTTTTCCAGTCCACCACGGTCCAGCCGCCGTCGGGATCCGCGTAGACGGCGTCCATCCGGCCGCGCACGGTGATGCCCTCGACGTCGGCCGAGAACGGCACCTCCACGGCCAGCGGCACGCGTTCGGCCCACTCGCTGCGTTCGAAGGCTTCTTGCAGCGCCTCGAAATCCGAGTCGGGGGCCTCGCCGAGGTCGGCGGCGCCGGGCAGGTCGTCGATGTCGAGCAGGCCCTCGCCGGAGAAGCGCTGTTCGAGCCACGTGTGGAACGCCGTGCCGCGGCGGACGAAAGTGTTGGGCGGCAAGGGAAGCGGGCGGCGCAGCTTCCGCGCGAGGGCTTCGGCGTCGGCGGCGAGCTCCACGAGCTGGCTCACGGAAAGCTGGGCCGGGAGCACGACCCGGTCCACAGTGGCCTGGGCGCGGGCGCGTTCGGCGAGCAGGACGTCGGTGTCGGCGGCCCAGCCGTCGGGGTCTTCGGGGTCGACTTCGTCTTCGTCTTCGTCGGAATCGTCGTCTTCGTCGTAGGTTTCTTCGTCCTCGTAAGGTTCTTCGTCGAACTCGTCGGGTTCGGGCGGGAGCGGCACCTCGTCGTCCTCGCCGATGCCGAAGAGTTCCGGCTGCTCGGGTTCGGCCTTCGCGGGTTCGGGCCCTTCGGGCGTGTCGGGTGTTTCAGGTGTTTCAGGCAACGCCGCCATCGCCGCGAACACCATCTCGACGCCCGTCGACACCCCGGTCCGCCGGTCGCCCAGCGGGTCGACGGGCCAGCTCGCCTTGCGGGAGTCCGCGACCAGCGGGTTCTCCTCGTCGTCGGCGGGTTCGTCGGCCCACGCGTCGAGCACGCCGATCGGCGGGTCGGCCTCGCGCACGACGTCGGCGATCTCCGTGAGGAACACCGACGGTCCCTTCGCGCGTGTACTGCTCTCGTTCCACCAGTGGCCGGACACGATGAGCGCGCGTTCCGAGCGCGTGAGGGCGACGTAACAGAGCCGACGTTCCTCGTCGGCCTCCCGCTCGGCGAAGCCCTCCTCATGCAGTTCGAGGGCCTCCTGCACCTCTTTGCGGTCGAACCCGTCGGAAACTCGCAGCTCCGGCAGGTCGGCCGAGTCGCCGCGCAGCAACGCGGGCAGCGACGTCGACGTGCGCAGCCACGAGGAGGACCGGCGCTTGCTCGGGAACACCTCGGCCACGAGGTGCGGCACGGCCACGACCTCCCACTCCAGCCCCTTGGCGGAGTGCACGGTGAGCACCTGCACGCGGTCGGGTACGACCTCGACCTCGCCGGGCGTGAGGCCGTCCTCGGCGTGGGCGGCGGTGTTGAGGTAGTCCACAAAGGACAGCAGGGTCGCGGTCGGCGCCGTCTCGGCGTAGTCGGTGACGACCTCCGCGAACGCGTCGAGGTGCGCGCGGCCGGCCGAGCCGGGGCGGGCCAGGGACTCGACGTCGAGCAGCATCGTGCGTTCGACGTCGGCCACCAGCTCGGGCAACGACTGGTCGAGGCGCCGGCGCAACGCGGCCAGCTCCGCGCCGATGCGCCGGATCCGCCGGTAGCCGTCCTCGGAGTAGCGCTCGGGCTTGCCGGGTTCGTCGACGGCGTCGATGAGCCCGGCCTGCTCGGCGCGTTCGGTGACGAGCACGGGTTCGTCTTCGGAATCCCCCTGCGGTGCGGGCGAGGACAGCTCCCCCGCACGTCGCCACAGCGCGGCCAGGTCCGCCGCCGCGAGCCGCCACCGTGCACCCGTGAGCAGGCGGGCCGCCGCGCTGCCGGCGAGCGGATCGGCCAGGACCCGCAGCGTGCTGACGAGGTCGGCGACCTCCGGTTCGTCGAGCAGCCCGCCGAGGCCGACGACCTCCACCGGCAGCCCGCGCATCCGCAGCTCGGCCGCGATCGGCGCCATGTCCGCGCGCCGGCGCACCAGCACGGCGGCTGTCGGCGGCTTGCCCGTCTCCTCCTTTTCGGCGAGCCAGCGCCGCGCCAGCGCGTCGGCCACCCACTCGCGTTCGGCGCGCACGTCCGGCAGCAGCGCCACGGCGATGTCCGCCGGGCCGGCGCCGTCGCGCGCCCGCAGCGGTTCGACGCCGAGGCCGCGCGCCCGCAGCGGCTCGGCCACGGCGTTGGCCAGGTCGAGGATCTGTGGTGGGTTGCGGAAGCTCGTGAGCAGGCCGAACTCGTGCGCGGGCGCGAGCCGTCCATCGTCGCGGCGCGGGAAGTCGGTGGTGAAGCGCGGCAGGTTGGCCGCCGAAGCGCCACGCCAGCCGTAGATGGCCTGCGCCGGGTCGCCCACGGCCGTGACCGGCATCGGCGCGTGGTCTCCCCCGCCGAACAGCGACCGCAGCAGCACGCGCTGCGCGTGGCCGGTGTCCTGGTACTCGTCGAGCAGCACGGCGCCGTAACGCTCGCGTTCGCCGGTGATCACGGCCGGGTAGCCGTCGGCCAGCTGCGCCGCCAGCGACATCTGGTCGGCGAAGTCGAGCGCGCCCTCGGCCCGTTTGCGCCGGTGGTACGCCTCGACGAGCGGCAGCAACGCGAGCCGGAACCGTTGCGCCGCCATCACTTCCTGCAGCTTCTGCGGCAGCGCCGCCCGCTGGCCCTTGGCGCGCGGCGCGTTCTCGATCACCTCGCACAGCCACGTCGTGTACTCCGCGAGCCGTTCCGTCGACACGAGGTGCTCGCCGAGCTCCCCGGCCAGCGCGAGCAGCTGCGCCGTGACCGACGACGGCACCCGGTCGGTGTCGAGGTCGTCGTCCCAAGTGGACACCACGCGGTGCGCGAGCTGCCACGAAGACGTCTCCGACAGCAGCCGTACACCCGGCTGCACCGGCAGCCGCAGGCCGTGTTCCGACAGCAGCCGCCCGGCGTAGGCGTGATAAGTCAGTACGGTGGGCTCGCCCGCAACGACCGTGGCGCGCAACCCGCCCGACGGGTCGAGTTTCTCCAGCAGTCCGGACCCGGCCAGGCGCCGCAGCCGGGCGCGAACGCGTTCGCCGAGCTGGCGCGCGGCCTTGCGCGTGAACGTCAGGCCCAGCACGCGCTCGGGGCTCACGATCCCGTTGGCCACCAGCCACACCACGCGCGCGGCCATCGTCTCCGTCTTGCCCGCGCCGGCACCGGCGACGACGAGTGACGGCTCGACGGGCGAGGCGATGACCGTGGCCTGCTCGGGGGTCGGGCGGTGCAGGCCGAGCGCGTCGGCGATCTCCGCGGGCTCGACCGGGTTGGCGATGAGCCGGAAGCTCACGGGCCGGTCACCTGCCTGCCCTCGGGGCGCAGCGGGCAACACCCACGGGCGGGACAGCGGTCGCAGTCGGGGTTCTCGTGGGCCTGGTAGTCGGGCCCGGCCGCGGCGGCCGCCGCCGAGCGGACGAGGTCGAGCCACTGCCGGCCACCGTCGTCGTCGAGCGGCGGCTGGTCGCGTTGCGTGGCACCGGTCTTGTTGTTCGTCTTTGCGACGTACACCAGCCGCGCGCCACCCGGGGTGTTCTTGCCTTCGATCGCGCCGAGCAGCACCGCGAGCTGGTACGCGGCGAGCTGCGGGTGCTGCTCGGCGTCGGCGCTGGACACGGGCACCTTGCCGGTCTTGATGTCCACGATCACCGGCCGGCCGTCCTTGTCCAGCTCCACGCGGTCGACGCGGCCGCGCAGCATCACGCGCACCTCGTCGTCGCCCATCGGCAACTCGACCTCGATGTCCTGCTCGACACCGGCCTCGATCAGCTCCTTGCGGCTGCCCTCCAGCCACGCGACGAAGTTGCGCAGCATCTGCTCGATGCGGTTGCGCTCGCGCCGGGAGAACCACGGGGCGCCGGCGTCCACGCGCACCCACGCGTCGTCGAGCGCGGCCTGGATCTGGTCTTCGGTGCGGCCGCCGGCGACGGCCTGCGCGAGGCCGTGCACCAGCGTTCCCGTGACGGCGGCGAGCTGCGCGGGGTCGCTGCCGCCGTGGCGCTCGACGAGCCAGCGCAGCGGGCACTTGACCAGGATTTCCACTGTGGACGGTGAGATCCGCATGAGGTCGCCGGGTTTGTGCACCGGGTCGTCGGTGGAGGAGGGCAGCAGGCCGTACCACGTGCTGGGGTGCGCGCCGGGCACGCCGGCGTCGGCCAGCCGCGCGAGCTGCTTCGCCGCGCGGGCCCGCCGCTCGGGGTCGGCCTTGTCGTCGCACACGACCTCGCGCAGCTCGCCGACGAGCTCGGCCAGCACCAGCGACCGGCCGGGTGGCTTCATGCGGGAATCGAGCGCACCGTCGTCGGCGCCGTTCTCCTCCAGGTCGTCGAGGAAGCGCGACGGCTGCTCGTCTTCGCCCGCCACCGCGGTGACCAGCAACGTCCGGCGCGCGCGGGCGGCGGCGACGTAGAACAAGCGCCGCTCCTCGGCCAGGATCGGGGCGATGGCCGACACCTTGTCACCATCGTCCACTCCGGACAGCAGGTCGACGAGCCGCTCCACGCCGAGCAGGGAACCGCGCAGCCGCAGGTCCGGCCACGCGCCTTCCTGCACGCCGGCCACGGCCACGACCGTCCACTCGCGACCCGCGGCCGCGTGCGCGGTCAGCAGCGACACGCCCTCGCCCGGGATCGCCGCGGGCGCCAGCGTGTCCCCCGCGATGTTCTGCGACGACAGGTAGTCGGCGAACGACGCGACGCTCGCGCGCGGCAGCCGGTCGACATAACGACCGGCGGCGTCGAACAACGCGACCACGGCGTCGAGGTCGCGGTCGGCCTGCGCGCCGAGCGACCCGCCGCGGTCGACGAACCGCAGCAGCCGTTCCTGCAGGCCACTGGCCTCCCACAGCTCCCACAGCACCTGTTCCACGCCTTCGCCGCGCGCGACGGCCTGGTGCGTGACGCTCAGCAGCTTGCCGACGCGGCGCACGGGCGTCGCTTCGGCGTCGGGGAGCCCGACCAGGATGTCGCCGCCGCGCAGGGCTTCCACGAGCAGCTCGTCGCTGGAGCGCTGGCCACCGCCGGCCAGCTCCAGCCGGCGCAGACCGCGCCGGACGCGGCGCAACGCGAGCGGGTCGGCACCGCCCAGCGCCGAGGACAACAGCATTTCGGCGAGGTCGACGTCGAGCAGCTCCGGCTGAGCGGCGATCCGCAGCACGGCCAGCAGCGGCCGGACGGCGGAGTGCTTGGCCAGCGGCAGCTCTTGCGTCGCCGAGCCGATCGGCACCCCCGCCGCGCGCAAAGCTCGTTGCAGGACCAGGAAAGTCCGCGCGGGCGAGCGCACGAGCACCGCCATTTCGGACCACGGCACGCCGTCGACGAGATGGGCGCGGCGCAGCTGGTCGGCGATCCAGCTCGCCTCGGCGGCGGGCGTCGGCATCAGCCGGACGCGGACCTTGCCGCCGCGTTTTCCCGGGGGTGACGCGAGTTTCCGATGCTGCGACGCGCCCGGCAGCGTCGCGCCGAGCTTCGTCACGGCTTCGCGCACGGCCGGGGCGAGGCGGTGCGAGGTGGTGAGCGTGACCGTGCGGTCGCCCTCGGCGTCCGTGTCGGCGAACAGCCGGGGATCGGCGCCGCGGAAGGAGAACACGGACTGGTCGGGGTCGCCGGCCACCACGAACTCGGCCGCGGTCTGGCCGATCTGGCGGATCAGCTGCACCTGCAGCGGGTCGAGGTGGTGGGCGTCGTCCACGAACAGGTGCCGCACGCGGCCGCGCTCGCGCTCCCGCAGCTCCTCGTCGTCTTCGAGGGCGAGCAGGGCGGAGGTGACCAGCTCGGCGGCGTCGAGCGCGGGCGCGCTGCGGACGCCGAGCGCGTTGCCGCCCGCGCCCTGCAGCTGCGTGACCTCTTCGTACTGCGCCCAGAAGTGCCCGGCCGCGACCCACTCCTCGCGGTCCTTGCGGTGGCCCAGCTCCACGAGGTCCTCGGGGCCGAGCCCACGCTCGGCCGCGCGCATCAGCAGGTCGCGCAGCTCTTCGGCGAAGCCCGGCACGAGCAGCGCCGGCCGCAGCTGGTCGGGCCAGTCGGGTGCGCCGACATCGAGGTCACCCTGCAGCAGCTCGCGCACGACCACGTCCTGTTCCGCGCCGGCCAGCAACCGCGGCGGCGGCAGCTCTTCGGCGCGGGCTTCGAGGCGAAGCAGCGAAAACGCGTACGAGTGCACCGTGCGCACGAGTGGTTCACTCACCGTGCGCGGCAGCACCGACGACTGCTCCGGATCGGACGTGAGGCGGCGCGTGATGTCGGCCCGCAGCGCGTCGGCCGCGCGGCGCGACGAGGTGAGCACGAGCACGCTCTCCGGGTCGGCGCCGTCGGCGATGCGGCGCGCGGCCGCGGTGGCGAGCAAGGTCGTCTTGCCCGTGCCGGGGCCGCCGAGCACGCGGAGGAACCCGGCGGGCGCGGACAGCAGCCGGCGCGCGCCCGCGTCCCAGGTGAACGTGGGTGCGCCGGCGGCGGGCGGGCGCACGAGCCGCGCCTGTCCGTGTGCCGTTCTCCGCCCGTTCACACCAGCGATGGAACCATGCTGACACGCACGGGTGGCGCACCGGCACGCCTTTCCCGGGTCGGGACGTTGAACTGTCGGTGTGGTGCGGCAAAGTGCGGGGATGGACGACGAACTGCACGAACGGATCCGGGCTGTCATCAAGGACGTCCCCGCGGGGACCGTCGCGACGTACGGCGACATCGCCACGCTCAGCGGTGCACCCTCGCCCCGGCTGGTCGGGCGGGTGCTCGCCGAAGACGGGCACGACCTGCCGTGGCAGCGGATCCTGCGCGCCAACGGCACTCCGGCGCCCCATCTGGCCCACCGCCAGCTCGAACTCCTGCGCGCGGAGGGCGTGCTCGCGGACGGCCAGCGCGTGGACTTGCGCAAGTACCGCTGGCAGCCGGACGGGTTGGTGGACGAGGACGCTCCCGTCGGGCTCTTTGAGATCCCCGATATTTAGGTTAGGTTTGCCTAATGGCGCTGCTAGCTTCGCACCGCGGCCGGGTCACCGCGGTCCGGCGGGTCACCCCGCAGATGGTGAGGATCACGTTCGACTGCAGAACACTCGCCGCGACCGAGGGCTTCGGGCCCGACGCGTACGTGAAGGTGTTCTTCCCGCTGCCGGGCCAGGACGAGCCGCAGCTGCCGCCCGCGCCGTCGAGCGGCGACGTGGTGTCCTGGTACAAGACCTACCTCGCGATGCCCGACGGCGCCCGGCCGCCGATGCGCACCTACACCGTGCGCGCGCTGCGGCCCGAGCTCGACGAGGTCGACGTCGACTTCGTCCTGCACGACGACAATCTGGGCCCGGCTTCGGCGTGGGCCGCGCGGGCGGCGGTCGGCGACCTGGTGGCGTTCGTGGGCCCGCACAGTCTGTACGAGGTGCCGCAAGCAGCGGAGTGGCAGCTGCTCGTGGGCGACGAGACCGCACTGCCGGCGATCGGCGCGATCGTGGAGCACCTGCCGCGCTCGGCCCGCGCGTCGATCTACGTCGAGATCCCGGATCGCGCCGAACGCCAGACGTTCGAAACCGCCGGCGCCGTCGAGCTGCACTGGATCGTGCGCGGCAACCGGCCTCACGGCGAAGCGTTGCTCGATGCCGTCCGCGCCGCAAGGCTGCCGAGTGGTGCGCCGTACGCCTGGGTTTCGGGCGAGGCCGACATCGTGAAACACGTCCGCCGCCACCTCGTCCGCGACCGCGGCTTCGACAAGGCGGCCATCTGCTTCACCGGCTATTGGCGCCACGGCCTCAGCGAGGACGCGGTCGGGCGCGAGCGCGTGGAAGCGGCGTCCTGACCTCAGGCGGCCAGGACCTGCTCCCGCAGGATGTCGGCGTGGCCGCAGTGGTGGGCCAGCTCGCGCAGCACCTGCAGGTACACCCAGTGAACGGTGCGCGGGCCGGACCGGTGGCCGGTCACGACGGCGTCCAGCGCCAGGTCCGCGACCGCGGTCCGCGCCGTGGCGCAGGCTTCCCGGTAGGCCGCCGTGACCGAGGCGACGGTGTCGTCGTCGGCGAGACGGAACGACTCGTCCGGGCTCCGCACCAGCCCCAGCTCACCGCGGGACGTGCCGCCGACGCATTCCTCGAACCACACGCGCTGCATCCACGTGACGTGCTTGAGCAGCCCGAGCAGCGTGGTCGCCGACGGCACGAGGCGGCGGCGGGCCTGCTCCTCGGTGAGCCCTCCGAGCGTCTTCTCGAGGCCCACGCGGTATTCCTCGATGAACGCCTCGAGCTGGGTCCGTTCGTCGTCCAGCGGCACCGCGAACGAACCCCTGAACTCACCCATCAAGCCCTCCCCAGTGTCGAGACCACCAGCTTCACCAAAGCGCCGAGCCGTTGCCGGTCGGGTTGAACCGTCGGAATGCCCTGCGCTTCCAGCGGCGCCGCGGTCACCGGGCCCACGCAGAAGGTCTTGATCGCACCACGCCGGAGGACGTCGTGGGCGCCGGTGCCGGCGGTCAGCGTGAGGAAGTTGGTGGCGGCCGGCGCGCTGGTGAAGACGAGGGCTTCGACCTCGGCGGCGAGGATGTCGTGGGCCAGGGAGACGACCGGGGCGGTGTCGGCGGGTGAGTGCCAGCGGTAGGGCTGCACGGCGACGACCTCGGCGCCGACCAGAAGACCGGTGAACTCCGGCAGCGGGGCGCCGTGGAGCTGGACGGCAACGCGGGAACCGACCACTCCCGCGGAGACCAGCTCTCCGAACAGCTCGGCGTTGCTCTCCCCCGGCGCCGAGAACTCCTCGCGCAAGCCCGCGCCCCGCACCGCGCCGACGGCTTTCGGGCCGCGCGCGAAGATGCGGGACGCGCCCAGAGCCGTGAGCAGGTCGGCTTTGAGGCCCCAGCCGTCGGCGGCGGCGAGCCAGCCGCGGAAGCCGGCGCCGGTCGTGACGGCCGTGAACGCTACCGGCGCGGCGAGCACGGCTTCGGTACTGAGCCGCAGCTCGGGATCTTCGGCGAGGGGCACGATGGTGATCGTCGGCGCGTGGCGCACCTGCGCGCCGTAGCGAAGCAGCGCCGAGATGAGGTCGTCGGCGCGGCGTTCGGCCGTGACGCCGATCCGCACCCCGTCCAGCTCACCCATAGGTCGCGCCCATCTCCCTGATCGCCTCCGCGAGCTGCGCCCGCAGGTCCACCGGCTCGAGCACCTCCAGGTGCGGCCCGAACCGCAGCAACTCGCCGATCGCGGGCTCCCCCGGCTCGACCGGCAGCTGCATCGTGAGCCAGCCTTCCTCATCCGCGACGGCGCCGCCGTCCCGGGCCTCGCGCAGCGCCCGCGCGCCGACGCTGCCCGCGTAGAACGGCAGCAGCCCCTGCGCCCGCGGCGACAGGCGCACGGTCGCGAGCCGCGGGTACATGCGCCGTTCGAACTGCTCCGACCACTCCTGCCAGTAACGAGGCAGGTCGAAATCCGCCGGTCGCTCGAAGTCCTCGCCGAGGTCCGTGAGCTCCCGGATCCGCGAAATCCGGTACGTGCGATCGGTCCCCTCGCACCGCCCGGCGAGGTACCAGTTGCCCGCCTTGAGAATCAGGCCGAGCGGCTCCAGTACGCGCTCGACCTCGCGTTGGCCCCAGCGTTCGTAGCGGATCCGGACGCGGTGGCTCGTCCACACGGCGTCGGCGACCTCGGACAGCACCGGCAGGCTCTCGATCCCGCGGTGCCACCCGGGCACGTCGAGGTAGAACCGCTCGGCGACGCGGCCCGCACGGCTGCGCAGCTCCTTCGGCAACGCGGCGTACAGCTTGAGCTGCGCCGCCGCCAGCACCGTGCCTAGCCCCAGCTCCGCGGCGGCGACGGGCAGCCCGGCCAGCGAAAGCGACTGCGCCTCCTCCTCGGTGAGCCCGGTCAGCCGCGTGCGGTAGCCGTCGACCAGCTGGTAGCCGCCGGTGCGGCCGCGATCGGCGTAGACGGGCACGCCGGAAGCCGACAGCGCGTCGATGTCGCGGTAGACCGTCCGGACGGAGACCTCCAGCTCGGCCGCCAGCTCCTCGGCCGTCATCCGGCCGCGGTTCTGCAGCAGGAGAAGCACCGTGAGCAGCCGGGACGCGCGCATGAATCGAGTATGACCGAAAATCCTGACACAAGCTGACAGGTATGGGCGGTTGAGTGGTCCCCATGAACACGTTCAGCATGAAGAACTGGGACGAACACCTCGCCAGCGGCAGCGAAGGCGGCCCGCGCGTGGCCTACGCGCACGCCACGATGGAGTACAGCGGCGTGATCGAAGGTGAGTCGATCTGCGATTACCTGCTGTACTACGCGGGCGAGGGTTACGACGGCGGCGGCACCACGTCACCGAGCTTCGAGCGGTTCGACGCGACCGTGGACGGCCGCCGCGGCACGTTCGTGGTCCGGCACGAGGGCGGTTTCGACCCGAAGGGCATCTGGTCGAAGTTCGACGTCGTGGCCGGCTCGGCGACGGGCGAGCTCACCGGCCTGACCGGGTCGGGCACGGTGAAGGGCACGATGGGCGAGCCGACGGTGTCGTACACCTTCGACTACGCGCTGAGCTGAAGGAGGCCGCTGTGCTCGAGGTGTCACGCAAGCAGGTGATGGCGTACCGGGTCGCGCGGCACGGGCTGCACCGGGACTTGGCGGACCCGGTGGCGTCGCCGCTGTTCGACCTCGGCCTGCAGGACAGCATGCGTGACACCGCCCTGCTCGCCCTCTCGGCGCGGTCTTCGTCGCCGGTGGTACCGACGTCCCTTGTGGACGATCCACGCGTGGTGCTCGTCTGGTCCCACCGCGGCGCCCCGCACTTCCACCGGCGCGAGGACCTGCGCGAGCTCGTGACGTCGCTGATCCCCCTCGACGACGCCGACGCCCTGGCCCGGATGCTGTGGCAGAAGAAGGAAATCGGCGCGACGGGCGTGCCCGCGTCGGAGGTGCTCTTCACCGCCGCTCGGGCCATCCGCAAGGTCGTGACGCAGCCGATGTCGAAGGGCGCCGCGAGCGCCGCCGCCACGCGTGAGCTGCCGGATTCGTATTCGCGCTGGTGCCGGCCCTGCAACGCCACGCACATCCAGGAGCAGCTCATGCGCCTGGCCACCCTCCACGGCGGCGTGCGCCTGGAGGCCGACCAGTCCCCGGCGACGCTCGCGCCGCTGGAAAACCGCGGCCGCATGCGGACTTCACCCGACGCGGCCGCCGTATCACGCGTCGTGCGCGGCTACCTGGTCGCCAACGGCCCCGCCACCCAGGGCGACGCGGCGGGTTTCGTGGGCACGGCGAAGACGGCCCTGTCGGCCGCCTGGCCTGACGATCTGGCCGAGGTCAAAGTGGACGGTCGCCGGGCGTTCCTGCCCGCCGACCAGGTGACCGCGCTGGAGAACCCGCCGACCCCGTCGGTGGTCCGGCTGCTGCCGCCGCTGGACCCGTTCACTCAGGCCCGCGACAAAACCGTGCTGGTGCCGGACAAGGCCCGCGCGAAGGAAGTGTGGAAAATCCTCGGCAGCCCCGGCGCACTGCTGGTGGACGGCGAACTGATGGGCGTCTGGCGCACCCGCGGCTCGGGCAAACGCCTGGCCTTCACCGTGACCGCCTTCGACCCACTCCGCGCGGCGGATCGGGATGCGGCTGAGGCAGAAGCTTCCCGGGCCGCCACGGCGCGGGGGTACGCGGACTTCTCGGTCACCTGGGCCTAGTCCGTGTCTTCAAACCGTTGAGTGACGCGCGCGCGGCGGACCGACGACCAAGGTCCGCTACGCGGTGGACGGCAAGGGCCGCCGTGGTCGCTGCTGGGCCGGGCTGCGACGGCAAGCAGTTGCAGGCGGTTCTGCCCGGCATCCGGGTACCCCGCGTCGAAGGTGGGCAGCCGCGAATCTAGCCGGAGGACAAGACTTACACCTCCGCAGCCAACCGACCGAACTGCGCGGGTGCGGGATCAGGGCCGTGATCTCCGAACCGCGGCGCCGTCGTAGTGGCCGTCATCATCGTTCACGGGTTCGCCCTGATCGTCGAGTTCCAGCACGTTGGCGAAGATCGCGAACAGAGCCTCCATCTGGCTCGGGGAGTCGCGCAGATCGTCCCCATAGTCGATCCCGTCGAGAAGCGGATGCCCGACCGAGCCGCGAGCAACCCGGCCCGCGAAACGCCGCAGCGCCCCCGATGCCCCGTGGGACAGTTTCGTGGTCACACAGGACACTGTGGGGCTATCGGCGATTACTGCGTCGCACGTTCAGAGACACGGCTTAGTCCACTTCGGACACCCGAGCCGTCAGGTCGTCGACGAAGCGGTTGAGCAGCGTGCCGAACGTTCGCTGGTCCTCGATGGACCAGTCGGCGACCGCCTCGGTGAACCAGCTCAGGACGGTCTGCAGGTAGCGCCCGGCCGCGGCGGCGCCGTCCGGGGTGAGTTCGATGAGGCGGGCGCGCTGGTCGTCGGGGTCGGCGACGCGGCGGACGAGGCCGCGCTTCTCCAGGGCGTTCAGGTGGCGCGTGACGTGCGGGCCGACGACCTGCATGCGCGTGGCGATCTCGCCGACGCGAAGCGGCTTGCCCGCCATTTGGAGGGTGATGATCACGGTGAGCGCCGGCCGGTCGAGGGTGAGGCCGGCCTGCTCCATGGCGCGCTCGGCGATATGGCTGCGGTTGAGCACCGTGCTCAGCTGCATCAGGCGCGGCAGCACCGTCATCGGGTCGAGCCGGTCTTCTGTGTCGCTCATCACACCTCTTACATACCTAAGTTAGCTATATAGTTGCCTCAAGGCGCAAGGCCGAACCAGGGACCCTTGTGCTCGCGAGAAGCATACCTAACTTAGCTATCGAGGAGTCACCATGACCACCGTCCTGATCTCCGGCGCCAGCATCGCCGGTCCCGCGCTGGCCTACTGGCTGCGTGAATACGGCTTCGCCGTCACCGTCGTCGAGAAGGCCGCGGCCCTGCGCGGCGGCGGTTACCCCATTGACATCCGCGGCACCGCCCTCGGCGTGGTCGAGCAGATGGGCCTGATGCCGCGGCTGCGTGAGGCCGACGTCAACACGCGGCAGCTCACCTTTCTCGGCGCCGACGGCAGCACAATCGCCTCGCTGCGCCCGGACGCCATCACCGGCGGCATCGAGGGCCGCGACCTGGAAGTGCGCCGCGGCGACCTCGCCGAAGCGCTCTACAGCACCATCCGCGAAGGCGTCGAGTTCCTCTTCAACGACAGCGTCGCGGCCCTCGACGACCACGACGACGGAGTCGCCGTGACCTTCCGCACCGGCCGGCGCCGCACGTTCGACCTGGTCATCGGCGCCGACGGCCTGCACTCGGGTGTCCGCGCCCTGAAGTTCGGTCCCGAAGAGCAGTTCCACACCTACCTCGGCTACTGCTTCGCCGGCTTCACGGTGCCCAACACCTTCGGCCTGCACCGCGAGGGCGTCCTCTGGAGCTTGCCCGGCCGCGGCGCCGCGCTCTACGCGGCGGGCGAGAGCGAGCAGATCCACGGCTTCCTCACCTTCGCGCGTCCCGAGCCGCCCTTCGCGGCGTTCCGCAACCCGGACGCGCAGCGCGAACTCGTCGCCGAGGTCTTCGCGGGCGACGCCTGGGAAATCCCCCGCCTGGTCGAGGGGATGCGCACGGCCGACGACCTGTTCTTCGACGTCGTCAGCCAGATCCACCTGCCGCGCTGGTCCGCGGGGCGCGTCGCGCTCGTCGGCGACGCCGCGTTCGCGCCGTCGTTCCTCACGGGCCAGGGCTCCAGCACCGCGCTGGTCGGTGCGTACGTGCTTGCGGGTGAGCTGGCCACCCGCGCCGACCACACGACGGCGTTCGAGGCCTACGAACAGACCGCGCGTCCGTTCGTCGAGGCCAACCAGGCCCTGGTCTCCGAAGGCAACGCCACGATGTTCCCCGCCACGGCCGAAGCGCTGGCCGAGCGCAACGCCTACCTGCGCGAACTCACGACGTTGCCCGGCGGCCCGGGCCGCCCGGAGCACAGTGCACTGGAGCTGCCGGACTTCAGCGGCCGACGGCCGGCCAGGAGCCGCGCGTGACCGGTTGCGTCCTTTTCGGACGGTCCGGTACGTGCTCAGTCTCGAAACTCGGCGGAGCCGAACCTCGCCACGCAGTGCCACACCCGCTTGAGCGCCTGCTCGTCGTGACGGCCGGTGCGCGACGCGTCGCCGAGCACACGGGGATCGAGACGTCCGTCGCGAGCCAGCGATTCCCCGAGCCGCACGAACTCCGGGCCGCGGTACTCCGGGAGCCGGCGCAGTTCGCTCGTGGTCAGGACGAAGCCGCCGTGCCATTCGACGGCACACGGCAACCGGGCGGCGGCGGCCTCGATCGGAGTGCCGCGGTAGCAGGGATCCAGCACCACGGCTTCGACGTCGGCGCGAAGATCGAGCACGCCGTGGACGTGCGCTTCGACGTAGTCGTCGAGCGGATCCGGATCGTCGCTCAGGGCTGCGGTGATCAGCGCGGACAGGCTTGCCGCGACGCCGAACCGCCGGGGTTGGAAGAAGCTGTCGGGGTAGCAGAACGTGGTGCGGACCAGAACCGGCGCGGCGAGGCGCAGGTGGGCCGACCCGAACCGCGGTGAGCCGCCGATCCGGCGGCGGCGGAAGTTCAGCGAACCGTACTTCGGCCGCTGCGCCGGCGGTGCGTCGTCGTAGGCGCCGCCGAAGATCCGGCTCTCCCAGCGCCAGCGGTCGCCGCCGGGATGCGCGGTGAGGCCCCCGTTTCCGGTGCCGGTCTCGAACTGCGACCGGTACACGCCGTCACGAGCCATCAGGTCCAGAATCGGGGCCCCGGCGACGAGCCGGTCCGGGTGGAAGTGCAGGGTCACTCGCCACGACGGGTCCGCGGGCGCACCAGCCGCGCGTGCTGCCACGTGGGTGATCGCGGTCTCGTGCGGGTGCGGCATGGCTCCAGTATCCCCGCCGATCTCACCGATCCACCGCAAGCCGGTAGCCGCGTTTGACCACGGTCTGGATGACGGCCGGCCCGCCGAGGGCGGTGCGCAGGCGGCCGATGGCGGTCTCGACCGCGTGTTCCTCGCCGCCACCGGGGAGGGACGTGGTGAGTTCACGGCGGGAGACGACCCGGCCGGGCGAGTGGGCCAGGGCGCGGAGCAGGGCCATGGGGGCCGGGGCGATGTCGTGCCAGTCGCCGTCGAGGAGGACGGCGTGGCCGCGCAGTTCGAGGGCGTGGCCGGCGACGGTGAGGCACGGGGTGCGGGCCAGGAGCGCATCGGCGACGGTGCGGGCGAGGGCGCCGAGGCGGGAGCGCGCGGGCTGGACGGTGGGGATGCCCAGCGCGGCAAGGGGTGCGGCCGTGATGGGGCCGACGCAGGCGACGACCACGCGAGACGTCAGGGCGTCGACCAAGCCGGGCAGGCGGCCGGTGCGGCGGGCCAGGGCGAGCGTCGACGCGGCGGCCGGTGCGGAAGTGAAGGGCAGGGCGTCGACGGTGCCGTCGAGCACGGCGTCCAGCAGGCGGTCGAGCGGGCCGGGGTCGGCCGGGCCGACCCAGCGGTAGACAGGGATCTCGATCACGGCCGCGCCTGCCGCGCGCAGGGCCTCGGTGAAGAACGGCAGAGGTTCGCCATGCAGTTGCACGGCGATCGTCAAGCCGTCCACACCGGACTCAAGGAGGTACTGCAGCACGCCGGCATTGCTTTCCGACGGCGGGGAGTAGTCCTCCGACAAGCCCGCGGCCCGCAAGGCGCCCGTGGCTTTCGGGCCGCGCGCGACGAGGCGGGCGCGGGCGAGGTGGGTCAGCAACGCCTCGCCGAGGTCCCAGCCCTCGGCGGCCTCCACCCAGCCGCGGAAGCCGATGCCGGTGGTGGCGACCACGACGTCCACTGTGGACTCCAGCAAGCGCACGGTGGCGGCGTGCAGTTCGGTGTCGTCGGCGAGCGGGACGATGCGGATGGCCGGCCCGTACCGCACGCCAGCTCCCTTGCGCACGAGCAGTGCGCCGAGCTCGTCGGCCCGGCGCGCCGCCGTGATGCCGGCGACGAAACCCGCCAGCGGGAGCACGTCCGTCACGGGGAGCCCACCTCGACGATTCCTTCCCGCACCCGCACGCGGTAGACAGGCACGGAAACGCCCGGCGAGTCGAGGCACTGTCCAGTGCGGAGCGAGAACCGTTCCTTGTAGACCGGCGACGCGACCACGGGCTCACCCCCGGCGTCACCCACGATCCCGCGCGACAGCACCGCCGCGCCGCTGCACGGGTCCCAGTTGGACAGCGCGAACCACTCCGAGCCGACGTGGAACACGGCCACCTGCTCGCCCTCGACCAGCGCCGCCACGCCGGAGCAGTCGCCCACTCGCGTGGCCGCGCACACGGCCGTCCAGGTCCGTTCGATCGACGTTGTCATCGCCGCACCTCCGATTTCCCGAGCTGCGGCACGCCCAGCAGCACCGGAACCCGTTGCGAGCGCTCCGGCCGGAACGAGATCGACGGGTCCGGTGTGCCCGGCGCGTTCACGAACGAGCTGAACCGCGCCAGCTTCTCCGGATCCTCCAGCACACCACGCCACTCGTCCTCGTAGTCCGTGACGTGCTTGGCCATCGCGGCGTCGAGGTCCTCGCAGATGCCGAGGCTGTCGTCGACGATCACCGCGCGCAGGTGCTCCAGGCCGCCGTCGAGCTCCTCCAGCCACGGCGCCGTGCGCTGCAGCCGGTCGGCGGTGCGGATGTAGAACATGAGGAACCGGTCGATCGTGCGGATCAGCGTCTCGGTGTCCACATCGGACAGGAACAGCTGCGCGTGCCGCGGGGTGGCGCCGCCGTTGCCACCGAGGTAGAGGTTCCAGCCGTGCTCGGTCGCGATCACGCCGAAGTCCTTGCCGCGCGCCTCGGCGCATTCCCGCGCGCAGCCGGAGACGCCGGACTTGATCTTGTGCGGCGAACGCAGCCCGCGATACCGCAGTTCCAGCTCGATCGCGAGGCCGACGCTGTCCTGCACGCCGTAGCGGCACCACGTCGAACCGACACACGATTTCACCGTCCGCAGCGCCTTGCCGTACGCGTGCCCGGACTCGAACCCCGCGTCCACGAGCCGCCGCCAGATTTCCGGCAGCTGGTCCACCGTGGCACCCAGCAGGTCGATCCGCTGGCCGCCGGTGATCTTCGTGTACAGCCCGAAGTCCTTCGCGACCTGAGCGATCACCATCAGCTTCTCCGGCGTGATCTCACCGCCGGGGATGCGCGGGACCACGGAGTAGCTGCCGTTGCGCTGCAGGTTGGCGAGGAACTTGTCGTTCGTGTCCTGAAGCGTCGCCTGTTCACCGCCGAGGATGTGGCCGTTGCCGAGCGTCGCCAGGATCGACGCGACGGCCGGCTTGCACACCGCGCAGCCCGAGCCCGTGCCGTAGCGGCTGACCAGCTCGCTGAACGTGGTGATGCGCGTGGCCCGCACGATCTCGAACAGCTCCGCCCGCGACTGGCTGAAGTGTTCGCAAAGCGCCGTCGACTGTTCGACTCCGCACGCGTTGAGCAACTTCCCCAACATCGGCACACACGAGCCGCACGACGTGCCCGCTCGCGTGCACGCCTTGAGCTTGCCGACCGAGTCACAGCCGTCCTCGTGGATCGCCCGCGTCAGCGCACCCTTGGAAACGCCGTTGCACGAACAGATCTGCGCCTCGTCCGGCAACGCCTCGACCCCGACCGCCGCGCCGCCGCCGGCCGGGGCGAGCAGCGCACCCGGCTCCGCGGGCAGCGGACGGCCGACCAGCGCCCGCAGCGTGTGGTACTCGGCCGCGTCGCCCACGAGCACGCCGCCGAGCAGCGTCCGGCCGTCGTCGGTGACCACGAGCTTCTTGTACGTGCCGGCCACGGCGTCGTTCACCGCGACTTCGAGCGCGCCCTCGGTCGCCGCGTGCGCGTCGCCGAAGCTGGCGACATCCACTCCCATCAGCTTCAGCTTGGTGGCCGTGTCCGGCTCCGGGAACGACGCCGCTCCCCCGGTGAGCCGCGCCGCGACGACCTCCGCCATCGCGTACCCCGGCGCGACGATCCCGTACACCCGCCCCTCGACGGCCGCGCACTCGCCGATCGCGAACACCGCCGGATCGCTGGTGCGGCACTCGGCGTCCACGAGCACCCCACCACGTTCGCCCACGGCCAGGCCGCACTCCCGCGCCAGATCGTCGCGCGGCCGGACCCCCGCGGAGAACACCACGAGGTCGACGTCCAGCTCGGTGCCGTTGCCGAGCTTGGCCAGCAGCCGGGACCCGTCGGCTTCGAGAGAGTCCGTCGACGTTCCCGTGTGGACGGTCACGTCGAGCTGCTGGATGAGCCGCCGCAGCAGCGCGCCACCGCCCTCGTCGACCTGCAACGGCATCAGCCGCGGCGCCATCTCCACCACGTGCGGGGACAAGCCCAGATCCCGCAACGCCTTCGCGGCCTCCAGCCCGAGCAGCCCGCCCCCGATCACCACCGCGGACCGGCGCCCACGGCCCGGCTTCGAGGCGGCCACCCGGATGGCATCGAGGTCTTCGATCGTCCGGTACACGAACACACCCGGCAGGTCGCGACCCGGCACCGGCGGCACGAACGGCCGCGACCCGGTGGCCAGCACCAGAGCGTCGTACTCCTGCACGCGGCCGGACGCGGTGGTCACCGTGCGAGCTCCGCGGTCCACCGCTGCCACAGCGTCACCCAGCCGGAGCTCCACGAGGGGATCTTCCGCATAGTCCGAGCCGGGCAGGGCCAAGGCCGCCGGGTCCCAGGTGTCCACATAAGACGTCAGCGCCACCCGGTCGTACGCCGGCCGGTTCTCCTCGGCCAGCACCACGACGCGCCACTCGCCCGCCCGATCCGCCGCGCGCAGCGCCTCCACGAGCCGGTGCGCGACCATGCCGTGCCCGGCCACCACGAGTGTCCTCATCAGACCTCCGCCCCGGCCAGCGCCACCTGCGCCCGCACTGCGGGTTTGCGCAGGTACACCAGCCACGTCACGCCCACACACACCGCGTAGAAGACCAGAAACCCGATGAACGCGGGGATCCCGCTGTGCGCGTCGGCGAACGACTGCCGGAAGGCGAGGTTGATGAACAACCCGCCCAACGCGCCGATCGCCCCCGCCAGCCCGATCAACGCGCCGGACAGGCGGCGGGCCTTGAGCAGTTCCGCGGCCTCGTCACCGCCGAGGTCGATGGCCGCGCGCGCCTTCACCTGGAAGATCGCCGGGATCATCTTGTACGTCGAGCCGTTGCCGACGCCCGTCAGGACGAAGAGGACGATGAACGCGATCGTGAACAACACCAGCGAGTTCGCCGACGACGCCAGCACCAGCACCACCGTGGCCAGTGCCATCAGGCCGAACGTGGCGAACGTGACCCGGCCGCCGCCGAGCCGGTCGGACAGCCGGCCACCCAGCGGCCGCGCCAGTGAGCCGAGCAGCGGCCCCAGGAACGTCACCGCGGCGGCCTGCAACGGCGTGCGGCCGAACTGGTTCTGCAGCACCAGCCCGAACGCGAAGCTGTAGCCGATGAACGAGCCGAACGTGCCGACGTACAGCAGCGACATCACCCACGTGTGTCCATATCGGACGACCTCGCGCATGGCCCTGGTGTCACCGCGGACGGTGGCGAGGTTGTCCATGAACAGCGCGGCGCACAGGGCCGCGATCACGATCAGCGGCAGGTAGATGAACAGCACCAGCCGCGGCGCGGTCGCCCCGGCCGTGCCGATCACCAGCAGCCCGACCAGCTGGATCACGGCGACACCCAGGTTGCCGCCGCCCGCGTTGAGGCCGAGCGCCCAGCCCTTGTACCGCTCGGGATAGAACGTGTTGATGTTCGTCATCGACGACGCGAAGTTCCCGCCGCCGACGCCGCCCAGCGCGGCCATGAGCACGAAGGTGCCCAACGACGTTCCCGGGTGCAGCACGATCGCCGTCAGTACCGTTGGCACCAGCAGCAGCGCCGCGCTGAAGATCGTCCAATTGCGACCACCGAACTTCGCCACCGCGAACGTGTAGGGCAGCCGCATGATCGCGCCCACAAGCGTCGGTGTGGACACCAGCAGGAACTTGTCCGCCGCCGAGAACCCGTAGGCGGGCCCCATGAACAGCACGATGACCGACCACAGTGTCCAGATCGAGAAGCCGATGTGCTCGGCGAACACGGAGAACCACAGGTTGCGGCGGGCGATCCGCTTTCCGGTCGTCTCCCAGAAGGTCTCGTCCTCGGGTGCCCAGTGCTCGATCCAGCGGTTCTTCACGGCGTCCTCCTTGGCAAGAGAGAGTCGGATGGTCACTGCGCGGCCAGCCAGCCCGCCACGGCCGACACGGTGTCGTGGCAGCCGCCGCAGCCGGTGGTGGCGCGGGTGGTACGGGCGAGCGCGGCGACGTCGGTGGCGCCGCCGCGCCACGCGTCGACGAGCCGGCCCTTGGTCACGGCGTTGCACCGGCAGATCAACGCCGACGCCGGCAGGTCGGCCGGACTCGCGGCGGCCGGCGTGCCCGCGGGCAGCGCGCGGCCGAGCAGCACGGCGAGCCGGTCTTCGGGCAGCGGGATGCCGCGGTCGTGGAACTGCGTGACGGTCGCGGCGGCGTCGGGCAAGCCGAGCAGGATCGCGCCGGTCACTCGGTTGTCGCGGACCACGAGCTTGCCGTAGCGGCCGCCGGACGGGTCGTCGATCGTGAGCACGTCGGCGTCGTCGCTCGCGTGCGTCTCGCCGAGCGCGGTCAGGTCGACACCGCGAGCCTTCAGCCGCGTGACGACGGTCGTGCCGCGGTAGCGCGCTGCGGTGTCGGTGCCCGTGAGGAGATCCGCGAGGACCGCCGCCTGCTCCCACGCGGGTTGCACGAGCCCGGCCGGCGCGTTCGCGTGGCGCGCGCAGTCGCCGAGGGCGTGGACGCGGCCGTCGCTCGTGCGGAGCAGGTCGTCGACGAGCACGCCGCGGTCCACTTCGAGCCCCGCTGCCTCGGCGAGCGCGGTCTCCGGCCGGACGCCTGCGGCGACCACGACCAGATCAGCCGGGACGAAGCTGCCGTCGTCGAGCTTCACGCCGTCGCCGGGCAGGTGGCGCGCGGCCGTCGCGTCGAAGCGGAAGGTCACGCCCAGCTCGGCGAGCCGCCGAGCGAGCACGCGGCCGGCACCGGCGTCGAGCTGGCGTTCCATCGGGTGGCCGTGCGGGTGCACCACGGTCACGTTCGCGCCGCGCCCGGCCAGGCCGCGCGCGGCTTCGAGGCCGAGCAGCCCACCACCGAGCACCACGACGGGTGCGCCGGGCCGGGCGGCGTCGACGATGCGGGTGCAGTCGTCGAGGGTCCGGAACGTCGCGACGCCCGGCCCCGGCTCGAGCCCTTCCACCGGCGGCAGCCACGGCGTGGCGCCGGTCGCGAGCACGAGCGCGTCGTAGTCCAGCGGTCCGTCGGTGGTCTCCACGCGGCGGTTCGCGCGGTCGAGACCCGTGACGGACGTCCCCAGCCGCAGGTCGACGTGCGCGCGAGCCGCCCAGTCCTCGTCGTGCAGCCGCACCGTCGCCGCACTCAGCCCGCCGGCGAGCACGGACGACAGCAGCACCCGGTTGTACGCGGGATGCGGCTCGGCTCCGACGATCGTCAGCCGCGCCCGCTCCGCCGACGGGTCCCGGCGGCGGATCTCGTCGGCCAGCCGCGCCCCGGCCATGCCGTAGCCGGCCACGACCACGTGCCGGGCGCTCATGCGTCCACTCCAGCATCCACTCTGGACAGTGCGACCGCGCACACCTTGAACTCCGGCATACGGCTCACCGGGTCCAGCGCCGGGTTCGTCAGCAGGTTCGCGCGCCCCTCACCGGGAAAGTGGAACGGCAGGAACACCAGGTCGGGCCGCAGCGAGGCGACGCACCGCACCCGCGCGACCGTCTCGCCGCGCCGCGAACGGACCAGCGCCCGTTCCCCCTCGGCGAGACCGGCGCGGTCGGCGGTGTCGGGGTGGACCTCCACGAACATCTCGGGCACGACGTCCACCAGCTCCGGGATCCGGCGTGTCTGGGCACCGGACTGGTAATGCTGCAAGACGCGGCCCGTGGTGGCCTGCAAGGGAAACTCTGCGTCGGGCAGCTCAGCGGGCCCGGTGTGGTCGACGGCGACGAACCTCGCCCGGCCGTCCGGGTGGGCGAAACGGTCGAGGAACATCCTCGGGGTTCCGGGATGCTCCGCGGAAGGCACCGGCCAGTGCAGCGCGTCACCGGCGCGCAGCCGGTCGTAGGTGACGCCCGAGTAGTCCGCCGTGCCACCCTTCGACGCCGCGCGCAGCTCCTCGAAGACGGTTTCCGCGTGGACCGGGAACCGCTCGGCCGGCTGGCCGAGCCGGATCGCGAGCTCCCGCAGCACGTCGAGGTCGGACCGGACGCCCGCCGGCGCGTCGACGGCCTTGCGGCGCAGCAGGATCCGGCCTTCGAGGTTGGTGAGCGTGCCGTCTTCCTCGGCCCACTGCGTCACGGGCAGCACGACGTCGGCGCGCTCGGCCGTCTCCGACCGCACGAAGTCGGCGACCACGAGGAAGTCCAAAGCGGACAGTCGATCTTGGACCCGCCGCGAGCGCGGCGCCGACACCACGACGTTGCTGCCGAACACCAGCAACGCCTTCGGCCCGCCCTCCTGCCCCAGCGCGTCGAGCAGCTCCGTCGCCGAACGCCCCGGCCCCGGCAGGCTCTCCGGCGCGACGCCCCAGACTCGGGCGACGTGCTCGCGCGCGGCCGGGTCGTCGATCTTCCGGTATCCCGGTAGCTGGTCGGCCTTCTGCCCGTGCTCGCGCCCGCCCTGGCCGTTGCCCTGACCGGTGAGACAGCCGAACCCGGAGCCGAGGCGACCGGGCAGCCCCAATGCGAGCGCCAGGTTGATCCACCCGCCGACGTTCGCCGTCCCCGTCGCGTGCTGCTCGGTCCCCCGCGCAGTGAGGACATACGCGTTGTGCGCCTCACCCAACGTCGCGGCGGCCCGTCGTTGGTCCGCCGCGGCAACACCCGTCACGCGCTCGGCCCGCTCCGGCCACCACGCAGCGGCCAGGCGCCACACTTCGTCGAACCCGGCCGTCCGGAGATCCACATAGGACTTGTCGAGGTGTCCCTCGGCGACCACCGCGTGCAGGATTCCCAACGCCAGAGCCAGGTCCGTCCCCGGCGCCGGCGCGAGGTGCAGGCTCGCGAGCTCGGCGGTCGGCGTGCGCCGCGGGTCGATCACGATCAGCTCGGCACCTCGCAGGTGCTGCACGAACGGCGGCATCGTCTCCGCCGGGTTCGCCCCGGCGAGCAGCACGACGTCCGCGTCCGCGAGATCCGTGACGGGGAACGGCAGTCCGCGATCCGCGCCGAACGCCTTCAGCCCCGCCGCCGCGGCCGACGACATGCAGAACCGGCCGTTGTAGTCGATCTGCGAGGTCCCGAGCGCGACCCGCGCGAACTTCCCCAGCAGGTAAGCCTTTTCGTTGGTCAGCCCGCCGCCGCCGAACACCGCGACGGAGTCGGGCCCGTGCGACGAACGCAGCTCACGCAGCTTCGCCGCCACGAGATCCAGCGCCTCGGCCCAGCTCGCCGGCTGCAGCTCACCGTCGCGCCGGATCAGCGGCGTGGTCAGCCGATCGCCGGACCGCAGGAGCTCCCCGGACGTCCAGCCCTTCTGGCACAGACCGCCAGCGTTGACCGGGAAGTCGCGCGGCGTGACGCGCGTGCCGGCCAAGCGCATCCCGCATTGCAACGCGCAGTAGGGGCAATGCGTGTCGACGTGCGGCACGGGCGCTCCTCGGGGTCGGCGATGGCCCCGACGCTAAGCACGCCGTGTTACCTGAAGATGCCTGATTGTTTCAGGCAGTTGACATCACTCGCCACTTCCCGCGCGCCCGCGGTGAGAACTACAGGATCGCGCTGACCTCGCGCGCGGCGGCGCGCAGACCGTCGAGCGCCGCGCCCGTCGAGCGCGGGTTCAACGCGTTGGCCGCCAACCGGAACAGCACTGCGCGCAGCAGCAGCTGCGGCCATTCCGGCAGGTGCGCCCAGCGGTCGAGCAGCTCGCCGGTGGCACCGCCCCACGCCAGGGCGTCGACGGCCACGATCGCCGCGCCCCACTCGCCCGGCCGGTAGTACGGCACGAAGTCGACGATGCCGGGCGCCGCGTCACCGTCGAAGAGCACGCCCGCGAGCAGCTCACCGTGCGCGACCTGCAACGGCAGCTTGATCGGCCGGCGCGAAGGCGCGAGCACCTCGAACCAGCGGCCGCCCTTGGCCTCGTCGAGCGGGCGGTCGAGCTCTTCCCACGCGATGCGGTCGGCCACCGCGTCGAGGTCGTCGCGCGCGGACAGGAAATCGGGCCGCGGCAGGTCGGCCGTGGCGCGGTGCAGCTTCACCGCGGCGAGCATGGCGCCGTCGACGTGGTTCTCGGCCGTGCCCGAGACGTAGCGCCAGGCCGACCAGTCACCGACGATCCAGCGGCCGTCACTCGCGCGCACCGGTTTCGCGATCCGCAGGCCCGGATCCTCGGCGTGCTCCAGCGCGCGGGCGGTCCACAGCGTGCGCGACCGGTCCGAAACCGGCTTCAGCACGAGGTCGCCGCAGCGCCAGGCCGTCGAATCCGGCAACGCCGAAACGAGGCCGATGTCGCCGCCGAAGGCCGCGCACACCCGCTCGGGTGGCCGTTCGAGAGTGGACCGCACGAGAACCGAAGGTACCCGCCTGTGCGCCCCACGAACGAGAAGACGCGCTGGTCACGGACCGCTTTCATATTTCAGACACAGCCGCCGCCACCGGCCCAAAACGCCAGGAAGGCCTCCCCGGCGAACCGGGAAGGCCTTCCTGGGCGGAAACCGTCAGTAGGTGGGCAGGCTCGGGTCGATCTGCTTGGCCCAAGACAGGATGCCGCCACCGAGGTGCGTGGCGTCCTTGAACCCGGCCGCGTGCAGCGCGGCCAGCGCCTCCGCCGAACGCGCACCCGACTTGCAGTGCAGCACGATCGGCTTGTCCTGCGGCAGCTCGGCCAGCGCCTCGCCCGAGAGGATGCGGTCCTTCGGGATCAGCGTGGCGCCCTTGATGTTCACGATCTCGTACTCGCCGGGCTCGCGGACGTCGATGAGGGCGAAGTCGTCGCCGTTGTCGAACTTGGCCTTGAGCTCCGCCGGCGTGATCGTGCTGCCCGAAGCGGCCTGCGCGGCCTCGTCGGACACGACACCGCAGAAGGCTTCGTAGTCGATCAGCTCGGTGATCTTCGGGGTCTCCGGGTCCTTGCGGATCTTGACCTCGCGGTACTTCATCTCCAGCGCGTCGTAGCTGATGAGCCGCCCGAGCAGGGGATCACCGATGCCGGTGATGAGCTTGATCGCCTCGGTCACCATGATCGAGCCGATGGACGCGCACAGCACGCCCAGCACGCCACCCTCGGCGCACGAGGGGACCATGCCGGGAGGCGGCGGCTCCGGGTAGAGGTCGCGGTAGTTCAGGCCCTTGCCATTGGGCGCGTCTTCCCAGAAGACGCTGACCTGGCCTTCGAAGCGGAAGATCGAGCCCCACACGTACGGCTTGCCCAGCAGCACGGCGGCGTCGTTCACCAGGTAACGCGTGGCGAAGTTGTCGGTGCCGTCGAGGATCAGGTCGTACTGGCTGAAGATCTCCAGCGCGTTCGACGACTCCAGCCGCTCCACGTGCAGGTGCACCTTGACGAGGGGGTTGATCTCGGCGATCGACTCCTGCGCCGACGCGGCCTTGAGCTTGCCGACGTCGGACACGCCGTGGATGACCTGGCGCTGCAGGTTGGACTCGTCGACCACGTCGAAGTCGATGATGCCGAGCGTGCCGACCCCCGCCGCGGCGAGGTACAGCAGCGCGGGGCTGCCGAGGCCGCCGGCACCGATGACCAGGACCTTCGCGTTCTTCAGCCGCTTCTGCCCGGTCACCCCGACGTCCGGGATGATGAGGTGGCGGCTGTACCGGGCCACCTCTTCCTTCGTGAGCTCCGCAGCCGGCTCAACGAGCGGCGGCAGTGCCGTGTCTGACATCGGGTCCTCCATACTCGCGTGGATCGCGTAGTCAATCCCAGTATCCACAACGCTCGCAGGCAAGGTGGGCTTCCCGGCGTCCGGATCGTGGGACGAGGGTTGCTTTGTTCGGCGAGACCGTGGTTACGCCTGCGGCGTCGGGTTCGGCCAGGCGTTGGGCACGCAGACGTGGTGGTCGGCCGCGACCTTGCCCTTGTCGCCGCCGGGGATGTTGTTGAGCATCGCCACGTAGTCGTCGGCCACGCCGAACGACTGCTGCATCATCACGGGCGCCGGATCGCCGTTGGCGGGGCAGCCCACGTGGTTGTTGCCGAGCGCGTGGCCCACCTCGTGGTTGATGGCGTACTGCCGGTAGCCGGTCATGTCGGCGCCGTAGGCCTTCGCGCCGCGCACCCAGCGGGCGAGGTTGATGAGCACGCGGCCCATGCTGCGGCGGTAGCAGGAGGCTTCGAACTTGATCTGGAACCCGCACGCGTCGGCGCGGTGCGTCGTGTTCGGCGTGGTGAGACTCACGCGGAAGCTCGGGTCGGGGTAGCTCGCGTCCACGCGCTGCAGCCGGATCTTGCCGTTCCACGTCCAGCTACGCGGGTCGGACAGGATGCCCTGCACGGCCGTGGCGAAGCTGTCGTCGCCGGCGTAGCTCGACGGGTCGATACCGTCTTCGACCTCGACGGTGTAGGTGTACAGCTTGCCGCTCTTGCCGACCGTGGGGCCCGAGCCCGGCACGACGTGCCAGGTGCCCTTGCCGCTCTCGGTGTAGTTGCCGCCCGTGGGCAGCTCGGCCGTCGGCACGTTCACGTCCGCCGGTTTGGCGGGGTTCTCGGGGATGGCCTGGCCGCCGTCGATCGCGCCGGCCGCCGCGTCGCCCACCGCCGACTCGCCGGTGCCCGCGGTGGTGGTCGACCCGGGCTCGGCCGGGCTCGTGGCCGTGTTCACCACGACGAGCGCGGTGATGACGACCAGGATCGGCAACGCGTACACGCGCCAGCCGTAGGTCTTCACGAACCCGCCGACACCGCGCTTCTTCGCGGCCGGCCTGCGGGCGGCGGGCTTCTCCTCGTCGCCCTTCGGCTGCCACGACGCCTTCAGCGGCTCCGCGCTGGTGCGCCGGGAGCCGGGGCGGTAGCGGTCTTCGCCGACGCGCTGGGCGGGCGGCTTCGACGGCCGGAACTGGCCGACGCGCGGCGAGCCCGTGTCCGTGAGGGGTGAGTTGCGAGAGCTCCTCGAGCTGGTCGACGAACTGCTCGACGAATTCTTTGCCGAGGCCGACGTCGCACGCCTGGCTGAACCGGCGTACGAGGCTCGCCGGTCGTCTCCTCGTGCGTCCTTGGGCCGGTCCACCGCCCCAGGGTGCCATATCCGAACCGTGATGCTCTCGGCGACCGGCTGATGACCGAGAGATGATCTGTCACCCGTTCGGACTACCAGGTGCCCTTCTCGGCGGCCTCCCACAGCCCCAGGACGGCCCGCGCTACGACATTCGGGCGTTCCATCTGAGCCACGTGCCCGGTTCGGGGAAGGACCAGCAGCCGGGCGTGTCGGAGCAGCCGGGCGGTGCGCGGGGCGCGTCGCACGGAGATCACCCGGTCGTGAAGACCCCAGACGACGAGTGTGGGGATGCTCACCCGCGCCGCCACGGACCACAGCGACGCGTCGCCGACCGCGGTCCACCGCCGGAAGATGCCGAACGTGCTGCGCGCCATGGCGGGCGCGGCCCAGGCCAGCGCGGCGCGGGCGCCGTGTTCCTCGGTCAGCTCGTCGAGCCGCTGCTCGGGGAACTTCGCCAGGTCGTAGAAGCACAGCTTGATGACCTGGGCCGCGCGTTCGCGGGCCGTCGCCGAAGCCAGCCGGCGGCGCACGCGCGCGCCGATCACCGGCAGGTACGCCAGCGCCATCATCGGGTCCGACAGCCGCCGCGGGTCCGGGCGGCGGTCGGGCATCGCCGGCGAGATCAGCGTGAGCGTGCAGACCAGCTCGGGGCGCGCGGCGGCCACGAGCAGCACGATCGCGCCGCCCATGGAGTTGCCGACCAGGTGCACCGGCCCCGCGTCGAGGCCCTCGATGTAGCGCGCGACGACCTCGGCGTGCTCGTCGAGGCTGAAATCGAAGCCAGGGGCCGGCTCGGAAAAGCCGAAGCCCGGCAGGTCGATCGCGCGGCCGCTCGCGGTGGGTGCGAGCAGCGCGGCGAGGTCGGTCCAATTGCTGGACGACCCGCCGAGCCCGTGGACGTAGACGGCGACGGTACCGTCGGGTCCGGGGGTGCGGCGTACGTTCAGGGAAACTCCGCCCACGTCCTCGACGACACCGGGCCACGGCGGCAGCACCGGCTCGAGCGCGGGCAACGGCGCCGTGGACAGCGGCACGTGGGTCACGGCCGGGCGCACCGCCGTCGCGGTCGCCGGGCGCGTCGTGGATGTGGTCACCACCCCAGGATGCCCGACACTTGGCGTTTCAGGCGTACCCGCGAGTAATCTCAAACCCGCTTCACGCGGTGGTGCTACTGCCCGGCGAAGCCGTGGACGGGAGGAAGAATGACGGAAATGGCGCGACTGCAGCAACGAGGCGTCCGGCTGCCCAGGACCGAACGCCGCGCCCAGCTGCTGACGGCCGCGCAACGCGTCTTCGCCGAAAACGGCTACCACGCCGCGGCCATGGACGAGATCGCCGAGGAGGCGGGCGTCAGCAAGCCCGTGCTGTACCAGCACTTCCCCGGCAAGCTCGACCTCTACATCGCGCTGCTCGAAAGCCACGTCGACGACCTGGTGAGCCGCGTGAAGGGGGCGCTCGACTCGACGAGCGACAACCGCCAGCGCGTGCCGGCCACGGTCGGCGCCTTCTTCGACTTCGTGAGTGAAGACGCCGGCGCGTTCCGGATGGTCTTCGAAAGCGACCTGCGCGGCGAGCCGGCCGTGCAGGAGGCGGTGGACCGCGCGACTTCGGCCAGCGTCGAGGCCATCACCGAGACCATCACCGCGGACGCCGGGCTCGACGACCACAAGGCCCGGCTGCTGGCCGTCGGCCTCGTGGGCATGTCGCAGGTCTCGGCGCGCTACTGGCTGCAGCACAACCAGGCGATGTCGCAGGAGGAAGCCGTGGCGCTCACGGCCAACCTCGCGTGGCGCGGCATCGGCGGTGGCTTCCCGCTCAAGGACGGCTGACGCGCTTGACCCCGCTCGTGGTGGCCGTCCCCGGCACGCTCTGCAGCCCGGCGGTCTTCGGTCCGCTCGCGCGGGCGTGGCCGGGCGTGGTGCACGCCGTGGACTGGATGACGGCGCCCGGGCCGTGGCGGATCGACGACGTGGCCTCGCGGATCGCAGCCCGGATCGACCGGCCGGTGCTGCTCGTGGGGCATTCGACGGGTGGCTGCATCGCGTTGCGGCTGGCAGCTGATCACCCTGAGCTGGTGGCCGGGTTGCTGCTCGCGAACACCGGCGCACACATGCGGGGCCACGGTGACGTCGACGGGATCCTGACGACGATTTCGCAGGCCTGGGGGCCGGAGCTGCACGCGGCGGTGCTGGACCGGTCGTTCGCTTCACCGTTGCCGGTGGAGCTGCGGAACGACCTGCTCGCCTACGCCGCGCGCGTGCCGCAGGAGGCCGCGCTGGAGGTGCTGACGAGCCAGCGCGATCTCGATCTGACGCCGGAGCTCGCGTCGATCCGGTGTCCGGTCGAGGTGTTGCACGGCGTCCGCGACCGGGCCCGGTCCGTGGCGGACGCGCGGTACCTGGTCGAACACCTGCCCGCGGCGGAACTGACCACAGTGGACACTGGACACACGCCGGTGTTCGAGGATGTGCCCGCGACCGTTGCCGCGTTGAAGTCTCTTATGGGGCAAGGGTCCTAGCGGCGTTCAGCAGGGTCTTGACGCGCGTGGCGACTTCGGCCGCGCGTTCCTGCGGCAGCATGTGCCCGGCGCCCGGGTAGCGGACGAACTCGGCGTCGGGCAGCTCGTCGGCGATCACCTTCGCGTGCGGCAGCGGGCACAGCCGGTCCTTCTCCCCCGCCAGCACCACCGCCGGCACGGTCCGCAGCGCGCGCAACGCCACGCGGCAGTCGTGCACGGAGATCGCGTCCTGGAATTCCCCCAATGACGCTGGATGCGCGCACAGCAGCTGGTCGACGACGCTGTCCACGTCGCCGCGCTTCGGCTTGTCGCCGAACACCAGGAACCGCGCGCCGGACCGCACCATCGCCGGGCTCAGCGGCAGCCGGTCGCCCTTGCGGTGGGCCAGCGCCTTGGCCAGCCGGCGCTCGAACCGCGCCGATATCGACCCGGCCGGCCCCGGCAGCCCGAGCGTGATGCGGTCCATCTGGCCCGACGACGTGGCCACGAACGCCACGCCGGCGACGCGCGCCTTCACCAGGTCCGGATGACGTTCGGCGAGCGCCATGATCGTCATGCCGCCCATGGAATGGCCGGCGAGCACGAGCGGGCCGTTCGGGACGCGTTCGGCGATCAGCTCGGCGAGGTCGTCCGCGAGTCGTGGGATCGTCGCCGCCCCCCGTCGAGCCGACGACGATCCCCCGTGGCCACGCAGGTCGTAGCGCACCACCCGCGTGGCCGGTCCGAGGTGCCCGACGACGCCGTCCCACGTGCGGTGGTCCTGCGTCCAGCCGTGCACCAGCACGAGCGTGACCGGCGCGTCGGCGGGACCGGAGGTTTCTACGTGCAGCGCGGCCCCGTCGCCGGTCACGAACCGGTGCTCCCGCGAAGGGTTGCGGAGCCGTTCGAGGGTGGTCACTTGCCCTCCGGCAGCAGGAAGGACTTCTTCCAGAAGTAGCGCCCCGGCAAGCCGACCAGGCCCGACTCCTGCAGGAACGGCATGATCTTCTCCCCGGCCCACGCGATCGTCCCCCGCCAGTGCGGGTTGTTCAACGCCGCTTCGACGCCGTCGCGCGGGCGGATGCCGACGGCCTTGTAGACGTTGGGGTTGATGAACGCGCGCGTGACGAAGTACGAGATCAACGCGATGATGAACTGCTGGTAGGTGATCTCGTGCTTGCCCAGCTTCGCCATCCCGCGCGTGACCTCTTCGCGCGCGAAGGTCACGTGGCGCGCTTCTTCGAGCACGTGGATGCGGTTGACCATGCGCACCAGCGGCTGCACGTCCTCGTTCACCATCTGCTCGCGCTGCAGGCGGTCGAGCACCTCTTCGGCCACGAGGATGGCGCCGTAGCGGGCGGGGCCGTAGGAGATCGTGGGCATCAGCTTCGCGAACTGGCGCAGCGCCGGCACCGGGCCGTAGGCGGGGCAGCCGATGCGCGCGGCCATGCGGGCGAACATCGTGGAGTGGCGGCACTCGTCGGCGATCTCGGTGAGGGCGAACTGCGCGTGGGAACTCGTGGGGTCCTCGTCGTAGACCTCCTTGAGCAGCATCTGCATCAGGAGGATCTCGAACCACAGGCCGGTGGTGGCGACGCTCGCGACCTCGTGCTTGCCGAGCTCGATGCGCTGCTCGGGGGTGAGGGTGTCCCACAGTTTCGTGCCGTAGAGCGACGAGCGCTCGGGGAGGATGTAGTTCTTGCCGTCGACGAGCGGTGCGTCCCAGTCGATGTCGACGTCGGGGTCGTAGAACTTGTTCGCCGAAGACTTCAGCAGCCGGTCGGCGGTCTTCTCCCGGTCGGTCTCCTTGAGCGTCCGCGTCATCGCTCGCCCTCTCTCTTGTAGCTGTAACTTGAGGTAACAGTTACCTCTGGTAGCATGACCCGGGTGATCGAACGTGTCAAGCGCGCCAGCAAGCAGTCCGGCAAGCACCCTGCTCCGGGGGAGGCCGCGACCGGCGACGCCCGGCGGGACCGGTGGCGCAAGCACCGCATCGCGCGACGGGCGGAGTTCGTGGAGGCCGCGCTGCGAGCGCTCGACAGCCACGGTCCGGACCTCGGAATGGAGGACGTGGCGGCCGAGGCCGGCGTCACGAAACCCGTGCTGTACCGGCATTTCGAGGACAAGGCCGACCTGTACGTGGCCCTCGGGCAGCGCGGCACGGAGATCTTGTTCGAGCGCCTGATCCCGGCGATCAACGCGGAGCTCGCGCCCGTGCCACGCATCCGCATGGCGCTGGACGCGTTCTTCTCCGTGATCGAGGAGCACCCGAACCTCTACCGCCTCCTGGCCCGCGGCGGCCTGCAGGAGAAGACGGTGACCGACGCCGACGTCGTCGCGGAGGACAAGGAGGTCATCGCCACCGCCCTGACCGCCCTGCTCGGCGACTACATGCGCATGTTCTCCATGGACTCCGGCGCGGCCGAACCGTGGGCGCACGGCATCGTCGGCATGGTCCAGAGCACGGGCGAATGGTGGCTCGACCGCCGCTCCATGAGCCGCGACTCCGTGGTCGAATACCTCACGCAGATCATCTGGGCGGCCATCGACGGACTCACCCGCCAGCACGGCGTGGTGATCGACCCGAACCTGCCGCTGGAGGAGAACAAGGTCGTCCAGCTCGGCCGCAAAACCGAGTCCCCCGCGGACAGCGACGCGGGCTGAGCCGCTTTCTCTCGGTTTCTTTCGTTGGGAGGCTTTTTATGAGCGACGAAGACGGTTACGCCGGCACTGCGACCCTTGTTGTCGACGGCGTGGAAATGGCTGTGCAGATCGACCTGCGCGGCTATTTCCAGCCGATCGACGGGTATTACCACTGGTACGGACGGGTTTCCACCTCCCCCGAGCTCTCCGCTGCGGTGGGCGGCCGGAAGACGGCTTGCACGGTGGTGGTGGGTGATCGTTCGGCTGCCGGCGAGCTTTCGGACCCGGACCCGTGGGGCCGCTACCGGATCATGGGGACGTCCACTCCGCCGTTCTCGGTGCCGACGAGCCTGGAAGAAGTGGAAGCGGCGACCGCCTAGGTCCAGCTGGCAACCGCCGGACCTTCAGAGCACGACCGCCCAGGCCCGACCAAGGGCAAGAAAAAGCCGCCCCAGGCCAAAGCCCAGGGCGGCTTTCCGGTAAAGCCTCAAGAACCGCCAGAACCGGCGAGACCTCAGTCGCCGACGCCGAAGCCGACCTTGCGGACGTCCGAGGGGGCGATCTCGACGTACGCGATGCGGTCGGACGGGACGATGTACTTGCGGCCCTTCTCGTCGTTGAGGCGGAAGAGCCCGTCACCGGCCGTCAGGGCCTCGGCGACCAGCTTCTCCACCTCGTCGGCGGTCTGGCCACTGGACACCACCAGCTCGCGCGGCGTGTCCTTGATGCCGATCTTGACCTCCACGTGGGACCTCCGCTGGAAATTCGTTGTCGTTACGCCTGGCAAGGCTAGCCCAACCGCAGCGCTGCGGTGTCGCGCCACCGCGTGGTGAACCGGCACTTCAGCCCAGACCGAGCGCCTGCATGCGCTTCGTGTGCCCCTGCTGCAACCGCCGGAACAACCCGGCGATTCCCGACAGGTCGCCGGAGCCGGAGACGATGAGTTCGGCCAGGCCATCGCGTTCGGCGACCACGTACTGGGCCTGTGTGAGAGCCTCGCCCAGCAGCCGCCGACCCCACAGCGCGAGCTTGTCGCGCGCCTTCGGGTCGGCCTTGATGCCGGCGGCGACTTCGCGCTCGGCGAACGCGGAATGCCCCGTGTCGGCGAGGACGGTGAGCACCAGGTCCTTCGTCTCCGGGTCGAGCCAGCTGGCGATCTCGCGATACAAGTCCGCCGCGAGGCCGTCGCCGACGTAGGCCTTGACCAGCGATTCCAGCCACGACTTGGGCCGCGTCGAGGCGTGCCAGGCGTCGACCTGGGCCACGAAGGGGCGCATGGCGTCGTCGACGGACACGCCGTGGGCGGCGAGGTGGGCCGAAAGCATGTCGAAGTGACCGATCTCGGCCGCGGCCATGGAGGCGAGCGCGGCGCGGCCGGCGAGCGTCGGCGCGGTGCGGGCGTCCTCGGCCATCCGGTCGAACGCGGACAGCTCGAGATAGGCGATCACGCCGAGCAGGTCGACGACGCCTTCGCTGATCTCTTTCGGGTCGGTCACGGCGACGAGGGTATCGCCGAACCCGTGGTCGACGCCGTGAAGAGACCGATCCCACGCCGCGCCGTCGCGCCCGGTACTGTTGAAAAACTCCTGACCAGGTACACTGCGGAAAGATAAACAAGGCTTCCGCACGTCTCATGGCTGCGGGAAACAGGCGGGCGACCGGCGCCACCAGGGCTGCCGGGGTTCGCCGAAATTTGTGCGTGCACGCCTCCAGCGGCATTCCCGGGAGGGCGGCTGCGGCGCCGAGCGTAACTCTCCGGTGCCCGTCAGACCCCCGGTCGAGTGTCGAGTGACAACCGGCCTGTGCGCGCTGGTCACGAGAGAGGCGATCACCCTGACCGCAGAACAGTCCACAACCGAAGAAACCACCACCCCCGCGGTCGCGCTGGAACACAGCGAGTCCGGCCCGGCCGCGCTCGACACCTCGCACCCGCTGCAAGCGGGCGTCGAGGTCGAGCCCGAGGCGCCCACGTTCGCTTCGTTCGGCGTGAAGCCGGAGATCGTGAAGGCGCTGAGCGAGGCCGGCATCGAGCGTACGTTCGCCATCCAGGCGCTCACGCTCCCGCTGGCCATGGCGGGCGACGACCTCATCGGCCAGGCCCGCACCGGCATGGGCAAGACGCTGGGCTTCGGCGTCCCGCTGCTGCACCGCGTGCAGGTCCCCGGCGACGGCACCCCGCAGGTGCTCGTCGTGGTCCCGACCCGCGAGCTGTGCATCCAGGTCGCCAACGACCTCAAGGGCGCCGGCAAGCACCTCGGCATCCGCACGCTGGCCATCTACGGCGGCCGTCCGTACGAGCCGCAGATCGAGGCCCTGCGCAAGGGCGTCGACGTCGTGATCGGCACCCCGGGCCGCCTGCTCGACCTGGCCGAGCAGCAGCACCTGGTGCTGGGCAAGGTCCGCGGGCTCGTGCTCGACGAGGCCGACGAGATGCTCGACCTGGGCTTCCTGCCCGACATCGAGCGCATCCTGCGCATGGTGCCGGACGAGCGGCAGACGATGCTGTTCTCCGCCACGATGCCGGGCCCGATCATCACGCTGGCGCGCACGTTCCTGCGCCAGCCCACGCACATCCGCGCCGAAGAGAACGACGCGAGCGCGATCCACGAGCGCACCACCCAGTTCGTCTACCGGGCGCACTCGATGGACAAGCCCGAGGTCATCGCGCGCATCCTGCAGGCCGAGGGCCGCGGGCTCACCATGATCTTCAGCCGCACCAAGCGCACCGCGCAGAAGGTGGCCGACGACCTGGTGGAGCGCGGGTTCGCCGCGGCCGCCGTCCACGGCGACCTGGGCCAGGGCGCCCGCGAGCAGGCGCTGCGCGCGTTCCGCTCGGGCAAGGTCGACGTGCTGGTGGCCACCGACGTCGCCGCGCGCGGCATCGACATCGACGACGTCACCCACGTCATCAACTACCAGTGCCCCGAGGACGAGAAGACCTACGTCCACCGCATCGGCCGCACCGGCCGCGCGGGGCGCACGGGTGTCGCGGTCACGCTCGTCGACTGGGACGAGATCCCCCGCTGGAAGCTGATCTCCGACACGCTGGGTCTGGACAAGCCGGAGCCGGTGGAGACGTACTCGTCGTCGCCGCACCTGTTCAGCGACCTCGGCATCCCGGAGGGCACCACCGGCCGGCTCCCGCTCGCGAAGCGGACCCGCGCCGGGCTGGCCGCCGAGGAGGAAGAGGACCTGGGCGGCAAGCGCCGCGGCCGTGGTGGTCGGGGCGCCGGTGCCGGCTCGGAAGACGCGCCGCGCAAGCGCACGCGGGCGCCGCGCAAGCGCACCCGTGGTGGCGCGAAGGCCGCTGAGGCGGTCGAGAAGGCGGACGCCGCTGCTGCTTCGTCCTCCGAGGCCGCTGCGACGGGCTCGGCTTCCGCCTCGGGTGAGGAGCGCACGCGCTCGCGTCGCCGCACCCGCAGTGGCGGCGGTGGTGAGTCGACCGGTCCCGCCGGTGCGGCCACCGCGTCGGCCTCGGTTTCGGGAGAAACCGGAGAAACGGGTGAGCGTCCGGCACGTCGGCGCCGTCGTCGCCGCCCCTCCGCGACGTCTGATACACCTGCGTCGGCAGACTGAGGGGAACAGCGGAGCCGACGGCGGGAGTCAGGTACGTGAGCGACCACAAGGACGGCGCACCGGACCAGTCTGAACCGGACGTTCCGGCTTTTGTCCCGCCTTCGGACTCCGGGGTGGTTTCGCACCGCCCGCTCGGCACCGAAGATGTTCTGCCCCCGTCGCAGGGCTTTCCGAGCCCGGTGACGGGGCCTCCCGTCCGCGTGCGGCGTTCGCCGTGGAACCGCGGGCGGGATCGGGTGATCGCGGCGTTGATCGCCGTGGTCGTGGTGGTCGTGGCGCTGGTTGTCGCATTGAACAGCGACAACCTGCACACCAGCCGCGCGCTCGCTTCGACGCCGCCGACCTTGCCGCCGGCGCCCGCGGCCGTGCCGGGTTCGATGGCTCAGCTGTGGCAGGCGCCCAGCTCGGCCACGCCCGTGCCGATCGGCGAGGGCGACACCGTGACCACCGCCGACGGCGGCGAGGTCGCGGGCCGCGACCCGCTCACCGGCAAGATCCGCTGGCACTACACGCGCGAGAACCTGCAACTGTGCACTGTGGACACTGCGTGGGGCCGCGTGAACGCGGTGTACCACAAGGCAATGGGCTGCAGCGAGGTCACGCAGCTCGACCCCACCACGGGCCAGATCACGGCCCAGCGCAACGGTGACGCGGAGCTCGGCACCCAGCTCGTCAGCGACGGCAGCCACGTGACCACCACCGGCAAGCACCTGCTCGACACCTGGCGCGACGACCTCGTGAAGAGCATGGAGTACGGCCAGGTCCCGTTCCTGGTCAACCCGAACAAGCAGCCGCGCACGGGCTGCACGTACGGCACGGTCGCCGCGGCCGCCGACAAGGTCGGCGTGATCGAGCGTTGCCCCGGCGACCCCCACGACCGCCTCACCGTCTACAAGGCGACGGCCGAACACGAGGACGAGCCGCAGGTCGTCTTCAGCTCCGTCCTGGCCGGCTCGCGCGCCCGCGTGATCGCCATGTCGGGCGACTTCACGGCCGTGCTGCTGCCCGACCAGAAGCTGCTGGTCATCTACGGCCCGGACGGCAACGAGCGCTCCGCCTACCCCATGGACCTCCCCGCGAGTGATCTCGCGGGCGACCCCGCGGGCGGCGTCGAACAGACCACCCGCACCGACAGCGGCGTGTACTGGTTCACGGGCACCAAAACCGTCGCCCTGTCCCGCGACGACCTCACCCCGCGCTGGACCCTCGACAGCACCCGCGGCCCCGGCATCACCTTCGCGCGCCAGCTCGTCGTGCCCATCAACGGCGGCCTGGCCGTGCTCAACGAATCCAACGGCTCCACCATCCGCACGGTCGGCGTCGACCGCGGCGGCTACAACGGCGTCGTCCGGCTCACGGCTTTGGGCCCGGTGCTGCTTGAGCAGCGCGGCCCTGTGGTTGCCGCACTGCGCTAGCGATCGTGACGATCTCGCGGCTCTGCTCGGTCAGGGGGCCGCGCTCCCAGTCGCCGAACCGCTCCTCGACGGCGAATCCGGCTGCCGCGACGAACGCGTCCAGCTCTTCGGGGCCGAGGAACCTCAGCGCTGCGCGGTCGACGCGCAGCACGGCGCCTTCGGGGTCGGCCGACGTCTCAGTGAACGTGATGACGTCGCCGACGGCCGACTCGACCTCGTGCCACAGGCGGAGCGGGCGTGGCCGCGAGACCGTGACCTGGTTCGCGGGAGTCCAGTCCTCCCAAGCCTTTGCCTGCGGGTGGCGCGTCTCGAACGCGAACCTTCCGCCAGGCCGTAATGCGCGGCGGATGGCGCTGAGGGAGCAGCGCAGGTCTTCATCGGTGGTCAGGCACTGGAACGCGTGGCCGGTCATCGTGACGAGGTCGAACTCGGCCTCTGACCTGAGCGCGGCGGCCGTTCCTTCCCGCCACTCGACGTCCGTGCGCCGCCTCGCGCGGGCGAGCGCCGCACGATCGGGGTCGAGGCCGACCAGCCGACCTCGGTGGCCACGTTCGCGGGCGTGGTGCAACATGCCGCCGGTGCCGCAGCCGACGTCGAGGACGTCCTGCGCGCTCTCGACGAGGCCGTCGTAGAAGCGGTCCGCGGGGAAGTCGCCCCAGGTGTTGAGGACGTCGTACAGCTCGGCGGCTTCGTCGTCGGAGAGCGCCCGGGGCGTCAGGCCCACCAGAACACCGTGAGCGCCACGAAAGCGACCACCAGCACGCCGAGGCCCGCCAGGCCGGCCGTGCGGCCGTAGCGCCGGTCGGCGACCCGCTGCAGCACCAACGCGGCCACCGCGGCGACGGGGTGGCCCACCAGCAACAGCACGCTCGGCCCCGGCGCCCCGGTGGCGAGGCAGACCGCGCCGACGCCCAGCACGCCCACCGCCAGGACGGCCAGCCCCGCGGCGATCGACCCGGTGAAGCCGCGCCACCAACGCCCACGCGGCTTTCCCGTACTGACGGCCTCGATCCGCTGCGGCGGCGCGACAGGCACGTACTCAGCCGCCGCCTCGCCGGTCTGGGCCGCGGAGGCGGGGATGTACTCAGCTGCGGCCTCGCCGGTCTGGGCCGCGGAGGCAGAGGCGTCCTCAGCTACCTCGCCGCGCTCCGAGGCGGCGGCAGCTCCGGAATCGGTTCGGGGCATCTCGTTGGCGGGCGGCGGGGCGTCCACGGGTTGTGGCAAGACGCTGCTGCCCTGCGAGGCGTCGGTCGTGGTCTGCGCCGGGGCGGCAGAAGCGCGCTCAGCCGGTGCCACGGCCTCGGCCGAAGGCGCCGTCGCGTTGTCCGACACGTCGGCGCCGCCCGCCGCAGGAGCGGCCACGTCCGCCGCGGCCAGGGGGGCGGCGGTCAGTTCCTCGGTGTCGGGTGAGGCCACGGTGGGGGTCCGTCCAATCATCGACTCGGAGGGAGGGTGGTCAGGGCGCCAGGAGGTCCCAGGGCTGGGACGCGGGGCCCGCCTGCTGGCCTTCCGCGCAGCTCGGGCGGAAGTCGCACCAGGAGCAGCGGCGGTCGGGGCGGGCGGGGAAGAGGGCGTCGCCGTCGGCGCCTGCATCGAGGGTATCGGTGGCCAACCGCAAGTCGCCCGCGGTTTCTTCGGCGCGTTGGAGATGGCGGTTCAGCGACTCGGGCGTGTGTTCGGCCGCGGCGATCGTGCCGGTGGGCAGGTGGTGGAGCTCGACTTTGGTGCAGGGCAAGCGAAGCGTGCGCGACGAAGCCACCGCGTACATGGCCAACGCCTGCGAAGCGCGGGCCTCGTACTCGTCGGGAGCGCGGCGACCGGTCTTGTAGTCCACGATCACCAGCTCGCCGCCGCGCTGGTCGATGCGGTCGGCGCGGCCCTCGATGATCATCGTGGGCCGTCCGCCAGTGGTGCTCACCGGCGCGGACACCCAGCGCTCGAGGCCGATCGGATCCTCGGTGACGTCGTGGTCCTCCACGTACTCCCCGACCCAGCCCTTGGCCCGCGCCCGGTAACGCGCGGCCTGCTCGGCGTCCTCGAACCCCGCGTCTTTCCAGTACTCGCCGACCAGCGCCATCGCGCGCTGCGCCGTGCGCTTGGCGACGGGCAGGTCGAACAACGCCCGCAACGCGTTGTGCACCACCGCACCCAGCGTGCTGTGCGCCCACGGGCCGGTGCGTTGCGGCATGGGGCGCTCCAGGTAACTCAGGCGGTAGCGGCGCGGGCAGTCCTCGAACGTGCTCAACCGCGCCGGCGACACCTTCGTGAGCCGCTGCGGCTGCTCGACGCCGAAATCGAACCCCAGCTGTTCCTTCACTCGACCCCCGTTCGGTTCCGGCGCCCACGCTACGCACCACCACCGACACTTTCCGGCGCGGGGGCGGCCTCTCAACCGAACGCCGCCACATTGCGCTCACACCACGCGGCGAACGTCCGCGGCTCACGCCCCAGCAGCCGCGAAACCGTGTCGGTGCGCGAACCTTCGACGTCGGCCCGCATCAGCGCGGCGGCCTCCAGCAAGGCCTCGGCGAGCGCCGGCGGCGCCCCCGCAGGGAAGCGCGACCGCACGATCTCGTCGGGCGAGCTCGGCTCCCGCACCTCGATCTCCCGCCCCAATACGGCGGACAGGATCGCCACCTGGTCCGCGACCGTCAGCAGTTCGCCTCCGTCCAGCACGTACTCCGCGCCCTCGTGCCCGTCCGACGTCAGCACCAACGCCGCGACGGCCGCGATGTCGGCGGTGTCGATCGGCGCCTGCCGGCCGGGTCCGAGGGCGTCCAGCACGTACCCGGCCCGCACGGATTCTCGCCACTCCAACGCATTCAGCATGAAACCGCCCGGCCGCAGGATCGTGAACGGGATTCCCGACGCCCGCACGAGCTCCTCGCGCTCGTGGTGCCAGCGGCCCATCATCGGCATCGGGTCGCCGAGCACGTTGCTGGACGACAGGTGCACGACGTGACGCACGCCGGCTTCGCGTGCCGCCACAACGGCGTTGGCCACGCCGGTGGTGCCCAGCCCGGGTGTCAGCAGGAAAAACCGCTCCACCCCCGCGAACGCCGCCGGCAGCGTCGACGGCTCCTCCACATCGCCGACAACGACCTGCGCGGGCAGGTCCGCCGCGCGGGCGGGATCGCGGGTCAGCACGCGGACGTCCGCACCCACGTCCGCCAGCTCGCGGACGAGATCACGGCCGATGTTCCCGGTGGCTCCGATGACCAGTAGCATGAACTCCCCAGATCGTTTGCCGTCTATCGACTTCAAGAAAACGTTAGCCGGGAAATGATTAGCCGTCAATCGATTGGGGAGGCGTGGTGCCCGAGTTCCTCGACCTGTTCAGCAAGACGCACAAGGCGGTCCGCGCGCTCTCCGATTCGGCGATGCGCGACCACGGCCTGCACGAGGGCCAGAACGTGCTCCTCGCCGCGCTCTGGGCCACCGACGGAGCCACCCCCGGCGAGATCGCCGCCCAGGTGCACGTCACCACGCCCACCGTGGTCAAGATGGCCACCCGCATGACCGCCGCAGGCCTGCTCACGCGCCGCCGCGACGACAAGGACAACCGCCTCGTCCGGCTGTGGCTCACCGACGCCGGGCGCGCGCTCCAGGAGCCGGTGGAGGCCGAGCGGCGCGAGCTGGAAGCCAAGCTCACGGCGAACCTCACCGAACCCGAGCGAGACCGACTTCTGGGCCTCCTGGCCCAGGTGCACACTTCGGCGAGTGAACTGCTGACGGAGCCCAGGAAGCTCCGCTGATCAGAAGTTCCCGGCGATGAAGCCCTTCACCGAGTTCGCCACCAGCTCCACGGCGATCGCCGCCAGCAGCAGACCCGCGATCTTCGCGACGAGCGTGATGCCGCTTTCCTTGATCAGCCGGATGACCACACCCGAGAAGCGCATGCACGTGTAGATCACGAAGTGCACGGCGACGATCGCGCAGCCCAGCGCGATGTACGCGCCGAGGTGACCGTCGGCCTGGCGCACGAACACGATCGTCGCCGCGATGGCGCCCGGGCCGGCGAGCAGCGGCGTGCCGAGGGGCACGAGGGCGACGTTGACGTCGTCGGCCGCCTCGGGTTCGGTGCCGCCCTTGCCCGTGAGCAGCTGCAGCGCGATGAGCAGGAGCAGCAGGCCGCCGGCGCCCTGCAGCGCGGGGATCCCGATGCCGAGGTACGCGAGGATCGCCTGCCCGGCCACCGCGAACAGCGTGATGACCAGCAGCGACACCAGCACGGCCTGGCGCGCCGCCTTCACGCGCGTGGCCATCGGCTTGCGGCCGACCAGGCTCAGGAACACCGGCACGGTGCCCGGCGGGTCCATGATCACGATGAGCGTGATGGTGGCGCTGATGAACAGCTTCGCGTCGAAGAACTGCGCGACGCCCATCTCAGCCCTTCACGATCTGCGACCCGGTGGCGCGCGCGACGAGCTGCTCGAACTGACCGGGGTCGGTCGTCTCCTGGCCGAGGCCGATCGTCTTGTTCGTGCCGTGGTAGTCGCTCGACCCGGTGCGGATGAGCCCCAGCTCGTCGGCGAGTTCACGCGTGCGGACGCGCGTGGCCGGCTCGTGGTTGGGGTGGTCGACCTCGACGCCGGTCAGGCCGCGACGGGCCAGATCACGCAGGGTGTCCTCGCTGATCGTCGCGCCGCGGCTGTACGCGAACGGGTGCGCGATCACCGTGACGCCGCCCGCGGCGACGATCATGTCGATCGCCTCCTCGACGGGGGTGTCGTGGCGCGGCACGTAGTAACCGCGGCGGCTGCCGAGGTACTCCGCGAAGGCCTCGTCGACGCTCGACACCAGCCCGGCGCGCACGAGCGCCTGCGCGAGGTGCGGGCGACCCGCCGGCGAGTCGGCAGGCAGCAGGCCCATGATCTCGTCGGCGTCGATCGGGAGCCCGTCGGCGGCCATGCGGTCCGCCATCGCGCACAGCCGCGTGCGTCGTTCGGCCCGCAGGCGCGTCTGCTCTGCGACGAGCGCGGGCGCGGTCGGGTCGAAGAGGTACGCGAGCAGGTGCACGCTGATCCGCCAGCCCGTTTCCGGGTCGACGGACACGGTGGACAGCTCGGCGCCGGGAACGAGAGTCAGCCCGGGCGGGACGGCCTCCGCCGCCGGCGCCCAGCCGGCGGTCGTGTCGTGGTCGGTGATCGCGACCACGTCGAGGCCGACCCGGACGGCAGCTTCGACGAGCCCGGAAGGGCTGTCGGTGCCGTCTGAGGCCGTGGAGTGGGCGTGCAGGTCGATGCGCATCGTGACCATTCTCGACGATGCGCTGCGTCACAGCGACGCCGGTACCTGGGACAACGCCCGCAGGTCAGCCGACGGGCTTCTTGCCCCTCGCGGCACGCTGCGCCTTGATCATGGAGAAGCGCTCGGCCTGCTTCTGCTTGTCGCCGAACACGAGCTCCGAGATCGTGTCGTAGAACTCCTCGGGCCGCGGCAGGTAGTCGATGCGGTTCAGCGCCTGGATCTGACCGGCGGACTCGACGACCATCGTCCCGTACCCGAGCACCCGGCCCCAGCCGGGCCGCTCGTAGGTGAGGTCGGTGACCTTCGTGATGGGCATCATCAGCACCTTCGTGGTGATGACGCCCTTGGTCAGCACGAACCGCTTGTCCGTGACGACGAGGCGCTCCACCCACCACTGGACCACCGCGTAGGCGAACCGCAGCACGACCAGCAGCGCGACGTACCAGAGGATGTTCTGCACCACCCACAACGACGGTGGCAACAGGTACGAGACCAGCACGCAGACGGCGAGCAGGGCCGCCGCCTCGAACGTGTCCCAGAGCAGCACTGCCCAGTGGCGGCGGATGCGGATGACCCGCCGCTCGGTGTCGAGCAGGTACTCGTCGGGGTCGCGTGGCGCGAACATGTCTCGAGGTTATCCCCCGTCAGCCGTTGAAGACGTTGCTGACGAACGAGACCACCGATTCGGCCGAGCTACGGAGGAAGTCGACGATGTTGCCGACGAGACCTGCCGCCTGGTTCGGCTGAGCGATCACGAAGAACAGCACCAACGCGATACCCACGAGACCCGCAAGCTTCTTCGCGTTCACAGCGATCAATCCCGTCTCTAAACGTGGCACCGGAAAACTGACTTTCTACGTTGTACCGCACCAACCACCCACGCGGCAGGAAAGTCCCGCGCATGGGTCAGCAGGCCGTCCGAAGTGTACCGTACGGCTACTCTCCGTGTACAGCGTGACGAATCTATGGTTGACACCCATGGACACCCGAGTGCCCTGCGTGGGCGGCATCGTGTTCGACGACCAGGGCAGACTGCTGCTCATCCAGCGTGGCCACGATCCGGGCAAAGGCCTCTGGTCACTGCCCGGCGGCCGCGTGGAACAGGGCGAAACGGACGCCGAAGCCGTCGTCCGCGAGCTGCGCGAAGAGACCGGACTCGACGTGAGCCCGCACACATTCGTGGGCATGGTCGCCCGGGGCCCCTACGACATCCGGGACTACGAGTGCGTCGTCACGGCCGGAACCCTCACCGCCGGCGACGACGCCGACGACGCCCGCTGGGTCGACTCGGCCGAACTGGTGGATTTGGACACGTCGGGCCGGCTCGTGGACTTGCTTTTCATCACGCTGCGTGACTGGGGTGCGTTGCCGCGAGCCTGATTCCATCGGTGTAATTGCGCGACACGGCGATTGCTTGCGCGAATGTTCGTGGTTTTCGCACGCCGGTGAATGGTGTTATCTCCGCACAGACCGCCGGATGAGCACGGGAAATGCGGAGTTGAGCAATTCCGTATCAATGCACATGCATATGAAGACGCAAGCGCGCACGGTCCACGGGTGTGACTGATGGGGTGAATGTGACACAGGTGACACAGCGTGCAGCCGGTGCACCTGCGCCGGCGGTCAGGCCGGCAGCCAGGTCATGCGCTGGCCGTGCGGCGACGTCCGGGCCAACGTGCGGACGACCGGCTTCCCGTCCGACCACGTGACCAGGCCGAGTACGCCGGCGTCCGACGGGTCCGGTGCCAGGGCGTCCAGGTCGGTGCGGTCGGGCAGCAGCAGCTTGAGGCCCGCTTCGTAGAAGCCCTGCGTGACCCACCACAGGGGGCGCGTGGCCGCGAGCGCGGCCAGCTCGGCCACGAAGTCGGCCCGGCGGTCACCGAAATAGGCCAGCGCGTGGCTGGTCAGGACCACCAAGGGCAGCTCGGCCGGCAGCGTCGCCGCGGCCGCGGCCAGGTCGTCCACGCCGTCGCCGGCGATCAGGGGCGGGACGTGCTTGCGCTGTTCCGCGGCGGCCGTCCGCAGCAGGCGGATGCGGTCCGGCTGGTCGGCCCAGACACAGGCCTCCAGCCAGGCCAGCTCGTCCTCGTCGGCGAGGTCGACCGGCGCGCGGTCCAGACCGGCGCGCGCGGCGACGGCGACCTTCTTCGGCAGCTTCGGCAGCACGGCGCCGGGCGCGAGGTCCAGGGCGCAGTGCAGGCCGACGGCGGCCTTGGCCGGCCCGGCGACGAGCTGTTCGCCGCCGTCGCACTGGTAGCGGTAGGAGAAGCGGTCGAGGCCGAGCAGCAGGCCCGCGCTGCAGCCGACCTCGAGCAGGGCGATCTTGCCGCCCGCTTCCTTGGCCGCCGCCGCGACCGCGGGGTAGACGAGCGACGCGCGGCGGACCTCGTTGGTCTGGGTGTAGCGCGTCGAAATCAGTTCGCGGGCCTTGTCCGCGCGCTCCAGCAGGAAGGTGCGGAACAGCGGCCACGTCTCGTTGTCCACGCCGTCGAACCCGCCCAGTGACGGGTAGTAGCGCGACAGCGGGTGGATCGGGTCGGCCTGGATGAGGCGGTGGGCGGCGGCCAGCAGCAGGGTGCCGCGAGCCTCGCCGCCGCGGGCGTCGGTGAGCAGGCCGGCGACGTCGTCGTCCTCGGCCGCCTGCGTGGCGAGGTGGTCGTACAGCGGCGAAACGCCGCGCGCCTCGACCTCGGCGAACGTTCGCAACCGCCGCTTGATCTCTTCCAGGGCGATGGCCACCCGCGCTCCTCCTCGAACAGCTCCGTACCGGGGTAACGCCGCCTGAGCCACTTGCGACACTCACCGGTGGTGAGGAGTACCCTCGACCATTGGTGTTCGTGCGTCAACGCGAGCCCCACCACTCTCCGCGTCTCACGATCGCGCCGGCCCGAAGGAGGTGAGGAACGCCCCATGAGTAGTGGCGATAGTCCGCTCCCTAGTAGTCCCAGCGTTCCCGCCCAGCCGGCCGGCCGATTTTTCTCCTGGTAGGTCCGGCGAACAGGGAACGCCGGTGATGCCGGACGGACGCTGAAGTCCGCCTGGCCGTCGTCTTCGGGTTCCACCACGACGCCAGCCCAGGAGATCCCATGCCTGCCATCCCCTCCCTCGGAGGCCTTCGCGGCCGCGGCGGCAGCCGCACCAAGCCGATGCTCGAGCGGCCCATCCCCGTGCCCTTGTCGGCGTACGTCGTCGACTGCGCGGTGTACGTCGACGGCGCTCGGTTGCCCGGCCGCTGGACGCATTCCGAGGCCATCAAAGAGGTGCGCAAGCGGCACGCGGGGTTCGTCTGGATCGGACTGCACGAACCGGACGGAGAGCAGATCCAGGGCATCGCCGACACGTTCGGGCTCCACGAGCTGGCCGTCGAAGACGCGCTCGAAGCCCACCAGCGCCCGAAGCTCGAGCGCTACGACGACACGCTCTTCCTGGTGCTCAAGACCGTCCGCTACGTGGAGCACGAGTCGCCGACCACAGCCAACGAGATCGTCGAGACCGGCGAGCTCATGGTGTTCCTCGGCCGCGACTTCGTGATCACCGTGCGCCACGGCAACCACTCCGGTCTCGCCCGGCTGCGCCGCGACATGGACGACGACCACGAGCGCCTGAGCCTCGGCCCGGCCGCGGTGGTCCACGCCATCGCCGACCACGTGGTCGACCACTACCTCGAGGTCTCCAGCCGCATCGAGTCCGACATCGACGAGATCGAGGCGCAGGTCTTCGCGCCGCGTTCACTGGTGAGCGCCGAGCAGATCTACCTGATGAAGCGGGAAGTGCTGGAGCTGCGCCGCGCCGTGCTGCCGCTCGCCACGCCCGTCTCGCGTCTGGCCGAGGGCTACACGCGGCTGGTGCCCGACGAGGTGCGTTCGTACTTCCGCGACGTCGCTGACCACCTCGTGACGGTGTCCGAGCGCGTGGCCGCGTTCGACGAGCTGCTGAGCACCCTGGTCGACGCCACCGTCGCGAAGATCTCGCTGCAGCAGAACACCGACATGCGCAAGATCACCGCGTGGGCGGCGATCATCACCGTGCCCACGATGGGCGCGGGGATCTACGGCATGAACTTCGACTACATGCCCGAGCTGCACTGGAAGTTCGGCTACCCGATCGCGGTCACGGTGATCTTCGCGATCTGCTTGCTCCTGTACCGAATATTCCGGAAGAACGGCTGGCTCTAGGCCGCCACGCGGTCCCCGTTCCTTCACCCGGTAGCGCTACAGGAGCACCCCCATGCCTCGTTTGCTGACCAACCTCAAGTTCTGGGCCCTGGCCCTCGGGATCGTCTGGATCCTCGGCATCGTCACCGTGATCAGCCTCAACCCGGGGTTCTCGCACGGCATGAAGTGACGCCACCAGGCCTTACCCTGGGCGCATGCCCAAGGCGCTGGTGGTGGCCGACGAGGTCGACGAGCGGTTGTGGACCGGTGCGGTCCGCTCGCTCGACGTCGACCTCGTCGTCGCCGCCGGTGACCTGCCCTACGACTACCTCGAATTCCTCGCCGGCGCGCTCGACGTGCCGTGCGTGTTCGTGCCGGGCAACCACGATCCCGACCTGAGCGGCTACACCCGGTACGGCGGACTGTCCATGAAGGACGGTTTCCCGACCGAGTGGCCCGGCCCCGCGGGCGGGATCAACGCCGACGGACGCGTGGTCGACGTCGCCGGCCTCCGGTTCGCCGGGCTCGGCGGCTCGATCCGCTACAACGACGGCCCGAACCAGTGGACGCAGCGCCAGCAGTCGCGCCGCGCCCGCGGGCTGGAGCGGCGCGCGAAGTGGCGGCGCCGCCGTGACGGGCGCGAGGTCGATGTGCTGCTCACCCACTCCCCTCCGCTGCACCTCGGGGACCGCGAAGACCCACCACACCGCGGTTTCGCCTGCCTGCACCGCACGATCGCCACGCTGCGGCCGAGCTGGCTGCTGCACGGCCACATCCACCCGCACGGCGAACCGGTGCCCGACCGCGTGGTCGGCACCACCCGCGTGCGCAACGTGGTGGGCCACCGGATCATGGAGTTCCCGCGATGACCAGACCCACGGGTTTCCCTCGCGCCGACGCCGAACACGACTTCCTGCGTGCCCGTCGCGGCCAGGTCCTTTCGCGACTGTCCACCTGGCTGCGCCGCGAGCCCGACGACGTGAACATCATGCTGCCGTTCCACGAAGTCGTCGACGCGCTGGGTTACGCGGGCGAGTCGCGCATCGGGCTGCGAGTGATCACTTTGGATTCGATCGTGGGCACGGTGGACCGCAGCCGCGACTTCGACCGCCGCTTCCGCCCGACGTCCGGGCGCGTGCGCGAACGCTGGGAACGGCTCGCGCTCGCGGCCCGCCGCGGGGAGGCGATCCCGCCGATCGAGGTGTACCGCGTGGGCGAGCTGCACTTCATCATCGACGGCCACCACCGCGTGTCCGTCGCCCACGCGCAGGGTGTGTCCACAATAGAGGCCCAGGTCACGGTGGTGCGCACGAAGCTCAACCCCACCGGCATCCGCTACCGCGGCGACCTGATCGTGAAGGACTACCGACGGCTGTTCCTCGAACGCGTGCCGCTGACCGGCCACGCGCGGGCGTCGGTGATCATGTCGGACCCGTGGGACTACGCGCAGCTCGGCGAGCACGTGGAAGCCTGGGGCTTCCGGCTCATGCAGGACGAGGGCCGCTTCACCGACCGCGCCAAGCTCGCGCAGCGCTGGTTCGACGAGGAGTTCACGCCCGTCACCGGCATGCTGCGCCAGGCCGACCTGGTCGGCGACCGCACCGACGCCGAGGCCTACCTGTGGGTCGCCGCCGAGCGGTACCGGCTCATCCGCACCCACCGCTGGGACGACGACGTGATCGAGGCACTGCGCTCTCGTCGCCACTGAGCTCTTGTCAGGATCGCCCTGACGTCGCTAGCGTCAGGGCAGTCCTGACACGCTCCTGGGGAGGTCCCGCGATGACCGACGACAGCTACTGCTCCTTCTGCCTCAAGCCCGCCGACGAGGTCGGCAAACTCATCTCCGGCTCCGGTGTGTACATCTGCGACGGCTGCGTGGGCCTGTGCGGCGAGATCCTCGCCGGGCAGCACGAGCCGGCCACACCGGAAGTCACGCTGTGGGAACGGAAGTCCGACGACGAGATCCTGCAGAGCATCCCGCGCATGGCCATGGTGAGCGCCCAGGCCGACGCACGCATCCAGGCGCAGGTGGATCTGCTGCGTTCGCGCGGCGTCGCCTGGGCGCGCATCGGTGAAGCACTGGGCGTGACGCGGCAGTCGGCGTGGGAACGGTTCTCAGCCGACAAGTGAGCCATGGGTCGATCGTCGGCCTCAGGCCCATCGGCGCACGCAGCTGCCTTGACGGACCTCGCTCCCCTCCCATACGTTTAACGTGTTGGTTAAATGTATGGGAGGCGGGAGTGGCCGGCACCGATCAGCTCAGCGCCGTCTTCTCGGCACTCGCGGACCCGACTCGGCGGGCGATCCTCGCCGAACTGGCCGAGCGCGATGCCACGGTCACCGAGCTCACCGCGCCTCTCGCCATCTCGATGCCGGCGGTATCGCGACATCTGAAGGTGCTCGAACGCGCCACGCTCATCTCGCGGACGCGTTCCGGCAAGTGGCGCGCGAGCCACCTCGAAGCTGCCCCGCTGCGCGAGGCGGCCGACTGGATCGAGCGCTACCGGAAGTTCTGGGACACGTCGCTCACCCGCCTCGACGCGCACCTCGCCGCCGTGCAGGCCGCTGAACGCGCAACGGACTCGACGGAGGGCGACCCCACAACGCCCACCGACACGGCCTCGGACCACAAGGAGCCCTGATGCAGGCAGAACCCCCGCAGATCGACATCTCGCGCGTGCTCGACGCGCCGCGGGAGCTCGTCTACCGAGCCTTCACCGAGCCGGACCACTTCGTGGCCTGGTGGGGCCCGATCGGCAATTCGTTGCCGCGCAAGGAGATCGACTTCGACGTGCGCCCGGGCGGCCACCAGCGATGGACGGAGGTCTCCCCAGCCGATCCCGGCATTCGGGTCCACGTCTACGTCGAGCTCACAGACGTCACCGACGGCGAGCTCCTCGACGGCCGCATGCACGTCACCGGTCAGCTCCCGGACGGCATCGAGCCGTTCGAGACGAGACTCCGGGTCGAGTTCTCCGACGAGGCCGACGGGCGGACGCGACTCGAGATCCGCCAGTGGCTCCCCCGGCACCAGACCGGCAATGCCGAGCAGGGTTGGCGCGAAGCGTTGACCAAGCTGGACGCCGCTCTGATCGGTACCCGCACCTCGCCGTCGAGCGTCGAGGTGTTGTGACATGGCCAAGCTGATCTACGTGACGAACATGTCTCTCGACGGGTACATCGAGGACAAACACGGCGCCTTCAACCTGTACCCGCACAACGACGACGTGTTCGCGGCCACCACCGACCTCATCCGTGCCGTGGGCACGTTCCTCTATGGACGCCGGCTGTACGAAACGATGGCCCCTTGGGAAACCGACGCCGCCCTCGCCGCGCAGTCCGGCCTCACCGCCGACTTCGCGACCGCCTGGCAAGCGGCGGACAAAGTCGTCTACTCCACGACACTGGCCGCGGCGTCAACCGCCAAGACCCGGCTCGAAAAACGCTTCGATGCTGATTCGGTGCGCGCGATGAAGGCCTCAGCCACCAGCGATCTCACCGTGGGGGGCGCACACCTGGCGGCGCAGGCGTTCACGGCCGGGTTGGTCGACGAGTGCCGGCTGTTCGTCTGGCCCAGCATCATCGGCGGCGGAAAGCCGGCGATGCCCAGTGACGTTCGCGCCGATCTGGAACTCCTCGATGAGCGCCGATTCGACAACGGCGTCGTGCATCTCCGGTATCGCGTCGCGACCTGAGCCTCCAGGACATGGCCGGACCCGTCCAATGGCTCGATCAAGCGGCCAGCGTCTTTCGCAGCCACGGGTAGACGGTGCCCGTCCACACCTGCTGGCCGAGGCCGGCGCAGTGGCCGTCGGCGCCTTCGGCCGCGGTGAGCTGCACGACCTGGGCATTTGTGGTCAACGCGTCGCGCAGCTGCGGTCCGCCGCCGGCCGTGAAGTCGTGTTCCGACTCCACGAGCAGGGCCGGGCAGGTGATGTTCGCCGCGTCGGCCAGCATCGTGAAGCGGCGCAGCTCGGCGAAGTACTCGCGGACGGAGTCGAGGCCGTGCGCCGCCATCCGGGCGCGGAAGAACTCCGCGCGGTCGGCGTTGCGGCGCATCTGCACGCGCACCACGGGTGCGGCCGCCAGCGCCGCGGCACCGGACGGCACCCGCGCGCCCAGGTCCGGCTGCGCCGGGTCGCACACGAGAGCGGCGATCCGGTGCTCGGCGGTCGCGGCGCGCGGGGCCAGGTAGCCGGCGAACGACCGGCCCACGAGCACCACCTTCGCCGGGTCGGCCTCGGGCCGGTCGAGCAGCCAGTCGAGGACGGGGGTGAGCACGTGTTCGAAGTCGTGGCGCAGGTACCGGTGCTGGACGTAGAGCGTCTCGCCTTGCCCGGGGCCGTCGAAGACGAGCACGTTGTAACCGCGGTCGACGGCGGCGGGCACGTCGAGCCAGCCGGACTCGGCCGTGGAGTCGTAGCCGCACGGCAGCACGACGGTGGGCCGCGGTGTATCGGAGGCGTGCGGCGCGAAGAAGTAGCCGTGCAGAGTCGTGTCCTCGTACGGGATCCGCACCGCCTCGGCCGGGTGTTCGAGGAGCTTCACGGCGTCGGCGAACGCCTCGACGTGACCACGGTAGGCCGTTTGCAGCCGCGGATCGTCCACATCGGACCGGATGAAGAAGTACGCCTGGCGGAAGTACTCGCTCGCGCGCAGGAACGCGTGCCGCGCGCTCACGCGGTCACCCGCCGCCAGCGCCGAGTCCGCCGCCACCCGGGCCCGATCCGCCGGGGCCGACCACGCGTCGTACCAGCCGCCGCCGGAAAGCTTGCCGACGCCGCGCGCCGTCGCGAACGCCTCGCCGAGGTCGGCCGCGTGCACCACCGCGGCGTTGAGCGTGCGCGTGAACTGGCCGTCGTAGCCGGGATCGCTGAAGAACACCTTCGCCGGATCCGTCATGCCCGGTCAGTCGGGCACGCCACGACACGGGTTACCGGCATTGAAAAACGAACGGTCCCTCCCCGGCCGAGCCGGGAAGGGACCGTTCACCCCCGATCAGTGATCACACGTGAACCGCCGGCACCACGGCCGCGCCGCGAGGCGCACCTGGGCGCAGCAGCAGGCCGGTGATCACGGCGCCGGCCGCGAAGATGACCGCGGCCCAGGTGAACGCCGTGGTGTAGCTGTGCACGGCGGCCGCCGCGGCGAGCTGCGGGGTGGGCGTGCGCCCGGCCAGGAAGGACGTCGCCGCGTTGCCCGCGAGGGTGCTCAGCAGCGCGGTGCCGATCGAGCCGCCGACCTGCTGCATCGTGTTGACCGTGGCCGACGCGACGCCCGCGTCGTGCAGCTCGACCCCGAACGTCGCGACGCTCATCGCCGGCGCCATCGACAGCCCGATGCCCACACCGAGCACCATGAGCGGCCCCAGCACTCCCCCGACGTACGTGCTGTCGACGTCGATCGCGCTCAGCCACAGCAGGCCGCCGGCGGCGATCAGCATGCCCGTGGGCACCAGCGGTTTGGGCCCGAAGCGCGGCAGCAGCACGCTTGTCGCAGTGGTGGCGGCAGCCATCAGCGTGGCGACCATCGGCAGGAAGCCGAAGCCGCTCTCGATGGGCGTGAACTTCAGGTTCTGCTGGACGTAGAACGTGAGGAACAGGAAGATAGAGAACATCCCGATGGCGATGAGGAACATCGCGATGTACGAGCCGCCGCGGTCGCGGTCGAGCAGGACGCGCATCGGCAGCAACGGGTGCTTCACGCGCTGCTGCAGCACGACGAACGTCGCCAGCAGCGCCAGCCCCGCCGCGAGGAAGCCCCACACGGAGACCGAGCCCCACGAGTCGTGCTCGGCGTTGGAGAAGCCGTAGACGAGGGCGAACAGACCGGCCGACGCGCTGATCGTGCCCGGCAGGTCGAGCTTCGGGCGCGGGCCGTCGGACTCCTGGCGGCGCAGCAGCAGGGCGCCGCCGATGAAGGCGATGACCGCGAACACGATGTTCACGAACATGCACCAGCGCCAGTCGAGGTACTCGGTGAGCACACCGCCGAGCAGCAGGCCGACGGCGGCACCGCCACCGCCGATCGCGCCGAACACGCCGAAGGCGCGGCCGCGTTCCTTCGGGTCGGTGAACGTGGTGGTGAGCAAGGAAAGCGCGGCCGGCGCGAGCAGCGCGCCGAACACCCCCTGCGCCGCGCGGGCGATGAGCAGCATCTCGATGCTGCTCGCCGCGCCGCCGATCGCGGACACCGCGGCGAAGCCGGCGAGGCCCACGAGCAACGCGTTCTTGCGGCCGAACAGGTCCGCGAGCCGGCCGCCGAGCAGCAGCAGGCTGCCGAACGCGAGCGCGTACGCGGTGACGACCCACTGGCGGGCGTCGTTGGAGAAGCCGAGGTCGACCTGCGCCGAAGGCAGCGCGATGTTCACGACGGTGGCGTCGAGCACCACCATCAGCTGGGCCAGGCCGATCACCACGAGGATGGCCCAGCGTCTGGAATGGTGCGGGTTCTGGGCGTGGCTCGGCGCGTCCTCCCCCGGACGCTCGAGCGTGGCCGTCGAGTCAGGCATGCGGATTTCCCTCACGGATAGTGATCACAGCGCTATGTGGAGTAGATACCTCCCCTTACTCGACCCAAGGTACACAAAAACCGGAGACAGTGTCTCGACTTCTTTTGGTAACCTGGGCGTCATGACACGGGACGCTGCTCCCGCCGCACCGGCGCGGCCGCTGCGGCGTGACGCCGAGCTCAACCGCAGGCGCATCCTCGAAGCCGCTCGCGCCGTCTTCGGCAAACGCGGGCTGGAGGCGACGCTCGACGACGTCGCACACCACGCCGGTCTGGGCGTCGGCACCGTCTACCGGCGATTCCCCAGCAAGGAACACCTGGTCGAGGCGATGTTCGTCGAGCGGCTGCAGGAAATCGCCGACCTCGCGGAGCAGGCGCTGGGCGCCGAAGACCCGTGGGACGGCTTCGTCGACTTCGTGTGGCGCACGGTCGAGCTGCACTCCGCGGACCGCGGGCTGCGGGAGATCATGCTGTCCAAGGCGTTCGGCCACGAGCACGTGGCCGAGGTGAAGGCGCACATGGTGCCGCTCATCACGCGGGTGATGGAGCGCGCGCAGGAGTCCGGCCAGCTGCGGGCGGACCTCGTGCCCACCGACCTGCCGCTCATCCACCAGATGGTCGGCGCGGCGATCGAGTACACCAGCGCCGTCGAGCCGCACCTGTGGCGCCGCTGCCTCGCCCTGATCCTCGACGGCCTGCGCGCCGAGCCGGGCCGCGCGACGGCGCTGCCGCACCCCGGGCTCGACCAGGATGAGATCGACCAGGCGATGTGCGCGTGGCGCCAGCCCCGCCACCCCCACCCGGCGACGCCGCCCATCCCTCGCCCGAAGCAGTAAGTCCCGCTCGCGGCACCGAACGCCCCAACGCGGCGTTCGGTGCGCTCAACGCACCGAACGCCGCATTGGGGCGCGCAAAGGCAGGGTCACTCGCTGGGCATGATGGCCCACAGAATCAGGTACGCGACGAACTGCGGGCCGGGCAGCAGGCAGGACAGCAGCGCGAGCACGCGGACCTTGCCCGGCGTGGTGCCGAAGCGGCGGGCGAGCCCGGCGCACACGCCGCCGATCATGCGGTCGTTGCGCGGGCGGCTCAGCCTCTGCGTGACAGGTGCGGTCATCGTGGTCCCCTCCCGTTGGGTCAGTGACTCCAGGACACCAGGACCGCGCCGCGGGCACATCGCTCCCCGGGACGATTCGGACCCCTAAGGGCCCGGGCCCGTCTTCTCGCCACGCTCGCGCCGGCGTTCGATTTCACGACGCTGACCTGCGCGAACACCACAGCGCGGTGTGGGATTTCCCTGTCAGGGCTGATTTTTCGCGCGATTCGTGGTGATACTGCACCCCGTGCGCTCCCCCTTCGGACCTGTTGTCGTCGCGCTCGGTGGCGCGCTGCTGCTCGCCGGCTGTTCCTCGGCGGCCGCCCCCGCGCCCGTTTCGCAAGCCCCCTCGCCGATGACGGCTGTGGCGGCGCTCGGCGACTTCACCACGCTCGACTACTGCAGCCTGCTCGACGTCTCCCGCCTGCGCGGCGCGACGGCCGACGACCCCGACTCGTCGTTCACCGACTGCCGCACCGATTACGTGCGCAGCGGGCGCCAGCACACGGTGAGCGTGGGCCCGCTGGCGGCCGACGCCGACCCGAACGTGAAGCCGTACGAGTACTCGGGCCCGCTCCCCGACGGCGTCGCCGTGCAGCAGGCCGGTTTCACGCCCGACAAGACGTGCTCGCGCGTGGTGACGTTCGCCGACGGCATCCGCCTCAACGTCGCCGTGACCGACGGCGAAGGCGCCGGTGCGTCGGCCGACCGCTGTTCCGACGCCGACGCCGTGGTGGGCGGGGTCCTCGCCGCCGCGAGCGGCGGCAAGGTGCGCCACCACCAGTTCCCCGACCGTTCGTGGGGCCGCGTGGACCCGTGCGCGCTGCTCAACGTCCACGAGCTCGACGCGATCGCCGGAGCCGGCACGCAACCGTCGGCCGGGTTGTCGGGCCACTCCTGCATCCGCGGCACGGTGAGCGTCGCGTTCTCCGTGCAGAAACAAGCCCCCACCGGCGCGACCGAAACCCTCGGCGGCCGCACGGCGCGCCAGAGCACCGACGGCGCGTTCTGCCACCTGACGACCACGCAGCCGTCGCCGGACACCCCGGGGCGCGGCGAGCAGGCGGTGGTGAGCGTGGTGGACACGAGCGGTTCGAGCGGCGCGGCCGCGTGCCCCACCGCGAGCCAGGTCGCGGCGCTGGTGTTCGCGAAGATCCCCTGAGCACGACGAAGGCCCCTTCCCGCGCTGAGCGTGAAGGGGCCTCCGGGTCGGGAACCTAGTCCTGGTAGGTCAGGTTCCGGCCGTTGCTCGGGTCGAACAGCTTGACCTTGTCCGCGTCGAACCAGATCTCCAGGTCCGCGTTCTCCGCGGCCTGCGACTCGGCCGACAGCCGGGCCACGATGAGCGACGCGGCGCCCGGCACGTCGGCGGAACCACTGTCGGCGGCCAGCTCGGCGAGCTCGGCCGACGTGGCCACCTCGCCTTCCACCGTGAAGTGCGCGAACTTCTCCGAGCCCATCGACTCCAGCACGTCGATGTGCGCGGTGAACGTGGAACCCGCACCGCGCTGGGCGGCGTCGACGAGCGACGCGTCCTCGAAGTTCTCCGGCCGGATGCCGGCGATCACCTCGCGCGGGGCGTTGGCGGCCTCGGCCATGCGGCGGACGCGGTCGGTGAGCGGCGTGGTGCCCAGCGGGCTGTGCAGCTCGCCGTTCTCCAGCGTCGCCGGGACGAAGTTCATCGACGGCGAGCCGATGAAGCCGGCCACGAACAGGTTCGCCGGGTTGTCGTAGAGGAACTGCGGCGAGCCGATCTGCTGCACGTACCCGGCCCGCAGCACCACCACGCGGTCGCCCAGCGTCATGGCCTCGGTCTGGTCGTGGGTCACGTACAGCGTGGTCGTGCCCAGCTGCTTCTGGATCTTCGACACCGACGTGCGCATCTGCCCGCGCAGCTTAGCGTCCAGGTTGGACAGTGGTTCGTCCATCAGGAACGCCTTGGGGTTGCGCACGATCGCGCGCCCCATCGCCACGCGCTGGCGCTGGCCACCGGAGAGGTTCGACGGCTTGCGGTCCAGGTGCGCGGTGAGGTCGAGGATCTTCGCCGCCTCCTCCACCTTCGCGCGCACCGTCGCGTCGTCCACCTTGGCCAGTCGCAGCGGGAACGCCATGTTCTCGCGCACGCTCATGTGCGGGTAGAGCGCGTAGGACTGGAACACCATCGCGATGTCACGGTCCTTCGGCGCCCGCTCGTTCACGCGCTTGCCGTCGATGCGCAGCTCGCCGGACGAGATGTCCTCCAGCCCGGCCACCATGTTGAGCGTGGTCGACTTCCCGCAGCCGGACGGGCCGACGAGGATGATGAACTCGCCGTCCGCGATCGTGATGTCCACTTCGGACACCGCGAGCGCACCGTCGGGGTAACGCTTCGAAACTTTGTCGAGGACGATTTCAGCCATGGCTCAGCCCTTCACCGCACCGGACGTCAGCCCCGCCACGATGCGACGCTGGAAGAACAACACGAACAGGATGATCGGGATGGTGATCACGACCGCGGCCGCGCTCACCTGACCCGTCGGGTCCTCGAACTGCGAAGACCCGGTGAAGAACGACAACGCGGCCGGCACCGTGCGCGACGCCGTGGTGGACGTCAGCGAGATGGCGAACAGGAAGTCGTTCCAGCAGAAGATGAACACCAGGATCGCCGTGGTGAACACGCCCGGCGCAGCCAGCGGCGCAATCACCTTCCGGAAGGCCTGGGCCGGCGTCGCGCCGTCCATCTTCGCCGCCTTTTCGAGCTCCCACGGGATCTCCCGGAAGAACGCCGAGAGCGTGTAGATCGAAAGCGGCAGGGCGAACGTGATGTAGGGCAGGATCAGCCCCATCCACGTGTCGAACAGGCCCAGGTTGCGCTCGATGTTGAACAGCGGCGTGACGAGCGAGACCTGCGGGAACATCGCGATCAGCAGGGAAAGCCCCACGAGCAGCTGCTTCCCGGGGAACTCGAGGCGCGCGATGGCGTAGGCCGCCATCGTGCCCAGCACCACCGCGATCACCGTGGAGATCACCGCGATGCCGATCGAGTTCACCAAGGCCCGCAGGAACTCCGACGTCTGGAAGATGTCGGCGTAGTTCTTCAGCGTCCACTGCTGGGGCCAGAAGCTGCCGTCGTTGAGCGTGTCCTTCGTCTTGAAGGACAGGGAGATGATCCACAGCACGGGGATCAGCGCGAAGGCCACGACGAGGATGTCGACGAGGCCCCACCTCACTTTGCGGCCGGTCGTGACCGCACCACCGATGGCCATCAGCGTTTACCCCCGTCGTCCGTGCCGGGTGCGGCGGTGCCGAACACCTTGATGAAGAGGAACGCGATGATCGCCACCGTGATGAAGATCAGCACGGCCATCGTGGACCCGATGCCGAGGTTGAGACCCTTGACCAGGTTGTCGTAGGTCATCATCGACACCGACCCCGTATCCTGCGCTCCGTTCGTGAGCACGTAGATGTTGTCGAAGATGCGGAACGCGTCGAGCGTGCGGAACAGCAGCGCCACGAGGATCGCGGGCTTCATCACCGGCAGCATCACCTTGGTGAACCGCTGCCACGCGCTCGCGCCGTCCATCGCCGCGGCCTTGAGCAGGTCCTCCGGCACCAGCGCGAGGCCGGCCATCAGCAGCAGCGCCATGAACGGCGTGGTCTTCCACACCTCGGCGAGGATGATGATGAACAGCGACGGCCACTGCTCGGTGAGCGGCGCCGCGCCTTCACCGAGGGCGTTCGCGAGGTAACCGGTCTCCGGCGTCCACGCGAAGTACCACGAGAACGCCGCCACGACCGTGACGATGCCGTACGGGATCAAGGCGACGGTGCGCACGAGCCCGCGGCCCACGAGCGTGCGGTGCATGATCAGCGCGAGCGCCATGCCGAGCGCGAACTCGATCGCCACCGACACCACGGTCAGGAACATCGTGGTGCCGAACGCCGTCCACCAGTAGGAGCTGGTGAGCACGGCGCCGTAGTTCGCGAACCCGATGAACTCCTGCTGCGCCGGGAACCTCAGGTCGTAGCGCTGCAGCGAAAGCCAGATCGAGTAGACGATCGGGTAGCCCGTCACCGCGATCATCACGAGGAACGCCGGCGCGCAGAGCCACAGGCCCAGCCGTCGTTCGGCCTTCTTCCCCTCGCTGAGAACGGGTTTTCCCTTGCGGTGGCTCACGGCCTCGTGCGCGGCCGGTGGTGCGCCGGTGGGTTCGGCGGGGTCGGCGGTGCCGGTTGAGGGGTCCTGGACGGTCACGGGATCACTCCCTTCGACTGGAGCGCGTCACTGAGTTGTTCCCGCAGCTGCTGCGCCGTCACGGGCGGGTCGATCTCCGAAGGCGGCGACAGGATCTTCGACATGACCGTGGACGCGTTCTGGTACGCCGGGGAAAGCGGGCGCACCGCGGCGGTCTTCAACGCGTCGAGGATGGTGTCGCGCATCGGGTACTTGATGGCCATGTTGGGGTTGTCGTTCGACGCCGGCTTCGACGGGTCGAGCGGAACGTCGTTGTGGTACACCGATTCGATGGTCGGCGGCACACCGTCGTTGATGGCCGAGAACTTCTGGTTCTCCGCGCTGCGCAAGCACAACGCGGCTTCGAACGCCTCGGGCTTGTGCTGCGAATACGTGCTCACCGCGAGGTCGTAACCACCGATGGTCGTCTTCGCCGGCATGCCGGCCTTCGCCTCCGGGTAGACCGCCCACTTGAAGTGCGACAGGTCCTGCGGCTTCTCCTCGGCGTAGGAGGCGTAGACGAACGGCCAATTCAGCTCGAACGCGGCGTTGCCGCGCTGGAACGTCTGGCGGACGTCGTCCTCCTTCTGGTTGGTCAGCGACGGGTCCGTGATGCCCGACGACGTGACCTGCTTGAGCAGCGCCAGCGCGTCGACCGCGCCCTGGTCCATCACCACGGACTTGCCGTCGTCGGACAGGATGTGGCCGCCGAGCGATTCGACGAGCGTGTTGTAGATGACGACCAGGCCTTCGTACTGCGCACCGGTGAAGACGATGCTGTACGGCTTCTTCTCCTGCTTGAGCTGCTGCGACATCTGCATCATCTCGTCCCACGTCTTCGGTGGGTTCGGGGTGATGCGGTCGTCGTACCAGAGCAGCTGCACGTTGGTGTTCTTCGGTGCGGCGTAGAGCTTTCCCTCGTAGGTGGCCGTCTCGAGCGGGCCCTGCAGCACACCGTCGGACGCGGCGGCCTTGTTCTGGCCCGTCCACTCCTCCGCCCAGCCGGCCTCGGCGAACTCCGACACCCACGTCACGTCGAGCCCGAGGATGTCCATCGAGGTGTCACCGGCGGCGAGCCGGCGCGCCATCTGGATTCGCTGGTCGTCGGCACCGCGCTGGAGTTTGTTGTAGACGATTTCGTAGCGCCCGTTCGCGGCTTTGTTGCAGTTGTCGACAACGGTCTGGAAATTGTCCTCAGGCGCGTAGTACACGTTGATCTTCATCGGTCCCCCGCCCGTGCCACACGCGGCGAGCAGACCCGTGGTCATCAATCCGGCGGCCAGCAGCGCGCCCGTTCGGGCGGGCGAGCGACCCCGTAGCCTCTTCTTCCCCATCGAACAAAAGCCTCCTCACCCGCGCACGCCGGTTACCGTGACGCCCCCAGGCATCACGACGCGATGAGGCGAGTCGCGCCAGCACCCCGACGTGCTAGTGCTCGGTCGGTCGCGCTGGAGGACGCGGCCGCCCGACTGGTGTCGGACAACCTATGCCCGGCGATCACACCCCGCAAGCAGTATCCGTAACGATTCAGGCTTGTGCAGCGCGAAACGCCGGAATTATTGGGGCGAACTGTGGACCGGGAGTGCTTCCATTCGGGTGACTCAGCACGAATTCGCCATCGGCACAACCCGAATTCGGCCTAGGAAGGCCCCTAATCGGCCCCTTCTTCTTCACTGCCCGGCACCACGGGGATGCGGCGCCGGGCAGTGGAGAACGGGCGTCAGGCGGTGGCGGGTGGCGGCTTCAACGCGAGCTTCGAGAGCAGTTCCCGCCCCTGTTCGGCCGAACGCGGCTGGCACAGCACGTCGTAACGGCCGGCCACCAATTGGCTCGCCGACGAGAAGTCACGGCGCCCGCGGGCCGCGCGGTAGCCGATACCCGCGAACAACAGACCCGAAAGGACACCGAGCACGAGCCCGGTGAGCAATTGCAACGCGAAGCCCTGGTTCACGAACAGGCCCAGCAGCAGCCCGGCGAACAAGCCGAACCACGCGCCGGACATCGCGCCCGCGCCCAGGACCCGGCCCCACGTGAGCCTGCCGATCACGCGCTCCACGAGCATCAGGTCCACGCCGACGATCGTCACGTCGGTGACCGCGAACTCGCTCTCCGCCAGGAAGTCCACCGCGCGCTGGGCTTCCTCGTAGGTACCGTACGACCCGATCGGCCAGCCGGTGGGCGGCGTCGGGAGCCGCGGCGGCCCGGCCGGCCGTCCACCACCAAAGGGACTGCTCACCATCATCACCTGCGTACTCGTCCGGTCCGAGGGGTCCATCTTGTCAAGAACCGGCGAACCGTGCGAACCGCGTACTGGTGAATGCCGTTCACCCGCGGTGGGTCAGTGGTCCAGCCCCTTCGCGAAACCGGCCACCGCGTCGGCGAACGGCCTGGGCTCCTCCAGGTGGCCGAAGTGCCCGCTGTGCTCCAGGACCACGAGCTGCGATCCCGGGATCCCATCGTGCAGCTCGCGGCCCCAGCGCACGCCGCAGATCACGTCGTAGCGGCCGACGACCACGAGCGCCGGCACCCCGATCGTGGTCAGCACCGGACGGTCGTCGAACAGGTCGGGGGTGCCGTCGGCGTCGCGGCCGGAGATGTAGACGCCGCCGACCTGATCCTGCAGCGGGCCGAACTCGGCGAAGCGGGCGCGGAAGTCGGCGAAGTACGCGGGCAGGACCCCGCGTACGGCCCGGGTCATGTCCTCGTCGGACGAGATCGAGCCGATCGACTGGAACGCTGCGAGCACGTCCGGCAGACCGCGGTCGCCTTCGGAGCGGGCCGCGTACGCCTCCAGCTGACGCATCAGCTCCTCACCGTGCTCTGCTCCGACGACGGGCGCGCTGTCGTAGAGCACGATCCCGGAGACGCGCTCGGGGTGTGTCAGCGCGAGGCGCTGGGCGACGAACCCGCCGTGGGAGTGGCCGAGGAAGAGCGTCTTCTCGAGCCCGAGGTGGTCGAGCAGCGCGACGACCGCACGGACGTAGCGGTCGCGGGTGTAGCCGTCCGGGTGCGTGGCCAGCCGGCTCGAACCGCCGGTGCCGATCGGCTCCGGGTAGACGACGGTGAGCTGCTCCTCCACGACCGGCATGCGCAGGTACTCCCAGTCGACGCCGGGGCCACCGGAGTGCGCGAGCAGGACGGGCCCGGAACCGTGCACGTGGTAGCGCTGGGCGAGGCCGTCGAGCTCGACGGTGTGGGTGCCGGGGGAAAGTCGGTCGGTCACAGCTGGGTCGGTCACGGGGTGCTCCGTCTCGTACGGGTGTTCTGGACACCCGCACGATGCGCAGCGGCGGCGGTTAGTTCGATCCGTTCGCTGTGACGGCGACCATAGGCGCGTGGTGGAGCCGCAGCTCCGACACGCGGCCGCCGTCCAGCGTCATCAGCCAGGCGACGCCGGGCGGGCAGTGCGTCGGGTCGTCGGGCGGGTTGACCAGGTCCATCTCCCACACCACGACGTCACGGCTCGCGACGACGTGCACCGGTCGCTGGCGCACGCCCGCAGCGAGATCGCCCTCCATGCCGCGCAGCAGGAAGTCGTGGCCCACGCCGCGGACGTCACCCGCGGTGAGCACGACGTCCTCGGCCCACCGGTCGGCGAGCACCCGGGTGAACTCGCCGCGCTCGGCCGCGGCCAGGGTGTCCAGCGCGTCGAGCTTGCTGCCGGCGACGAGCGCGCCGGCGTCGTCGTGGGCCGAAGCCGCGGTGGCGCGCAGTGCTTCGGCGAGCTTGGCGCGGCCGTGGTTCAGCCGGCTGCGCACGGTGCCGACGGGGACGCCGAGCGCTCGCGCGATCTGCTCGTACGACGTGACGCCGAGCGAGAAGTGCCGCAGGATCATCACCATCCGCACGGGCGGCGAGAGCTGTTCGACGGCCTGCCAGACCCAGTCGCGCAAGGCGTGGTCGTCGAGCAGCTGCTCGGGAGTGGCGAGCGTCGACGCGGTGAGGTCCCAGCCGTCGGCGACGGGAATGTCGCGTGTGGACCGAAGCCGCGCGCGGCAGGCGTTGCGCACCACCATCCGCAGCCACGCGCCGGCCGCGGCCGGGTCGCGGACGTCGCCGATCCGCCGCAGTGCCACCACGGCCGCGTCCTGCACGGCGTCGTCGGCCTCGGCGGTGTAGCCGAGGAGCGCGATCGCGACGCCGCGCATGCCGGCTTCGTGGCGCGCGAGGAGCACACCGAGCGCCGTCACGTCACCGGACTGCGCGGCGCGCGTCAGCTCGGCGTCCGAAAGCTCGCTCACCACTCCAATGTACGAGCGGTCCGGTGCACTTCCGCGTGAACTCGGGCACTCCGGGCAGCGAAGGGGGTGTGGTCAGGCAGGTGTTCAGGATTTCGACTTGTACTCACGCAGCAGGCCGCGGCTGATGATCGTCTTCTGGATCTCGCTGGTGCCCTCGCCGATCAGCAGGAACGGCGCCTCGCGCATGAGCCGCTCGATCTCGTACTCCTTCGAGTAGCCGTAGCCGCCGTGGATGCGGAAGGCGTCCTGCGTGACCTCGGCGCAGTACTCGGACGCGAGCAGCTTCGCCATGCCGGCCTCGACGTCGTTGCGAGCGCCGGAATCCTTGAGCCGCGCGGCGTTGACCATCATCAGGTGCGCGGCCTCGACCTTCGTCGCCATCTCCGCGAGCTTGAACGCGATGGCCTGGTGCTCGGCGATGGGCTTGCCGAACGTCTTGCGCTGTTGCGCGTACTCCACCGCCAGCTCGAACGCGCGGATCGCGATGCCGCACGCCCGCGCGGCCACGTTCACGCGGCCGACCTCGACACCGTCCATCATGTACGCGAAGCCCTCGCCCGGCGCGCAGCCGAGCACCTGGCCGGCGTCGATGCGGAAGCCGTCGAACACCGCCTCGGTGGTGTCGACGCCCTTGTACCCCATCTTCTCGATCTTCCCCGGGATGGTGAGGCCCGGCAGCACCTCGCCGTAGCCCTCGGGCTTCTCGACGAGGAACGTCGTGAGGTTGCGGTGGGCCTTCTGCGCACCTTCGTCGGTCTTCACGAGCAACGCGATGAGGTTCGAGGTGCCGCCGTTGGTGAGCCACATCTTGGCGCCGTCGATCACGTAGCCGTCGCCGTCGCGGCGGGCGCGGGTCTTGATCGCGGCGACGTCGGAACCCAGGTCCGGCTCCGACATCGAGAACGCGCCGCGCACCTCACCCGTGGCCATCCGCGGCAGGTAGTGCTGCTTCTGCTCTTCGGTGCCGTGACGGGAAATCATGTGGGCGACGATGAAGTGCGTGTTGATCACGCCCGAGACGCTCATCCAGCCGCGCGCGATCTCCTCCACCACGAGCGCGTAGGTGAGCAGCGACTCGCCGAGGCCGCCGTACTCCTCGGGGATGGTGAGGCCGAACAGGCCCAATGCCTTCATGCCCTCGACGATCTCCGCCGGGTAGGCGTCCGCGTGCTCCAGCTCCTGCGCGCGCGGGATGACCTCCTTGTCCACGAACGAACGCACGGTCGCGAGGATCTCGGACTGCACGTCGGTCAGGCCGGCGGTCTGGGCGAGGCGGGCCATCACGGGCTCCTTCCGCGGGGTTACCGCGGAGTATGGACGGCCGCGCGGGTACCCGCCTATGAGGGTGCTCACGCTCGAGCCGCGTTTGCCCCGTTAAAGTGCGTTTCCAGGCAACCTGTGGCTGGGAAGGAGCGTGATGAACGAGAGCTACGAACACCCGTCGTTCGAGCACCAGCCGTACCCGCCGCAGGGTCCGCCACCCGGCGCGGGCCTGGCGATCGGGTCGCTGGTGTGCTCGATCGCGGGCTTCATCGTGTGCGCGCCCGCCGCGATCGCCGGGGTCGTGATGGGCCACATCGCCTACTACCGCTCGCGCCACGGGCGGGCGACCGGCGGCGCGCTGGCGATCGCCGGCTTCGTGATCGGTTACCTGGCGCTGGCCGTGTGGGGGATCATGATCCCGCTCGTGCTGCACGAGCTCGACAAGTACGGCGCCTTCGGCTGAGAAGGCTCGCGGTGGGCGACCACCAGAACCGAGGGGGAACCCGATGACCAACCCGTCCGAGCCGCAGGACCGGCCGAACGAAACCGCGGCGTACGAGCCGCCGGCGACCGCCGAACCCGGCTCGTACGACCCGCCGGCCACCGCGGACCCGGCGCCGTACGACCCGCCGGCTTCCGACGCGACGGGGTTCGGCTCGCCCGACAGCGTCAGCACGGCGAGCGACCAGCCGATGAGCTTCGCAGCGCCGGACAGCACCGGGTCTTCGAGCGAGACCGCGTTCGCCGCGCCGGGCTCGACCGAGGCCGCATCGCCGTACGCGGCGCCGGGCAGCGGTGAGCAGCCGTCCCCGTACGCCGCGCCCGGAAGCCAGCCCTCCGGCGGCTTCGCGGCGCCCGGCCAGCCCGAGGCCGCCGCGTACCCCGGTGTCCAGCCGTCCAGTGCGTACGCGGCTCCGGCCTACCCCGGCCAGCCGTACCCGGGCCCGACCGCCTCGTACCCGGGTGCGCCGGGAGGTCCCGGTGTTCCGGGCGTGCCGGCCGCCGCGCCGTACGGCCAGCCCTACCCGCAGCAGCCCTACGGTCAGCCGTACTCGCCGTACGGCCCGCAGCAGTCCAACGGCCTCGCCATCGGCGCGCTCGTCTGCTCGCTCCTGGGCCTGCTCACGTGCCTGATCGCGATCCCCGGCATCGTCATGGGCCACATCGCGCTCGCGAAGGCCAACCGCGGCGAAGCGGGCGGCCGCGGCATGGCGCTCTCGGCCGTGGTGATCGGCTACGTGATCGTGGCGCTGTACGTGGGCTTCTTCGTCACGATCGTGATCCTCGGGACCAACGGGTACCTCGACAACTAGCAGCCGTCACTCAGCCAGCGCGTCACCCTCCTGGCGCGGCTGCGGCGGGCCGGCGTGCCCGTTGGGCACCGGCGCGGTCACCTGCGGCACGGGTCGCTCCAGCGCGGGCGGCTCGGGCTCGGGTGCCTCGGGGGCGGCCGGCTCCTCGGCCGGCTGCTTCTTGCCCTGCGGGGTGTTCGCGTCGAGGAAGCGCAGCAGCTCCACCGGGAACGGCAGCACCAGCGTCGAGTTCTTCTCCGCCGAAACCTGCACCACCGTCTCCAGCAGGCGCAGCTGCAACGCACCCGGGTGGTCGCTCATGGCCGCCGCGGCCTGCGCGAGCTTTTCCGACGCCTGCAGCTCACCGTCGGCGGAGATCACGCGCGCACGGCGTTCGCGTTCGGCCTCGGCCTGGCGCGACATCGAGCGCTTCATCGACTCCGGCAGGGCCACGTCCTTGATCTCGACGCGGTCGATGTGGATGCCCCAGTCGATCGCGGGGCTGTCGATCATGATCTCGAGGCCCTGGTTGAGCCGTTCCCGGTTCGACAGCAGGTCGTCGAGGTCGCTCTTGCCGATGATGGACCGCAGCGACGTCTGGGCCACCTGGCCGACAGCCGCGCGGTAGTCCTGCACGTTGACCGCGGCCAGCACCGGGTCGACCACGTTGAAGTACACAACGGCGTCGACGCGGACCGTCACGTTGTCACGCGTGATGCCGTCCTGGCCCGGCACGGGCATCGTGACGATCTGCATGTTCACCTTGTGCATGCGGTCCGCAACCGGTACCAGCAGCGTCAGGCCGGGCCCGCGCACCTCCGGGCGAACCCGCCCGAAGCGGAACACCAGGCCACGTTCGAACTGCTTCACCACGCGCACACCGGAGGCGAGCCAGACTCCGCCCACGACGACCACCGCGCTGAGAATTTCAACGATCATGGCAGCTCCCCGGGATCGCAGAACCCCTGGATTTTTACTGTACGCGCGCTTGGTGCCCAGGGAAATGACTCGACGTGACTGCCACGATGGTCGAGTGCCCCGACTCGTGATCCCGCCGTCGTTCGCCACCCGCGCGCCCCGGGTCCTCGGACCGGAGTCCCAGCCGTGGCTGGCGGCGCTGCCCGGCCTGGCCGATCGCTTCGCCCGCGAATGGGGCCTGGAGTTCGAAGGCGAGGCGATGCACGGGTTCGTCGGCGTCGTGCAGCCGGCGCGCCGGATCGACGGCACGCCGGTCGTGCTCAAACTCGGCTGGCCGCACGAGGAATCCCGGGACGAGCCGCTGGCACTGTCCACATGGGCCGGTCGCGGTGCCGTGCTGCTGCTGGAGTCCGCGCCGGAAGAAGGCGTGCAGCTGCTGGAGCGCCTCGACCACACGCGGACCCTGCACACCGAGCCGGTGCTCGAAGCCGTGGAGATCATGAGCGAGCTCGCGCGCCGGCTGGCCGTGCCGGCGCCACCGGAGTTGTCGCGGACGCTGACCGGCGAAGCCGAACGCCTCCTGGAGGAGCTGCCGAAGACCTGGCACGACCTCGGCGGCCCGTTCCCCCGCCGCGAGCTCGACGCGGCCCTCGCCGTGTGTCGCGACCTCGGCCCCACCGCGGGCGCGCTGCTCGTGAACGAGGATCTGCACTACGAGAACGTGCTGGCCGCCCGGCGCGAACCGTGGCTCGTGATCGACCCCAAACCGATCGCCGGCGACCTCGAGTACGGCGTGTTCTCCTTGCTGTGGAACCGGTTCGGCGAATCCACAGTGGACGCCAAGCTGGCCGCCACGGGACTCGACCCCGATCGCGCCCGCGCGTGGACGCTCGTGCGCGCGGTGCAGAACCGGCTGTGGTTCGAGTCGGATCTGCGCGACTTCACCGACCTCGGCGACGAGCAGCCCTCCTCTGCGGCTCTGCCCGCTTTGACCGCCTGGGCCTGCGAGTCCTAGCTGAGAGGACGCTGGCAAGACACGGTCGCGCGACGCGGGCGCCGGGGCCTGCTTGCGGATAGTGTCTGCCTCATGGCTGCCGTGAACAGGGTTTTCGTGGCTCGGCTGGCGGGTCTGCCGGTGTTCGGGCCCGACGGCGAGTCGATCGGCAAGGTCCGCGACGTCGTCGCGGGCCTCCGGCTCGACCAGCAGCCGCCCCGCATCCTCGGCCTGGTGGTCGAGCTCGCGACGCGGCGGCGCGTTTTCGTGCCGATGCTGCGCGTCACCACGATCGAGCCGACGGCTGTGACGCTGGCCACCGGATCGGTGAACATGCGGCACTTCACCCAGCGCCCCAACGAAGTCCTTGTCTGCGGGCAGCTGCTCGACGCGCACGCGTCGCTCGCCGGTACGGACACGCGCGTGGCGGTCGTCGACGCCGCGATGGAACCCACCCGCACGCGCGACTGGGTGCTCGCGAAGCTCGCCATCCGCGAACGCCAGACCCGGCTCGGGATCGCCCGCCGCCGCACCGCCATGCACGTGGTGCCGTGGAACGAGGTCGCCGGGCTGGGCCTCACCGATCTGTCGGCGCGGGAACCCCAAGGCGCGGGCCAGCTGCTGATGCTCTTCGACACCATGCGGGCCGTCGACATCGCCGCCACCGTGCGCGACCTGCCGCTGAAGCGCCGGCACGAGGTCGCCGACGCGATGGACGACGAACGCCTCGCCGACGTCCTCGAAGAGCTGCCCGACGACGACCAGAAAGAGCTGCTGGCCTACCTGTCGGAGGAGCGCGCGGCGGACATCCTCGAGGCGATGAGCCCCGACGACGCCGCCGACCTGCTGGCCGAGCTGGCGCCGGCGGACCAGAGCCGGCTGCTGGCGTTGATGGAGCCCGAGGAGTCGGAGCCGGTCCGGCGGCTGCTGGCCTACTCGTCCGACACCGCCGGCGGTCTGATGACCCCGGAACCGGTGGTGCTCACGCCCGACGCGACCGTGGCCGAGGCGCTCGCGCACATCCGCAACGCCGACCTGCCCGCCGCGCTGGCCACGATGGCGTTCGTGTGCCGCCCGCCGACGGCGACGCCGACCGGCCGGTTCGTGGGCGTGGTGCACTTCCAGCGCCTGCTGCGCGAGCCGCCCGCGGAGCTCGTGGCGAGCGCCGTGGACACCGACCTCACCGCGCTGCGGCCCGAGGCCTCACTGGCTGAGGTCACCCGTTACTTCGCCGCGTACAACCTCGCGTGCGGCCCCGTGGTCGACGCCGAGGAACACCTGCTGGGCGCCGTCACCGTCGACGACGTGCTCGACCACCTGCTGCCCGACGACTGGCGTGAAACCGGCCTGCACGACGTTGCCGACGTGCCCGCCGAAGTCCACGACCAGGCCGAAGCCCACATCCAGGAGGCCGACCGTGCCTGAACTCACCTCGGGCCGCCGGCTCGACCAGCCGCGCAGCCAGGCGCGGTTTCGCCTCAACATCGATCCGGACACCTTCGGCCGCTTCACCGAGCGCATCGCGCGGTTCCTCGGCACCGGCAAGTACCTGTTCTGGCAGACGCTCATCGTCATCGTCTGGATCGTGCTGAACCTGGCCGCGGTGTCGCTGCGCTGGGACCCGTACCCGTTCATCCTGCTCAACCTGGCGTTTTCCACGCAGGCCGCGTACGCCGCGCCGCTCATCCTGCTGGCGCAGAACCGGCAGGACGACCGTGACCGCGTCTCCCTCGAAGAGGACCGCACGCGCGCCGCGCAGACGAAGGCCGACACCGAGTACCTGGCACGCGAGCTGGCGGCGCTGCGGCTCGCGGTCGGCGAGGTCGCCACCCGCGACTACCTGCGCAGCGAGCTCGATCGGCTGCGCGACGACCTCGCGATGAGCCCGAAGTCACGCAAGGCGAAGCAGGCGGCGAAATCGGACGTGCCGACCGGTACGTAACATGGGTCTGGTGACGAGTACACAGCAACTCCCCAGCGTCGAAGACGTCCGCACCGCGCTGAAGGACGTGTACGACCCCGAAATCAAAAAGCCGATCACCGACCTCGGCATGGTCAAGGATGTCGCGGTCGGCGAAGACGGCGTGGTCGCTGTCGGCATCTACCTCACCGTGGCGGGCTGCCCGCTCAAGGCGACGCTGACCGAGGACACCACCAAGGCCGTCAAGAAGCTCCCCGGCGTCGCCGACGTGCGGGTCGAGCTCGACGTGATGAGCGACGAGCAGCGCACGGAGCTGCGCAAGTCGCTGCGCGGCGACGCCGCCGAGCCGGTGATCCCGTTCTCGCAGCCGGGTTCGATGACCCGCGTGTACTGCGTGGCTTCGGGCAAGGGCGGGGTCGGCAAGTCTTCGGTCACCGTGAACCTGGCCGTCGCGATGGCCGAGCGCGGCCTTTCGGTGGGTGTCGTGGACGCGGACATCTACGGCCACTCGATCCCCCGCATGCTGGGCGCGCGCGAGAAGCCGACCAAGGTCGAGACGATGATCATGCCGCCGCAGTCGCACGGCGTGAAGGTGATCTCGATCGGCATGTTCACGCCGGGCAACGCGCCGGTGGTGTGGCGCGGCCCGATGCTGCACCGCGCGTTGCAGCAGTTCCTCGCCGACGTGTTCTGGGGCGACCTCGACATCCTGCTGCTGGACCTGCCGCCGGGCACCGGCGACATCGCGATCTCGGTGGCGCAGCTGATCCCCAACGCGGAGATCCTCGTGGTCACCACGCCGCAGCAGGCTGCCGCTGAGGTGGCCGAGCGCGCGGGCGCGATCGCGATGCAGACGCGGCAGCGCGTGGCCGGCGTGATCGAGAACATGTCGTGGCTGGAGATGCCCTCGGGCGAGCGCATGGAGATCTTCGGCTCCGGTGGCGGCCAGGCCGTGGCCGACTCGCTGTCGAAGTCCGTGGGCTCACAGGTGCCGCTGCTGGGCCAGGTGCCGCTCGACCCGCGCCTGCGTGAGCAGGGCGACGAGGGCACGCCGATCGTGCTGGCGGAGCCGGACGCGCCGGCGTCGCTCGTGCTCAAGGAAGCGGCGAAGAAGCTCACCGTCCGGGCCCGCGGCCTGGCGGGGATGATGCTGAACGTCAGCCCCGCCGGCCGCTGAGCCCGGCCGTTCGAACCGCTGGGTCCGCCGGGTCCGCGCCTGAGGTCAGGAGGCGCGGACCGTCGTCAGCAGCGTCTTGTCGGCGCCCAGCGTCACCGCGGTGGCGCCGGGCTGTGTGACGGCCCAGTCGATGTTCGCGGAGTCGCCTGGGCCGACGGCGGTGGCGGCTTCGGGGTGGCCGTCGACGTTCACGTCGACCTGCTGGTCCGAGGTGAGCACGACCCGGACGCGGTTGCCGACCTGCACGTCGACGGTGCCGGCCGGCGGGCTGATCTTGCCCTTGGCCCAGTCGAGCGTGATCAGGACGTCGACGTCGGGCACGCCGGTCTGGGCGCCGCGCTTCACGAAGGCCTGGTCGCCGGCGGGGGCGTTCAGCGTGCTGCTCGGGGACGGCGAGCCGGACGGGCCGCCGGTCGTCGCGGGGGCGGGCACCGACGTGTAGGTGGCCGGTGGCTGGGTGCTGGGCTCGTCGTCCGCGGTGCACGCGGCGGCCAGGACACCCGCGGCGGCGATGATGGCGGCCAGAGCGCCCGCACGGCGTGACATGTCAGAGACCTCCAGGGTCGTTATGGGCGGTTTGCCCGAGGCTACCCAGGAAGTTCGTCTGGTCGTGCGAGAGGTCGGGTCACGCCGGGCCGGCCGCCACATCGGCAACCCGGCACAGCCAACTCGCCCGTTCCCGGCGCCGCAAGTCGGCGCGCACCCGACGTCACGAGGTCCGGCCGAGGTCACACCCGGACGGGTCGCAAGGGGACGGACCCGGCGCTCAGGTGGCGTCGGGGTCGACCGGGGGCCGCTCGCCCGGCTTGAGCGGTTCGGCCTGCGGCGGGGCGCTCTGCGGCTTCACGGCGGCGGAACCGTTGGAGCCGTTCGTCCCGTTCGAACCGTTCGTGGAGTTGAAACCGTTGAGCCCCAACGGATCCGCGTCGCCGTCGAACAGGTGCTGGGTCACGACCCGCTTGGGGTCGAAGTTGCGCAGCCCGCGCAGGTCCTCCAGCGGCTTGCGGAGCTGGTCGAACTCCGGCCCCATCTCCTCGCGCAGCTGCGCGCGCGCACCGTTGGCGAACTCGCGGACCTTTTTCACGCTCTTCGCCAGCCACGACGCGGCTTCCGGAAGTCGCTCCGGGCCGAGGATGAAGAGCCCCGCGACGATGAGCACGAGGATCTCGCCCCATCCGACACTGTCGAACACCCGTGAACCTCCGCTCGGTACTTCCCCGGTCAGAGTACCCGGGCCGCCCCGCGTTCCGGCAGGCCCGAAGGACGAAGCGGGGCTTAAGACGATGTGACGTCGATCAGTCGGATCCGAGAGTCACGTCGACAACCAGCACCGCGCCGGCGCGCGCCAGCTGCACGGGCACGACCTCACCGACGTCGTGGTTGCGGACGGCCACGGTCAGCTCCGCGGAGTCGCGCACCAGGCGGTCGCCGATCTTCGTGATCACGTCGCCCTCCTTGATGCCGGCCGCGGCCGCGGGACCGTTGGGCTCCACGTTCTTCACCTGCGCGCCCATGGTCGACGAGCCGGCGACCGTGGACGAGGCGTTGATGCCGATGTCCGCGTGGACGACCTTGCCGTTCTTGATCAGCGCCTTGGCGATCTTCATCGCGTAGTCGCTCGGGATGGCGAAGCCGATGCCGATGCTGCCGCCGTCGGCGCTCGAGGAGCGGATCGACGAGTTGATGCCCACCAGCGCGCCGGTGGAGTCGACGAGCGCGCCGCCGGAGTTGCCGTGGTTGATGGCGGCGTCGGTCTGGATGGCCTCGTAGGTCACGGGCGGCTCGCCGCTGTCGCCGCCGGCCGTGATCGGCCGGTCGAGCGCGCTGACGATGCCGGACGTCACGGAGTTCTGCAGCGCCAGCGGCGAACCGACGGCGATCACGGCGTCGCCCACCTGCAGGTCGGCCGACTTGCCGATCTGCATCACCACGGGGTTGGTCACGTTGACCTTCACCACGGCGAGGTCGGTCTTCTGGTCGGAGCCGACGATCTTGGCTTCGGTGCGCGTGCCGTCGTTGAAGATGGCGGTGATCTTCACGGTCGGGTCGGCGACGGCGGTGGTGACCACGTGCTCGTTGGTGAGGATGTAGCCCTGCGGGTCGATCATCACGCCCGAGCCCTGCTCACCGGAGTCGGCGCCGGGCTTGAAGACCTCGAGCGAGACGACCGCGGGCGACACGCGCTTCGCGATGTCGGCGATCGACCCCGGCGGGCGTTCCTTCGACGCTTCGGCCTCGGAGATCGTGGCGCTGCCGGTGAGCGCCGAACCCGTGTCGGCGATCCACCAGCCGACGAGCCCGCCGACCGCACCCACGAGCAGCGCGACCACGCCGAGCAGCGCGAGCGCCTTCGGCTTCACGCGACGGCCGAACAGCACCTCGGGCAGGCTCAGCAGCGCACCAGATGGGCGTTTGCCGGGCTTCTCTTCGTCTTCCGCCGGCATCGCCGGACCGGCCAGCACGGCACCGGCCGCTGGATCACGCCACGGGTCGCGACTGTCCGTCCACAGCGGATCCTCGGGCGCGGGCTGCTCGCCGGTCGCCTCCCGCGGACGCTCCAGCACCACCCCTTCGGCCCCCGGCGGCCGGCGGAACGCCTCCGCCAGAGACTCGGGCGTGGGCGGGGCGAGGTCGAGGTTCCCCTTGCCGTTGGCGGCGGGCGTGTAGAGCTTGTCGAACGCCCCGTCGACGCCACGCGGCCGGCCGAACACCGCCTCCTGCGCCGGGTCCACGGCGGGGCGATCGAGCGGCCGTGGCCCCAGCCGATCGTCGCCCGCGGCAGGCGGCTGGGCGGAGTTCGCGTTCGGCTGCTCGGTCATCATTCCCCGGGGCTGAGATCAGGTGGCTGGGCGTGACGATACCCAAGCCTCGACGTCCGAGTCTGCCCAGACGACGGTGAAATGGCTGTTGCCCCGCGCTCCCGGCCCGATCTGGCGCGGTGGTCGGGGGCCGCTCATCGAGTCGATTCGGGACCGCCCGCGTAGCCGGGCGACGGCAATTTGGCTCCGTTGCGGCGGGTCGGCTCGGAGAGCTGGAACGCGGGCGACCACCCACGTGACAGTCGATGGTCGATGGCTGACTCCGCGCGCTGGAATGCCGGAGGCCGACCGGCGCAGTGTCGAACACACCGGCAGCACAGGCTGTTGCCCCGCACCGCTGCCTCCCCCTGGAGAAGCGGTGCGGGCGGCTCAGCGAGTCGGGACCGGGGTCAGCCGGTCGACCACCGGCGTGGCTGTCGGCGACGTCGGGGACGGGGGTGGCAGCGTCGGCTCGGAGCGGGGTACGGCCATCTGGGCGGGCAGCAGGTTCGCGTTCGGCTGCGGCACGCCGCCGGTGTCCGGGGCGCCTTCGCCGCTGTCGGCGGTGGTGCCGACCAGGGCCAGGGCGCTCAGCACCAAGCCGGAGACGACGACGCCCGCGCCTTGGGCGGCGCGCTTACGGGTGAGGGTGAAACGGCCGCCGCCGAGCACGTGGGACGAGTGCCCGAGCGGCGTGGACGAGCCCAACGGGGCAGTACCTCCGAGAACCCCCGCGTCTCGCAGGCCCGCGACGCGGTCGGGGCGCTGGATGGCGACGAGCTGGCCGTCGGCCGTCATGGCCAGGTTGTCGGGGGTGCCGGGCAGTTCGGTGTGGTCCGGGATCGACCGCAGGCTCGCGAGGAACCCGGCCGACATCGACGGCTCGCCGGCGCGCTTCACGGCCTCGACGGCCTGCCGCTGGGCGGCGACCTCGGCCGCGCAGCCCGGGCAACGGGCAATATGGGCCGACGCGCGGTCCTGCGCGCCGAGCGACAGCTCGCCGTCGACGAGCGCGACCACGACATCGGGAAGCAAGTGCGACTCGGGGAGACCCCACCCTCGCGCAGCGGTCATACCGACACCTTCGCAGACTCGTCGCGGAGCGCACGGCGGCGCTCCAGCGACGCACGCAACGCCTGCCGGCCGCGGTGGATGCGGCTGCGGACGGTGCCGAGCTTGACACCCAGCGTGGCGCCGATCTCCTCGTAGGAGAGGCCTTCGACGTCGCAGAGCACCACGGCGGCCCGGAACTCCGGGGGCAGCTCGTCGAGCGCCTCCTGCAGGTCGGGGTCGAGGTGCGTGTCGGTGTAGACCTGCTCGGGGCTCGGGTCGTCGCCGACGATGCGGTCGGTGTCGTCCGGCAGCCCCTCCATGCGCACGCGCGAGCGGCGGCGGGCCATGTCGAGGAACAGGTTCGTGGTGATGCGGTGCAGCCAGCCCTCGAAGGTGCCCGGCTTGTACGACGCGAGCGAGCGGAAGACGCGGATGAACGTCTCCTGCGTGAGGTCCTCGGCGTCGTGCGTGTTACCGGTGAGGCGGTAGGCCAGGCGGTAGACGCGGTCGGCGTGTTCGCGCACGACCTCGTCCCAGGACGGGGGCGTCCAGGTGGCCTCGCCCGAGTCCACGGTCACCGGCTCGGGTTCCGACTTGTCGGCGTTCTGCATCAGGGGAGCAGGCACCTCCATCTGCGACTCTCCTCTTCTGCTCAGCCAACGCTGCTCTCGGGCACGGTGTTCCCGCGCGGTCGAGATTGAGTTTGTCGGGTCTCCTTATGGTTCTAGTGAGACGGGACTGAGAGCAGCCTGAGAAGTTATTTCGGCGGGCTTACCAGGGAGCCTTCGCTGATTTATGGACAAGCAACGCTAACCTTCGCGCGTGAGTTCCGGGACGCATGCGGCCTCGGCGGCCGAGCCGGTCGGCGCCGAGTACGTCGACGGGTACCTTCCCGACGACGACGTACTGGCCGCGGCGCGGGCGCGCGCGGCCGACCTGGGCTGCGCGCCGCTGGCCTCGGGGGCGGGCGCGACCTTGCGTTTCCTCGCCGCGACGCTCGGCGCGCGGGCCGTGGTGGAGGTCGGCACGGGGGTCGGCGTGAGCGGCCTGCACCTGCTGCGAGGGATGGCTCCCGACGGCGTGCTGACGTCGATCGACCTCGAGCCGGAGTACCAGCGCGCGGCGCGCACGACGTTCCGCGAAGCGGGCATCCCGCCCGGCCGCACGCGGCTGATCGTCGGCCGCGCCCTCGACGTGCTCCCCCGGCTCACCCCCGGTGGCTACGACCTGGTGTTCGTCGACGCGGCGCGCCTCGAGTTCCCGAACTACTACGAGAAGGGCGTCTCGCTGCTGCGCCGCGGCGGGATCATCGCCTTCCACAACGTGCTGGCCGGCGGCCGCGTCGCCGATCCGTCGCGCCGCGACCCGGAGACGCTCGCCCTGCGCGAGGTCGCGCGGGCGATGCGGGAGGACGAACGCCTGGTCCCGGCCCTGTTGCCGGTCGGCGGCGGGCTGCTGGTGGCGGCGGTCGGCTGAGTTCTCACGTGTGCGCGAGCTCGCGCGGGCGGAGCCGGACGGTGGTGCCCACCCCGACGGCGGCCGCCGCGAGCACGAGCCACACGGCCACGGCGGCGATGAGCCAGGCCCAGCCGGCTTCGCCGTAGATCACCGCGCCGACCGCGCCGCCGACGCTGCTGCCGAGGTAGTACATGAGCGTGTAGAAACCGCCGGTCTGCCCGCGCGCGTTCTCCGGCGCCTCCGCGGCGGCCCAGCTGTTGGCGATGGCGTGGGCGGCGAAGAACGAGCAGGTCAGCACTACAAAACCGACGGCGACCATGGCCACGGAGTCCGGAATCGTGAGGGCCGCGCCGACGGCCATGAGCAGCAGCGCGCCGATGATGGCGCGGCGGCGGCCGATCCTCGTCGCCAGGCGGTTGGCCGTCGCCGAGGAGACCGAGCCCAGCGCGTAGGCGAGGAAGACCAGTGACGCGATGGCCGGCGAGAGGTGCAGCTCGCCGGTGAGGCGGAAGCCGGCGGCGTTGTAGAGCGCGACGAACGACCCCATGGCCAGCAGCGCGACGGCGTACTGGGCCAGGAGCACCGGTTTGCGCACGGCGTGGAGCAGGCCGATGCCGACGTCACGCAGGGTTTGGCGGTCTTCCCGGTGCTGCCGGCCCCTCGGCAGCGCGACGACGGTGACGATCGCGCAGACCAGCGAGATGCCGGCCACGACGTACAGCGCGCCCCGCCAGCCCAGCGGGCCCGCGGTGAAGCCCGTCGCGAGACGGCCGGTCATGCCGCCGATGGAGTTGCCGGCGATCATCGCACCCACCGCCGCCGCCACCCCGACCTTGCCGAGCCGCTCGACGAGGTACGCCGTGGCGACGCCGGGGAACCCCGCGATCGCCACGCCCTGGACGGCCCGCAGCACGAGCATCACCGAGTACGACGGCACGAGCGGCAGCAGCAGCCCCAGCACCGCCGAGATCACCACCGACGCGATGATCACCGACCGGCGCCCGACCACCTCGGACAGCGCCGCGATGGGCAGCACGGAGATCGCCAGCGCCCCCGTCGCCACACTCACCGCGAGCGACGCGCCACCGGGGTCGAGGTGGTACTGCTGCGCGAGCTGCGGCAGCACCGGCTGGGGCGCGTAGAGCAGCGCGAACGACGTGAACCCGGCAGCGGCGACGGCGACCTTGACCCGGACGGTGGTACTGGCGGTAGTGGTCACATCTGCCGAAAGTAAGGAGAGCTAACCAATACGTCCAATACGGTTGTGCGCGATAATCCATACTGTGACGCATGAAAGCCTGACTTCCCAGCTCGCGCCCCACCTGCTGCTCCTCGCGACCCTGCGGAGCACGAGGAACGTCACACGCACGGCCGAGTTGCTGGGGGTGCCGCAGCCCACAGTGAGCCGTCGGCTGGCCGCGCTCGGCGAGTCGTTGGGCGCGCCGTTGACGGTGCCGGACGGGCGCGGGATCCGGCTGACTCGGGCGGCCGAGTTGCTCGCGGAGGCTTCGGAGCGGGCGCTGGCTTCCGTCGACGCGGGGGCGCGGCTGGCGAGGGAGGAGATCGAGCCGGAGAGCGGACGGGTGGTGCTCGGGTTCCTGCATCTGCTGGGGAGGTCGTTGGTGCCGTCGTTGCTGCGGGGGTACCGGGCGCAGGTGCCGGGGGCGCGGTTCACGTTGGTGCAGGGGTCGCGGCAGGAGATGGTCGACCGGTTGGCGGGTGGGGAGCTGGATTTGGCGTTGCTGGCGCCGGTTCCCGACGACGTCGTGTTCGAGACTGCGGTGTTGTCGACGCAGCCGATTTTGTTGTCGGTGCCGTCCGGGCATCGGTTGGCTCGGCGGGCGGGCGTGCGGATGGAGGAGCTGGCGGATGAGGAGTTCGTGATGTTGGAGCCCGGGTATGGGCTTCGGCGGATCACGGACGAGTTGTGTGCGGAGGCGGGGTTTTCGCCGAAGGTGGCGTTCGAGGGGCAGGAGTCGGACACCGTGCGGGGGTTGGTGGCGGCGGGCTTGGGGGTGGCGTTGTTGCCGCACTTTGAGCCGGGGGCGCCGGCGGGGGTGGCGGAGGTGCCGATCGAGCCGGGGGTGGGGAGGACGATCGGGCTGGCTTGGCGGAGAGGGGAGCCGGTTAGTCGGGCTGTGGGGGTTTTTCGGGAGTTTGTGTTGGGTGGGGTGTGAGGGGTTCTTGGTCCTCGCAGGGCGTGTTGCGTTGGGGGTGCACCCCGAAGCTGGATTGTGTTGACGGCCTGTGAGCCGTTGTCAAGGCGGGAAAGCGTGCCTTGACAACGGCTCGCCGGCCGCAAGGAGGCTTCGGATCGGGGTGCCGGGGCGGGGCTGGGTGCAGGTTTCGTCGCGTAGGTGGGCGGCGGTTGGTGGGGTTTTGCGCGGCCTGGGTGGGGCGTGGGTTGGGCAGGCTGGCGGCGGTTTGGTGGTGGCCAAAGCGCCCCAATGTGGCGTTCGGTGCGCTCGGCGCACCCAACGCCGCATTGGGGTGCGGCGGGCGCGGGTGGCATTCGCTGCGGCGGAGCGAGGGGCTGGGGGGTCAGGCCTGAGGGTTGCGTTGCGGGCGAGGGCGGCGGGGGTTTTCTGTTGCCTCGTCGCCGGCTGGGAAGGGGACTTCGACCGGGGCGGTGGTCAGGTCCTTCGCGTCGATGAGGGTGTCGGCGACGGAGCAGGCGGATTCCGCCGCTACGCCGGTGCGGATGAAGAATTCGGCGCGGGACAGCGTGAGGGGGCCTTCGCGCAGGGCCACTCCCAGGCGTTTGGCTTCGGCGAGATCCATGTCCAGCGTCACGCGGTCGGCGGTTCTGGATATGAGCATGCGGGCCAGCCTAGGCACCTGGGGTGGGTGGTGGGTGGGGACGCCAAAGCGCCCCAATGCGGCGTTCGGTGCGCTGGGTGCACCCAATGTGGCGTTCGGTGCGTTGAGCGCAACCAACGCCGCATTGGGGTGTGCGGCCTCGTGTGGGGTCAGGCTGAGTAGGAGGCGGCCAGTTCCACCAAGGTGCGGGCGGCGAAGCCGGAGGCGCCGGGGACCACGTCGTCGTAGGTTTTGTCGGCGCGGGCGGGGCCGGCGATGTCGAGGTGGGCCCAGGGCAGGCCGGCCGTGAATTCGCGGAGGAAGAGGGCCGCCATGATGCCGCCGGGGCCGCCGGGGGCTTGGCGGACGTCGCCGAGTTCGCCTTCGATGGAGGGGGCGTAGTCGTCGACCAGGGGCATGCGCCACCAGGATTCGCCGGCGCGGGTGCCGGCCGCGATGACGCGGGCGGCCAAGTCGTCGTCGGTGGAGAAGAGGCCGCCGGTGCGGAGGCCGAGGGACACCTTCATGGCGCCGGTGAGGGTGGCGGCGTCCACGACGAGGTCGGGTTTGTACGTCTGAATCCCGTAGGCGAGGGCGTCGGCCATGACCATGCGGCCCTCGGCGTCGGTGTTGCCGACCTCGGTGGTGCGGCCGCCGTAGTGGCGGACGATGTCGCCGGGCCGGTACGAACCACCGGAGACGTGGTTCTCGGCGGCGGGCACCAACGCCGTCACGCGCACGGCCAGACCCAGCGCGGCGATGGCGCGCACGGAGGCGATCACGGCCGCGCCGCCCGCCATGTCGGTGCGCATGAGGTGCATGCCGTCGGCGGGCTTGACCGACAGGCCGCCGGTGTCGAACGTGATGCCCTTGCCCACGAACAGCAGGTGGGTCTTGGCGCCGCGCGGAGAATACGAGAGCTCGATCAGGCGCGGCGGCGAGTCCGAACCTCCCCCGACCGCGAGCACGCCACCGAAGCCGTTGTCCGCGAGCCACTTCTCGTCGCGCACGTTCACGGTCACCGCGGCCGAGCCGACGACCTTCGCGGCGGTGTTCGCGAGCCACGCGGGGTTCTTGATGTTCGACGGCGCGTTGGCCAGGTCCCGCGTCAGCGCGGCGGCGGCCGCCAGCTCACGCACGCGCGCGACCTCGTCCGCGTAAGCCGCGGCCGAAGGGCTCACCAGCCGGACGGTCTGCACCGCGGGCTTCGGGTCCTCTGTGGTCACGACGAACCGGTAGCCGCCCAGGAGCAAACCCATCGCGAGCTCGCCGACGTGCGCGGCGGCCACGTCCTCGGGCAGCCCCACCTGGACGGTCCGAGCCGGCTGGTCCACGGAGGACACCGCGCGCGCCAGGGCCGCCCCCGCGCGGCGGTAGTCGCGCGGCTCGCCGGCGCCGAGGCCCGCGACCCAGCGGACCGCGCCGTCGGACGGGACTTCCTGCACGTCGCCCGCTTTGCCGGTCGCCTTCACCCCGCCGAGCTCCAGCTCCGCGGACGAAAGTGCCAGCACCACTTGCGGGGCCCCGCGCCGGAACGCGTCGGCGACCTCGATCTCGGGCAGCTTGGTCGGGACAGGCGGTAGTGAGTTACGCACGGTGAGCAACCTTTGGGCGCAGACGAACCGCGACCCCGGCCTCCATGAGGAGGCCGGGGTTCGGTGAGTGGATGGGGAGGGGAGCCGGAATCAGCCGGTGACCTCCTGAAGTGCTGCGCCGAGGTCCTTCGCTTCTTCCGCGGAGAGCTCGACGACGAGACGGCCGCCACCTTCCAATGGCACTCGCATCACGAGGCCCCGCCCCTCCTTGGTCACTTCGAGGGGACCATCTCCGGTCCGGGGCTTCATGGCCGCCATAGCGTGCTCCCTCCGTCTCAACCGGCGCGCCCGGGTCGCGCACTCCCATGCCAGCCGGGTCTTGACCCCCATTGTCCCTCATCAGCGGCCGGGCGCGAACGCGGACCGATCATTTGCCGCCGTATCGGTGCTGGTATGCGCCACGCGGGGCTGAAAGACTCGGCGGAGGACCCACGATTACGCCAAGAGGAGCACCACAGTGACCACACCCGACGTCCTCCTGACCGCCGACGCAGACGGCGTGCGCACCCTGACCCTGAACCGGCCGGAGGCGTACAACTCGCTGACCGTCGAGCTCAAGGAACGGCTGCTCGCCGAGCTGCGCGCCGCGGCCGACGACGCGGACGTGCGCGCGATCGTGCTCACCGGCGCGGGCAAGGCGTTCTGCGCGGGACAGGACCTGAAGGAACACGTCGGGCTGCTGCAGGCCAACGACCCGGCCCCGCTGCACACGGTGAGCGACCACTACAACCCGATCGTCAAGGCCATCGTGGACATGCCGAAGCCGGTCATCGCCGCGGTCAACGGCACGGCCGCCGGCGCTGGCGCCGCCTTCGCCTACGCGAGTGACCTGCGGATCGCCGCCGAGTCGTCGTCGTTCCTCATGGCCTTCGCGAACGTCGGCCTCGGCCCCGACTCGGGTGCGTCGTGGACGCTGCAGCGGCTAATCGGCCTCGGCCGCGCCGCCGAGCTGATGCTGCTGGCCCGCACCGTCGACGCGAGCGAGGCCCAGCGCATCGGCCTGGTCGGCGAGGTCGTGCCCGACGAGGAGCTCGCCGCGCGCGCCCAGGCCGTGGCCGCGAAGCTGGCCGCCGGCCCGACGGTGGCGTACTCGAAGATCAAGCACGTGCTGGCCGTCGCCGCGCAGTCCTCTCTGGACGAAGCGCTCGCGGCCGAGGACGAGGCCCAGACCGCGCTCGGCGCCACCGCCGATCACACCGAGGCCGTGGAGGCCTTCGTCGGCAAGCGCAAGCCGAATTTCCAGGGCAAGTAGTCCGCGGGGGGTGTTCCGTCCGGCCGAAACCGGACGGAACACTCACGAGCGCTTGGCCCGGAAGCAGCCCGAGACGTGGTCGTCGACCATGCCGGTCGCCTGCATCAGCGCGTAACACGTCGTGGGGCCGAGGAACGCGAAGCCGCGCTTCTTCAGTTCCTTCGCCATCGCCTTCGACTCGTCGGTCACGGCCGGCACGTCGGCCATCGTCCGCGGCCGCTTGTGCTTCGCCGGGGCGAACGACCACAGCAGCTCGTCGAGCGGCACGTCCAGGTCCGCGATCGCGCGGGCGTTGTTGATGGCCGCGAGGATCTTCGCGCGGTTGCGCACGATGCCGGCGTCGGCCATCAGCCGCTCGATGTCGGCGTCGCCGAAGCGCGCGACCTTCGCCGGCTGGAACTTGCGGAACGCTTTGCGGAAGTTCTCCCGTTTGCGCAGGATCGTGATCCACGACAGTCCCGACTGGAACGACTCGAGGGTCAGCCGCTCGTACAGCGGGGCCTCGCCGTGCAGCGGCGTGCCCCACTCCTCGTCGTGGTAGGCCACGTAGTCCGGCGTCGAGTTCCCCCAGGAGCAGCGCTTGACGCCGTCCTGGCCCAGCAGTTCGGTCACTGCTCACCGACCGAATAGTCCTGCACGAACTTCGCGAACCGCTTCATCGACTGGTGCACCCCGAGCGAGAACGCCGGGCGCACCGCGGGCCAGCCGAGGCGCCCGATCAGCCCGAACGGCAGGTCGAGGTGCTCGGCCCAGACGAACGTGGAGCGCGTCGGCCCGTTGGCCACGACCTGGAACGCCGCCGTGCCGCGCACGAGGCTCCCGAGGTGGCGCATCGTCACCCGCAGCGGCGGCTCCCACGCGGTGACCTCCATGGTGTCGGTGAACCCGACGCCGGCGATCCCCGTGGTGGCCGCGATCTTCGAGCCGACACTGCGCCCGTTGCCTTCGAGCACGCGCACGGTGGTGCCGAGCACCCACTCGCTCTGGCGCGGCCAGTCGGTGAGCGCCAGCCACGTCGTGCCCGCCGGCGCCTCGACCTCGACGGACAGGATCAGGTCACTACTCACCCGCGGGCCTCGGCTCCGGCTGGGCCGCTTCGAGCTCCGCGACGCGGCCGCGCAGCTCGTCGAGCTCCACGCCGAGCCGGCGCATCACCCAGTCCACTTCGGACATCTTGTACCCGCGCAGCACGAGCTGGTAGCGCACGTGACGCACGTCCTCGCCGGTGATGTCCTCGGCGGGCAGGCGCGTGGGCGAGCTGCCCGGCGGCAGCGGGGCCAGCTCCTCGCCCCGGCCGAACACCACGGCAGCGAGCAGGAACACCACGGCGGCCACCAGCAGCATGACTACGAGGTAGATCAGCGCGGTCGTCACGCCACGATCGTGGCACACCGGCCCCAGGAACGTCGCGCGAGCACGACCAGACGCACCGACAGCAGTACATACGCCACCATCAGCAACACGCACGGAACGGACAGGAACAGCCGCGAGACGTCCACGAACCCCGTCGCCACCACGAGAGTGAGCACCGAGGCGAGGTTGATCCCGACGGCGCCGGCGATGAAGAACCCGCACGTGCGCGCCAGGCGGACGCCGTCGACGCGCCGGCTCAGCCACCGCGCGCAGACCAGCGCGACGAGCCCCACGGCCGGCACCACGAACACCGCGCCGTGGGAGAAGTGCGTGGCCACGCGGTACCACTCGGGCGTCGGGGTCGACAGGCGCGTCCAGTCGCCGAACGTGAGGATCCGGGCGAAGTCCCAGGAAAGCTGCATCGCGGGCACACCGAGCACGAGCTTCCACAGCGTGCGCACGCCGCTGTGCATGGACAGCTCCGCCTGGTAGTCGCCGGCCACCACGTCGACGCCACCGAAGTCGGCCACCGCGCGGCGCTCGGCTTCGTCGTGCGGCCAGCCGCCTTCGCGGTACGCGTCCGCCGCGTCGTGCAGGCCGTCTCGCGCTTCGGCGAGCAGGTCGTCCTTCGTCGACCGGCAGCCGACGAGCCGCCGGTCGAGGTCGCTCAGGTACCCCTCGATCGCGTTCACGCGGACCTCCCCCGCCGTCATGCCTCCGCCCGCAGGACGCCGCCGATCACCGTGGTGAACTCCCGCCACTCGGCCCGCTCGGCGGCGAGCGCCTGCTGCCCGGAGCGGGTGAGCCGGTAGGTGCGGCGCTTGCGCCCCGACACCACGTCCCACTCGCTGGCCAGATAACCGGCCCGCTCCAGCCTGCGCAGCGCCGGGTACACGGTCCCGGTCGGCAGGTCGAGCGCGCCGTCGCTCCGCAGCGAGAGCGCCTCGATGATCGCGTAACCGTGCAGCTTCCGGCCGTCGAGCACAGCCAGCAGCAGCGCGTCGAGGTGCCCGCGCAACGTGTCCGCCTTCATAGGTGGGCAGTCTACTCATGTTGTCCCCGGAAGCGTAATCCCCCGTTCCTCGCAGGGGACCCGGGGAAAACCCTGAGATGACCCTGGTCTCATAGATTTCTCTACTACATGTAGTCGCACTACCTATACACTCGCTCGCCATGCACCCCCTACCCATCGCGAGACTCCAGTTCGCGACCACCACGTCGTTCCACTTCCTGTTCGTGCTGCTCACACTGGGTCTGGTGACCGTGACCGCGGTCATGCAGACGCGCGCGACGATCAGCGGCACGCCGCAGCTGCTCCGCATGACCCGGTTCTGGGGCCGGCTGTACGTGATCAATTACGCGCTGGGCATCGCGACCGGAATCGTGATGGAATTCCAGTTCGGGCTCACATGGACCGGGCTCTCCGCATTCGCCGGTGACGTATTCGGCGCCCCGCTCGCGATCGAGACGCTGGTGGCGTTCTTCCTCGAGTCCACATTCCTCGGTCTGTGGATCTTCGGCTGGGGCCGGCTCAACAAGTGGCTGCACCTGTCGCTGATCTGGCTGGTCACGCTCACCGCGTACGCGTCGGCGCTGTTCATCATGGTCGCCAACTCGTTCCTGCAGAACCCGGTCGGCAGCCACCTGCAGGGCGGCGTGCTGCACCTCGACGACTTCGGCGCGCTGCTCACCAACCCGGCCCTCGTGGCGTCGCTGCCGCACGTGATCGGCGGCGCGCTGATGACCGGCGGCTTCTTCGTGACCGGCGTGAGCGCGTACCACTTCCTCAAGCGCACCGCGGAGGTCGACTTCTTCACCCGCTCGATGCGGTTCGGCGTGGTCACGGCGCTGATCGGCAGCATCGTCACGATCAACCAGGGCTTCGAGCAGTTCGGCGAGCTGGCGAAGTACCAGCCGGACAAGCTCGGCGAGAGTGCCGTCGGGGTGCCGCTGGCCGCGATGATCGGGATCGGGTTCGTCGCGCTGCTGTGCTCACTGGCCGGCACGATCCTGCTGATCCGCGGCTGGCTGATGCGCGCCCGGTTCCTGCACTACCTGATGGTCCCGGCGATCGTGCTGCCGTTCGCGGCCGCGATCTGCGGCTGGCTCGTGCGGGAGCTCGGCCGCCAGCCGTGGCTGATCTGGGGCAAGCTGCGCACGGCCGACGCGGTCGCGGACGTGCCCGGCGGCCAGGTCCTGTTCTCCTTCATCGCCTTCGGCCTGCTGTTCGCGGCGCTCGCCGTGGCCGACTGGGTGCTGATGTCGCGGGTCGCGCGGCGCGGGCCCGAGCCGGAAGAGGCGCCCGCGGAACCCGAACTTCCCGTACTGAGCGGAGTCTGACGATGACGACCATCTGGTGGGGTGTGCTCGGGCTGCTGCTCGGCGGGTACTTCGCGCTGGCCGGCTACGACTACGGCGTGGGCTTCCTGCTGCCCGGCCTCGGCCGGGACGAGGCGAAGCAACGGCGGGCGCTGGGTGCGCTCGGGCCGTTCTTCCTGGCCAACGAGGTGTGGCTGATCGCGGCGGTCGGGGTGCTGTTCGGGGTGTTCCCGCACCTGGAGGGCCGGGTGTTCGCCGGCGCGTACGTGCTGGTGGTGGCATTGCTGCTGGGGCTCGTCACGTTCACCGCGTCGGTGCAGCTGCGCAGCCGCCGGCCGGATGGGCGCCGCGGACCGTGGTCGTTCGGCATCACGGCGGGCGCGCTCGTGACCACGCTGGCGTGGGGCCTGTTCCTCGGCAACCTCGTGCTCGGCCTGCCGGTCGACGCTAAGGGCAACCCGGTCGACGACGTGCTCGCGCTCTTCGACCCGTACGCCGTGCTGTGGGGCCTCGGGTTCGTGGCACTGTTCGGGCTGCAGGGGGCGGTGTTCCTCGCCGTGCGCGGGCCGGCGGAGCTCACCGGCCGGTCGGCGCGGCTCGCGAAGACGTTCACCACGCCCGTCGGCACGTTCCTGGTGGTGGCCACGGCGTGGGGGGCGCTTGCCGTTTCGGGGATCTCGTGGGCCGCGGTCGCGGTGACGGCACTGGCGTTCGCCGCGTTCGGCACCGTCCTGTTCGGACTGCGAGCCAAGCGGTACCGGCTCGCACTGCCCGCGGCGATGCTGCTGTCGGCGACCCCGGCGCTGGTGGTCGGTGCGCTGCGATTCCCGACGATCCTGGTGTCCACTTCGGACCCTGGGTACGCGCTCACCGTCTCCGACGCGTTCACCGCACCTGAGACGGCGTCGTTGCTGGTGTGGTTCGCGGTGCCGGTGCTCGTGGTGCTGGTGGTCGTGCAGTGGCTGACCTGGCGGGCGAACCGCGGGCCCGTCGACCGGCAGTCGCTGCTGCACTTCTAGAGGGGGAACGAAATGCCGTCACTGCCCGGCTTGCGCCGGTACCTGGTCCTGCTCGGACTCCTCGGCGCGCTGACCGCCGGCGTGGTCCTGCTGCAGGCCGAAGGCCTCGCGACGCTGCTCACCGGCGGCGGCCTGGGTGTCACGTTGGTCGTCGCTGTGGCCCTGCGAGTGCTGCTGGCACTCGCGATGGGGGTGGTCACGGGGCGGTTCGCGGCCGGCGCCCAGGCCGGGCTGCGCCAGCGGCTGCTCGGGTCGACGGCCGACGCCGGCGTGGTCACCACGCAGGTCACGAGGGGCGTCGACGCGACCACGGCGTACCTCACCGGCTACCTGCCGGCGCTCGTCGCGTCGGTGCTCGTGCCGATCGCCGTGGTGGTGCGGCTGGTCACGACGGACCTCACGTCGGCGTTGATCGTGGTGGCCACGCTGCCGTTGATCCCGGTGTTCGCGGCGCTGGTCGGGGCTCGCGCGAAGGCGCGGACGGAACGGCAGTGGGCGCTGCTGACCCGGCTGGGCGGGCACTTCCTCGACGCCGTGCGCGGCCTGCCCACGTTGAAGCTCTTCGGCCGCGCCCGCGCACAAGCCCAGCACGTGCGGGCGATGGCCGACGCGCACGCCGACGCGACACTGGGCACGCTGCGCGTCGCGTTCCTGTCGTCGCTGGTCCTGGAACTGGTGGCGACGCTGTCGATCGCGCTGATCGCCGTGCCCATCGGCTTCCGCCTGCTGGAGGGCTCCCTCACCGCGCACACCGCGATGCTCGTGCTGGTGCTCGCGCCCGAGGCCTACCTGCCGCTGCGCGCGGCGGGCGCGAAGTTCCACGCAGCGGCCGAGGGGCTCACGGCTCTGCGCGAAGCGCTGGCCACGCCGCTTGCGACTCGACGCGGTGGCACGGTCACCCGGCCGGCGGGGCCGCCGGAGATCGAGTTCGCCGGCGTCTCCGTGCACTACGGCGAAGTCGCCGCACTGTCCGAAGTGGACCTGATGATCCGCCGCGGCGAACACGTCGCCCTCACCGGGCCGAGCGGTTCCGGGAAGTCGACGCTGCTGGCCGTGCTACTGGGGTTCGTCACGCCGTCCGCCGGCCGCGTGCTCGTGGACGGCGTGGACCTGCGGTCCCTCGACCACGCGGCCTGGCTGCGCGACACGGCGTGGCTACCGCAGCGGCCGACGTTGTTCAGCGGCACCGTCGCGGAGAACATCGCCCTGGGCTCATCAGCCGACGTGCGCACCGCCGCCCGCGCCGCCGCGCTCGACGACGTGGTCACCGACCTGCCCGAGGGCTACGCGACCCGCATCGGCGAGCTGGGCGCAGGATTGTCGGCAGGCCAACGGCAACGCGTCGGCCTCGCCCGCGCACTCGCCCGCACCGACGCCGGGCTGGTCCTGCTCGACGAACCCACGGCCCGCCTCGACCGCGGCACCGAACAGGCTGTACTCGCCGGAACAGCGGCGTTGCTGCCCGGCCGCACGGCGTTGTTCGTCGCCCACCACCCCGCGCTGGCCGCCATGGCCACCCGCACCATCCCACTCGCGGGCGGCCGAGTCCCGCTGGAGGTCCGATGAACACCACACGCCTGCTGCGCGCCGCACTGCTCGCCGCCGGGGCCGAGGTCTCCGGGCTGGCGCTCACCGGCACGGCGGTGTGGCTGCTGATGCGGGCGGCCGAACGTCCGCCGCTCGCCGCGTTGACCGTCGCGATCGTGGCGGTGCGGGTGTTCGCCTTGGCGCGCGGCGGTTTGCGGTACGCCGAGCGGCTGGCCGGGCACGAGGTCGTGCTGCGGTACCTCGGCGCGTTGCGTGCTCGGGTGTACGCGGCGCTCGTGCCGCGGCGCGTCGCCGAGCACTCCGGCGCCGACCTGGTGACGCGGCTGGTGTCCGATGTGGACGCGGTGCAGGACGCGGTGCTGCGGCTGGCGCTTCCGGCCGCGGTGGCCGGGCTCGTGGGCCTGGCGTTGGCCGTGGTCACGGGGTTCGTGAGCTTCGCGGCCGCGGCAGTGCTCGTGGCCGGGCTGCTCCTCGCGGGCGGGCTGCTGCCGTGGCTGGCCGCGCGAGTCACGGCGAAGAGCCAGGCTCTCACTTCGCCGGCGCGGCAGGAGCTGGCCGAGCGCACGGTCGAGCTGGTCACCGGGCGCCACGAACTGGTGGCCTACGGCGTCGAGCCCCAGGCGACGAAAGCCGCCGGCGCCATCATCGACGGAATAGCCGCACGGGCCCGCAGTGTCTCGGCCCGGCTGTCCGTGCTGACCGCGGCCGGCGCCCTCGTCCAGCTGGCGACCACCGCCGCCGTGGCTTTGCTCGCCGGCGCGAGCCTGCCGGTGACGGCCGCGTTGACGCTCGCTGTGCTGGCCCTGTTCGAGATCGTCCTTCCCCTGACCGCCGCGGCCCAGCGCGTTCCCGAACTGCGGACGTCGCTGGGCCGCGTGCGTGAACTGCTCGCGACCACGCCACCGGAAACCCCCGAACACACCGGACCCGGTCACCTGAAGCTGGACAACGTCACAGTCCACCACCCGGGCCGTCAACCCGCTCTCCGGAACATCGACCTCGACCTCCTGCCCGGCACCCGGCTGGGCGTGCTCGGCCCGTCCGGCGCCGGCAAGACCACCCTGCTCCACGTCCTGCTCGGCTTCACTGCACCGACGTCCGGACAGGCCACAGTGGATGGTCACCCGATCCAGGGCCCCAGCCCCCGGGTGGTCTCCGGCGCCCTCGCCGACGCGCACGTCTTCGCCACCACCGTCCGCGAAAACCTCCTCATCGCCGCGCCCAAGGCGACCGACGGCGAGCTCCGCACGGCCTGCGCCGTCACCGACCTCGACGTGCCGCTCGACCGCGACGCCACCACGCTGTCCGGCGGCCAGCGCCAGCGCCTGGTCCTCACCCGCGCCGTCCTCGCCGCCCCGCCGGTGCTCGTGCTCGACGAACCGGTGGAAGGCCTCGACGAAACCCACGGCGACGAGGTCCTCGCCCGCGTCCTCGCGAACGCCCGAGGGACCGTCGTCCTCGTGACGCACCGGCCTGAGCACCTCGAAAACTTCGACCGCGTGCTCAGCCTCGAGGACGGACGGCCCGCACCTGCGCCATCGGCGGCCGGTCCAGCACGGGGATCTCGCTGACGTCGGGCAGCCACTCCCCCGACACCTGCACGAACTGCGTCAGCCGCGCCTCGGCGTGGGTCGGCACGCCGCAGCGCGCCAGGGCCGTGCCGAGGATCTGCCGGGCCATCACGCCCAGCTGCAGCAGCGAGCGGTTGCGGTGTTTGCGGACGCCGAGGTTGACCTGGGCGAGGCCGTCGAGGCCGTAGCGCTGCTCGGCGTCGAGCAGCAGGCCGATCTCCACGCCGTAGCCGCCGGCGAAGGGCACCGACTCGAAGAACTCGCGCGTGCCCGCGTACTCGCCGCCGAGCGGCTGCACGAGCTCGCCCAGCGCCGGGCGCAGCGCGGACAGCACGGGCCGGGCCAGCAGCTCGGTGACCCGGCCGCCGCCCGTGCTCTCCAGCCGCAACGGGCGCCGGTAGAAGCCCTTGACCAGGTGCACGCCGGGTTCGGTGAGCAGCGGCCCGAGCAACGCCGGCACGAACGCCGGGTCCGGGTCGACGAGGTCCGAGTCGAGGAAGACGACGACGTCGCCGGTCGTCGCGGCCAGCGACCGCCACAGCACCTCACCCTTGCCGGGGCGCGGCGGCAGGTCGGGCAGCACGTCCTCGCGGTGCACCACGCGCGCGCCGGCCGCGGCCGCGACCTCCACGGTGGCGTCGGTGGAGCCGGAGTCGACCACCACGAGCTCGTCGACGACGGTGCCGAGCAGTGGCCGCACCGACGCGACGACGTCACCGACCGTTCGCTCTTCGTCCAGCGCCGGAAGCACCACCGAAACCGTGCGGTCACGCTTGGCCGCCAGGATGTCCGCGGGCGTCCACGCGGGTTCCTGCCAGGTGCGACGTTCGAACCAGCTCATCGGCCGATCGTGCCATGCTGGTGACACCGACCTGCCCGCCGGAGGGAGACCCCTTGCTGCCCCTGCTCGTCCGTTTCGTGCTCGGCCCGCTGGTCCGCGCGATCTACCGCCCCGAGGTCGAGGGTGTGGAGAACGTGCCGGCCGACGGACCGGTGCTGCTCGCCGCCAACCACCGCGCGGCACTGGACACCGGCGTGATCACCTTCACCACGCCGCGCAAGGTGCGTTTCCTCAGCAAGGCCGAGTACTTCACCGGCACGGGCCTGAAGGGCCGCTTCATCGCCAACTCGCTCGACGCGCTGGGCTACATCCCCGTCGAGCGCGGCAGCGCCTCCGCCGGCCTCGCCGCGCTGGAGGCCGGGCGGCGCGTGCTCGAAGACGGCGGCGTGTTCGCCATCTACCCCGAAGGCACGCGCTCGCTCGACGGCCGCCTGCACCGCGGCCACACGGGCGTCGCGGCGCTCGCGCTGTCCACCGGCGCGAAGGTCGTGCCCGTCGCGCTGTGGGGCACCGAGGGCATCCAGCCGAACGGCTCGAAGATCCCGCGCGTGTGCAAGATCAAGATCAAGTTCGGCACGCCGCTGGACTTCTCGCGCTACGAGGGCCAGGACTCGTCGTCGGCCATCCGGCGTTCGGTGACCGACGAAGTCATGTACTCGATCCTCGAGCTGTCGGGCCAGGAGTACGTGGACACCTACCACAAGCGCCCGAGCGAGGGCGCTGCTTGAGCTGTCAGTTCCACTTCGGGGGCGCGGGCGGGGCGTACTCGGCGAAGCGGTCGAGCAGGGCCGACACGTCGGAGTCGATCAGCAGCAGGTCGCGGTAGCCGGCGCCGAGGAACCCTTCGGTGACCATGTGGTCGGCGAAGGACACGAGCGGGCCGTAGTAGCCGCCGACGTCCACGAGGCCGATGGGCTTCGAGTGCAGGCCGAGCTGGGCCCAGGTCCACACCTCGAACAGCTCCTCCAACGTCCCGGCGCCGCCGGGCAGCGTGAGGAAACCGTCGGACAGCGCCGCCATCTTGGCCTTGCGCTGGTGCATGTCGGGGACCACGTGCAGCTCCGTGAGGCCCGCGTGCGCGATCTCCACGCTGGACAGCGCCTCGGGGATCACGCCGATCACCTCACCGCCCGCCGCCAGCGCGGCGTCGGCGACCACGCCCATGGTGCCGACGCTCGCACCGCCGTACACGAGCCCGATCCCGCGCTGGGCCAGCAGCTTGCCCAGTTCGGCGGCAGCCTCCGCGTACGCCGGGGAGAAGCCCATCGAGGACCCGCAGAAGACGCAGATCCGGCGCAACGAGCTCATCAGTGGGTGTCCTCCCAGGCCTGGTACGACTCCTCGACCACGCGCACGGCGTCGTCGATGTCGTCGGTGAGGTGCAGCAGGTCGAGATCCTTCTCGCTGATCTTGCCGCCGTCGAGCACCGACTTCGAGATCCAGTCGTAGAGCCCGCCCCAGTACTCGGTGCCGAACAGCACCACGGGGAACTTGGTCACCTTCTTGGTCTGCACCAGCACCAGCGCCTCGAACAGCTCGTCGAGCGTGCCGAAGCCGCCGGGCAGGCAGATGAAGGCCTGCGAATACTTGATGAACATCGTCTTGCGCGCGAAGAAGTAGCGGAAGTTCACGCCCAGGTCGACCCACGGGTTCAGGCCCTGCTCGAACGGCAGCTCGATGCCGAGGCCCACGGAGAAGCCGCCGGCCTCGTTGGCACCGCGGTTCACGGCCTCCATCGCGCCCGGCCCGCCGCCGGTGATCACGGCGAAGCCGGCTTCGGCGAGCGCGCCGCCGATCTTGCGACCGAGGTCGTACTCAGGGTCGTCGCGCTTGGTCCGCGCGGAGCCGAACACGGTCACCGCGCGCGGCACCTCCGCGAGCGCGCCGAAGCCCTCCACGAACTCGGCCTGGATGCGGAGCACCCGCCACGGGTCGGTGTGCACCCAGTCGCTCGGGCCGCGCGCGTCCAGGAGCCGCTGGTCGGTGGTGCTGCCCTGGTCACGACGGTCGCGCCGCAGCACGACCGGGCCCTTGTGGCGCTCCACCGGGCGCTCGGGGTACTGGCCGTCCGGAAACTCAGACTGTTCACTCACCAACCCAGCCTACGGGCCGTCCCGCCAGGCAGAACCCCAGCGTCGCCACCATTGGGCGACGCCGGTGACCGCGAGGTGAACGGTCCCTTGTGGACCACCGGTCCACACCTACCAACGGCCGGTTCACGGCAAGTCCCGACGAAAGTAGCCCCGCGTACCGCGGACCGGGAAACGCCCTGATGTTCAAGGGTTTTTCGCGGTTGATTAATGCCCGAGTAATGCTTTCCTGGGCCATTCGGAGCATTGACCGACCCTGTGACGACTCCTTTACTCACGGTGATCATCCCCGTCCCCGAAGGGAACCCGATGACCGGCAGAAGAGGGATCACCGCAGGCCTGGCCACCGCCGGGCTCGCCCTGTCCGCGTTCACCGTCCCGGCTGCGCCCGCGTCGGCCGCACCCCCACCGGCCGACCCCCTGACCTTGGCGGCCACCGCGTCCGACCAGGCCACGAGCCTCTCCGCGCTGCGTTCGAGCGCCGACGAGGCGTTCCACCGCGTCGGCACCACCGCCGGCGGGGGCGGGCTCTACTACAGCGCGTACGAACGCACCTACCGCGGCCTGCGCGTGGTGGGCGGCGACGCCGTGGTCGTCGCCGACGGCACCGGGCGCGTCCGCGACACCACGGCGGCCGATACCGCGCCGCTGTCGGTCGCGACGATCGCGACGCTCGACGCCACGCGCGCCGCCGACACCGCGCGCCGACAACTGACCACTGTGGACGGTGTGGCCAAGCCGGACCTCGTCGTCCTCGCCGGGAAGCAGCCCAAGCTCGCCTACGAGGTCGTGGTCACCGGCCGCACCGCGAAGGCGCCGAGCAGCCTGCACGTGTTCGTCGACGCCGCCACCGGGGCCGTGCTCCAGCAGCGCGACGACTGGAAGTCGGAGGCGGGCGATCGGGAAGCGGGCACCACGGCGGCGGCCCCGCTCGCCGCCGGCAACAGCTTCTACGCCGGCAGCGTCAGCATCGACACCACCGGCTCCGGCTCGTCGTTCTCGATGCGTGACCCCGGCCGTCCCGGCATCAGCTGCGGACGCGAGGGCGGCTCGGTGTTCACCGGCCCCGACGACAGCTGGGGCAACGGCAACGGCACCGACCTCGAAACCGCGTGCGTCGACGTGCTCTACAGCGTGCAGACCGAGTGGAACATGCTGCGCGACTGGCTCGGCCGCAACGGCATCAACGGCACCGGCGGCGGCTACCCCGCGTCGGTCGGGCTCGACGACGTCAACGCCGGCTGGGACGGGCGCTCCACGCACTTCGGGCACTCGTCGGACAACCAGCGCCAGGCCTCGTCGATGGACGTCGTCGGCCACGAGTTCGGCCACGGCATCTTCCAGACGACCCCGGGCGGCGCCGGCGGCAGCATCGAGAACGGCGGCATGAACGAGTCGACCGGCGACATCTTCGGCGCACTCACCGAGGCGTACGCGAACAACCCGAAGGACCGGCCCGACTACGAGGTGGGCGAGGGCGTGAACCTCGACGGCCAGGGCCCGATCCGCTACATGTACAACCCGTCGCTGGTGCGCGACCCCAACTGCTACTCGACGTCGCTGCCGCCCGAGGTGCACGCCGCCGCGGGGCCGCAGAACCACTGGTTCTACCTGCTGGCCGAGGGTTCCGCCCCGGTCGGCAAGCCGGCGAGCCCGACGTGCAACGGCAGCAGCGTGACCGGCATCGGCATCCAGAAGGCCGGCAAGATCTTCTACAACGCGCTGCTGAAGAAGACCTCGTCGTGGAACCACCGCGCCGCCCGCAAGGCGACGCTGGAGACGGCGCTCGCGCTGTACCCGGACAGCTGCGCGGAGTTCACCACCGTGAAGGCGGCGTGGGACGCGGTGAGCGTGCCCGCGGCGACCGGTGAGCCGACCAGCTGCGGCACGACCACCCCGCCCACCGACTGCGCCGCCGTCTCCAACGGCACCGACGTCGCGATCCCCGACGCGGGCGCGACCGTGGCCAGCAGCCTCACTGTTGCGGGTTGCGCTCGCGCCGCCTCCGCTTCGACCCGGGTCGAGGTGCACATCGTGCACACCTACGTCGGTGACCTCGTGCTCGACCTCGTCGCCCCCGACGGCACCGCGTACCGCCTGAAGAACTCCAGCAACGACTCCGCCGACAACATCGACACCACCTACACCGTGAACGCCTCCACCGAAGCCGCCAACGGCACCTGGCAGTTGCGCGCCCGCGACGTCGCCCGCGCCGACACCGGCCGGCTCGACTCCTGGACGCTGACCGTCTAGCCCGCCCGGAGGCCGCCGCTCCCCAGGGCGGCGGCCTCCCCCCGTGGAAGGGGAAACCATTGCTGTGGAAGAAAAAAGCCGTCGCGGGACTGGCAACGCTGGCATTCGCGGTAAGCTCGCTGGCGCAACCGCCGGTCGCGTCGGCCGCGGTCGCGCCGGACATCTCGCTCGCCAATATCAAGACCCACCTCGGCCAGCTGGAGGCCATCGCCCGCCAGAACGGCGGCAACCGGTCGGCCGGTGGCGGCTACGCGTCCTCGGTGTCCTATGTGGAGGGCAAGCTGCGCGCCGCCGGCTACACCGTGACGCGCCAGACGTGCACGAGCTGCGCCGGGCGCACGCAGAACCTCATCGCGGACTGGCCGAAGGGCGACTCGAACCGCGTGCTCATGCTGGGCGCGCACCTCGACAGCGTCAGCGCCGGGCCGGGCATCAACGACAACGGCTCCGGCAGCGCGTCAATTCTCGAAGTCGCGCTGACGCTGGCCCGCACCGACCCGGCGATGGCCCAGCGCGTGCGGTTCGCGTGGTGGGCCGACGAAGAGTCGGGTATGCGCGGCTCGAAGTTCTACGTGAACAGCCTCTCGGCGGCCGAGCGCGCGAAGATCACCGCGTACCTCAACTTCGACATGATCGGCTCGAAGAACTGGGGGTACTTCGTCTACGACGACGTGGCTTCGATCAAGAACGTGTTCGACCGGTACTTCTCGTCCGTCGGGATCCAGACCGAGGGCGACCGCGAGGGCGACGGGCGCTCGGACCACGCGTCGTTCAAGAGTGCGGGGATTCCCGTCGGCGGTCTGGCCACCGGCGCGGGTGACGTGAAGACCACCGCGCAGCAACGCAAGTGGGGCGGGACGGCGGGGGCGGCGTTCGACAACTGCTACCACCGCGCGTGCGACACCGTCGCGAACATCCCGGACGCGCCATTGGAGCGCAACAGCGACGCGATCGGCTACGCGGTGTGGCAGCTGGCGACCACGTGAGGACAAGGCCGAGGGTGGCGACGCGGCGTCGCCGCCCTCGGCCGGTTTGTCCAGACCACTTATTTGTCTAGACCACCCGTTCGTAGGTAGTCAACTGCTCCATACGCCGCCTACCGTTCGTCGGAACGCCGCGTGCTGGGACAGCGTTGTCGCGAGACGGGAGCCGGGATGTTCGGTCGCAGGTCACGGATCTTCGGTGCGGTGGTGGCCGCCGCGCTCGCCCTGCCGTTGGCGGGGCTCACGGGGACCGCGGGCGCGTCGGTGCAGGCCGACACGTGTGCGGTGAAGTCGAAGCCCGCCGGGAAGGTGCTGCAGGGTTACTGGGAGAACTGGGACGGCGCCGCCAACGGTGTGCACCCGGGCCTCGGCTGGGTCCCGATCACCGACGCGCGCATCAAGTCCCACGGCTACAACGTGATCAACGCGGCCTTCCCCGTCATCCGCTCCGACGGCACGGTGCTGTGGGAAGACGGCATGGACGCCGGCGTGAAGGTGGCGACCCCGGCCGACATGTGCGCCGCGAAGGCCTCGGGCGCCACGATCCTGATGTCCATCGGCGGCGCGGCGGCGGGCATCGACCTGTCGTCGTCGGCGGTGGCGGACAAGGTCGTGAGCACGATCGTGCCGATCCTCAAGAAGTACAACTTCGACGGCATCGACATCGACATCGAGACCGGCCTGACCGGCAGCGGGAACATCAACTCGCTCTCGGCTTCGCAGGCGAACCTCATCCGCATCATCGACGGCGTGCTCGCGCAGATGCCGTCGAACTTCGGCCTCACGATGGCGCCCGAAACCGCTTATGTGACCGGCGGCAGCGTCACCTACGGCTCGATCTGGGGCTCGTACCTGCCGATCATCAAGAAGTACGCGGACAACGGCCGCCTGTGGTGGCTGAACATGCAGTACTACAACGGCTCCATGTACGGCTGCTCCGGAGACTCCTACGAGGCCGGCACCGTGCAGGGCTTCACCACGCAGACCAACTGCCTCGCCAACGGCCTGGTCGTGCAGGGCACAACGCTAAAAGTGCCGCTCGACAAGCAGGTACCCGGCCTCCCGGCCCAGCAGGGTGCCGGCGGCGGGTATCTGGCGCCGAACCTCGTCTCGCAGGCGTATCGCGCTGTTTCGGGCGTGAAGGGCCTGATGACCTGGTCCATCAACTGGGACGGCTCGAAGAACTGGACGTTCGGCGACAACGTCCGCTCGCTCGAAGGCCGCTGAAATCCGGCGCCGGGGCCCCGAACACCAGGCCTCGGCGCCGGAACCGCTCCCGGTTCCCGCTGTGGCCCAAGGCTTGTCGTTGACGTCGCTGATAACGTGCCCCGACAAAGTCGAGCAGAGGAGACGACGTGTTCGGGCGCAAGCGAAACAACGGACAGCGTGGCGGGCCCGTGACGTTCAACGCCGAAGCCGGACTCCTCAGCGTGCGGGTCGGTGACGAGCACGGCCGCCCGCTCCCGGGCACGCAGATGGTGATGCTGCACAAGCGCACCCAGCGGCAGACGAAGGCCGTCGCGGACGAGTTCGGCCTGGCGGTGAGCACCTTGTCGGCCGGGACGTACGCGGTGACCGTGAGCGCGCGCGGCTACCAGCCACGCAACAGCACGGTCGAGGTCGTGAGCGGCGACCACACCTCCCTCGAAGACCTGCGGCTCGTGCCGGACGACAACCGCCAGCTGCCTGACCCGGGCGAATGGGTGCTCGACCCCGACCACACGGCCATCCGGTTCATCGCGCGGCACATCGGGCTGTGCGAGGTCCACGGCCGGTTCCGCAGCTTCCAGGGCAGCATCGTCGTCGGCAAGCAGATCGAGGACTCCACCGTCGAGGTCGTGATCGACGCCGCGAGCATCGACACCTCCGCCGACAAGCGCGACGACCACCTGCGCTCCCCCGACTTCCTCGACGTGCGCCGCTTCCCGCAGATCCGCTTCCACGGCCACCGGTTCCGCCGCGCGCCCGGCGACCGCTGGAGCATCGACGGCACGCTCAACCTGCACGGCGCCAGCCGCGGCGTCCGCCTCGACGCCGGCTACCTGGGCCTGCGAACGTGGAACGGCGACCGCCTCGGTGCCGTCGCCACGACCGAGCTGCACCGCGAGGACTTCACGATCAACTGGCAGCAGACGCTCGCCAAGGGCCTGGTCATGGTCGGCTCGACGATCGAGATCCAGCTCGACATCCAGGCCGTCCGCGCGGGAACGGCCTAGCCACCCGGCCGCTCACCCCCGGCCACCGGGTCGCGGCGAGCACCCCAATGCGGCGTTCGGTGCACCCAACGCACCCAATGTGGCGTTCGGTGCGTTCAGCAACCAACACCACGTCGGGTGCGGTGCGCAGGACTCGGCCGGGGGTCAGCCCAGGAACTTGCGCAGGACGTCGGCCACCTGGCGGATCTCCGCGACGTGCACGTGTTCCTGCTGCGTGTGCGCGAGGCTCGGGTTGCCGGGGCCGAAGTTGACGGCCGGCATGCCCAGCGCGGCGAAGCGGGCGACGTCGGTCCAGCCCAGCTTCGCGGCGGCGCGGCCACCGGCGGCGGCCACGAGCTCGGCGGCCGCCGGCGCCGAAAGGCCAGGCAGCGCGCCCGGTGAGAGGTCCGTGAGCGTCACGTCGTAGCCGTCGAAGACCTCGCGCACGTGGGCCTCGGCCTGCGCGGGGTTGCGGTCCGGGGCGAAGCGGAAGTTGACCGTGAGCACGGCGGCGTCGGGCACGACGTTGCCGGCCACGCCGCCGGAGATCTTGGTGGCCTGAAGGCCTTCGCGGTAGGTGAGGCCGTCGATGTCGACCACGCGCGGCGCGTACTCGGCGAGCCGGCGCAGGGGTTCGGCCAGGGCGTGGATCGCGTTCTCGCCCATCCACGCGCGGGCGGTGTGCGCGCGGGTCCCGCTCGTGCGGATCTCGACGCGCAGCGTGCCCTGGCAGCCGGCCTCGATGACGCCGTTGGAGGGCTCGCCGACCACCGCCAGGTCGCCGGCCAGCCACTCGGGCAGCTCGCGCTCGATGCGGCCGAGGCCGTTCTTGACCGCTTCGACCTCTTCGTTGTCGTAGAAGACGAACGTCACGTCGTGGCGAGGCTCGGGCAGCGTGGCGGCGAGGTGCAGGAACACCGCGTCGCCGCCCTTCATGTCGACGGAGCCGAGGCCGTGGAGCAGCTCTTCGTCGCCGGAACCGGTGCGGTGCGACGGGAGGTTGGCGTTCTCCGGCACGGTGTCGAGGTGCCCGGCGAGGATCACGCGCGAGCTGCGGCCGAGGTTCGTGCGCGCGAGCACGGCGTCGCCGTTGCGGACCACCTCGAGGTGCGGCGCCTGCTCGGTGAGCGCGGCCTGCACGGCGTCGGCGAGCCGGGCCTCCTCGCCGGAGACGCTGAACGCGTCGACGAGGGCGGCGGTGAGGTCGGCGGGGTCGGCGCGCAGGTCCAGCGAGGTCATACCGGCACCGTACCGACCCGGCCCGAGGGCTACCGTGAGGGACGTGCGCACGCGAAGCTCCCTGGTCGCTCTCGGCGGCGTCCTCCTGTCCCTGGTCCTGACCGGCTGCGGCTCCGAGGCGGGCCCCACGCCCGGCCCGAACCCCGGGTCGCCGGGCCCTGACGCGCTGCCGATCAAGCTCGACGCGCTGTCCGCCGACGCCTGCTACACGAGCCCGCAGACGCAGCTGCCCAAGGGCTGCGAGAAGTTCGTCACGGAGGTCGGCGGCACGGCCGCGTCGGTGCACGAGCGCGCGGCGGCCGGCAAGACCGTCGACGTGGCGCTCGATCACGCGGCGGCCGCGCTCGACCAGGGCGTGAGCGCGTTCCGCGGGGCGGGCTGCACCACCGTGCCCACCGCGGGCGGCGCCTGCACGCAGGCGCTGATCACCATCTCGGCTGCGCTCACGTCGGTGAAGAAGCTCGTGAACCAGCAGGCCACCACGGGTTGAGGCGCGTGGCTCGACTACCGTGACCGGCGTGAGCGAGCAGACCCCTGACCCCGAAACGACCGGCGCCGTCGGCGTCGGGCTGGCCACCGTCGCGTCCGACGGGACGGTGCTGGACACCTGGTACCCGCACCCGAAGCTGACCGGCACCGGCACCAGTGGCACCGAGCGGCTGTCGGCCGCCGAGACCACCGAGCTGCTCGGTGACGCCGCGGCGGCGCTGCTCGGGCCCGACACCGACCGTGGCGTCGAGGTCGTCGCGGTGCGCGTGACGATCGGCAGCCTGGCCGCGGCCCCCGCCGACGCGCACGACGCCTACCTGCGGCTGCACCTGCTGTCGCACCGGCTCGTGCAGCCCCACGGGCAGAACCTCGACGGCATCTTCGGCAAGCTGGCCAACGTCGTGTGGACGAACCACGGCCCGTGCCCCGTCGAGGGCTTCGAGCAGACCCGCCTGCGGCTGCGCTCGCGTGGCGCGGTGGCCGTGTACGGCGTGGACAAGTTCCCGCGGATGGTCGACTACGTGCTGCCCTCGGGCGTGCGCATCGCCGACGCCGACCGCGTGCGCCTGGGCGCGCACCTCGCCTCCGGCACGACCGTGATGCACGAGGGCTTCGTGAACTTCAACGCCGGCACGCTCGGCGCGTCCATGGTCGAGGGCCGGATCTCGGCGGGCGTGGTCGTGGGCGACGGCAGCGACGTCGGCGGCGGCGCGTCGATCATGGGCACGCTCTCGGGCGGCGGCAAGGAGGTCATCGCGATCGGCGAGCGCTGCCTGATCGGCGCCAACGGCGGCGTGGGCATTTCCCTCGGCGACGACTCCGTGATCGAGGCCGGGCTGTACATCACGGCCGGCACGAAGGTCGTCGTCGACGGCAAGACCGTGAAGGCGCGGGAGATCTCGGGTATTTCGGGTGCGCTCTTCCGGCGGAACTCGGCGACGGGCGCGGTGGAGGTCGTGTCGCGCACCGGCGTCGGGATCGAACTGAACGAAGCGCTGCACGCAAACTGATCGTCTTGCCGAAAAGGGCGCGCCCCACCGGGGTCGCGCCCTTTTCGTCACGAGTCACATCCACTCTGCCTGCGTGTTCACTTACCATTCATGTCGTGACCACCGAATCGTTGCCCTCCTCGACCCGCCGCCGCGCACCTGAGCCGACGACCCCGGCCGAGCTCGGCCTGCCCGACGAGCCCGCGAAAGCCGGCCCCCGGGACCCGGCGGCCACCCACATCCGGGCCAAGCTGGACCACGAGCTGCGCGAGCTGCTGTCGCGCGAGCCCGGCACCCGCAGCGGCACGGACCCCGAAGACCTGCACCAGATGCGCGTCGCCCTCCGGCGCATGCGCAGCGTGCTGAAGACCTCCGGCGCGCTGCTGGGCGAGTCCGCCGAGCCCGTGCGCGCCGAGCTGGGCTGGCTCGGCCAGTCCCTCGGCGAGGTTCGCGACTACGACGTGCTGATCGGCCACCTGCGCGAGGTGATCGCCACCTTCGAGGTCCGCGACCAGCCCGCGGGCCGCCGCCTGGTCTCGAAGTTCGTCACCGAACGCGGCGCCGCCCGCCGCCGCCTGACGCGCGCCCTGTCGAGCGCCCGCTACGCCACGCTGCTGCAGCGCATCGCCCAGCTCACGCGCATCCCGGACCACGAGCTCGACCCCACGCCGCTGGGCTCGGGCAGCCTGGCGACCGACGTCCGCAAGCCGTACCGCCGCCTGTCGAAGGCCGTCCGCGCCCTGCCCGCGGACCCGCCGGACGACGACCTGCACGCCCTGCGCATCTACGGCAAGAAGCTGCGCTACACCGCCGAACTGGCCCGCTCGTCGGCGAAGAAGAAGCAGGCCACCGCCCTCACTGAACTCGTCAAGTCGACCCGCAAACTCCAGACCGTCCTCGGCGACCACCAGGACGCCGTGATCGCCGCCGAAAGGGTGCGCGCGGTGCTGGCCAGCGTCGACAGCGAGGTCGGCTTCATCGCGGGCCGCATCGCCGAACACGAACTCCTCAAGCGCACCGAGGCCCGCGCGGCCTGGCCGGCGGTCTGGGCCCGCATCGACAAGGCGGCAGACACGGCTCTCTGACCCTCGGCCAGATCACTCCGCCGTGATCGACCAGACGTAGCCGTCCGGGCGGATCAGCACGCGGCGCCCCGCCGTGGCCTCGTAAGCCGCGTGCGCGTGGCCGCCCGCGTCCACCAGATCCGAGCCCGAAGCCATCGACCCGGCGGGCAAGATCCGGTGCGCCTCCGGGGAGGAACCCACCGCACCCGAACCAAAGACGAGCTCCGTCGCGTGCGGGCCCCGGAACAGCTCGAACAGCCGCACCGGCTTCCCGTTCGCGTCCACCAACGGCGCGTCCGGAGCCCGGTCCCCAGCCCGAAGCGAGCCAGAACCAGCAGCGGCCAACGGCCCACCCCGATACCCGACATCCAGCTGCTGTGTCTCCGACCCCCGCCGATGGGCGTCCTCGTCGCCGTCGGCGTACTTCTCCATCAGAGCCGTCGAAACGCCCAGCACCCGCGCCGCCACCGCCCGCCGCTCGGGTTCGTAGGTGTCCAGCAGCGAGGGAGACCCGGAGGCCAGCTTCCAGCCCAGGTTGTACGCGTCCTGGACCCCCGTGTTCAGCCCCTGCCCACCCGTCGGCGGGTGCACGTGTGCGGCGTCGCCGGCGAGGAACACGCGCCCGACGCGGAAGGAAGCGGCCAGGCGGATGTTCGGCCGCCACACGGTCGACCAGGCCAGGTCGAACAGCCGGATCCCGCCGCCCGACACCGAGTCCAGCCGCGCCTGCAACGCCGGCAGCGAGGTCTCCACCGCCAGGTCCCCGTCCCCCAGCGGCGCCCCGAACTGGAAGTGCGGCGTGCCGGCCAGCGGCGTGAACGCCACCCCGCTCATCGGCGACGAAGCCGGCGCGAACCAGTACGACGAGTCGTGCGAGAGGCCCGAAGCCTGGACGTCCCCCAGCAACATCCGGATCGACTCGTCGGTCGTGCCCTCGAACGGAATCCCCAGTGCCTTGCGCACGAAGCTCTTCCCGCCGTCGGCACCGACCAAGTAGGAAGCCTCGACCGTCTCCCCCGTCGACAGCGAAGCCGTCACGCCCGAAGCGGACTGCGTGAACCCCACCAGCCCCACCCCGAGCTCCACCCGCACCCCGAACGACGACAGCCGCTCGCGCAGGATGCCCTCCGTCTGCGACTGCCCGAGGAACCAGATGTTCGGGTACGGCACCGCGGGCGTCGGCTCGACGGTGTCGCTCATCCAGCGCTCCTGCACGAACTCGCCGTCCAGGTAGACCTTCATCGGGTACTGCGGCGAGCCCGCCGCCAGCACCGCGTCGAGCACGCCCAGGTCCTCGAAAACCTCCAGCGTGCGGGGCTGCAGGCCGTCGCCTCTCGAGCCGTTGAAGAAGGCCGGGGCCTTGTCGACAATCCGGACCGCGACGTCGCGCCGGGCCAGTTCGATCGCCAGGGTCAGGCCGGTCGGGCCGGCTCCCGCGATCAGCACCGTGGTGTCCATGTCCCCTCCAGTGAATTCAAATTCAGTGAATCTGAATTCAGAATGCGCGCTGCTAGCGTTCCTGTCAAGGGAGGTGCCGAGATGACGGCGACGAGCCGCAAGGAGAAGGCCGCCGAGACGGAGACCGCGTTGAAGGAGGCCGCCAAGCGCGTGTTCGCGCGCAAGGGCTACCTGAACACGAAGATCACCGACATCACGGCGGAAGCCGGCCGGGCGGCGGGCTCGTTCTACAACCACTTCGCGAGCAAGGAGGAGCTGCTCGAGGCGCTCCTGGGCGACCTGGCGGCGGCGGGCGACGAGGAGGCGGCCTCCGAGGGCCACCTGTCGGACTTCAGCGACCCCGAGGCCGTGCGCTGGCACGTGCGCCAGTACTGGGCCTTCTACAAGGAAAACGCGGCCACGATGCAGGCGCTGCGCCAGGCGTCGATGGTCCACGACGGGTTCGCGAGCACGCTCGCGAGCTTCGGCGTCACGCAGGCGGCCGACATCGCGGGACACCTCGAGCGGGTCACGGCGGCCGGGTACGAGCTGCCCGCGTCGACGCAGCTGAGCATCGTGATGATGTACCAGCTGATCGACAACTTCGCGCAGATGTGGCTCACCGCGCCGGCGCCGACGGGCTGGACGGCACCGAGTGACGACGAGGCCGTCGAGGCGCTCACGAGGTTCGTCTACCGGGGCTTCACGGGACGGGATTTCTGAGCGGGCGCACCGAAGCGCGCCCGCCCGGGAATCAGGAGTTCAGCCGCTCCGCGGCGGCGTCGATGCGCTCGTCCGTGGCGGTCAGGGCCACGCGCACGTGGTTACCGCCGGCCGGGCCGTAGAACGTGCCCGGCGCCACGAGGATGCCGCGCTCGGCCAGCCATGCGACGGTGTCCAGCGCCGGTTCGCCGCGCGTGGACCAGAGGTACAGCCCGGCTTCGGAGTGGGAGATCTCGAAACCGTTGTCCTGCAACGCTTTCCGCAACACGAGCCGGCGGCGCAGGTACCGCTCGCGCTGCGCGGCGACGGCCTCGTCGTCGGTCAGGCCGGCCACCATGGCTTCCTGCACCGGACGCGGCACGATCATCCCGGCGTGCTTGCGGATCTCCAGCAGCTGCTTGACCAGCTTCGGGTCGCCGGCGATGAACCCGGCGCGGTAGCTCGCGAGGTTCGCCGACTTCGACAGCGAGTGCACGGCCAGCAGCCCGTCGAGCCGTCCACCGTGGACGGACGGGTGCAGTACCGACACGGGCTCGGCGTCCCAGCCGAGCGAGAGGTAGCACTCGTCCGACGCCACGATCACGTCGCGGTCACGCGCCCACTCCACGACCTTGCGCAGGTGCTCGACCCCGAGCACCTTGCCGGTCGGGTTCGACGGCGAGTTGAGCCAGATCATCGCCGGCCGCTGCGGCCCGAGCTGCGTGAGCCCGTCCGCGCGGACGACGTCGGCGCCCGCCAGCAGCGCCCCCACCTCGTAGGTCGGGTACGCCAGCTCGGGGATCACCACGGTGTCGCCCTGACCGAGGCCGAGCAGCCGCGGCAGCCAGGCCACGGCTTCCTTCGACCCGATCGTCGGCAGCACCGCGTCCGGCTCGAGCCCCTCGACGCCGTAGCGCCGGCCCAGCGCCTCCACGGCGGTCGTCCGCAGCGCGGGCGTGCCGTGGGTGGCCGGGTAGCCCGGGATCTCCGATACCGATGCCAGCGCGTCGCGGATCGAGGCCGGAACCGGGTCCACGGGCGTGCCGACGGAGAGGTCGACGATCCCGCCGGGATGCGCCTGCGCGCGGGCCTTGACCTCGGCGAGCGAATCCCAGGGGAAGTCGGGCAGGGGGCGGGTCGTCATTCGCCCTGCGGGGGCAGCGCCTTGATGAAGGCGGGGTCGTGGCTGGTCTTGCCGACCTTGGAGGCACCGCCGGGCGAGCCCAGCGTGTCGAAGAAGTCGACGTTGGCCTTGGTGTAGTCGGCCCAGTTGTCGGGGACGTCGTCCTCGTAGTAGATCGCCTCGACCGGGCAGACCGGTTCGCAGGCGCCGCAGTCGACGCACTCGTCGGGGTGGATGTACAGCATCCGCTCGCCCTCGTAGATGCAGTCCACGGGGCACTCGTCGATACACGCCTTGTCGAGCACGTCGACGCAGGGCTCGGCGATCACGTAGGTCACTGCGTACTCCTGCTTTTCTCTGCTTAGCCAGTCCCTGCGGACATTACGCGCTTCCCGAGGCACCGGTGGTGCTTAGGCAACCCTTAGCCATACCCCTGGTATGGGGCCGAATGTCCCGCTCAGCGGTCCCGGCGGCGGGGCTTCGGGGCGTTGCGCGCGTCGCCGGTGATGGTGAACCCCGGGCCGGTGGGCTTGGTGTCGCCCTCGCGCTTCTCCTTGAGCGTGCGTTCGAAACCGTCGGCGATCTCGTCGACCAGGTCGTCGTTGTGCTTGTCGTCCCTGCGCACGTAGCTCATCGGTTCTCCCTGCGAAAATGGGGTGCCGCGTCAAGGACAATCTAACCGTGAACGACTCGGAAATGCTCGAACTCGTGTGTGCGCGGGCCTGGCCCCCGGTGGTCGACGAACCCCTCGGCGACTGGCGCCTGCGCTGGGCCGACGGCTTCACCGGGCGCGCCAACAGCGCACTCGCCGTGGGCGACCCCGGCCGGAGCGTGGCCGCCGCGTTGACGGCCGTCTGTGACTTCGCCCACGATCGGGGGATCCCACCTGTTGCGCAGGTGATCCAGGACAGCGCCACCGAGCGTGCCGTCGCAGCCGCCGGTTGGCGCGAGTGGACCGAACACGCTGCGGGCCACGAGGTGTCGGTGCTCGTCGGGCCGCTGCCGGCCGGGCCCGCGCAGGACGCCGAGATCCTCGACGAGCCGACCACGGCGTGGTGGGAGCTGGCGGCCGACAGCCCGTCGCCGGGCGCGGCCGAACGCCACGTGCTGAGCACGGGCAAGGTGGGTTATGGCGTGGTCGACGTGGACGACGCTGCCGGTGTCACCGCCGGAGCCGTGCGCGGTGCCATCGTGGACGGGTGGCTCCACGTGTCGCGCCTGGCCGTGCGGCCGGAGTTCCGCCGGCGCGGGCTCGCGTCGGCGCTCATGTCCGCGCTGGCCGGGTGGGGTCGCGCGCACGGTGCGGAGAGGTGGGTGTTGCAGGTGGCCGTGGACAACGAAGGCGCGTTGAAGCTGTATTCCGCGCTCGGCTGTACGGAGCACCACAGGTACCGCTACTGGGGCCTGGGACCGGGCGCGTGCGAGGATCCGCAGTCGTGAAGATCGTCGTTTTGGTCGGTGGAGTCGGTGGCGCGCGCTTCCTGCTCGGCGTGAAGACCGCACTCGGGATGCCCGCGATCGGCGAGCCGGAGAGCCCGTCCCCGCACGAGGTCACGGCGCTGGTGAACACCGGCGACGACGTGTGGATGCACGGCCTGCGCATCTGCCCCGACCTCGACACCTGCATGTACACCCTCGGCGGTGGCATCGACACCGAACGCGGCTGGGGCCACGCGGGTGAGACGTGGGTCGTCAAGGAGGAGCTCGCCGCGTACGGCGCGGAGCCGACGTGGTTCGGGCTGGGCGACAAGGACATCGCGACGCACCTGATCCGCTCGCGGATGCTGCGCGCGGGCTACCCGCTCTCGGCCGTCACCGAGGCGCTGTGCGATCGCTGGCGCCCGGGCGTGCGGCTGCTGCCGATGTCGGACGACCGCGTGGAGACCCACGTGGTGATCGACGACCCCGACCAGCCGGAGCAGCAGAAGGCGATCCACTTCCAGGAGTGGTGGGTGCGCTACCGGGCCGACCGTCCGGCGCACTCGATCGTTTCGGTCGGCGCCGACGAGGCCAAGCCCGGGCCGGGTGTGCTCGAGGCGCTGGGCGAGGCCGACCTGGTGCTGTTCGCGCCGTCGAACCCGGTGGTGAGCGTCGGGACGACGCTCGGGGTGCCGGGTGTGCGCGAGGCGCTGCGCAAGTCGAAGGCCAAGGTCGTGGGGATCTCGCCGATCATCGGCGGCAAGGCGCTGCGCGGCATGGCCGACGCGTGCCTCACGGCGATCGGCGTGGAGACCTCCGCCGAGGCGGTCGGCCGGCACTACGGCGCCCGCTCCGACGGCGGGGTGCTGGACGGCTGGCTCGTCGCCGAGGAGGACCACGACGTGACGGTGCCGGGCGTCGACGTGCGCGCGGTGCCGCTGCTGATGTCCGATGTGGACGCCACGGCCGCGATGGTGCGGGCGGCCTTCGACGTTGCGGGAGTGTCCGGTGTCTGAGTTCAGTGATCACGCGTCGGCCAAGGTCGAGATCCTGCCCGTGACCGGGCTGCCGGAGTTCCGTCCCGGCGACGATCTCACCGGCGCCATCGTCGCGGCCGCGCCGTGGCTGCGGTCGGGCGACGTCGTGGTGGTGACGAGCAAGGTGTTCTCGAAGGTCGAGGGCCGGCTCGTGCGCGTGCCGAGCGACCCGGAGGCCCGGGACGCGGCGCGACGCGAGCTGATCGACCAGGAGACGGTGCGGGTCGTCGCGCGGGTGGCGCGCACGGTGATCACGGAGAACCCGCTGGGGATCGTGCAGGCCGCTTCGGGGATCGACGCGTCGAACGTGCAGGGCGACGAGGTCGCGCTGCTGCCCGCGGACCCGGACGCGTCGGCCCACGCGCTGCGCGGCGGACTGCGGGACCGGCTGGGTGTCGAGGTCGCCGTTGTCGTCACGGACACGATGGGCCGCGCGTGGCGCGTCGGGCAGACCGACGCGGCGATCGGCGCTTCGGGACTGCGCGTGCTGCACGCGTACGCGGGGCAGGTCGACTCGCAGGGCAACGAGCTGGCCGTCACGGAGATCGCGGTGGCCGACGAGCTCGCCGCCGCCGCGGACCTGGTGAAGGGCAAGCTCGGCGGCCTGCCGGTGGCGGTCGTGCGCGGCCTGCAGCTCACCGACGACGGCTCCACCGCGCGGAACCTGATCCGGCCCGTCGACGAGGACCTGTTCCGCTTGGGCACCAACGAAGCGCTGGCGCAGGGCCGGCGGGAAGCCGTGCCGCACCGGCGTTCCGTGCGCACGTTCTCCGACGCGCCGGTGGATCCTTCGGTCGTCCGGCGCGCGGTCGCGGCGGCGTTGACCGCGCCCGCGCCGCACCACACACACCCCGTGCGGTTCGTGTGGCTGCGCGACACCGGGCTGCGCGCGAAGCTGCTGGACGCGATGCGCGAATCGTGGCGGGCGGACCTGTCGAACGACGACTTCACGCCGTCGCAGATCGAGAAACGCTTGTCGCGCGGGGACATTCTGTACCGCGCGCCCGAGGTCGTGATCCCGTTCCTCGTGCCCGAGGGCGCCCACACCTACCGCGACCAGCGGCGCAACGACTGCGAGCACACGATGTTCACGGTCGCCGCCGGCGCCGCGGTGCAGGGCCTGCTGGTCGCCTTGGCGGCGGAGGACCTGGGCTCGTGCTGGATCGGGTCGACGATCTTCGCGGCCGACCTCGTGCGCTCGACGCTGGGCCTGGACTCGCGCTGGGAGCCGCTGGGCGCGGTCGCGATCGGGCACCCGCTCGAAACGCCTGCCGCGCGCTCGCTGGGTGAGCCGGGCGAAGGGCTGGTCGAACTGTGACGCTGCATGCGGATGCGGTGAAGATCCTGACGGCGTGGGCTCCTTCCCTGGGCTCGCAGGAATCGCTGCGCCAGGCGTTCCTGGGTTTCCTGGCCACGCGGGACGACACCGTGCAACGCTCGTGCGCGGCCGGGCACCTCACGGCCTCAGCGGTGGTCCTCGACTCGACGGGTACGCAGGTGCTGCTGACGCTGCACCCGCGTGTCGGCCGCTGGCTGCAGCTGGGTGGGCATTGCGAGCCGTCCGACGCGTCGGTCGCCTCCGCGGCTCTGCGCGAAGCGACGGAGGAGTCGGGCATGACGGGCCTGGAGATCGGCGCCGAGCCGGTGCACCTCGACGTCCACCCGATCACGTGCTCCCTCGGCGTGCCGACGCGGCACTTCGACGTGCGCTACGCGGTCCGCGCGCCGGCCGGGGCGCTGCCCGTCCGCAGCGACGAGTCCGACGACCTGCGCTGGTGGCCGGTCGACGCCCTGCCCGCGGGGTCGGAGGATCTGGCCGAACTCGTGAACGCGGCCGTTTCGTCCCGTTAGCATGGTCGGCATGCCCTTGGTGCTCGCCAACCCGCACATCCACACCGGCGACGGCGGGTTCGTGAGCGGCTGGGTCGTGGCCGTGGGGTTCGGGGTGGCGTTCGTGCTGGTCGTCGTGGGTGTGGTCGTCAGCCTGCGCAGGAAGCGCCGGCGTTAGGGAGGTTTCGCGGTGACCGTGAGCTACGACAGCGCCTCTTCGGTGCCGCCGTTCGAGCAGGTGCGCTCGTCGATCGCCGCGCAGATCAACGCCGGCACCCTCGCCGTCGGCACCAAGCTCCCTACCGTTCGCGCGCTGGCCTCGGACCTGGGCGTCGCCCCGAACACCGTGGCTCGCGCGTACCGGGAGTTGGAGGAAGCCGGCCTGATCGAAACGCGCGGCCGCGCCGGCAGCTTCGTGGGTGCCTCAGGGGACGAGTCGCGTTCGCGGGCCCTGTCGGCGGCCGCCGATTATGCAGCAGTGACGCGACAGCTGGGCCTGTCGACGGACGAGGCGCTCGCCATCGTGACGGCCGCGCTGCGCTGACCGCTCCGGTCTCGCCCAGCCCCCGACGGCCACTCCCCCTACGATGACCATGGGCCGGGGAGAGGGGACTTTTGTCGTGAACGCCATTCAGCCTTGGCATCTCATCATCTTGCTGCTGCTGGCAGGCATCGTCGCGGCCATCGTGGTGGGCGTGCGGTCTTCGAAGAAACGCCGTCAGCCGCCGATTCCGCCGCCGTGGCAAGGAATGCAACCGCCGGGTTACCCGGGCGACCCCGGTTATCCGCCCGGGCAGGCGGGGTATCCGGGTTACCCGCAACAGCCCGGCTACCCGCCGGGACAGCCGGCGCAGCAACCCGGCTATCCGCAACAGCCGGGATACCCGCAGGGTCAGCCCGGTTATCCACAGCAACAGCCTCCGGTACCCGGCCAGTACCCGCAGCAGCAGCCGGGTCAAACACCGCCGTCCGGATTCGGGAACTGAGGCGACCGGTGAACATCCACAACCTGATCACGCCGATCCTGCTGGTGGCTCTGCTCGTAGTCCTTCTCGTCCTGAAGCTCACGGTGTGGCGAAAGCCGAAGCAACCGTCGTATCCGCCGCAGCCCGGCCCTCAGCAGCAGTACCCGGGCCAACTGCCATTTTCTTCGCAACAGCCGGGATATCCGCAGGGTCAGCCCGGCTTTCCGCAACAACAGCCTCCGGTGCCCGGCCAGTACCCGCAGCAGCCGTATCCGCCGCAGCCGCCGGGTCAACAGCCGCCGTCCGGATTCGGGAACTGAGAAGGAGATTCAGCCGTCGTGTTGCGTTTTGTGCTCCCAGCGCTGCTGATCATCGTGCTGGTGGTCATCCTCGTGCTGAAGTTCACCGTGGGGCGGAAGCCGAAGCAGCAGCCTGGGCCGCAGTATCCGCCGCCACAGCAGCAGTATCCGCAGCAGCAGCCCCGCCAGGGTCAACAGCCGCCGCAGTAGGTCACATCGCGCGGTAGTCGCGGAGTTCGATGCGGGGCCCGTACCGCGGCGCGCGGGCCCCGCCGACTTCCAGGTACCGAATCGCGCGCTGGCGATGGGGGGCGTAGGGCGCGAGCAACTCGGCCATGGTCTCGTCGTCGATGCGCCGGCCCAGCAGTGTGTGGCCGACCATGTTCGGGATGTTGTAGTCGCCGAAGCTGACGGCGTCCGGGTCACCCCAGGCGCGTTGGGCGATTTCGGCGGCGGTCCACACGCCGATGCCGGACACTTTGCGCAGCAGGGCCCGGCCTGCGGAACCCCGGAGCGCCACGGCTTCCTCCAGCCGCGGAGCCACGCGGGCGGCGTTGATCAGCGCTGTCCGGCGTTTGAGGTCCACGCCGATGCGGTGCCAGTTCCAGTCCACAATGGACCTGATCGCCACCGGGGACGGGGGTACGCGCAGCGAAGCCGGTCCCGGGCCGGGTGCGGGCGTGCCGAACCAGCGGCACAGCTCGGCCCACGACCGGATGGCCTCCTTGCCCGAGACCTTCTGCTCCAGCACCGCGAGCACGAGCGAGTCCCACACGCGCCGCGTCGAGCCGAGGCGCAGGCCGGGGGCGTCGTGGCGCGCGCGGGCGACCACGGGGTGGTGCGCGACGAAGCCGGTGTCGTCGTCCTCGGCGCCGAGCAGCGCCGGCACGCCGTCGAGCAGGAACTCCGCGCCGGGACCCCACGCGTCGGCCTCGACGACGCCGTCGGGCCGGCGCAGCAGCGCCAGCGTGCCCACGCCGGACGGCGTGTTGGCGGCCAGCCACCAGACGCCACGCTCACCGCGGAAGTTCAGCGAACCGCGCCCGCGGCTGAGCGGGCCCAGCACCGCGGCCAGGTCCAGCGGGAAGGGCGGTCGCCACTCGATCATGCGTCGCTCGAGAACCGGATGCCGCCGTCGGGCAGGGTGACGCCGGGCCAGACGCGGGCGCCGTCGAGGAGCTCGCAGCCGGCGCCGACGGACGCGCCGTCGCCCAGGACCACGCCCCGCAGCACCGCGCCCGCCCCCACGAACGCGCCGCGACCCAGCACCGAACGCTCCACAATGGCCCCGGCCTCGACCACGGCTTCGTCGAACACGACCGAACCGTCGACCGTCACCCCGTCGCCGATCACGGCCTTCTCCCCGATCGTCGTCCCGCCCGTCAGCTGAGCGGACGAGGCCACGGAAGCACCGTCGAGGACCAGCGACTCGCCGGTCGGGCCCGCCAGGGCGGACGTCGGCGCGATGCCGCGCACCAGGTCCGCGCTGCCGCGCACGAACGCCTCGGGCGTGCCGACGTCGAGCCAGTACGAGGAGTCGACAAAGCCGTGGAGGTGCGCGCCGGCTTCGAGGAGCCCGGGGAAGGTCTCGCGCTCCACCGACACGCGCCGGCCCGCCGGGATGGTCTCGACCACCGAGCGGCGGAAGACGTAGCAGCCGGCGTTGATCTGGTCCGTCGGCGGGTTGGGCGTCTTCTCGAGGAACGCCTGCACGCGGCCGTGCTCGTCCGTGGGGACGGAGCCGAACCGGCTCGGGTCGGGCACGCGCTGGAGGTGGAGGGTGACGTCGGCGCCGGTGTCCACATGGGTCTGGAGCTGATGGCGCAGGTCGGCGCCGGAGAGGATGTCGCCGTTGAAGATGATCGCGTGGTCCGCGCGCAACCTGTCGTACACGTTGCGGATGGCGCCGCCGGTGTCCAGCGGCTCGTCCTCGACCACGTACTCGAGTTCGAGGCCGTGGGCCGAACCGTCGCCGAAGTACTCCTCGAAGACTTCGGCGCGATAGGACGTGCCGAGCACGACGTGGCGGATCCCGGCCGCGCGAATTCGCGAGAACAGGTGACTCAAGTAGGGGGTCCCGGCCGTCGGCAACATCGGCTTCGGCGCGGACAGGGTGAGCGGCCGCAGGCGGGTGCCCTTGCCCCCGACCAGCACGACGGCGTCGACCTCGAGCTCGGACGTCACAGAAAACTCCTCTTGTATCACGCACCGCTGAGCGACAAGCCGCGGGAAACGCTGACGGCTGCGCCCCCGAGGGCCTACCCTAGACAGGAAACAGGTGGGCCTTTCCCCAGAGGCCCCGGGTCAGTCGGGAGGCCGAGGGGATGGACCCCCGCGATCGCGCGGACGCTTTGCTCGCACGCGCCCGTTCCCGCGGCGCCTTCGTGGTGACGCCGGACAACATGACGTCGCCGATGGACGCCTCCAACACGCAGCAGATCCCGAGATCCGTGGTCTCGGAGCTCGACCAGCAGGATCCCGACACGACGACGCAGCTCCCGGCGTCGTTGATCGAGGAGAACGACGAGCACCCGCTGGCGAAGCCGAGCACGACCACGCCGCTGGAGGTGCCGTCCGCGCAGGTGACCACTCCGCTGGTGCCGCGTCCGCAGGCCGCGCCCGTGCCGAGCCCGCTGCGGGAGCCGGCCGAGGAAGAGCTGACCGGGCTGGTGCCGACGATCAAGCAGAGCACCGGCAGGTCGAACCTCTCGCGGCGGCTCGACGGGCTGTGATCAGGCTCCTTCGAGCTTGACGCGCACGGCCAGCCCGAGCTTCACCGCCGCCAGCACGGGCTTCCACAGCACGCCCTGGTGCCGGTCGGCGAGGTAGCGGTAGGCGCTGGCGTGGTGCGCGCGCAGCATCTTCTTCGACACGCGCGCCGTCGACACGCCACCGATGTGCATCACGCTCGACGAGGGCGCGTAGACGTTCAGCCAGCCGGCCTTCGCCAGCCGGTCGCCGAGGTCGACGTCTTCGAAGTACATGAAGTAGCGCGTGTCGAAGCCGCCCACCGAGTCGAACGCCTCGCGCCGGAACAGCTGGCACGAGCCACTCAGCCACTCCGACGTGCGCTCCTGCGGCGCGGCGTTCTCCTGACGGTACTGGCGCGTCCACGGGTTGCCGGGCCAGACCTTCGAGAACACGGCGTGCCCGATCCCGCGCCCGAACGACGGCAGCAACCGCGCGGACGGGTAGACGGTCCCGTCGAGATCGTGGATCAACGGCCCGAACGCACCCCCACGCGGCCACCGCTTCGCCACTTCCAGCAGCGCGTCCAACGACCCCGGCTCCCACTCCAGATCCGGGTTGACCACGACGACCCACCCGTAGCCGTCGTCGAGCGCCGCCACGCCGCGGTTGGCGGCCGTGCCGTACCCGACGTTCTCGCCGATGCTGACCAGCTGCACGTTCTCGCGCTCCGCCGCCTTCTCCGGCCCGCCATCCGTGGACGCGTTGTCCGCGACCACCACGCGGACGTCCCGGTCGGTCGCCTTGTCCAACGTGTCGAGGAACTTCTCGAGCATGTCGCCGGGAAAGTAGGTCACGGTCACGACGGCGAGTTTGTCGCCGTAGGTGCGCTGCTGCTCGGTCACGGGCGCCATTGTCCCCCGCTCACGCACGGCTACGGGCATGGATCAACCCCGTCACCAAGGGTGATGGCAGGGCGGCCAGAATGAGCGGATGTCTGTGCACGCTTTCGTCGACGAATCGGCGCGGAATCGCCAGTTCCTGCTGTGCGTCACCCTCGTCGAACCTGCCCACCTCCGCCCAACGCGGCGCGCGTTGACGGAGTTGCTCCTCCGTGGCGCGGGAGCTTCATTTCAAGAAGGAGAAGGAGCCTCGGCGAAGACAACTCATCGATCAAATGGCCAAGATGTCGGTCTCTGTTCGCATGTACACCGGGTCGTGCACACCCAAGACCGAAGAAGCCGTGCGGCAGCAATGCCTGCGCAGGGCTGTCGAAGACCTGCTCGAAAGCCGCGCGCACCGTCTCGTCCTGGACACCAGGAACGAGCGCGACGACCACGACCGCCGGACGATTCAAGAGACGCTGGGTACTCAACCGTCTAAGACCGAGCTGACCTACGAACACCTGGACTCAACGCTCGAGCCCCTGCTCTGGATCTCCGACGCCGTCGCCTGGTGCTTCGGCGCAGCCGGGAACTGGACGCACAAGATCGAAGGGTTGATCGAGGAGCACATTCGGCTCTGAAAAGGCGAAAAGCCTGTGAGACGACCGTCCGGACGCATCACAGGCTCTCTTCTCGGTCCCACCGGGACCTCGCACGATCATGGTAGCAGAACCTGGCAGAACCTGGCTCAGTGCATCCGGCGGTGCCGGTCCCACGCTTTCTCATACGCCTCGCGGTGACGTTCCGCCGTTGTGGCCCACGAGAAGTCCTTCGCGCGCTGCTGGGCGGCTGCGGAGAGGAAGGCGCGGCGGGGCGGGTCGGCGAGGAGTTCGGTGATCGCGGCGGCCACGTCGCCCGCGCCGACGCCGCAGTAGGCGACGGCGTCGCCGCCGACTTCCGGGAGGGAGAGGCGGCGGGTGGTCAGGACGGCGGCGCCGCAGGCCATGGCTTCGAGCACGGGGAGGCCGAAGCCCTCGCCCAGCGACGGGTAGGCGACCAGCTCGGCCCCGCCCAGGAAGCCCGCGAGGGTCCCGAAGGGCAGGTAGCCGGCGCGGATCACGCGCAGCCGGTGCGGCACGGCGTCCAGCGCGCGTTCGACCTGCGTGTCCCAGCCGGGCTGGCCGGCGAGCACCAAAGCGGGCGCGTCCGGCTGGCCGGCGACGGCGCGGGCGTAACCGCGGATCAGGGCCGGCACGTTCTTGCGCGGCTCAAGCGCCCCAAGGAACGCGATGTACGGCGTCCGCCCGATGCCGACGGCCGCGCGCGCCGCGGCGATCTCCTCGGGGGACGGTGGGTGAAAGCGTTCCGAGTCCACGCCGTGGTGGATGATTTCCAGTTCCGCGTGCCGCACGGGGGTCACGCGGCCGAGCTCCAGCGCCGTCGCCTGGCTCGGGACGACGCACAGCGTCGCGCGGCGCAGGGCGGCCACCGTCCACGCGCGGAAGAACCGCGCCTTCACCGACGAGTGCAACACGGGGTCGGTGAAGAACGTCGCGTCGTGCAGCGTCACGACCGAAGCCGCGGGGCTCGCGAGGGGCATCGTGTAGTGCGGCGAGTGGACGACGTCCGCCGCCAGGCGACGCACGAGCCGCGGCAACGTCGCCTGTTCCCAGGTCAGCCGGGCCGTCCGAGTGGACGTCGCGGGCGACGCGGGCACCACTCGCGCCCCCGGGGCGAGCCGGTCGTACAGCGACAGATCCCGGGGCTGGCACACGACCGTCAGCCGCGCCCCGTCCTGGTCCAACGCCGCGACGAGCGAGTCCACGTACCGGCCGACGCCACCCCGATCCGCGGGCACCGCGGTCGCGTCGATCAGCACACGGGGATCACCGGTCACGTGAGCAGAGTACGGCGATCACCCAACGCATAGGTGAGGAACCGACGAACTGTGCTGTGTTGTCCGCCTCCGGCACTGTGTTGCCTGCCGACGCGGCAAGATCGCCGCAAACGATCTTGCGCGCCACTCACGTTCGCTGCCCAAGCTCAGGCAGCGCCGATGGGGCGCTCGCGCACCGCCCGGCCGTCCGCACTCACGCCGACTGGCGGCGAACCTACGCTCGCGTCGGGTAGCAGCTCACGAAAAGCGCTCACGCAGAGCGACGGTCCCCGCCGAGCCGACACCGGGTCGGCCGCCAGTTCCCACCACACGCCATCCAGCACCGGACCACGTCGATGACTGGCCCGTGTCCGGCTCCCAGCCGACTCCAGAGACCCGGCCCGCGGTCACGTCCGCTTCCGGTGCGCCGCCCACACCGCCTCCGCGGCGGATCGCCACGTGAACTCCCGCGCGCGGTCGCGGCCCAGCCGCGCCAGGTCCGCCGCGCGTGCAGGGGAGCCGAGGACCTCGCGCAGCCCGGCGGCCAAGGCCACCGCGTCGCCGCGCGGTACGACCACGCTCGCGCCGCCGGCGACCTCGACCAGGGCAGGCACGTCGGTGTGCACTACGGGGACCCCCGAGGCCATCGCTTCGAGCACCGGCAGCCCGAAGCCCTCGGCCAAGCTGGGCACCGCCAGCACGCTCGCGCCGCGCAGGGCCGTGGCCAGTTCCGCGTCGGTGACCTTGCCCAGCACGTGCACGTCGGTCAGGCCGCGTGAAGCGGCAAGCGCGACCGGGTCGATGCCGCCCCAGCCCGGCTGGCCGGCGAGCACCAGGGCCACGTCGCCCACCGCGGCGACGGCGTCCACGAGCACGTCGATGCCCTTGCGCGGCTCGATGGTCCCCACCGCGAGGACGTACTTCGACGGCAGGTCCAGCGCCGCCGAGCCCTGGGGCACAGTCACGCCGTGGGGCACCACGCGCACCGGCACGGTCACGTCCACCAGGACGGCCAGCTCGTCGGCCACCGCGCGCGTCGGCACGATCAAGGTCGACGCGCGGCGCGCGGCGCGGGCGATCATCGACCGGTGCCAGCTCACGCCGCGGGCGGTGAGGGTCTCCGGGTGGGTCCACGGCACGGTGTCGTGCACGGTCACGGTCAGCGTCTTGCCCGCGGGCGGGCGCGGCGGCGCGAACGGCGTCGGCGCGTGGACCGCGTCGCCGCGCGGCCACCAGGGCACGCCCAGCTGCCACAGGCCGACCAACGCGCGCGGCGGCACCGGGAGCGCGCGCGGCCCCTCGACGCCTTCGACGACGGCGGCAGAAACATCCGCGTGGCGCGCGACCACGCTCGACACCGTCCAGCCCGGCGGCGCGGTGCGCGCCAGCGCGGGCAGCAGTTCGGCGGTGTACCGGCCCGTACCACCCGGGACGGGGGCGAGCAGCTGCTCGGCGAGCACTACCAGTTCGGGCACGCCGCTATTCTCACCCAGGTGACCAGCGCGGAAACCGGCAGCACCGTCGTCGTGGTCACCTGGCGTGGCGCGGCTCACGTCGAGGCCTGCCTCGACGCCCTCGCCGCCCAGACGCGTCCACATCGGACGCTCGTGATCGACAACGCCTCCGACGACGGCACGGCCGCCCTCCTCCAGGCGCACCCGTCGAAACCGCAGGTCATCCGCCTCAAGCGCAACACCGGCTACGCGGGCGCGATGGCCGTGGCCCTCGACCACACCACCACCCCACACGTGGCCTGGCTCAACGACGACGCCGCCCCCGAACCCACCTGGCTCGCCGAGCTCGAAGACACCCTGGCCGAACAGCCGCTCGCCGCCGCCGTCACGAGCCGGCTGGAGCTGGCCGACGGCACCACGCAGTCGACCGGCGTCCGCCTCACCGCCGACGGCCACGGCGCCGACCTCACCGAACCCGCCGACGAGGTCTTCGGCTTCTGCGGCGGCGCCGCCCTCCTGCGCACGGACGCACTCAAAGCCGTCGGCGGCGTCCCCGCGAGCTTCTTCTGCTACTACGAGGACACCGACACCGCATGGCGCCTGCGGCTGGCCGGCTGGCACGTCGTCTCGGCCCCGAAGGCCCGCGTCCACCACCGCCACGGGGCCAGCACCAAACCCGGCTCTCCCCTGTTCCACCGCTGGAACGAACGCAACCGCCTCCTCATGCTCCTCCGCTGCGCCCCGGCCGCGATCGCCGTGCGCGAAATCGTCCGGTTCGCCCTGATCACCGCGCTGCTCCCGCTGCGCCGCAACAAGCCCGCCGCCGCCAACTTCCGCGTCGGCCTCCGCGCTCGCGTGCTGGCCGAAGTGGCCCTGAGACTCCCCGCCACCCTGCGCGCCCGCAGACGCACAGGCGAGATCACCACCCTCGGCCGAGGGGCGATCTGGGACGCCTGGGCGGGCCTTTAAGCTGGGCGAGGCCCGACATCACGGACAGGAGCTCGTTTTGGCGCTGGGGGAACCGCAACCGCTCGTCTCGGTGATCGTGGTGAACTACCGCGGCGCCGAAGACACGATCACTTGCCTTCGCGCGCTGTCCGACCTGGACTACGAGCACGTCGAGCTGATCTGCGTCGAGAACGCCTCCGGCGGCGACGACGCCGAGCGCATCCGCGCCGCCGTGCCGGCCGTGAAGCTGATCGAGTCGCCCGTGAACAGCGGCTTCGCCGGGGGCTGCAACCTCGGCGCGAAGCACGCCAACGGCACCGTGCTCGCCTTCCTCAACAACGACGCCCGCCCGGCGCCCGCGTGGGTCTCCGCGGCCGTCGCGGAGCTGCAGGCGCAGCCGACCGTCGCCGCGGTGGCCAGCAAGGTCGTCGACTGGGACGGCACCGGCACCGACTTCGTCGACGCGGGCCTGACCTGGTTCGGCATGGGCTACAAGCGCCACGCGGGCAGCCCGCTGGCCGACGTGCCCGAGGCCGAGCGCGAAGTCGCCAAGGACGTGCTCTTCGGCACCGGCTCGGCGATGTTCGTGCGCGCCTCGGTGTTCGCCGAGCTCGGCGGGTTCGACGAACGATTCTTCATGTTCTACGAGGACGTCGACCTCGGCTGGCGGCTGAACCTGCGCGGCTGGCGCGTGCGCTACGTACCGGAATCGCTGGCGTACCACCGTCACCACGGCACGATGTCCGCCGTCGACGCGCCCGAGACCGGCCGGGAGACCTTTCTCCTGGAACGCAACGCGCTCGCCGCGCTGTACAAGAACCTCTCCGACGAGTCGCTCGCCAAGGCGCTGCCCGCGGCGCTCGCGCTGGCCGTCCGGCGCGCCACCGCCCGCGGCGGCCTGGACCCCGAGCAGCTGAACCTCGAAAAGGGTGTCGGCCCGGTCGAGACGGGTGACCTCGCCGTGCCGCGGACGACCGTCGCGGGCGTGCTGGCCATCGACCGGTTCGTGGAAATGATGCCGTCGCTCGCCGAGTCCCGCGCCGAGGAGCAGGCCGCCCGCGTCCGCACCGACGCCGACCTGCTTCCCTTGCTGCGCAAGGCTTTGGAGCCCGCATATCCCCTGCCGGACTACCTGCGGGCCCACGAAATCCTTGTCGAGGCCTTCGGCATCGAGGCCGTGTTCGGGCAGCGCCGCAAGATCCTCGTGCTCACGGGCGATTCGATCACCGAGCGCATGGCCGGCCCCGCGATCCGCGCGTGGAACATCGCCTCGACGCTCGCCGCCGAGCACGAAGTGCACCTGATGACCACCAACCCGCTGCTCTCACCGCCGGCCGCGGCGTTCCGCATCAGCTCGGGCAAGTTCCGCGACCTCGACGCCCCCATCGAGTGGGCCGACGTGATCATCCTGCAGGGTCACGTGCTGGAGCTCGCGCCGACGCTGAAGAAGCAGCACGCCAACAAGATCGTGGTCGCCGACGTCTACGACCCCATGCACCTCGAGCTGCTGGAGCAGGGCAAGGGCGGGGCCGACGACCAGCGTGCACTCGACCTCGCGGGCGTCACGAAGGTCCTCGACGCACAGCTGGAGCGCGCCGACTTCTTCCTCTGCGCCTCCGAGCGCCAGCGCCACTTCTGGCTGGGCCACCTCGCCGCGCTGGGCCGGCTCTCGCCGCGGCTCTACGACGCCGACCCGACCACGCAGTCGCTGCTGGCCGTGGTGCCGTTCGGTCTCTCGCCGCAGGAACCCGTGCGCACCGGCCCCGGCCTGCGTGCGTCGCTCGGGCTCGGCGAGTCCGACCGCGTGGTGCTGTGGGCCGGCGGCGTGTACAGCTGGTTCGACCCGCTCACGCTCATCCGCGCCGTGGATCTGCTCCGCCGGAACCGCGACGACGCACGGCTCGTGTTCCTCGGTATGAAGCACCCGAATCCCGAGGTCGCCGAGATGGACATCGGCGCCCGCACGATCCGGCTGGCCGACTCGCTCGGCCTCACGGACAAGCACGTGTTCTTCAACGAGCAGTGGGTGCCCTACGGCGAGCGCCAGAACTGGCTGCTCGACGCCAACTGCGGCGTGACCACGCACTACGAGCACGTCGAGACCACGTTCGCCTTCCGCACCCGCGTGCTCGACTACCTGTGGGCGGGCCTGCCGATCGTCACCACGGACGGCGACGCGTTCGCCGACCTGGTCCGCACCGAGCGGCTCGGGGTCGTCGTGCCGGCCGAGGACGCGGAGGCACTCGCGGCCGCGCTGGAGAAGTCTCTGTACGACGAGGAGTTCGCGGCCGGCTGCGTCGAGCGGATCGCCGAGGTCGCGCGCCGCTACGCGTGGCCGGAGGCACTGAAGCCGCTGGTGGAGTTCTGCCGCAACCCGCGCCCGGCCGCAGACCGGCTGCCGGGCGGCGCGGACCTTACAACCACCGCCCCCGTCCGCGGCACGGCGCTGGTCCGCCGCGACGTCGACCTCGTCCGCGAGTACCTCGCTCAGGGCGGCCCGAGCGAGCTGGCCCGCCGCGTCGGCGGCCGCGTCGTGAAGGTCGCCCGGCAACGGTTGCGCCGTGGCTGACCGACCGCTGCGCGTGCTGCTCGACGGCACCCCGCTGCTCGGCTCCCGCACGGGCATCGGCCGCTACACGGCGGCGTTGAGCGAGGAACTCGCGTCGATGTCCGAAGTGGACCCTCGCGCGGTCGCGTTCACGTTGCGCGGCTGGCGAAAGCTGCGCGGCGTCCTGCCCCACGGCGCGCGGGCGCGCGGGATGCCCGTGCCCGCGCGGTTGTTGCGACGCGCGTGGCTGCGGTCCGAGCTGCCGCCGGTCGAGCTGTTCGCCGGCCCCACCGACGTCGTCCACGGCACCAACTTCGTCCTCCCCGGCCGGCTGCGCGCCGCCGGCGTGCTGACCATCCACGACCTGGCGTTCCTCGACGAACCCGGCGAGCTCGCGCCGTCCGACCGGACGCTGCCGGAGCTGGTCCGCCGCGGCGCCCGCCGCGCCGACGTGATCTGCACCCCCACCGCGGCCGTCGCCGACTCGGTGGCCGAGCGCCTGGACGTTGCTCGCGACAAGATCGTCGTCACCCCGCTCGGCGTGAACCCGGCGTGGTTCACCGCGCGTCCGCCGGACGACGGCCAGCGCGCGAAGCTCCGCCTGCCGGAGAAGTACCTGCTGTTCGCCGGTGCCGCCGGGCCACGCAAGGGCCTCGACTGGCTGGCCCGCACGCACGCGTCCGCGCCGGATCTGCCGCCGCTGGTGTTCGCCGGGCCGGGTCCGTTCCCGCGGCTGCCGCGTTCCGGGCAGACGGGTTATCTGTCCGATGTGGACCTCCGGACCGTCGTCGCCGGGGCGGCGGCGTTGGTGCTGCCCTCGCGCGACGAGGGCTTCGGGCTGCCGGTGCTGGAGGCCATGGCGTCGGACGTTCCCGTGGTCTGCACGGACATTCCGGCGCTGCGGGAAGTGGCCGGTCCGTGTGCGACGCTCGTGCCCTACGACGACGTCGACGGCCTGGCGACGGCGTTGCGGCAAGCCGTGCTCGATCCCCACGCGACGGCCACGTCGACGGCCCGCCGCACGCACGCCGCCGGCTTCACCTGGCGCAACTGCGCGACGCTCACCGTCGAGGCCTACCGCCGGGCCGCCAAGCGCTGAACCGCCGGTGAGGGCGCACCGCGCCCTCACCGGTCAGCTCCGGAAGTACTCCGCGAGCGCCTCGCGCCACGGCCGCAACGGCGTCAGCCCCGCCTCGCGCCAGGACGCGTTGGACAGCACCGAATACGCGGGTCGCGGCGCCGGCCGCGGGAACTCTTCGGTCGTGCACGGCCGCACCCGCTCGGGGTCCGCGCCGATCTCCTCGAAGATCGCCTTCGCGAACCCGCACCACGTCACCTCGCCCTCGCCGGTGCAGTGCAGCACCCGCGACGACGGACCTTCGCCGGCCGCGATCCGCCCGGCCAGCTCCACCACCCCGGCGGCCAGGTCCGCGGACCACGTCGGCGACCCGGTCTGGTCGTCCACCACGGTCAGCTGGTCCTTCTCGCCCTCCAGCCGCTGGATGGTCTTGACGAAGTTGGCCCCGCTCTTGCCGTAGACCCAGCTCGTGCGCACCACCCAGGCCGACGCGCCGGACCCGAGCACCGCGTCCTCGCCGGCGGCCTTGGTCCGCCCGTACGCGCTCTTCGGTCCCAGCTCGTCCGTGACCTCGTACGGCCGCGAAGCGTCGCCCGGGAACACGTAGTCCGTGGACACGTGCACCAGCGGCACCCGCCGCGACGAGCACACGGCGGCGAGCACGCGCGGCCCGTCGGCGTTCACCCCGAACGCGCGGACCTCGTCCTGCTCGGCCGCGTCGACCGCCGTGTACGCCGCCGCGTTCACGACCACCGGCGCCGCACCCGAGGCGGCGGCCCGGGAAACCAGCGCGTCGAGCGCCCGGACCACCTCGCCGGCCGAGCGGACGTCGAGCTCCGCCGAAGCCGGCGCGACCACCTCCACCTCGGGACCCGCGAGCGCTGCCAGGTCGCGGCCGAGCTGGCCGGAACCGCCGGGGACGAGCAGAGCGAGCCGCACCGTCTTACCTCCACACGAAAAGCACGAAAATCCTCAGGACGTACCGAGCGCGGCGCGGCCCTTCAGCGGCTCCCACCACGCGCGGTTGTCGGCGTACCAGCGCACCGTACCTGCCAGACCGTCCTCGAAGGACACCCGCGGCGCGTAACCGAGCTCGGAGCTGATCTTGGTGATGTCGACGCTGTAGCGCCGGTCGTGGCCCTTGCGGTCCGCCACCGGCTCCACCCGCTCCCAGCCGACGCCCACCGCGTCGAGCAGCCGTCCGGTGAGCTCGCGGTTGGTGAGCTCCGTGCCGCCGCCGATGTTGTAGATCTCGCCGGCGCGCCCGCCGTCGGCGACGAGCTGGATGCCGTGGCAGTGGTCGTCGACGTGGAGCCAGTCGCGCACGTTGAGGCCGTCGCCGTAGAGCGGCACTTTCAGCCCGTCGAGGAGATTGGTGGTGAAGAGCGGGATGACCTTTTCAGGGAACTGGTACGGGCCGTAGTTGTTCGAGCACCGTGTGACGCACACGGGCAGGCCGTGCGTGCGGAAGAAGGAGCGCGCGATCAGGTCCGACGACGCCTTCGACGCGGAGTACGGCGAATTCGGCTCCAGCACGTGGTCTTCCGACCACGAACCGTCCGCGATGGACCCGTAGACCTCGTCGGTGGACACGTGCACGAACTTGCCGACGCCCGCCTCCAGCGCGGCCTGCAGCAGCGTCTGGGTGCCCAGCACGTTGGTGAGCACGAAGTCGGCCGAGCCCAGGATCGAACGGTCCACATGCGACTCCGCCGCGAAGTGCACCACCAGGTCGATACCCCGCATCAGGTCCGAGACCAGCGGCGCGTCGCAGATGTCGCCGCGGACGAACCGCAGGCGGGGGCTGTCGGCGACCGGGTCGAGGTTCGCCTCGTTGCCGGCGTACGTGAGCTTGTCCAGCACCACGACCTCGGCGTCACGCAGCGTCGGGTAGGCACCCGAAACCACCTGCCGGACGTAGTGCGATCCGATGAATCCCGCACCGCCCGTGACCAGGACTCGCATCCTTCTCCACCCTTCGTGCCCGCTTCTCGTGCCCGACCGGGCAATCCGACCACCAGACTACGGATGACCCACCCGAGACTCGGTAGAGTCTCCCGAAGGCACTCCGGTGCCCACGGGGCATGGGTGGGGGAGGAACGCGTGACCGAGTGGCCTGGGTCTCCGCTGCCGTCGCAGCGGGTACCGGCAGCGCACGGCCGCGGCGTGCTCGTCGGGCTGCGCCGCGGTGGCAAGGTCGTGCTCTCGATCCTCTCGATCGTGATCCTGGCCCTGACCTGGTACGGCTGGCAGTTCATCGGCGACCCGCAGACCGGGTTCACGACCACGCAGATCTTCGACCAGCCCGAGGCGCACGCCAAGCCGCTCGACGGCGCCATCGACATCCTCCTCGTGGGCCAGGACAGCCGCACCGACGCGCAGGGCAACCCGCTGCCGCGCGAGGTGCTCGACATGCTCCACGCCGGCATCGCGGACGGTGAAAAGCAGACCGACACGATGATCCTGGTGCACATCCCCCAGAACGGGCAGCACGCCGTCGCCATCTCCTTCCCGCGTGACTCGTGGGTGGAGATCACCGGCGGCTTCGGCAAGCACAAGCTCAACAGCGCGTATGTGTACGCCTACAACGACACGTTCAAGACGCTGCAGAACCAGGGTGACACCGACCTCAAGGACGTCGACCAGAAGTCCAAGGTGGCCGGTCGCAAGAACCTCGTGGCGACGCTGGAGAAGTTCATCGGCAAGCCGGGCATGATCGACCGCTACGCCGAGGTGAACCTCGCGAGCTTCTACGAGATCACGAAGGCCATCGACGGCGTGGACGTGTGCCTCAAGGCGCCGGTGAAGGAGAAGAAGTCCGGCGTGGACCTGCCGGCGGGCCGCCAGAGCATCTCGGGCGTGCAGGCGCTCGCGTTCGTGCGCCAGCGCTACGGCCTGCCCAACGGCGACCTCGACCGCATCGCGCGCCAGCAGGCGTTCCTCTCGGGGCTGGCGAACAAGGTCCTCTCCGGCGACGTGCTCACCAACCCGGCCAAGATCGCGCAGCTCGTGGCCGCGGTGAAGAAGTCCGTGGTGCTTTCCGAGGGCTGGGACCTCACCGAGTTCGCGGAGCAGATGCGCGGCCTGACGGGTGGCAACGTCGAGTTCCACACCATCCCCACGCAGGGCAACGCGGTGATCGGCGGCGCCGACGTGCTGCGCGTCGACCCGGCCCAGGTTCAGGCGGAGGTCGACCGGCTCACCTCCGACGGCACGCCCGACACCCCGACCTCGACGCCCGCCACGCTGCCCGGCGCCGGCGCCGTGACGGTCGAGCTGTTCGACGGCAGCGGCGCCGACGTCGCGACCCAGACCCACACCCTGTTGCAGGGCAAGGGCTTCAAGCTCGCGGGTGACACGAAGCTGTCCGCTCGGGCGAGCACCGTGATCCGCTACAACCCGGCCGACGACGCCGCGCTCGCGCTGGTCCGCCAGGCCCTCGGCGGCGACCTCGAGGCCGAGCCCGACTCCGACGTCACCGCCGGGCACGTGCGCGTGCTGCTGGGCAAGGACCGGCGCGGCGCGGGCGCCGGGTCGGGATCGACGGTCACGACCACCCCGACAACGCCCACCGCGCCGGCCGCACCACCCACTCCGCCGATCACGGCCGGCGGAGTGCCCTGCGTCAACTAGAGTCGGGCACTCAGCGTGGCGGCCGGGGCGGGCCTCTAGGCTGGGCTATGGGGAGGTACTTGGGGTGGACGAGAACGAGGACAAGCCGGACCGGGTCGAGGGCGAGGAGCCGGCAGAGCCGTCGCCGGAAGAAGCCGTCGAGCCGGCTGAGGCTGACGAGACGCCGGAATCGGACACGGACAGTGACGAATCCGCGGAGTCTTCCGAGTGGAAGCCGTCGCCCTACCCCCGGTTGGACCTGCCACAGCCGACGGTGCGGACCCCACGTGTCCGCCCGGGCCGCGCCGGCCGCATCACCCGGCGGATCGCGCTGGGGCTCGTGTCGGTGCTGGCGCTGGGCGCCACGGGCTACGCGTACGTGACGAAGGACCAGCTGCAGAGCAACGTCCCCACCACCGACGTCCTCACCCCCCGCGCGGGTGAACCGCCGGCCCCGCCCGCCGACGACGGCGCCACCGACATCCTGCTCGTCGGCAGCGACGCGCGCACCGACGCGCAGGGCAACCCGCTGCCGACGAGCATGCTGAAGTCGCTGCGCACCGAGGAGAAGGCGGGGATCAACACCGACACGATCATCCTGCTGCGCTTCCCGAAGGACGGCAGCAAGCCGTCGGGCGTCTCGATCCCGCGCGACAGCTGGGTCGACATCCCGGGCCGCGGCCAGGCGAAGATCAACTCGGCGTACGGCGTGGCGAAGGCCCAGTTCGCGGACGCCGAGCGCGCCAAGGGCGAGCGCGACCAGGCGAAGATCGAGCGCGACTCCGACAGCGAGGGTCGCCGGGTATTGGTCCAGACCGTGCAGGACCTCACGCAGATCCGCGTGGACCACTACGCCGAGATCAACCTGCTGGGCTTCTACCTGCTCACCGAGGCCCTCGGCGGCGTGAAGGTGTGCCTGAACCACTCGACGTCGGACAAGGACTCGGGCGCGGACTTCCGCCGCGGCGTGCAGACGGTGTCCGGCGGCGAGGCGCTGTCGTTCGTGCGCCAGCGCAAGAACCTACCCCACGGCGACCTCGACCGGATCGTGCGGCAGCAGGCGTTCCTGTCCTCGGCGCTGCACCAGGTGCTGTCGGCGGGCACGCTGACCAGCCCGTCGACGATGAGCAGCCTGATGGACGCCGTGCACCGCTCGATCACGCTCGACGACGGCCTCGACGTGCTCGACTTCGCGCAGCAGGTGAAGGGCGTGGCGTCGGGCGACCTGAACTTCACGACCGTGCCGGTGATCACGGCCAACGGCCGCAGCGCCGACGGGCAGAGCATCGTCGAGGTCGACCCGACGGCGGTGCGCAAGTTCGTGGCCGGCCTGGTCGGGCGCGCGCCGATGGGTGGCGGCGGGGCCGCGGCGGGTGCGCCCGCACTCCAACTGCAATCGGGCATCCCCGGCGTGCCGTGCGTCGACTGAAGCCCCGGCTAGCCTGGACTGCATGAGCCTCACCGAACAGCTGCTGCGCCCGCTGCTGGCGTCGCCCGCGAAACCGCTGATCACGCATTACGACGACCAGCTCGGCAGCCGCGTCGAGCTGTCGGTGGCGACCACGCTGAACTGGGCCGCGAAGACGGCCAACTGGCTCGTCGACGAGTTCGACGTCGAGCCGGGCGACGACGTCGCCGTGCAGCTGCCCGCCCACTGGCAGACCGCCGGCATCCTGCTCGGCGCCTGGTGGTGCGGCGCCCGCGTCGTCCCCGAGCCCAACGGCGCGCGCGTGGTATTCATCGGCCCCGACGCTTCCGTCGACGCCCCGGCCGTCGCCGTGGTCTCCCTCGACCCGATGGGCCGCGGCCTGTCCACTCCCCCGGCGGGCGGCGCGCTCGACTACCTCACCGAGGCGCGGATGTCGGGCGACCAGTTCACCCCGATGTCGGCCATCCCGGGTGACACTCCCGCGCTCGGCTCGTCCACTGTGGACGACATTCTCTCGGAAGCCCGTACGCGCGCCGAAAAGCTGGGCCTGACCGCCGCCGACCGCGCTCTGTCCACCTTGGACTGGACCATCCCCGACGGCGTCCTCGACGGTTTCCTCGTGCCCCTGGCCGCGAGCGCCCACCTCGTCCAGGTCACCCACGCGGACCCGGCGAAGCTCGACCGCAAACGCGACGCCGAACGCACCACGACCGACCTCGGCTGACGGACGTCAGACGGTTTCCAGCTCGGCCGGCCGCGCCTCGCGCTTGCGCCAGAACAGCACGTGGTCCACCGACAGGCGGCCGCCGTTGAAGCCGAGGGCGAGGGCGGCCAGGCCGAGCACCGGCACGAGTTCGTAGCCGTTGTCGCCGGTGAGGCCGTTGGACACGTGGACCGAGAGCAGCGCGCCCGTCATGTCGACGACGTAGCCGAGGGCGATCACCGGCAGCAGGAAGCCGGCGACGAAGGCGATCGAGCCGAGCACCTCGAGGATGATCACGAACACCGCCGCGACCGAGGGCAGCGGGACACCGACCTGGCTGAAGAAGTTCGCAGTGGCGCCGATGCCACTGTTCCACTTCTGCACCCCGTGGACGAAGAAAACCACTGCCACGCCGATCCGGCCGAGCAGCAGGGCGACATCCTTGACTCGAGTGTCCATCAAAAACTCCTGATCGGTGATCTTCCCACTGTCCCGGCCCACAGTAGGTCGGGTCGCACCACCGAAGCCCGCTTCGGCGAGTGATCGACAGGAAACCGACAGGCACCGGAAAATACTCGCTGTACGCGTCCGTCACCGAGCGGTATTGTGCCGACCGCCCTGTCCGAGACGGTGAGGAGACCCCGATGCGCCGACAGTCCGACCGACCCCAGTTCGGCCTGTCCATCGCATCGATGAGGACCTCACCCACCCATGAAGACCCTCACCCTTGGCGTTCTCGCGCACGTCGACGCCGGTAAAACCAGCCTGACCGAGCGCCTGCTCTTCGAGACCGGCGTGATCGGCCGGCTCGGCAGCGTCGACTCCGGCGACACCCAGACCGATTCCCTGGAGCTCGAACGCCGCCGCGGCATCACCATCAAGTCGGCCGTGGTCGCCGTGACCACGGGCGAGCACCGGCTCACGCTCGTCGACACCCCCGGTCACTCCGACTTCATCGCGGAGGTCGAACGTGCCCTCGGCGTGCTCGACGCCGCCGTGCTCGTCGTGTCCGCAGTGGAGGGTGTGCAGGCGCAGACCCGCGTGCTCATGCGGACTCTCACCCGCCTCGGCATTCCCGTGCTCGTGTTCGTGAACAAGATCGACCGGTTGGGCGCGCAGGAATCCACCCTGCTCGACGCCCTGCGCACCCGGCTTTCCCCGCGTTGCGTCGCCCTCGACACGGTGACCGGGCTCGGGACGCCGCAGGCGAAACCCGTGCCGCTGCCGCCCGGCGAGCACCTGGCCGAAGCCCTGGCGGACGACGACGAGTTCCTCGCGTCCTATGTAGCGGGACGGGAACCGGACTACCACGCGGCCCTCGTTCGCCAGGTCGCACGCGGAGCCGTGCACCCGGTGGTTTTCGGCTCGGCGATCACCGGCGCGGGCGTGGCCGCGCTCTTCTCGCGCGTCCGGGACCTGTTTCCGGCACGGGAACGCACCGACGCCGGAGAGCTGGCCGCCACCGTGTTCAAGATCGAACGTGGGCGCGCCGGCGAGAAGATCGCGTACGTCCGAGTGCGGTCGGGCTCGCTGAGCCCACGCACGCCGTTTCCCTTCCACCGCCGCGAAACCGACGGCACGGTCACCGAGCTGACCGGCCGCGCGTCCGCCGTGCGCGTCTACGAACACGGCGCCACCCCGGTCGACGGCCTGGCGTGCGCCGGCGACGTCGCCCGCGTCTGGGGACTGAAGGACATGCGGATCGGCGACCACCTGGGTCTCGCCGACCCCCTGGCCGAGCCCGGATTCTTCGCCCCGCCCAGCCTGGAGACGGTGGTGCGGCCCGTCAACCCGGACGACGCCGTGGCCCTGTACTCGGCGCTGGAACGACTGTCCGAACAGGACCCGCTGATCAGCGTCCGCCGCCACGAACACGAAGTCTCCGTGCGGCTCTACGGCGAGGTCCAGAAAGAGGTGATCCGCTCGACGCTGGCCGAGGACTTCGGCGTGGCCGCGGAGTTCGAGGAGTCCCGCATCCTGCTCGTCGAACGCCTCTGCCGTGAGGGCCACGCCGTGGGCCACCGCGCACCTGACGAACGCGTGTACTTCTTCGCCACCGTCGGCCTGCGCGTGGAACCCGGCCCGCCGGCCTCCGGCGTCGGGTACCGGCTGGGCGTGGAGCTCGGGTCGCTGCCGCTGGCGTTCCACAAGGCCATCGAGGAGACCGTGCGCGCTCAGCTGAGCCACCGCCCGCGCCCGGTGATCGACTGCGTGGTGACCCTGACCGACGCCGCGTTCTTCCCGCCACTCACCACAGCCGGCGACTTCCGCGGCATGACCGCGCTCGTGGTCGCCGAAGCCTTGCGCGCCGCCGGCACCCGCGTGCACGAACCCGTGCACAGCTTCGAAGTCGAGGCCCCGGCGAACGCGGTGAGCGGCGTGCTCCGCAAGCTCGTGGAGCTGCGCGCCGTGCCTGACGAGCCCGCGGTCACGGCCACCGGCTGCACCGTCACCGGCACGATCCCGGCCGCATCCGTGCACGAGTTCGAACAGGCGTTGCCCGCACTCACACAGGGCGAGGGGGTGTTCTTCAGTGAGTTCGCCGAATACCGGCCGCGCTGAGCGTCACCGCTTGTGCGCCCACGCCGCCCCGAAACAGTACGCACCGAAAGCCGCGAGTCCTAACGCGACAATCGTGAGCAGCACCGCGCCGAACGGCTGCCCGGCCAACGTCCGCAGCGCCGCGTCGAGACCGCCGGCCTCCCGAGCGTCGGACTGCAGACCGGCATACCCGAGCAGCACGGCCACCAGCGCGAGCACCACGCCTTTCGCCACGTACCCACCCGTGCCGAGGCGGGCCACCCAGCGCCGGGTGCCCCGCGGCAGCTCTGAGGTGTCGAGGTCCTCCAGGAACGACTGCCGCACACCCTTCACACCGGATGCGACGGCGACCGCGGCCACGCAGCACGCCGCGACCACCACGAGGGCAGGCCCGGCAGGCAACGCGAGCACCTTCCCGGTGGCCTCCTGCTGGCGCTGGTTGCCCGCGGACGAACCGGCACCGACCGCGATCCGGATCGCGCTGTACCCCAGCGCGAACACCACGATCGCGCGGCCGCCCGAGCCGAGGCGCTTGCGCACCCGTTTGCCGCCGGACACCCACTCGTACCCGGTCGCGGCCATGAGCACCTGCCACAAGCCGAACGCGATCAGCCCGACCGCGAGCACCCACAGCACCGCGGTGCCGAACGCGTTGGAGCCGATCTCTTGCAGCGCACCGTTCTGGTCCGCGGCTTGACCGGTGCCACCGCCGAAGGCGATGCGCAGCGCGAGGTAGGCGATGATCAGGTGCACCAAGCCGTAACACGCCATTCCGGCGCGGCCGAGCGTTTGCGCGACCTTGCTGCGGCGCGGGTTTTCGACGTGCGATCTCGCCGCGGCTGCGGCGGACTGGGGAGCGGTCATCGGGCACCTCCGTTGCCGGAGGCTTACCCGCCGATGACCGCCGCTACCCGCCTGGACAGGATTAGCCCGGCGATTGGGCCGTTCGGCTCAATCGACTGTCGCGTGTGGACTCAGGCCGGGCCGCGGCGGACGGAGTCGAGGGCGGCCCAGCCGCCGTGGGTGGCCAGGAGCGTCAGGACCTGTTCGGCGTGCGCGGCGAAGCGCTGCAGGTCTTCGTGGAGCTTGGGCGCGCGGTCGGAGTCCAGGGGCGCGAAGTCGTCCCACCACAGGCCGATCACGGCGCTCGCGCACAGGGCCAGGGCCTGGATCACGTGCACGAACTCCTCCGACGGGTCGGCGGAGGACTCGCGGTACACGGTCTCGATGTCGTCCAAGGCGTCGAGCAGTTCGCGCAGCTGTTTGACCGCGTCGGCGGGGGTGCCATCCCACGCGGCCGTGGGCCAGGCGCGGTCGCTCAGCTCGAGCCACAAGCGCCAGCCGGCGACCAGCTCGGCGTCGTCGCTCGGCTTCCAGGTGTCAGGGACCGGCCAGAACATGTCGACGACTGTGACACTCTGCCGCGGGCCTGCACAACCGGAATGGCACAACGGGACGAAAAGAGTTCGCGTTTGTACCTACTTCTGGAATCCTCGTTACGTGCTCATCCGCGACGCGACAGGCGAGGACTGGCCCGCCATCTGGCCGTTCCTGCACACCATCGTCGCCGCTGGTGAGACCTACGCGCTGCCCCGTGACCTGGGAGAACAGGCCGCCCGCGACTACTGGCTGGCATCCCCGCCGTCGCGCACAGCCGTGATTGTGAACAATTTCGGTGACATTCTCGGCTCCGCGAAGATGGGGCCGAACCGCGAAGGACCGGGCTCGCACATCGCGACCGCAAGCTTTATGGTGGCGCCCGCTTCCGCCGGCCGAGGCGCCGGCCGCGCCCTCGGCGAGAACATGCTGGAGTGGGCGCGCGCCGAGGGCTACCGCGGGGTGCAGTTCAACGCCGTCGTCGAGACCAACACCCGAGCGGTCGCCCTGTGGAAATCACTCGGCTTCACCGTGATCGGCACGGTGCCCGGGGCCTTCCACCACCCGACGCACGGGTACGTCGGGCTGCACGTGATGTACCAGTCGCTCAGCTGATCACCGGAGGCACGAACACGCACTTCGGGGTCTGCGCGTGCGCCGGGTCGAGCGCGTTGAGCACCTCGCGCTCGGCGATCGGGTCGTACGGGATGCCGAGGTGGTCGGTGAAGTCCGCCGAGCAGACGTCCTGCAGCACGATGTTCTTGACGTTCGGCGCCGGCTTGAGGAACGCGTTGGTGTAGGGCGTGACCACGTCGTCGTACTTCGTCTGGATCACGGTGTAGTCGATGCCGGGCACGGTGTCGCCGCCGGCGTTGAGGTCGGTCAGGAAGGCCGAGCCAGTGGACTGCTCGTTGCACGACGCGCACGCGAGGCCTACGAGGTCACGCACCGGCGGGATGGCCTGCAGGGTGCTGAGCAGGCCGAACAGGCTCGTGCCGTAGTTCGACGGCGAGAGACCGATGAGCTTGCCGATCTTCGAGGCACCGCCCAGGTACTTGATCCAGTAGCGCGGGTTCATGCCGCCCTGCGAGTGCCCGACGATGTCCAGTTTCGCCGCGCCCGTGGCCGCGAGGACCTTGTCGCCGAACTGCGCGAGCTGCGTGGCCGTGCCCGCGACCGGGCCGACGGTCTGCAGGAAGCTGCCCGGCGAGCCGCCGAAGTTGCCGGCGAACACGCAGTAGCCGTGGTCGGCGAGCACCTTCGAGAGATTGGCCCAGTTCTCGTACGCGTTGGCCGTGGTGCCGTTGGACAGCAGGACCGGGTTGGGGTGCTCGGCGGAAGGCTTGCAGTTCCAGTCGTTGGCGCCCGGTGGCGCGATGGTCGGCTGCACCACGGAGTACAGCGCCGCCGAGATGATGTTCGGCTGGACCGGGCCGGTCGGCTCCTTCACCGCCGCGTCCGCGGTGCCGGTACTCAGGGCGACCGCTCCCAGTGCCGCCACGAGAACCACTACCCGACGCCCGAACGCGCGCACGCCCATCCGCTCCACCTCTCCGTGAACCGATGGTGACCCCAGTCACCTGATCAGTTAACGCGTTGAGAGAGGAACGGAAACTCCTCCAAGTGGGTTACTTGCCCGCAGCGTGGGCTTCGAGGAACTTCTTCAGGTGGGGCTGCACGTCCGACGCGTGGGTGAGGCTGAGGAAGTGCGCGCCGCTCACGACCGTGACCAGCGGTTCGGCGTTGGGGAGCGCGGCCACGAGCGACTCGGCGCGGGCCATCGGGTACTCGTTGTCGCCGCTGCCGTGCAGCACGAGCGCCGGCGCCTGGATCTCGCCCACGCGTTCGAGCACGCTGTCGCGGCTGACGAGGGTCTCCATGATCCGCTGGAACTTCTCGCCAGGGACCTTGAGCCACTTCGTCTTCCAGTCGGACGCTTCGAAGTCGCCCAGGCAGAACGTGGCGATGCCGTCGACCAGCGGCTCCGGCCCGGCTTCGAGCCAAGCGGCAATCAGGTGCCGGTAGACCGTGGCGGTGCCTTCGGCCTCCCTCTCCGCGGACGTGCCGAGCACGGCCAGCGCGGTCACGCGCTCAGGCTGGAGCAGCGCCATGCGCAGGGCGATGAACCCGCCCTGGCTGGTGCCGATCACGGCGGCGCGCTCGATGCCGAGGTGGTCCAGCACGCCGAACGCGTCGCGGGCGACGTCCCAGTAGTCGAAGTCCGCGTCGGCCGGGGTGGCGCCGTGGCCGCGTTCGTCGATCGCGATGAGCCGGTAGTCCGCGCCGAAGGACTCGACCTGCGGCTGCCACATGTCGATGTCCATCAGGAAGCTGTGCAGCAGCAGGACAGCGGGGCCGTCACCGCCGTAGTCGACGAAGTGGACCTGCTGCCCACCGTTGACGGTCACCGTGGCCATCCGACACCTCCGCGTTCGGGATCAGCATGGCACATGTCTCACATGCGCCCGGGTCGGGCAAGAGGCTGGGAAATCCTCACCCGAATGCCTGGTCTCCGCCGCCGATTCGCCGGTGTGGCGTGGATCAGCGCGCGGCGTGCGCGGCGAGGAAACCCTTGAGGTGCGGGTTGACGTCGGCGGCGTGGGTGAGGCTGAGGAAGTGCGCGCCGTCCTCGATCGTGACCAGCGGTTTCGCGTTCGGCAGACCGTTGACGAGTTCTTCGGCCTTCTCGAGGGGGTAGGCGCGGTCGGCCGTGCCGTGCAGGACCAGCACCGGGGTCTGGACCTCTCCGAGGCGGTCGAGGAGGCTGTCGCGGCCGGCGAGGGCGCCGATCAGCAGGCGGGCTTGCTCACCCTGGTAGTGCTCGCGCCACTTGGCCTTCCACGCCGTGGCGTCGAAGCTGTCGCCGAAGCAGATGGCGGCGACGCCGTCGATCACGCCGTCGGGGCCGTCCTGTGCCCACACGTCGCCGAGCTGCCGGTAGACGGCCGCGACCTCGGCGGGCTCGGCGTCGGCCGACGTGCCGAGCACGGCCAGCGCGGTCACGCGCTCGGGGGCGAGCAGCGCCATGCGCAGGCCGACGAACCCGCCCTGGCTGGTGCCGATCACGGCGGCGCGGTCGAAGCCGAGGTGGTCGAGCACCGCGAGCGCGTCGCGGGCGATGTCCCAGTAGTCGAACGGTCCGTCCGCGGGGGTCTCGCCGTGGCCGCGCTCGTCGATCGCGATCAGGCGGTGGTCACCGCGGAACGCCTCGACCTGCGGGAGCCACATGTCGACGTCCATCAGGAAGCTGTGCAGCAGGACGACGGCCGGGCCGTCGCCACCGTGGTCGACGTAGTGGACCTGTTGCCCACCGTTCACGGTCACCGTGGCCACACCGCACCTCCGCATTGAGACAGACAAACGTTTTGTCTCACGTTCGAGGTGTTTTGGCAAGCGGACTCGGCCATACTGCGCGGATGGCCGGCCCACCCTCCACCGACGACGTCGTCCGCGCGGCGACCGAGGCGTACCTGCGCGGCCGGCCGATCGACATGTCGGCACTGGCGGCCGAACTCGGCCTGAGCCGCGCGACGCTGTACCGCCGCGTCGGCAACCACGAGCAGCTGCTCGGGCGCGTGCTCGCCGACAGCACCGAACGGACCTACCTCGCGATCGAGTCCGGCGTGACCGGTCCCCCGGGCCTCACGCGGACGCTCGTGGTGGTCGAGCGGTTCATGCGCACCGTCGTCACGCTCGCGCCCCTGAAGGACCTCGCCCGCCGCGACCCCGTGCTGTTCGCGAAGGTGATCATGTCACCCGGCGAGGTCGAGTCCCGCGCGGCGCGCCTGTTCACCGAACTGCTCGACCGCAACGGCCTCCACTTCGACGCCCCGACCGAGGCCGTCGCCCAGGCCGTGATCCGCATCGGCGACTCGTTCATGTACTCCCAGCTCCTCGGCGGCGAACCCCGGCTCGACGACGCCGTCCAGGTCATCGGTCTGCTGCTCGCCACCGCGAAGTAACCCGCGGCCGGGTGGTTCAGCGCCGGCCGCAAGCGCTTCGCGAAGTGCCCCGTCGCGGCCGGTGGTTCAGCGCCGGCGCAAACGCTTGTCGAGGATCGCCGGCGTGGGGTTGATGTAGAAGTCGCCCGAGTGCACGTCGACACCCGGCGGCACGATCTCGTCGATGCGGTCGAGCACGTCGTCGCTCAGCTCCACGTCGGCGCCGGCCAGCAGATCGGTGAGGTGCTCGGGCCGGCGCGGGCCGATCAGCACCGACGTGACCGCCGGGTGCGCGCGCACGAACGCGATCGCCAGGTGCGGCACGGAGATCCCCGTGTCGGCGGCGAGCTTGGTCAGCTCGGCCACGGCGTCGGCCTTCGCCTGCACGCCCGGCCGCGAGAGGTCGAACATCTGCGCGCCACGGCCGGCGTTGCGGTGCCCGGCGGTCGGGTCCGCGCGGCCGGACAGCCAGCCCGAGTTGAGCGGGCCGAACGTGAGCACGCCCATGCCGTAGCGCTGCGCGGTCGGCAGCACGCGCTGCTCTACGCCGCGCGTGAGGATCGAGTACGGCGGCTGCTCGGTGCGGAAGCGGTGGTGGCCGCGGCGTTCGGCCGTCCACTGCGCTTCCACGGTCTCCTCCGGCGAGAAGAACGAGCTGCCGATCGCCCGCACCTTGCCCTCGCGCACGAGGTCCGACAGCGCGCCGAGCGTCTCGTCGATGTCGGTGTCCGGGTCGGGACGGTGCAGTTGGTACAGGTCCACGTAGTCGGTGCCGAGCCGGCGCAGGCTGTTCTCCAGCGCCCGCTTGACCCAGCGCGGTGAGCCGCCGCGCTGGTTCGGATCCTCGCCCATGGGGAGGCCGAACTTGGTCGCCAGCACCACCGCGTCGCGCCGCCCCGCGAGCGCCTTGCCGACGATCTCCTCCGACTCCCCGGCCGAGTACACGTCGGCCGTGTCGAGAAAGTTGATGCCGGCGTCGATCGCCGCGTGGATCATGCGGACCGACTCGTCGTGGTCGGTGTTGCCCATGGCGCCGAACATCATCGTGCCGAGCGCGTATTCGCTCACGGAGATGCCGGTGCCGCCGAGAATGCGTCGTTTCATGGTTCCCACGCAACCACCGTTCGCTCCCGAGGTGAGAGGACTCCCTCCACCGGGGGTCCAGCAGACCCCCTCTCGCGGCGGCGATCGGCCCTACGCTGGATCGCATGAGCGAGCAACTCCGGGACTTCCTGCGCTCGCGCCGAGCGAAGATCACCCCCGCCGACGCGGGCCTCACCCCGCACCCCGGCCCCCGGCGCGTGCCCGGCCTCCGCCGTGAGGAGGTCGCGCAGCTCGCGGGCGTGAGCGTGGACTACTACGTCCGCCTCGAACGCGGCCGCAACCTCAACGTCTCCGAGTCCGTCCTCGACGCCATCTCCCGAGCCCTGCAGCTCAACGACCTCGAGCGCACCCACCTCTTCACCCTCGCCAAGCCCACGCGCTCACGGCCGCGGCCCCTGCCGCCCCAGCGCGTGCGCCCGGGCCTGCAGCTCGTGCTCGACAGCCTCCACCACGTGCCGGCCATCGTGCTGGGCCGCCGCATGGACGTGCTCGCCGCCAACCGCCTCGCCTGCGCCCTCTACGCCGACTTCGACGCCCTTCCTCCTCGCTCCCGCAACATGGCCCGGCTCATCTTCCTCGACGACACCGTCCGCGGCCTCTACACCGACTGGGAAGGCGCCGCCCGCGGCGTCGTCGCCACCCTCCAGCTGTACGCCGGCCGCTACCCACACGACCCCGCCCTCGCGGAGCTCATCGGCGAACTCTCCGTGCGCGACCAGGACTTCCGCCACTGGTGGGCCGACCACGACGTCTTCCAACGCACCCACGGCGTCAAGCACTACCACCACCCGCTCGTCGGCGAGCTGACCCTCGGCTACGAAGCCATGACCCCCGTCGACGACCCCGAGCAGACCCTCGGCATCACGACCGTCGAGCCGGGCTCCCCTTCCGAGGAACGCCTGCGCCTCCTGGCGAGCTGGACGTCACCGGCCAAAGTGGACGGTTAGCTTTCCGTCGAACACCCCTCCTCTCCCAGTGTCGTGACCAGCCGCGCTCGCAACGCCTCCCGCACCTCGGCGTCGTCAGGATCGAGCACCTGGCCCCGCTCCCGCAACGCCCGGTCCACTTCCGCCAGCAACCGCACGGCCTCAGCGGCGTCGCCATCCCTCTCCGCCAGCACGGCACTCGCGAGTTCGCCGTACGGCACCAGGTCGCCGACGTCGTGTTCCCTCGCGTACCGCCGAACTCCCTCGAACAACTCCCGCGCCCGCCCGACATCGCCGGACTCCAGCTCGACGTACCCGAGGTTCAGCTGCTCCCAGACCACGAGATCGGCCAGCCCCGCCTCCTCCCGCAACGCGATGCTCCGCGCGAACAACTCCCTCGCTTCCTCCAGCTCTCCCTTCATCCGCGCCACCGCCGCCAGCACATGCACCGGCCCCCGCTCCAACGCCGAGTCACCACTGCGGCGCGCAACCTCGAGCGCCGCCACGGCCAGCTCCCGGCACCCGGCCAAGTCCCCACCCCGCACGGCGACCCGGGCCAACATGCACAACGCATCGACCTCGCCGACCGCGTCACCCGCGGCCTTCGCCCGCGCGAGCTCCGTGCGACTCATCCTCTCGACAGCGTCGGTCTCCCCTCGCCTGAACGCGGCGAACGCCTCTTCCGCAAACGCCATCCCACTCCCTTCCTGCCGAGCGCCCGGCCCAGCGATCGCCCCACCGGAAGCCACCCGGCGGCCACAGCTCGGCCCTCATTTCTCCACCCCTCACCTCGATTCTTCTGCCTCCGCCGGGAATCGCGCGAAGGACCGCCGAGTCCTCTTCGTCACGCCGCTCCCCGCAACGGCACCTCGATCCCCCTCGACGACACCTCGATCAACTCCGCCGCGGCAACCAGCTGCGCGGCAAGCTCGCGCGCCCCGGCGCCGTCGACCTCGACGTCGGCCCAGCAGTCCCGGTTTTCGACGTGCACCAGCACCGTCTGCCGCTCGGTGGACCACGTCTTCGCCATCAACACTCCTCATCCACTGCTCCTCGTGCAGCACAGTGCTCCATCAGCACCGCTGTCACCCAGCGTGCCTCAAGCGGCGCTGCGCGTCAAGCACTACACTGCTCCTCGTGCAGGATCTCCCGGAACCACCGCGCGAAGCGCCCGGCGACGCCATCGGCGCCCAAGCCGAGCGCACCTTCGCCCTCAACATGCGTGCGCTGCGAGAAGAGCTGGGCGTGTCCCAGGCTGGGCTCGCGAAGAAGCTGGAACGAGTGGGAATCCAACTCGACAGCACGGCCATCACCCGCATCGAGAAACACGCCGACGGCACCACCGGCCGGACAATTCGCCTCAGTGAAGCGGTCGCCATCGCGAAGGTCCTCGACACTTCGCTCGCGAACATGGTCCAGCCCGCGCGGTCAAGCCTGTTCGAACAACTGTCCCAAGCGACGGAAGAACTGGAATCCGCGACCGACGCCGCCGACACCGCCAACCGCCACCGCGACGACGCCGAGGAAAAAGTCCGCACGCTGCAAAGCCGTTTCGTCGAACGCGAAGTGCCCAGAATGCAAGAGATCCTGCGCTACACCGCCCGAGACCTGCACCGTCTGGCCGGCACCTGGAGCGAGCAGCGGGAATCGTTCAAACAACAGCGCATCAACCTGGCGAAGAACGCCGACGCGACCGACCCCGAAACCGAGTCAAGGCTGCTGCAACTGGAAGAAAAAGAACTGATCTGCCTCGACGTCCTCTACCGGATCGAAGACGCCGCCAAGATCCGCGCCGGCTGGCGACGGCAATGAAAAAGCCCGCGCACCCGGAAAAGGTGCGCGGGCCGAAAAGCCGAGAACCTCAGCCCTTGAGCAGAGCCCGGGCCATCACCATGCGCTGGATCTGGTTCGTGCCTTCGTAGATCTGCGTGATCTTCGCGTCGCGCATCATGCGCTCGACCGGGAAGTCGCGGGTGTAGCCGGCGCCGCCGAAGAGCTGCACGGCGTCGGTGGTCACGGACATCGCGATGTCGGACGCGTAGGCCTTCGCGGCGGACGCCATGAAGCCCGCGCGCTTGTCGCCGCGCTCGGAGGCGGCGGCGGAGGCGTAGACGAGGTGGCGGGCGGCCTCGATCTTCGTGCCCATGTCGGCGAGCATGAACTGCACGCCCTGGAACTCCGAGATCGACTTGCCGAACTGCTTGCGGTCCTTGACGTACGCGATCGCGGCGTCCAGCGCACCCTGCGCGATGCCCAGCGCCTGCGCGCCGATGGTCGGGCGGGTGTGGTCGAGCGTCTTCAGCGCCGTCTTCAGCCCCGTGCCCGGCTCGCCGATGATGCGCTCGGCCGGAATCGTGCAGTTCTCGAAGTAGATCTCGCGCGTCGGAGAGCCCTTGATGCCGAGCTTCTTCTCCTTCGGCCCCACGGAGAAGCCCGGGTCGTCCTTGTGCACGACGAACGCGGAAATGCCGTTGGACTTCTTCTCCGCGTCCGGATCGCTCACGGCCATCACCGTGTACCACGAAGATTCACCCGCGTTGGTGATCCACGCCTTGGTGCCGTTGAGCACCCAGTGATCACCGTCGAGCTTCGCCCGCGCACGCATCGAGGCGGTGTCCGAGCCGGCTTCGCGCTCCGACAGCGCGTACGACGCCATCGCCTCGCCCCGCGCGATCGACGGCAGCACGATCTTCTTCAGCTCTTCCGAGGCCGACAGAATGATCGGCTGCGTGCCGAGCTTGTTCACCGCCGGGATCAGCGACGCCGACGCGTCGACCCGCGCGACCTCCTCGATCACGATGCAGGCGCCCACGGCGTCGGCACCCTGGCCGTCGTACTCCTCGCCGATGTGCACGGCGTTGAAGCCCGACTTGTTCAGCGCCTCGAGCGCCTCGGTCGGGAACCGCTCGTTCTCGTCGACGTCGGCCGCGTAGGGCGCGATCTCCTTCTCGGCCAGAGCCCGGACCGCGGCCCGCAGCTCCTCGTGCTCCTCGGCAAGCTGGTACAGGCCCTCGGCCACTTCCGTCACCTTCTCTGCAGCAATGGGGAGAGTTTTGTCGATGTTAGCGCTCGTTCACGCCGGGCGCTCCGCTCGATCTTGTGTCCTTGGCCGCACTCTTCGTAAGGTCGGGTGATGGCCATCACCGCGTCGACGCCGCCGCCCGGATTGCCCGCTTCCCTCACCTACCCCGAGGTTCCGGTGGGTTCGATACTCGCCGGCGCCGCCGCCCGCTTCGGTGATCGCACCGCGTTCGCCATGGGCGACGACAGCCTCACCTTCACCGAAACCTACGCAGGTGCGTGCAAGTTCGCCAACGCCCTGCTCGCCCGCGGCATCGGCCACGGCGACGTGGTCGCGATCCACCTGCCCAACTGCCTCGCCTACCCCGTCGCCTACTACGGCACCCTGCTCGCCGGCGCGACCTTCAGCCCCACGAACCCGCTGCTCCCGCCCGACGACCTGGCCTTCCAGCTCACCGACTGCGAAGCCGCCGCCGTGGTCACGTTCGGGCCGGTCGCGGGCACCGTCGCGGCGGTCGCGGACCGGATCCCGGCCCGGCTGACGATCGTCGTCGCGCCGAGCGCGCCCGCCTGGTCCGACGACGTCGTGGAGTTCAAACAATTCTTCACCGAAGCGCCCGCCACCCGGCCCGACGTGGCCATCGACGTCCACCGCGACCTCGCCCACCTCGCCTACACCGGCGGCACGACCGGCCGGTCGAAGGGCGTGGAGCTCACGCACCGCAACATCGTGGCCAACACGCTCCAGAGCGCGTGCTGGAGCAGCGGGTCCGTCCCGACGCTGGACACGCACGGTGACGTCATTCTCGACCAGATCGGCAGCGAGGACGAGTGGCCCGGGCGCCTCGGCACCGGCGTCGCGATCAACCTGACACCGTGGTTCCACGCGATGGGCGTGATCGCCGGCCTCAACGCCCTGCTGCTCAGCGGCACCCAGACCGTGTTGCACGCGCGCTTCGACCCGGCCGCGTACGTCGCCGACGCCGAACGCCTGCGCGTCACCTCACTCGGCGGCGCGCCCGCGCTGTTCGCCGCGCTGCTGGCGACGCCCGCGTTCCACACGGCCGACCTGTCGTCCGTGCGCAGCATCGGCTCCGGCGCGGCGCCGATGAACCACGAGATGATCCGCGCGCTCCACGAGCGCTTCCCCGGCGTCGTGATCGCCGAGGGCTACGGGCTGACCGAGATGACGATGGGCGCGGTGATCTCACCGTCGTACCGCTCAGGTGTGCGCAAGGTGGGCTCCGTCGGCGGGCCGATCTTCGACACGGAGGTGAAGATCGTCGGCCTCGACGAGACCCCGCTGCCCGCCGGCGCCGAGGGCGAGGTGTGCCTGCGGGGGCCGCAGATGATGCGCGGCTACCGCAACCGGCCGGACGAAACGGCCGCCGCGCTCGTCGACGGCTGGCTGCACACGGGCGACATCGGCGTGCTCGACGACGACGGTTACCTGTCCATTGTGGACCGCAAGAAGGACATGCTGCTGTACAAGGGGTACAACGTCTTCCCACGCGAGCTGGAGGAGCTGCTCATCGCGTTGCTGGGCGTCGCGACGGCCGCGGTGGTCGGCCGCCCGCAGGCCGACGTCGGCGAGCTGCCCGTCGCGTTCGTGGTGCGGCAGCCGGATGCCGACCTCGATGCCGACCGGCTGATCGCCGCCGTGAACGAGAAGGTGGTGCCGTACAAGCGGATCCGGGAGCTGCACTTCGTCGACGAGATCCCGGTGTCGGCGGCGGGGAAGGTGCTGAAGCGGGAGCTTCGCAAGCAGCTGCCCTGACCTACTGGCCGGCCTTCTCGCGCAGCGCCGCGTCCTTCTCCAGCACCAGCGTCTCCAGGCTCGACTGGAACTCGGCCAGCTTCGACTGCAGCTGCAGGTCCGAAGCCGCCAGGATGCGCACGGCGAGGAGGCCGGCGTTGCGCGCGCCGCCGACCGAGACCGTGGCGACGGGGATGCCGGCGGGCATCTGGACGATGGACAGCAGCGAGTCGAGGCCGTCGAGGTACTTCAGCGGCACCGGGACGCCGATGACGGGCAGCACGGTGGCGGAGGCGACCATGCCGGGCAGGTGGGCGGCACCGCCGGCACCGGCGATGATGGCGCGCAGGCCGCGGGAGGCGGCGGACGTGGCGTAGTCCAGCATGCGCTGCGGGGTGCGGTGGGCGGAGTAGACGCCGACCTCGTACTCCACGCCGAACTCCGCCAGGGCCTGGCCGGCGGCCTCCATGACGGGCCAGTCGGAGTCACTGCCCATGATCACGCCCACCTGCGGCGCCATATGTGTTCCCTTCAGTGGACTCAGTGGATCTCGGTGGATCTCAGTGGATCTCGTAGCCGTCGAGCCAGACGGCGTGGGACAGCCAGTGGGCCGACAGCAGCGCGCGGTTGCGCAGGTCGTCCATGTTGTCGCCGACGAAGTTGACGTGGCCGAGCTTGCGGCCGGGGCGGTCCTGCTTGCCGTAGAGGTGGATCTTCACCTCGGGGTAGCGCGCGAACAGGTGATGCACGCGCTCGTCCGGGCTCATCTGCGGCGCGACGTCGGCGCCGAGCACGTTGGCCATCACGCACGCGGGCGCGACGAGGTCGGTGCGGCCCAGCGGGTAGTCGAGCACGCCGCGCAGGTGCTGCTCGAACTGCGATGTGCGCGCGCCGTCCATCGTCCAGTGGCCGGAGTTGTGGGGGCGCATGGCCAGCTCGTTCACGAGCAGGCCCCGCTCCGTCTCGAACAGTTCGACGGCCAGCAGCCCCGTGACGTCCAGCATCGACGCGATGCGCAACGCGAGGTCCTGCGCTTCGTGCACGCGCTCCTCGGACAGGCCGGGCGCGGGGGCGAGGACCTCGGTGTTGATGCCGCCGGTCTGCACCGTCTCGACCACGGGGTACGCGGCCCCCTGGCCGAACGGCGAGCGGGCGACCAGCGCCGCCAGCTCGCGCTTCATCTCGACCTTCTCCTCGACCAGCAGCGCCGTGCTCGCGTCGAGCAGCTTCGGCACCACCTCTCGCGCGTGCTGCGCCGTGTCGAGCATCCAGACGCCGCGGCCGTCGTACCCGCCGCGGGCGGCCTTGAGGACCACCGGCCACCGGTGCGCCGCGCCGAAGGCGATCACGTCGTCCACAGTGGACACTTCGGCGAAGTCCGGCCCCGGCACCTCCATGCCGGCCATCATCTCGCGCATCACGAGCTTGTTCTGCGCGAACCCGAGCGCCGACGGCGCCGGCCGCACCACGACGCCCTCCATCACGAGCGTCAGCAGGTGCTCGCCGGGCACGTGCTCGTGGTCGAACGTGAGCACGTCGACACCCTGCGCGAACTTCCGCAGCGCCTCGAGATCCGTGTGGTGCCCGATGACCACGTCGGACGCGACCAGCGCGGCCGAATCGTCGGCGCTCGCCGACAGGACCCTCAGCGACTGACCGAGGGCGATCGCCGCCTGGTGCGTCATGCGGGCCAGCTGCCCACCGCCCACCATGCCCACCACGGGAAGACCGGTTCGTTTGTCCATAGCGCCGCTCAGGTTACTTGGCGAGACCTGGCGGAGCTGCGGGTACCGGCTCAGTGACCGGCGCCACCGGCACCCGCGCCCAGGCGTGTACGGCCGGTTCGGGGCCGGGCCGCCGCGTCGGTGCGCGCGGTCAGGTGCTTCACGACGTACTCGGCGTCGCGGCCGGCGCCGCCGACGAGCATCGACGAGAAGGCCCACTGGAAGGACAGCCCCACGAAGTACAGGCCCGGGGCCGTGGTCGCCACGCCGTGGTCCTCGCGCGGCCAGCCGGAGTCGTCCGTGACGGGTGGGTCGATCCAGGAGAAGTCCTGGCGGAAGCCGGTGCACCACACGACGTTGGCGACGTCGAGCACCCGGCCGTCGGCGAGGACGGGGGCACCGGCGCGGACGCCGGTCGTGCGGTCGGCGACGTGCTCGACGCCCTCGCGGGTCAGGTCGGCGCGCTTCACGCGGATCAACGGCCCGCCGTGTGCCCGGATTTCGGACCGCAGCGCGCGGCCCAGCGGCGTCCGCAGCGTCAGCACGTGTTTGGCCGCGAAGAACAGCACCGGGAACAGGACGCGCGCCGGGCGCCGGTTGATGTCGAACGGCAGTTCGCCGCGGATCGGCCCGCTGAGCACCACCGGATGGCCCGCCCGGGCGGCCTCGAAGGCGATGTCGCCGCCCGAGTGCGAAGCGCCGACGACCAGCACCGGCCCCGGCTTCAGCTGCGAAGGGTTGCGGTACTCGCTGGAGTGCAGCTGCCGGATCCCGGGGTCGAGCCGGTCGGCGAACTCGGGAACGCGCGGCGCGCGGCCGAACGTGCCCGTCGCGACCACCACGTTGTCGCAGGTGAACGTCGTCGTCTCCGTGGTCACCTCGAAACCGGCCCCGTCGTGCGACACCCGCGCCACGCGCTGCCCACCCCGCACGGGCAGCGCGAACCGGCGCGCGTAGGTCTCCAGGTAGTCGGCCATTTCGTCCTTGGTCGCGTAGTGCATCGGCGGACCCGGGAACGCCATGCCAGGCAGCCCGGCTGCCAGGGCCGGCGTGAACAACCGCAGCGTGTCCCAGTGGCAGCGCCAGTTGTCCCCGATCCGGTCGTTGCCGTCGAGGATCACGAAGTCGCGGCCGCGCCGCGCGAGGTGGTACCCCGCCGACAGCCCCGCTTGCCCCGCTCCGATGACCACGGTTTCGGTGTGCTCGTTCATCAGTCCTACCTCCTGACCAGCACGTTAGGAGCCGGTGACGCCTGCGGCATCGAACAGCCGTACCACTTCGCCCGAAGTGGGATGGTCCGTCCGTACCACGGGTCAGATGAGGTGCTGCTGCACCGCGTGGGTGGCCGCGGCGGCGCGCGAAGGCACGCCGAGCTTCGCGAACACGTTCTGCAGGTGCCGCCGCACGGTGTGTTCGCTGATCACCAGCCGCGCCGCGATCTGCCGGTTCGACAGCCCCTCGGCCACCAATGCCAGCACCTGCAGTTCCCGCTCGGTGAGCGAGGTCTGCGAAGTCGGCGGAGCACTGACGTCCGCACCGAGCCGCTGCAGGACCTCGCGCGCGGTGGCGAAGTCCACTTCGGCCGCGTCCTCCTCGCCCGTCAGCTGCCGGGCCCGGCCGATGAGCAGGCGTGTGCGCGCTCCCTCGTACGGCGCGTCCAGCTCGGCCCACCCCTCGCACGCGGCGCGCAGCTCACCGAGCGCGGCCGAGAGATCGCCCTCCGCCAGCAGGACCGAGCCTCGCGCGTGCGCGGCCGTCGCCCACAGCAGTGGCATGCCGATCTCGGCGGCGATCGCCGACAGCTCGTCGGCCGCGCCGCGGGCGGCAGCCGGTTCTCCGGCGGCCAGCACGATCTCCACCTGCGCCGCGAGCATCCGGGCGCGCACGAGGTGGTCGTCGGCCGCCTCGACCACGGCGTGGCCGATCGCCGAGACCGCCGCGGCTATCCGGCCCTGGGCCAGGCGCAGCAACGCGCAGCCGGGCTGGGTGGGATGGCCGTACTCGCCGGCGCTCCGGTAGCCGTCGTCGGCCGCGGCGAGTTCGCCGCGCAGCCGGTGCAGCTCGGCTTCCTGGTACAGCGCCATGCCGAGCGCCGGCTGGCGGCGTGGACCGGAAAGCCGCTCACCGGCTCGGCGGGCCTCCACCAGGGCTTCCGGCCACGCGCCGAGCGCCTGCAGCACCTGCGAACGGTGCACCAGGCACTGGCCGCGGAAGAGCACCAGGTCCGGCTGCGCCGCGCACCACGCGCTCAGCGACGCCGTCCACTCCTGTGCGCGGACGACGTCGAAAACCTCGTGGCAGCCTTCGATCGCGCTGCAGTAGACGACTCCCGCGGGGATCGGCGACACCTCGCCCGAGGTCACCGAGACCATCGCCTCGTCGAGCAGAGCCAGTCCTTCGGCGGTGCGGTGCAGCTTGATCAGGGCGCGGCCCTGCGCGTGCCGGCCCAGCGCCAGGAGGTCCGCGTCGCCGAAGCGGGCAGCGATCTCCACCGCGGAGGTGAACGCGTCGTGCGCGCCCCGGGTGTCCCCGCCGTGGATGCGCTGCAGGCCGACGGGCACCAGGAGGTAACCCCGTTCGACGCAGTCCAGCCCGTGCTCGTCGAGCAGCCGCCGCGCCCGCGCCAGCCAGCCGTTCGCGCGCGCCGGCTCACCCCGCAACAGCAGCGGCAGGGCCAGGAAGAACGCGCACCGGGCAGCCTCGGCCGGGCAGGCGTCCCGCACGTACTCGAGATACGCGCGCTCCCGCGATTCGAAACTCTCGTCGTCGTGCCCGAGCAGGTAAGCCGCCGTCGAAAGGCGTACGAGATCGTCCGCGGTCAGTGCCGCACGACCTCCGGTGAGCCCCGCGTACACCTCTCGCCACGCCTGTCCGGCGAAGGCCCGCTCGGCCGCCTCGCCGTTCACCACCGCCATGCACCTCCCGGCAGTCGTTCCACTGTACGACGTGGATCCGACGCTGGGGAGCGGCGCTATTTCGCCAGCCTCGCCACCGGAGAGCTCATCCGCACCTCGCGGACCGCCAGGCCGAGGATCGTGCCGGCCGCCGCGATGACGTACGCGTTGCCCAGGATCGACCAGCCCAGGCCCCACCTGAGCTCGATGTCGGCGCCGTTCGGGACGAGCATGACGATGTGCGAGGCGAACAACGCGGTGGCGGCGAGGGCCCACCAGCGGCGGCCCGTGGTGACGAGCAGGGCGATGAGCGCCACGGCCCACACCCAGTGGTGCGACCAGGAAACGGGGGAAAGCAGCAGCCCGTAGAACGCCGTCACGAGCAGGGCGGCCACCGGTTCACCGCGGCGGTGCAGGCGGATCACGAGCCACACGGCGGGCACGGCGAGCACCGCGCCGACCGCGACGGCCACCGTGAGCGACCACGGGGCGAGGGCGGAGGCGCGGTTGACGAGACCGTTGAGCGACTGGTTGAAGATCCACGTGACCGAGCCGACGCGGCTGGGGTCGGTGGCGGACTTCGTCCAGAAGAACCACGCGTCGTGCGGGATGACGGCGAACATGATCGCCTCGAGGCCGACGAAGGTGCCCAGGGCGCGCAGGCCGTCTTTCCAGCGGCCGGTGAAGAACAGGTGCGGTACGAAGATCAGGGGCGTCAGCTTGATGGCCGCGGCGACGCCGATCAGCACGCCGGCCCAGCGTGAGCCGCGCAGCGAGAGCACCAGGACGTCGACGACGACGAACGCCATCAGGATCAGGTTGATCTGGCCCAGGAACAGCGTTTTCCACACCGGCTCCAGGCCTAAGGCCAGCACCGTGCCGCCGAGCAGCCACCAGCGCGAGGGGTGCGCGACGACCGCGATCACCACCGTCAGTGACACCACCGACAACACCGCCACCACGCCCCACACCAGCCCGGCCGGCACGAGGACGAGCGGCACGAACAGCGCGGCCGCGGCGGGCGTGTAGGTGAAGGGCAACCGGACCCAGTCGGGCAGCGTCGTGAGGTCGCCGGTGGTGTAGAGCGGCTCGCCCTTGAGCAGGGTCAGCGCCCCGGCCCGGTAGACGGCGCTGTCGGCACCGAGGTGCCGATGCGTGAGCCAGACGACGACTCCGAGGACAAGTGCGAGGAACGGCAGCGCCAGCAGGCGCGGGTCAGTGAGCCGGCGTGGCGTCGGCACGGTCCGCGGCCTCCCCCGAACCCGAACCGGAACCCGGCGCGGAACCGGAACCCGGTCCCGTGTCCGGCCCCGCATCCGGCGAGGAACCGCGATTACGCGCCCGCCGCTGCAGCCCCCACCGCAGGATCAAGGCAACCCCCAGCACCACCGGCATCAGGATGTACGCGTCACCGAGGACGTTCTGCCACACCTTCCAGTGCAGCTCCACGTTGCGCCCGTTCGGCAGGATCAGCAGCACGCAGCTGACGAACACGAACGCCACGAGCCCCGTGCCCAGCCAGCGTTTCCACGCCGTGGCGGGTGTCGTCTTCGGCAGGCGCGACACGAGCAGCACGATCAGCGGAGCGACCCACACCCAGTGGTGCGACCACGAGATCGGCGACATCAGGAGCGTCCAGAACGCCGTCACCAGCAGCGCGGCCAATGCCTGACCCTTGCGGTGGAAGCGGATCAGCAGCCACAGCGCCGGAATCGCCAGCAGCAGGCCGATGCCCATCGCGGCCTTCGACGCCCACGGCGCGAGGTCGGTGGCGCGGTTCATCAGCGCGTTGAGCGATTGGTTGCCGGCCCAGTGCACGGGACCGATGCGGCCGGTGTCGGGCAGCGTCGCGGTCCAGTAGCGCCACGCGTCGTGGGAGTTGATCAGGAACATCAGGCCCTGCAGAACCACGAACGTCGCCAGCCCGCGCAACGCGTCCTTGCGGCGGCCGGTGATGAACAGGTGACCCAGGAACACCAGTGGCGTCAGCTTGATCGCCGCCGCGACGCCCACCAGCACGCCGCCCCACCGGCTGCCGCGCGCGCCGAGCACGAGCATGTCCAGCAGGATCATGGCCATGAGGATCAGGTTGATCTGGCCCAGGAAGATCGTGCGCCACACGGGTTCCAGACCGAGGAACACGACGAAGAACACGATCGTCGACCGCGCGGGCGAGGCCCACCACCGCGGCCCGTCCTCGTCGGGACGCGGCAACGCACCGATCGAGATCCGCACCGACAACGCGAGGGCACCCAGCGACACGGCTGTCAGGAACCCCCACGCCACCTGCGTCGGCGCGAGCGCGAGCGGCACGAAGAACAACGCGGCCGTCGGCGGGTACGTGAACGGCAGCAGCGCCCACCACGGTTCGGTGGACAGCGTGTTGGTGTCGTACAGCGAGTCCCCGTGCAGCAGGGTGAGCGCGCCGCCGCGGTAGACCGCGCTGTCGACGCCCAGCCCCCACTCGTGCGTCCAGCCCCAGATCCCGACGCCGATCGCGACCAGCGGGATCACCGAGAGGATCAGGATCGACCGCGGCCGCATCGACAGCCTGGCGAGTGACCTGCGCAGGGCCAGGCGAGGCTGGGCAGCGCTCACCGGAACTTCGCCGTCGAAGGCGGAGGGAACGGTCCTGGTCACCACACCAGGAAATCATGAACGCGCCGCAGCAGGCCCGATGGGTCGGGCCGCGAGCCTTCACCGGGCCAAGATCAGAACCACATCCGGCGCACCTCCGGACAACGTCAGCCGCGGGCCAGGTCGGACAGCAAGTCGCACGCGCTGTCGTGCGAACCCGGCAGGCGGACCGCCGAGACGCGCGGCCGGTTGACCTCGCGAAGCTGCGCGTCGACCGACAGCCGGTCGTTCAGGGCCCGGCGCAGGGCCACGCCTCGCGAAGCCAGGCGGCCGTCCCGGCGGCACAGCACCGCGACCACCGACGGCCCCAGCGTCGCGTGGCTCTCGCCGGTGTCGAAGACCGCGCGCAACGCGTCGGCCACCAAGATCATCCCCGTGAGCCGGGGCCAGCCGGACACGGTGGTCAAGTCCATTGCGACCACGAGCAGCACGTGTTCGTCCGCGGCGCTCGCCCGGTAGACCTCTGCCAGCCGCGTCCGCAGATACGAGGCGGAAGGCAAGCCGGTCAACGGATCCGTCACCTCGGTGTGCACCAGCTGATCCGTGGCGACGTCCGCCCAAGCCAGTGCGGTCACGCGCAATAACCGGGCGGGGGTGGCGTCGACGTCCGGTGAGACGAAGCCGTCGACCGCGTCCGGGTCGTCGAGCACGGCGTGCAGCGCGGCCAGGTCGGACAGCGTCTCCGCGAGGTTCGCGCCCGCGGCGGCCCGGGCGCGGCCGAGGCCGGCCAGCGCCGTCTCGGCGCCCGTCGCGCCGTGGCGGACCACCGCGGCGCACACGGCGTCCACTTCGGGCAGTGCCCAGTCGCTCGGGAAACGCCACCCCGCGGCGAGACTGGCGGTGCGCCATCTGGCCCGCAGGGCGCGTAGGTTCCGGTCCCGGTCGAACCGGGCACGGGACTCCTGCTCGCCGGCGGGACCGGACAGTGCCCCGGTCGCCGGTACGTCCACTGGCCACCGCTCCTTCCCGGTCGATGTCGATCTTGTCCTGCTCCACTCAGGGGACGTGACACCGCCGTCCGCGTGACGGCGTTCCGGGGTCTTTTTCGCAGGACCGCCGCAGCGACACACCCCAGACCCGGGTGAACTTGTTGCGCCGACGGAGTCAACACGCCGACCACGAGGTGACGCGTATCGCCGCGTCCGTCACACTTGTGCTCGCGTTGGAGAGGTAGATCGTGGCTGGCCAAGGCCGCGTGTGCCAGATGAAGGAGCCCCGTGTCCACCGTTCCCGCCGATCTGTCCGGTAAGAGCGACGCCGAGCTGATCGCCGAGGTCCGCTCAGGGAACATCGCCAGCTACGGGCCCCTGTACGAGCGCCACAGCGGCGCCGCCCACAACCTCGCCCGCCAGCTCGCGCGCTCGAGCTCCGAGGCCGACGACCTCGTGTCCGAGGCCTTCTCGAAGGTCCTCGAGACGCTGCGCGGCGGCAAAGGTCCGGACACCGCGTTCCGCGCGTACCTCCTCACCGCGCTTCGCCACACCGCGTACGACAAGACCCGACGCGACCGCCGCGTCGACCTCAACGAGGACATGAGCGACGTCGGCGGGGCCGTCGGCGAGGCGCTGACCGTGCCGTTCTCCGACACCGCCGTGGCCGGGCTCGAGCGCACGCTGGCAGCGAAGGCGTTCGCGCGGCTGCCCGAACGCTGGCAGGCCGTGCTCTGGCACACCGAGATCGAGCAGCAGAGCCCGGCGGAGGTCGCGCCGCTGCTGGGCCTGACCGCGAATGGCGTGTCCGCCCTCGCCTACCGCGCCCGCGAGGGCCTGCGCCAGGCGTACCTGCAGGTCCACCTGCAGGAAACCGCCGCCGAACGCTGTCACGCCACCGCGGAGCGGCTCGGCGCGTGGACTCGCGACGGGCTGTCCAAACGCGAGCGAGCCCAGGTCGAGAGCCACCTCGACGAGTGCGAGGACTGCCGCGGTCTGGCCGCCGAGCTCGCCGACGTCAACGGCGGCCTGCGCGCGATCATCGCCCCGATCGTGCTGGGCGGCGCCGCGCTGGGTTACCTCGCGACGATCGGCGCCGCGAAGGCGGGCGCGGCCACGGCGGGTGCCGCCGTGGGTGCGGGCGCCGCCGCGGCGGGTGGCGCCAAGGCCGGTGCCGCGGCCGCCGCTTCCGCGCCCCGTCAGTTCGTGGGTGTCGCGGCTTCGGGCGCCGCCATCGTGGCGACAGTGGCGGTCGCGCTGGCCGCGGCCGGCTCGCCGCAGGAGATCCCCGTGGCCGCGCAGGTTCCGCCGCCGGCCGCCGCGCCCGCGGTGCCGCCGGCCAAGCCCGCGCCTCCCGCGCCGCCGGCCCCGCCCGCACCTCCGCAGGCGCCGCCGCCGGCGGTCCCGGCACCCCCGCCGGTCCAGCCGCCGCCCGCCGCTCCGCCCGCGGCACCGCCTCCCCCGGCGGCACCCGCGGCGGCGAAGATGTCCGCGACCACACCTTCGGGTGATCTCGAACTCCAGCCCGGCGCCGGGCCGGTGAACCTGCCGATCACGGTCCGCAACGACGGCGGCAGCCCGTCCGACCCCGTCCAGGTCGCGTTGAACCTGCCGCCCGGCGTGTCCGCCGTGCCCGCGGGTGGCGGCGGCGGTGCCGTGAGCGGGTTCTCGCGCCAGGCCGACACCCCGGCGACGACCCAGCTCAGCATCGACTGCCCCGGCGGCACCGGCACCGTGACGTGCAAAACGGGCTCCGGCCTGCAGCCCGGTCAGACGGCCGTGCTCACGTTCCGCCTTCAGGCCGACGACTCCGCGCAGGGCGGCACCGTCACGGGTTCGGTCACGGCGGGCGCGACGATCAAGGTCGCCGTGAGCGTGAAGGTCACCGTGAAGTCGCCACCCGACCTGCTCGCGCTGCAGGCCGACACCGACGGGCTCTCGGCGTTCCCGTGGACGCGCAACCCGCTCGTCTACGTCCGCGTCCGCAACACCGGCGACACCACCAAGCCGGTCACCGTCACCTTCGACCACGCGCTGTACCAGTCGTGGAGCCTCAGCGGCTTCCCGTGCCACTCCACCGACACGGGCGCCACGTGCACCACGCGGGGCGCGCTCGCGCCGGGCCAGCACGTGAACCTGTGGGTGCGCCTCAAGGGCCGCCCGGCGCACAACGCGGCCGTGACCGTGAACGCCACACTCGGCAAGGCGGCGCAGCAGGCCAAGGTGTCGTTCGGCTGCTGGCTCGGGATCTGCGACGTGCCGTACCCGACGACCGGAGTCCCGCCGACGCCGACTTCTTCCCCTTCTTCCTCGACGACGACCTCGGACACCCCCGAGTCGGCCAGCTCGTCGAAGAAGCCGCCGCACCGGAAGCCGACGCCGTCGAGCACCCCGCCGGCGAAGCCCACGGACCCGGTCACCACCACCCCGCCGAGCACGCCGTCGACCACCACGAGCGCGCCCCCGACCCCGGGAAGCGGCAACTCCGGCAAACCCGGCGAGACCCCGCCGTCGATCGAGCCCCGCGGCTTTTTCGACTGGCTGAGGGGGTAGCGTCGCCCGGGTGCGAGGGTTCCTGGCGAAGCACCGCGAGCTGCTGCGGTTCGCCGTGGTCGGCGGGATCAGCTTCCTGATCACCACGGCGATCACCTACGTCCTGAAGTTCACCGTGCTGCGGAGCAATCCCGTCACGGCACTCATCATCGGCGTGCTGATCGCCACGATCTTCTCCTACGTCGCCAACCGCGAGTGGTCCTTCCGCACCCGCGGTGGCCGCGAGCGCACGCACGAGGCCGCGTTGTTCTTCCTCATCAGCGGCATCGCGCTGGGGCTCAACGCGCTGCCGCAGTGGATCTCGCGCTACGTGCTCGACCTGCAGCAGCCGCACCTCACGTTGCTCGGGCAGGAAGTGGCCGACTTCGTGAGCGGCATGATCCTCGGGACGCTGCTGGGCACGCTGTTCCGCTGGTGGGCGTTCAAGAAGTGGGTGTTCCCCACGGAGGGTGCCCGCCTGCGTGCGGTGAGGTCATCGGACGATGCGGACATTTCCGACAGGAAGGCCGCCTGAGACCCGCGGTGACCTCGGGTTCTCTAAACTGGCGGGCGTGACCGTTGTCGAGACCGTGCTGGCCCGCACACCGGAGCCATTGCGCTCGGTGCTCATCAAGCACCGGGAGATGCTGAAGTTCGCGATCGTCGGCGGCACGACCTTCGTGGTCGACAATGGCGTCTGGTACCTGCTCAAGCTCAGCGTCCTCGAGTCGAAGCCGACGACCGCGAAGGCCATCGCCATCATCGTGGCCACGATCGTGTCGTACGTGCTCAACCGCGAGTGGTCCTTCCGCACCCGCGGCGGGCGCGAGCGGACCCACGAGGCCGCGCTGTTCTTCGTGATCAGCGGCGTGGCGGTGGTGGTGAACCTGATCCCGCTGTACGTCTCGCGGTACGTGCTGCACCTCGAAGAGCCGTTCGTCTCGAGGTTCGTGCAGGAGTTCGCCGACTTCGCGAGCGGCTCGATCATCGGCATGCTGCTGGCGATGGTGTTCCGGTACTGGGGCTTCAAGAAGTGGGTCTTCCCGGCCGAACTGGGCGAACGCCGGCGTGAACAGGTCACGCGGCTGCCGCGGTAACTCGGTTGTGCGCGGACCTGTGTTTGCCTAGCGTCCTGTTCGTCGTTGTTCCTTCTTGAGACGCCGCCCGGGGTCGACCGGGCCGGTGGGACGAATCCGAGGTGGTCGCCGAGCGCGAAGAGGACCGCACCCGATCGCGGGTGACGGTTGGACCCTTTTCCCGTCTCGTGCCCTCGTGCGTTTTCGTTCTGTCTCAAGGAGTTCTTTTCGTGATCCTCGTTCTCGGCGCCACCGGCAAGGTCGGCCGCGCCCTCGTTCCCGCCCTGCTCGACGCCGGTGCCCCTGTCCGCGCCCTCACGCGCGACCCGGCCCGCGCCCGCATCGACCCGCGTGCCGAAGTGGTGCGCGGCGACCTCGACGACGTCGACTCCGTGCCGCTGTCCGGCGTCTCCCGAGTGTTCGTGCTGACCTCCGGCCACGGCGGTGACCTGGCCGCGCGGGAAACCGCGTTGGCCGGGGCTGCCGCGCGGGCCGGCGTCACACACCTCGTGAAGCTGTCCACCGCGGGCGTCCACTTCGGACAGACGGACCCGATCACCCGCGCCCACGCCCGCGGGGAGCGGGCGATCCGCGAAGCCGGTCCGGCGTGGACGATCCTGCGCCCCGGCGCGTTCATGGACAACCGCCGCTTCTGGCTCCATACCGCCCGCACGGACGGCGCCGTGTACGTCCCCGAAGGCGACCCCGCGTCGGCGCTGGTGCACGTCCGCGACATCGCCGCCGTCGCCACGCTCGCACTCACCACCCCCGGCCACGAGCGCGCCACCTACGAACTGACCGGCGGCGAAGCCCTCACGCCCGCCCAGCAGGTCGCCATCCTCGGCGCCGCGCTGGGGCGTCCGGTGCGCTACGTCGAAGAGCCCGAACCCGCCGCCCGCGCGCGCCTGCTCGCCCTGGGCTGGCCCGCGGACGCGGTCGACGGTGCGTTCGAGCTCAAGCGCCAGTCAGCCGGCCGCGAGGACGTCGTGTTCGACACGGTGGAACGGCTGCTCGGCCGCAAACCGCTGACGTTCGCCCAGTGGGCCCGGGAAGCCGCCGGGCCGGGGACCGGTCCCCGCCCGCGGCCTTAACCTCGGCCGCCGGAAGGGGGCGTGAGGTGGACGCGGAACCGGCGGTGCCCGAGGTCGTGCTCGTGATCGGCGCGATCTGGCTGGTGGGCATGACCTGGTACACCATCGCGAAGATCCGCTCGTCCAGGGCGTTTCGGCGACAGCAGGTGCGCCAGATCGCCCGGGTCCGGGAAACCAAGCCGGGTCCCGCCGAGCTGGGTTCGCTGGTGTCGGTCCACCGCACGGCGGGCCGCCACCGGCGACGCCGGGTCGCGTTGTGGGCCACCGTGATCGGCTTCGCCGGGCTCGCGGCCGTGCTCTGGTTCGCCTTCATCGCCCTCGGCGACGACTCGTCCGACCACGTGGTGCCGATCGGGGGTTACGCGGGGCTGGCCGGGCTCGCGTTCGCCGTGCTGGCGAGTGGCGTGAGCGTCGGTGTGAGCGAGGTGCGGCACGGCGACGAGGAGTTCCGGCTGCACGAAGGCGGTTTCGTTCACACCGACCGCCACGGCACGCGCACGGTCAAGTGGGCCGACGTCGCCTACGTGCACCAGCGCACCGGCGGCACGCGCTGGACGGCCAGCGGCAAGGTCGAGCTGCGCGACGGCGCCCGGATCGTCGTCGCGGGTCTGGTGGAGAACGGCTTCTCGCTGCTCGAACGGGCGAAGCAGGCGGTTCACCTCGGCCGCTACCCGCGTCGGACGCGCTAGCGCGGCACCGGCTCCGCCGGCCAGCGGACCTCGCCGACGTCGTCCGGGCGGGGCACCTTGAGGAACAGGCTGAAGATCGCCGGACGTTTGTTGGACAGCTCCAGGCGTCCGCCGTCGGCTTCGACGAGGGCGCGGGCCAGGGCGAGGCCGACGCCGGTGGAGCCGCCGCCGGAGAAGCCGCGTTCGAAGATGTGCGGGGCGAGCTCGTCGGGCACGCCGGAGCCGGTGTCGCCGACTTCGATGACCACCGTGGCGTCGGACTCGCCGCGGCGGGCGGCCAGCGTCACGGTGCCGGCGCCGTGGCGCAGGGCGTTGTCCAGGAGGACACCGATGACCTCGCGCAGGCGGCCGGGCGTCGCGCGGGCCATGAGGCCGTCGGCGACCTTCAGGCGCAGGTTGCGGCCCTCGACCCGCAGCAGCTGACGCCATTCCTCCGCGACCTGGGGCAGCGTCGCGTGCAGGTCGACGGGCTCGGCGTCCACCTCGCGGGCCGCGCGCGCGGCGGCGAGCAGCTCGTCGAGGGCCTCGGCCAGGCGGTCGGCCTGCTCCTGCGCGGCGCGCGACTCCTCGACGACGTCGGGGTCGCCGTGCACCGTCAGCGGTTCCAGCCGCAGCTGCAACGCGGTGAGCCGGCTGCGCAGCTGGTGCGAGACGTCGCCGACGAGCTGCCGTTCCCGCTGCACGAGCTGCGCCAGCGCCGACGCCGACGTGTCCAGCGCCTCCGCGACCATGTCCAGCTCGGCCACGCGGTAGCGCCCCGGGTCGGGCCGGAAGTCGCCGCCGCCGAGGCGCGAGGCGCGGTCCGCGACGTGCCGCAGCGGTTTCGCGAGCCGGCGCGCGGTCACCGTCGCCACCACCGCACCGGTGCCGACGGACAGCACCACCAGCAGCACCACGAGCAGCGTCACCTGCGTCTGCTTCGTGCGCACCGGACCCCGCGGGATCGACAGGACCACCTCGCCGTGGCGTGCCGTCGGCACGCGTTCGACCACCGGGTCGGGCCCGGGGTTCACGCCGAGGTGCTTCTCGATCAGTCCGTCGCCGCGGACCTCCAGGAAGCCGCCGTGCGGCACGCCGACGCGGAACTGCTGGATGTCGATCTCGTCGCCGTTGGCGACCTGCGTGTCGACGGTCGCGGCGATCACGCGCGCGCGTTCGGCCAGGCTCTCGCGATTGAGGTTCTCCACCAGCCGCCAGGCCGTGACGCCGAGCGGGATCCCGAGCACCGCCGCGGTCACGAGCACGGCCAGCAGGATCGCCATCAGGATGCGGCGGCGCATGCTCATCGCGCGGCGCTATTCGACGTTGAAGCGGAAGCCGACGCCGCGGACGGTCGCGATGCGCCGTTCGCCGTCGGAGTGAGTGGACTTGGCCGGGCGCCCGGCGGCTTCGTCCGCCGCGACGGCGAGCTTGCGCCGCAGCCAGGACATGTGCATGTCGAGCGTTTTCGACGTCTTCGACTCCAGGTCGTTCCACACCTCGGCGAGGATCTCGTCGCGGCTCACGACCTGGCCGGCGCGGCTCATCAGCACGCGCAGGAGCTCGAACTCCTTGTTCGCCAGCTGCACCTCGTGCATGTCGACGGTGACGAGCCGCGCGCCGAGGTCCATGCGGACGCCCCCGGACTCGAGCACCTCCGGCACCCGGCGGCGCAGCAGTGCGCGGATGCGGGCCAGCAGCTCCGCCAGGCGGAACGGTTTGGCCACGTAGTCGTCGGCTCCCGCGTCGAGCCCCACGACGAAGTCGACCTCGTCGGTACGGGCCGTGAGCATCAGCACCGGCAGCTCGGTGCCGCCGGCGCGCAGTCTGCGGCACACCTCGAGCCCGTCCATGCCGGGCAGGCCCAGGTCGAGCACGAGCAGGTCGACGCGGTGGGCGGAGGTGGCGCCGAGCACCGCCGGTCCGTCGGTGACGACCTCGACCTCGTACCCCTCTCGCTGGAGCGCCCGGGACAGGGGCTCGGCGATGGTGGGGTCGTCTTCGGCAAGTAGGACCATGCTCACCTCGCCAACCTTACGGCGAACACCCGTGAAACCATCGTGACCGTGCCTGGCTACGAGGATGATCTGACCCTTGCCACCCGGCTGGCTGACGCCGCCGACGCGATCACCACAGCGCGTTTCCGCGCGCTCGACCTCTCGGTGTCCCGCAAACCCGACCGCACCCCGGTGACCGACGCCGACACCGCGGTCGAGGACGCCATCCGTGCGATCCTCGCCACAGAGCGCCCCGGCGACGCCGTCGCGGGCGAAGAACGCGGCGGGACGGCCGGCGCGACCGGCCGCGCGTGGGTGCTCGACCCGATCGACGGGACCAAGAACTTCCTGCGCGGTGTGCCGGTCTGGGCGACGCTGATCGCGCTGGTCGAGGACGGTTCGCCCGTCGTCGGCATGATCACCGCGCCGCTGCTGGGCCGCCGCTGGTGGGCTTCGCGCGGCGACGGCGCGTACAGCAGCGACACGGCCGGCGTGCGGCGGCTCGCGGTGTCGGCCGTGGCTTCGCTGGAAGACGCGTACCTCTCCACGACGGACCTCAACACGTGGACCGAGTACCACTCCCGCGAGAAGTACCTCGCCCTGACGGAGGCCTGCTGGGAGAGCCGCGCGTTCGGCGACTTCTGGCAGCACTGCCTCGTCGCGGAGGGCGCGCTGGACCTCGCGGCCGAGTGCATCGTGAACCCGTGGGACGTCGCGGCCGCGCAGGTCCTCGTGACGGAAGCCGGCGGGCGGTTCAGTGACCTCACGGGCGCGGCGATCTACGAGGGCGGCTCGGCGTTGTCGAGCAACGGCGCGCTGCACGACGCCGCGCTCGGCCTCCTCAAGCGCTAGCCCGGCGGGTGCTGCCCGGCCCCGATCGGTTCAGTGGCCGGGCAGCACGCCGACGGCGCCGCGCGCGACCTGCGACCACGCGAGGCGGCCGAAGAGGTAGTGGCAGGCGACCTGCTCGGACGTGAAGCGCGCCCAGTCGTAGCGGTTGCCCTGCTCGCGCCAGAAGACTTCCCAGCCCTCGTCGTCGGCCGGCATCAGGCACCACGCGTTGTCGGCCTCGGTGCCGACGGAGACGACCTCCGCGGGCACGCCCAGCCGGTCGAGCCAGCGCCGGATCGACTGCGTGTTCATCGCGCCTCCCGCGTGACGTCGGCCAGGAACCCCAGGGTGACCAGCTCGTCGGCGGCCAGCACGGCACGGTAGCGGATCCCGCCGCCCGGCTGCCCGAACCACTCCGGTGCGGTCGAGCCCCACATCGGCACCGGCTTCACCACGCGGTAGCGCCGGTAGCCGGCGTGGCGCGCGGACTCGGGCAGCGACCGCTGCGCGAACGGCGTGCCGTCGGCGGCGAAGAGGCGGCCGTGTTCGTCGCCGAAGCGGTCGAGCAGGGTGTTTTCGGGGAGCACCACGGCGTTTTCTTCCGGAACCGGTGGCCACGCGGGGTCCTCGGCGCCCGGCTCGTAGCCCTCGAAGAGCGCGGCGGGCGGCTGCGGGTCGGCCGGCGGGGCGGGCGCGCGACGGAGGCCGCGCGAGACGTATTCGAGCGTGGCGGTGTCGTCGAGCAGCGCGGAGTCCGGGTGGTCGAACGGCCCGGAACCGTTGTCCGGCAACGGCAGTTGCAGCGCGGGCCGGTCCGCGGCCACGGGCAGGTGCCCGATCGGGAACATGTGGACCAGGAACAACGCCAGCACGCTCTCGCGCTCGGTGCGCAGCGCGCCCATCGGCGGAGGTGGCGGCGGCGGAGCCGGGTACGGCACGGGCCCGCGGAAGACCTGGTTGTGCGGCCGGCCGGGAAACGGCAGCCGCGGCGCCGGCTGTGCGGGCGGGAGACGGGTGCCGGTCGGGGGTGTCGGGGCGTCGTCGAACCCGCCGTCGAGCAGGCCGCCGTACTGCGCGGGCAGCCGGATGGGCCCGGTGGCCAAGTCGGTGTCGACCGGTTCGGCGTGTTCGGACACGGACACCCTCTTCTCGGTTGCTCCGGCTTCAGGAAAGACGTCCGCCGCGCCAGCCGGTTCCACACAATTCCCCGATAGGGGGAACTTCCGCGCGGCACCGGACAAGGTGGTGATTCCACCTTATCCGGCGCGGGCGATCTTCCGCCGCACCAACGCCCGCGCCGCTCCGCGTCGTTCGACGACCTCGAAATCCGCGCGCGTGAACAGGCCGAGCGTGCCGTGGTAGAGATCCCGCGGGCGGCCGGTCGCCGTCGGCCACGGGGTAGCCCTCGACGACGTCGGCGCCGTGCTCCGCCGCGTACGCGACGGCCGCGTGCAGCAGCTCGGCCGCCAGTCCTCGCCGACGGCCGCGGCGGTCGACGTAGAAACACGTCACGGCCCAGACGTTCCCGGGTTCGGCCGAAGCCGCCACGGGCGAGCGCGCCAGCCGCGGATTGTCCGGCTTCGGCGACACGGCGACCCAGCCGAGCGGCTCGCGGTCGACCACGGCCAGCAGGCCCAGCGGCACGCCGGACCCGGCCGCGCCGCGCACATGCGCCTTGCGTCCGTCGCGGCCCGCGGCCTTGAACTCCGGCCCGGTCAGGCGGAAGAACGCGCACCAGCAGCCGCCCTGCACCCCGCCCGGCCCGAAGAGCCGCTCGAACAGCGGCCACGACGCCGCGTCGAGCGGAACGAACTCGCGCACCTCAGCCGGCGAGCGCGTTCACGACCCGCGACGGAGACGGCCGGCCGAGCCGCCCGGCCATCCACACGCTCGTCTCCACGAGCTTGCCGAGGTCCACGCCGTGCTCCACGCCGAGGCCCTCCAGCAGCCACACCAGGTCCTCGGTGGCGAGGTTGCCCGTGGCCGACTCCGCGTACGGGCAGCCGCCGAGGCCACCGGCTGACGAGTCCACAGTGGACACGCCGGCGCGCAACGCGGCCTCGGTGTTGGCCAGGGCCTGGCCGTAGGTGTCGTGGAAGTGCACAGCCAGCGCCGAGACGTCCACTCCGGACTTCTCGAACTCCTGCACCAGCCGCGTGACCTGGCCCGTGGTCGCGACGCCGATGGTGTCGCCCAGCGACAGCTGCGAGCAGCCGAAGTCGAGCAGCCGCTTGCCCGCGCGCACGACCTGCTCGGCCGGCACCACGCCTTCCCACGGGTCGCCGAAGCACATCGACAGGTAGCCGCGCACGTCCAGGCCCTCGGCGCGCGCCCGCGTGACGACCGGCTCGAACATGGCGAACTGCTCGTCGAGCGTCGAGTTCAGGTTCTTCTGCGCGAACGTCTCGGTAGCACTGGCGAAGATCGCGATGTCGGAGACGCCGGCGTCGAGCGCGCGGTTGAGGCCGCGTTCGTTGGGCACGAGCACCGGGTAGCGCACGCCTTCGCGGCGGTCGAGGCCGGCGAGGAGCTGTTCGGCGTCGGCGAGCTGCGGCACCCACTTCGGGTGCACGAAGCTGGTGGCCTCGAGCGTGGTGAGGCCGGCGGCGGCCAGTCGGTCGAGGAACTCCAGCTTCACCTCGACGGGGACGACGGAGGACTCGTTCTGCAGGCCGTCGCGCGGACCGACCTCCCAGATCGTCACGCGCTGGGGCAGGCCTTCGGCGGGGACCCGTTCGGGCAGGCCGACTTCGCGGGCGCCCACGTCAGCGCCGCCGTCCGCGCGGCGGGTGGTTCGTCGGCGGCAACGGCTCGGTGTCCTGGGGGCCGGCCTGCCCGGGTGCGCCGCGGTAGTCGTCGTACGGGTTGTCGTTGACCTCGCGGTAGATCACCGTGTGCACGCGCTCGACGTGGGGGATGTCGTCGAACCGCAGCGGCTCGTCCGAGGCCGACTCGATGATCAGCGTGCCGCAGCCGAACACCCGGTCCAGCAGGCCGTGCTCGAACTGGACGCTGTTGATGCGCGACATCGGGATGTCGATGCCGGTGCGCTTCACCACGCCTTCGCGCGCGATCAGGCGGTCGGTGGTCACGATGAAGTGCGTGGTCCGCCAGCGCACGAGCGGCGCGAGGAACAGCCACACCACGAGCACGAGCGCCACCACGCCGATGGCGATCATGCCGACGTTGTTCCACGGCGCCGTCGCGTCCTGCACGAGCAGGATGAGCCAGACGGCGGCCGCGATCGTGATCACGAAGGCGACGAACGGGAAGATCAGCATCTTGAAATGCGGGTGGCTGTGCACCACCACTTCCTCGTTCTGACTGAGCAAATCGTCCGGATAGGCCACGACGGACGCTCCCCTGGTGTGTGTCTGCGCTGGTCGACTCACCGTACCGGCGCGAGGGCGCTCGCGGCGCGCGGACGCCGCGGTTCACCGATCCGACCAAAAGCAGGCCGACCCCCGCGCGGCACCTAACTGTTGCCGCGAAGCCATCCGGCCGTGACTGTGGTCGGATTGGTAACGATCAGCACAGCGGGTCACGCCGGGCGAACGTGCACCACGTCGCCGGCGGACACGGTCACGCGGCGGCCGTCGGTGGCGTCGACGAGCAGCTGGCCCATCGCGTCGAGGTCGACGGCGCGGCCGGTGAGGGCGCGGTCGCCGGGCAGCTCGACGCGCACCTCCTGGCCGAGGGTGGCGCAGTGGGCGCGGTAGTCGTCGAGCAGGCCGGCGGCGGTGAGGTCGCCGGCCGCGGCGCGCCAGCGGCGTTCGAGGTCGTCAAGGCGGCTGAGCAAGGCGAGCGCGACCTCGGTGCGGTCCGGGTCGGGGGCGCCCTGCTCGGCGAGCGACGTCGCGGGCAGGCCGCCGGGGCCGGCCGGCACGTCTTCACCGAGCGGCAGCACGTTGAGGCCGATGCCGAGCACGACCGCCGGCTCGCCGCCGGCGACGGCCTCGGCCAGGATCCCCGCGCACTTGGCGCGGCCGGGTCCGGCGAGCACGTCGTTGGGCCATTTGAGAACGGCGTCGACCCCCAGCTGGGCGGCCACCCCGCGCACGGCGAGGCCCGCCACCACGGACAGTGAGCCGAGTGCCGCGAAGGGCACGCCCGCGGGCCGCAGCGCCACGCTCAAGTACAGCCCGGCGCCCTTCGGCGAGCTCCACGAACGCGCCCGCCGGCCGACGCCCGCGGTCTGCTCCTCGGCGAGCAGCACCGTGCGGTCGACACCCCCGTCTTCCAGGGCTTCTCGCAGGTCGGCGTTGGTGGAGCCGGTGGTCTCCACCACGTCCACCCGGGAGTACCGATCGCCGAGTCCATCCCGCAGTCGCGCTGCGTCCATGCCAGACATGTGCCCAGAATATGAGAGTCCCCCTAACGTGCAAGCGACTCGCTCGTTACGCAGAGGTGCGCTCTTCTAGATTGGACGCCGTGACGCCGCCTGACCCCGAGCACAGCGCTGTGTTCGATTCAAACGCTGTGCCGGACTCGAAAGCCGTGCCGGATGAAAAAGCCGCGCCCTCGTCTGCCGCTGCCGGCAAGGGGGCAGGCAAGTCCTGGGCGCGCGGTGCGTTCCACCGTGGACTCGTCGCGCTGCCGCTCGTGGCCGGCCTCGTCACCGCGGGCTGGCTCGTGGCCGACCGCGACCAACCCGCGCCGCAGACTCCCGTCGCGACCGCCGCGACGGCGCAGGCCGGACCGTCGGTGCTCGAGGTGAGCGCGCCCGTCGCGGCACAGGAACCCGGTCAGGGCGCTGCCGGCGGTGGCGGCAAGACGCCGTTGCAGCAGTGGGCCGAGTCGCTCGCCGGCCCCCTCGACATCCCCGCCGACGCGCTGATCGGCTACGCCAACGGCGAGCTCGCGCTGCGCTCCGAAGACCCCGGCTGCCACCTGTCGTGGGTGACGCTCGCGGGCGTCGGCGAGGCCGGCTCCGACCACGGTCGCCACGGCGACAACCCCATGGGCCTCTCGCCGGCGGCGTGGAAGAAGTACGGCGCGAAAATCCCGGGAGTCGACAAGCCGGCTCTCACCGACCCGAGTTCGGCGTCGGTCGCCGCGGGCCGCGCCCTGTGCGCCGGCGGGGCCGACCTGTCCGCGGGCACGGGCTGGTGGAAGTCCATCGCCGCGTACGCGAGCAAGGACAGCGAGCTGTTCCGCCAGCGCGTGCTCGGCAACGCGCAGCTCTACGCCACGCTCTCCCTCGACCCCGCGAAGGCGAACAGCCCGGCCGTGCGCGCCACCCGCTTCGCCCTCGGCCAGCTCGGCCTGCCATACGTCTGGGGCGGCAACGGCCCCGACGCCGGCGCCGCGGGCTTCGACTGCTCCGGCCTGACGAAGGCGTCCTACGACAGCGCCGGCGTCGCCCTGCCCCGCACGGCCGACAGCCAGTTCCGCGCCCTGCCCCCGGTCACCGGCGAACCCCAGCTCGGCGACCTCGTCTTCTACGGCTCCCCCGCCACGCGCATCCACCACGTCGGCCTGTACCTGGGCAACGGCCTGATGATCAACGCGCCCACCGAGGGCCAGGCCATCCAGATCCACACCTACCACTCCCCCGGCGACGACTACGCGGGTGCGGGCCGCCCGGCCTGATCACCGTTACTTCGGCCGTCTTGGCGACGGCGAGCTCGGATAGCCTTTCGCCGTGCACAGCCAGGAATCCGGTGAGGCGCTGGTCGATCTGCTCGCGCGCTACGCGCGGGTGAGCGCGGACCGGACCGGCGTCTCCCTGCCGAGGGTCACGGACGCGACGAAGGGCGACGCGGAGGTGCTGGCCGCCGCCGGTCGTGCGCACGACGCACTCCGGCGGACCACCCACGACGAGGCGGTCACCACGCTGCGGGAGCTCGGGGCAGCGTGGGGCCCAACAGATGCGGCAGCGGTGTGGGTCGCCGGGTTGTGGTCGGCGTCGTGGGCTTGGCGACCCGCGTTGACCGGGGCGCTCCTCGCGCGCAGGCTGCCCGAGCACGAGTCCGTTCCGTATCCAGGGTCGGACGTCTGCCGAGTGTGCGGGACGAAGGCGTTGCCGGTGCTCGCGCCGACGGATGCCTGGTACCGGCGGCACACTGAGGGCGCGCCGATCGACGGTGACGTGCCGGGTCACGTTCTGGCGCTGGAAGAGCTGACCGGGCAGCCGCGGCCGGTTCCGTCCGAGCACGACCGCTGGGTGCTGCGCGCGGTGCTGACCGTGCTTCGCACCTTGCCCGCCGGCAAGGGTTACGGGGCTGCCCGCACGGAGCTCAAGCGCCACCGGCTGCTGGGCACGACCGCGGTCCACGCATACGGCGGCCTGCTCGAAGAGCTCGCGCTCGTCGGGGTGGTGGCGACGGCGGACCACCCCGGGTTGGCCCGGCGTTGGTCGGACTACGTCGAGCGGGACCAGCGCCCGAACGACCGGGTCGAGGTCCCGGGACCGCTGGCGTGGTGGCGATCGTCGGACGGGCTGCGCGAGGACGTCGTGCGCGAGGTATTCGCGGACTTCGACACCGGCGACGTGGATCTCGACGCGCCGCGGCCGACACCTGGCCCGGCGATCGCGGCCGCCGTCGGGAAACGCGTCCGGGAGCTGGCGAAGCAAACCCGCGCCGCAGCGGTTCCGCGATCCGTCGGCACGGAGCCGGCCGCGGCGGGCGACGTGTACGCCATGCGGATCGCCGCCGACCGGTGGGTGACCTTGTACGTCTGGTCGGTCGACTCGACGGGCGCCCGGCCGTACGCGGAGGTCGAGTTCCTGGCCGGGCTTTTCCCGGTGCTCCCGGCTCCCGCGGCGCTGTCGGGCCGGGTCCGGCCCCGCCGCGCCGAGCGGTGGCGATACCGCGCGCACTCCTTGGAGAAGGCGCCGAACACCCGGCGCGTCGCCCAGGGTGTACCCGGCCCGGCGGCCGAGGGGCCGCCGCCCGACCGATCGCCCGCCGGGAACGCGAAGGACCTGCGCCTGCTCGCCGCCGCGTGTTTCCCCGAACTCGGCTGAGCTTTCCGCTCAGCCGAAGACGAGCCGCTTTCCCGGATTGGCGGGTTCGAGCAGCTCGAACTTCAGGTTCAGACCGGCGCGCTTCAAGAGCTCCACTTGCTGGGTGAACGGCTCACTCGTGGCGTAGGCGGTGTTCGAGAACTTCCACTCGTCCCTGAACCACGTGCGCAGCGCCGCGAGAAGGCGTTCGTCCATGCCCTTCTCCATTTCGGGCAGCCGGGCCCAGAAGAAGACGACCGCGTCGACGTCCGCCCACTCGTCGGCACCGACCGGGACCACCGTGGCCTTCGTGAGGAAAGTGGCGCTCGTGGGGAAGACGTAGACGCAGCCCACGCACCGGGCGCCGGCCGGGTCGAGCACGGTGTAGTTGAACGCCCGGTGCGCGGCATGGCGTTCTTCCATGTCGAGAACGTCTTTCCGGTTCTCCTCCACCGTGAACTCGTCCTCGGGCCACGTCGACTGCCGCCACAACCGCAGGGGCTCGCGCGTTTCCATCACGGCGGCGTAGTCCTTCTCCGTGTCACCAACGACGATCGGCCGCAGGAAGAACTCGTCGGTCCTCAGCTCCGGGGGAACCGGTTCGGTCGATTCGGTGAATGGCACGGCCGGCTCCTTCGACGAGTTCCCCTGGTACCGATCACCGTACGACGGCGCTCAACCGAGTTACGGCGGGCGGAACCGCGTCACCAGTCCGACGGGACCAGCAGCTCCCGCGGTTTGCGGTCGGCGTGCATGGTCCACAACAACTCCGCCAGGTCGGCCGGATCGGCGGCCGGGAAAGCAGCCTCCGGCCGGCCCGAAGCGCGGTAGTGATCGTCGAACGGCGTGCCGGTGATGCGCGCGCCGATGTGGAGCTGGCCGACGGTCACACCCTGATCGGCGACCTCCGCGGCCAGCGACTGGAGGTAGTTGCGCTGCGCGGCCAAGAGCGGCCCCCAGCCGCTCATGTGGGGCCGGCCCTTGACGGCGGCGGCGCCCTGCGCGGTGAGGATCGCGCCGTCGCCGCGCGCGAGCATGGCGGGCAGGAACTCCGCGACGACGGCGATCAGGGCGTCGAGGGCCAGTGGCAGCAACGCGTGCAGCCGGGCCGAGGTGAGCGCCGCCGCGGAGGTGAAGTCGGGGTCGCCGGGTGAAGGGGCGTAGTAGACGACGTCGGGATCTCCGACGAGGGCGCGGATCTGCGTGGCGAGAGCGGAGATCGAAGTGGTTTCGGACAGATCGGCGGTGAGCACGTGGGCGGTGGTGCCGTCGGCCGCCAGCACGGCGGCGAACTCCTCCAGCGGAGCCCGGCGGCGGGCGATGAGGACGACGTCGTAACCCGCCTTCCCGTAGCGGCGGGCGATGGCGCGGCCGACTCCCGGGCCGGCTCCGAACACGACTAGCGACTTGGTCATGGTGACCAGCCAACCCCGCCGCAGCCAGACCATCCATGGTCGACAGTCCAGGATTCCTTTGCGATCGTCTACCGTCGAGGTCATGGACGTGCTCACCGACCTCCTGCACCGCGCCCGCGCGAGGACCGCACTGGTGCGCCGGCTGGTCCAGCGCCCGCCGTGGTCGGTCTCGTACGCGGACGCGCCCGCGCTCACCGTGATGGCCACGCTCGGCGGCCGCGCGTCGATCCGGGCCGGCGGCGAGCCCGTGCGCCTCGAAGCCGGGGACATCGCGCTGGTCACCAGCCGCGACTACACGATCGCCGACGACCCGGGCACGGCCGAGCAGGTCACGATCCGCGGCAACCGCAAGTACCTGCCCAGCGGCGAACCCACGACGGAGCACTGGTTCCTCGCCCCGCGCACATACGGAGACGGGCTGCCCGGCGCGCCGGTGATGCTTCGCGCCGCGTACGAGCTCCACGGCGAGGTCAGCGACCGGCTCCTCGCCCTCCTGCCGGAGCTGGCCGTGGTGCCGGCGGGACCCCGCACCGGCGCGACGCTCGATCTACTCGCCGCCGAGGTCTCCCGCGACGAACCGGGCCAGGACGCCGTGCTCAACCGGCTGCTGGATCTGGTGCTGGTCCAGGCGTTGCGGGCATGGTGCGCCGAGTCGCCGACCCCGCCGTCGTGGTACCGCGCGCTGGCCGACCCGAGCGTCGGCGAAGCGCTGCGCCTGTTGCACGGCGATCCCGCGCGCCGGTGGACGGTCGCCGAGCTGGCCGCCAAGGTCGGCTTGTCGAGGGCCGCGTTCGCCGCCCGGTTCGCGACGCTCGTCGGCGAGCCGCCGCTGACCTACCTCACCGGCTGGCGCATGACGCTGGCCGCGGATCTGTTGCGGGACACGGAAAAACCCATCGCCCACGTTGCCCGAGAGACCGGGTACACCGACGCGTTCGCGTTCAGCGTCGCGTTCAAGCGCGCCCGTGGCGTCAGCCCGTCGGACTGGCGGCGAACCGTTGCGGGCTAGCTTGCTAGCATGCTAGCTTCAGGAGGTGGGCGACGAGGACGTGAAGCAGTTCAACGTGTACCTGCCGGTCAGCCTGATCAAGCAGGTGAAGATCCGCGCCATCGAGACGGGCTCGTCGCTGTCCGCGCTGGTCGCGGAAGCGCTGCGCGAATACCTCGAGGAGGAGAGCGAATGACCACCGAAGGCATCGAGGCCGTGTTCCTCGAAACGCACAACTGGGGCAAGGCCGCGAAGTTCTTCCAGTCGCTGGGGTTCGAGCTGGAGTTCGAGACCGACCACCACTCGGGGCAGTTCCGCGGCAAGCAGGGGCCGTCGGTGTTCATCGCCGAGGTGCCGGAAACGCAGGAGACCCGCACGCGGCTCGTGCTCAAGGCACCCGGCGCCGCCGAACCAGGCCCGGACGTCGAGGTCGTGACCCGGTACGAAACCACGCACTACGGCACGGAAGAGATGACCGTGCGCGACCCCGACGGTCGCTTGTGGACACTGCAGGCATGAGTGTGGACAACACTGCGCTGCGCACCGCGTTGTGGCGCGCCCTGCACCTCGAAGTGGACGCCGCGCCACACGTGTTCCAAGACCGCGTCGGCCTGGAGCTCGCGGCGCCCGACGAGGGCTGGCGCCGGCGCCCGGACATGGATCCCGTGACCACCCGGGGGTTCCGGGCGAGCATGGTCGCGCGCGCTCGGTTCGTCGAAGAGCTGGTGCTGGAACGAAACGCGAGCCAGTACGTGATCCTCGGCGCCGGTCTGGACTCGTTCGCCCAGCGTCAGCCCGGGAAGACCACCGTCTTCGAGATCGACCAACCCGGCACCCAGGCCTGGAAACGCGAGCGCCTGCTGGCTCTCGGCTACACGCTGCCGACGTTGGTGCCCGTCGACTTCGAATCCGGCCAGTCGTGGCCCGCCGAGCTGACGGCCGCCGGCTTCGACCCGGCACAACCCGCGGTGTTCGCGTCCACGGGTGTGAGCATGTACCTGTCGAAGGCCACCACCGCGGAAACCCTGCGCGCCGTCGCCGGCCTGGCGAAAGGCACGACGCTGGCCATGACCTTCCTGCTGCCCCAGGACCTGCTCGACACCACCGACCACCCGGGCCTGCGGGCCAGCCAAGACGGCGCGAAGGCCGCCGGCACCCCGTTCGTCAGCTTCTACCGGCCCGACGAGGTGCTGGCGACGGCCCGCGACGCGGTGTTCGCCGACGTCCGCCACGTCTCCGGAACCGCCCTGGCCGAGCGGTACTTCGCCGGCCGCGCGGACGGCTTGCGGCCGTCCACCGGAGAGGACTTCCTGGTCGCCACCGTCTGAACCGGCCACAGACCGCGCCAAGCGGACGAATGCGCTACTCCACACCCTTGTTGTTCATTTTCCGACCACGCCCCGGACCCCAACCGGGCACGCCCCGGCCCGCTGGCGTCCCCATCATGAGTCGCCCTTCCCCCCGACCCAGGAGGACTCATGATCCGCAAGCGGATCGTGGCCGCGCTCGCCGCGGCGACGCTGGCCGCGGCCGGCGTGGTGACGGCAGCCGTCACGAACACCGGCGAACCGGACGTGGCGCCCGCCGCCGCGGCCGTGCCGGCGTTCGACCACATCGTGCTGGTGATGTTCGAGAACAAGAAGGCCTCGTCCATCACCTCGTCGGCCGCCCCGTACTTCACTTCCCTGGCCAGCCAGGGCGCGAAGTTCACCAGCTCCTTCGCGATCACCCACCCGAGCCAGCCCAACTACGTCGCCCTGTTCTCCGGCGCCACCCAGGGCGTCACGAGCGACTCCTGCCCCGCCAACCTCGGCAGCAAGGCCAACCTCGGCCAGCAGCTGATCGGCGCCGGCAAGACGTTCAAGGGCTACTCGGAGTCCATGCCGTCCGACGGCTACACCGGCTGCGTGAGCGGCAACTACCAGCGCAAGCACAACAGCTGGGTGGACTTCTCGAACGTCCCGGCGGCCAGCAACGTCCGCTACTCCAGCTTCCCCACCGACTACACGCAGCTGCCCACGGTCTCCTTCGTGACGCCGAACATGTGCAGCGACATGCACGACTGCTCGATCGGCACCGGTGACACCTGGCTGAAGAGCCACCTCGACTCGTACGCGCAGTGGGCCAAGACGCACAACAGCCTGCTGATCGTCACGTTCGACGAGGACAGCGGCACCTCGGTCAACCAGATCTACACCACGTTCGTCGGCGCCCACGTGAAGCCGGGCAGCTACTCCGAATCCATCAACCACTACACGGTCCTGCGCACCATCGAGGCCTCCTACGGCCTGCCGGGGATCGCGGGCGCGGCGAGCAAGTCGCCGATCCTCGACGTCTGGCAGTGATCCCTCCGCGGGCGCGTCCACTGTAGACACAGTGGGCGCGCCCGCGGCTCCAGAAGGGCGCGTCCGTGTACCTCTCCACCATCGGCCGCAGTGAGCACAAGGTCTCCAAGGGGAAGATCGCTGCGAACGTGCTCGCGCTCGGCACCGTCAGCCTCGTCACGGACATCTCCTCGGAGATGGTCACGGCGGTGCTGCCCATCTACCTCGTCCTCAGCCTGCACCTGAGCCCCGCGATCTACGGCCTCGTCGACGGCCTGTACACCGGCGCGACGGCGCTGCTGCGGCTCGTCGGCGGCTACCTCGCCGACCGCGTGAGCCGGCGCAAGACCATCGCCGGGATCGGCTACGCGATCTCGGCCCTCGCGAAGCTGGGGCTTGTCGCGGCCGGCGCGTCGGCGGGCGCGATCGGCGCGGTGATCACCGCGGACCGCACCGGAAAGGGCCTGCGCACGGCCCCGCGCGACGCGCTGATCACCTTGTCGGCGCCGCAGGACATGCTCGGGCGGGCGTTCGGCGTGCACCGCGCGATGGACAGCGCCGGTGCGTTCGCCGGACCGCTCGTGGCGCTGGGTGTGCTCGCGCTGGTCGGCGCTTCGAGCACCGACGCGTTCGACGCGGTGTTCGTCACCAGCTTCTGCATCGCGGCGATCGGCGTGCTGCTGCTCATCCTCTTCGTGCGGGACCACCGCACGCCGCGCGCGGCCACCGGCACGGTGTCCCCGCGTGCGGCGGCCGCGTTGCTGAAGTCGGCGTCCGTGCGGCGGCTGCTGATCGCCGCGTGCGTGCTCGGCACGGCGACCATCGGCGACGGCTTCGTCTACCTGCTGCTGCAACGCCGCGAGGACATCGGCACGGGCTGGTTCCCGCTGCTGGCCGTGGGCACGAACCTCGCCTACCTCGTGCTGGCCGCGCCGCTGGGCTCGCTGGCCGACCGGTTCGGGCGGCTGCCGGTGGTGCTCTGCGGATACAGCGCGCTGGTCGTGGTCTACCTGCTGCTGGCCGGGCCCGTGTCGGGCTGGCCGCTGGTGGTGCTGTCGCTCGCGCTCTACGGCGCGTTCTACGCGGCCACCGACGGTGTGCTGATGGCGCTGGCGGGACCGGTCCTACCGGAAGCCCTGCGCACCACGGGCATCTCGCTCATCCAGACCGGCCAGGCCGTGGCGTACTTCGTCTCGTCCGCGCTGTTCGGGCTGGCGTGGCAGGTGTGGGGCATCGGGCCGTCGATGGCCGTGGCGGCGGGCGCGGCCGTGCTCGCGATCGTGGTGACGTTCGGACTCCTTCGGAAGGCGCGATGAAAACGCGGATCTTGGTGGCGGTGGCCGGCGTCGTGGTGCTGGTCGCCGCGGCGGCGGTGTACGTCGGGATGGCGGCGGCGCGCAACCGCGACGTCGCGGCCACCGGCACGGTGTCCCTGGCTCCCGGCCCGCGGCTGCTGGTGCGCAGCACGGCCGACGCTTCGCGCGGCCACGTCGTCACGGTGTCGGCGGCGGATCCGGGCGGCCCGCGCGCGGTGTCGCCGGTGACCTGCGCCCGCGTGTACGCCGCCGCAGGCACCGGCCTGTGCCTGCGCCAGGACGGCGACCTGACCACGTACCAGCTGGCCGTGCTCGACTCCGGGCTCACATCGAAACGCGAGATCCCGCTGGTCGGCCTGCCCAACCGCGCGCGTGTCTCGCCGAGCGGCAACCTGGTGGCGTGGACGGTGTTCGTCACCGGCGACTCCTACAACGGCGGCGTGTTCTCCACCCGCGCCGGCATCCTCGACACGCGCACGGGCGAGCTGGCGCCGACGCTGGAGGACTTCGCGGTGACGCTGAACGGCAAGCCGTACCAGGCCGTGGACCTCAACTTCTGGGGCGTCACGTTCACCCGCGACGACCACACCTTCTACGCCACGATGTCCACCGCCGGTCACCGCTACCTGGTCCGCGGCGACTTCCGGGCGCACACGATCGTGTCGATCCGGGAGAACGTGGAGTGCCCCTCGCTGTCGCCGGACAGCACGCGCATCGCGTTCAAGTCGGCCATCGACGACGACCCGGCGAAGGGCTGGCGCCTCTCGGTGCTCGATCTCGCCTCGGGCCACGTGACGCCGTTGGCCGAGACCCGCAGCGTCGACGACCAGGCGGCGTGGCTCGACGACCGCTCCGTCGCGTACGCCATCCCGCGTGGCACGCAGCACTCGGACGTCTGGACGGTGCCGGCCGACGGCAGTGGCGTGCCGCGCGTGCTGGTGCCCGACGCGGAGTCGCCGGCCGCGCTGGGCTGACCGTTCCCCGGGCGCCGGCGAGGCCCCGCCGGGTGTCAGACTTGTCCGGAAGAGCGGATCTGACACCCAGGGAGACCGATGAGCGCGGAGCCGGACCCGGCCGACGTGCTCGCCGCGGAGCTGGCCGCGCTGCGCGCGAGCGCCGGCAACCCGTCGTTCCGCAAGATGGCCGAACGTTCCGGCTGCATCTCCCACACCACCTTGCACGAGGCGGTGAAGGGCACGCGGTTCCCGTCGTGGGAGACCACACGGGAGTTCGTGAAGGCGTGTGGCGCGGACGAAGAGCCGTGGCGGGCGCGGTGGGTGGAGCTCAAGGGCGTGCCGCCGGTGCCGGAACCCGTCGCGGTGGCCCAGGTCAGTGAGGCCCCGGTCAGCGCGGCCGAGGCGAGTGCTGTCGAGGCGAGTGCTGTCGAGGCGGGTCCTGCCGAGTCGGATGCTGTCGAGTCGGATGCTGTCGAGCCGGGTGTCGAAGGCGTCCGCCTCGCCCCGCCGCCGCGCAAGCGCTCGACCCGCCGGAACGCGCTGGTCGTCGGCGCTGCCGTGGTCGCCGTGCTGGCGGCCGTGGCCGCGTTCGTCATCCCCGGCAAGCTGGGCACCCCGGCGGGCGACCCGAGCGCCCGCATCCCGGGCGACAACACCAAGTTCATCGCCGACGTGACGGTGCCCGATGGCACGGCGGTGCACGTCGGCGTGACCGTGCAGAAGGTGTGGGAGCTCGAGAACGCGGGTTCGGTGCGCTGGCACGAGCGCTACCTGCAGCGCATGGACCTGCCGCCCGCGCCTGGCACCTGCCGCACGCCCGACCGCGTCCTGATCGGCGACACGGCGCCCGGCGAGCACGTGATGATCAGCGTGCCGGTGACCGCGTCGGACGCACCGGGCCGTTGCTGGATCGGCTGGAAGATGGTCGACGCGGCGGGCACGGAGTTCTTCACGACGAAGCGTCCGGTGTACGTGCTGGTGACCGTCGTTCCCTGACGCTGTCAGATTCTGTAAGACCTGGTCAGGTTGGTACCGAACACCCCATTCCGCCCGGAAAATGGGTCGCAGCGAAGACGACCCTCCCACCGTCTTCGGCGGATTCTGGGGGTCGGTCCGTGGGGTGGCCCGGGCGAAGGGTGCCCCACGGACCGCCGATTCACGCGGTGCGGCGGAACGTGCTCCGGTAGGCGCTGGGCGACACCCCGAGCGCGCTCTGCAGGTGCTGGCGCAGCGAAGCCGCCGTGCCGAAGCCGCAGTCGGTCGCGATGCGGTCGATCGGCAAGTCCGTCTCCTCCAGCAGCTGCCGTGCGCGTTCCACGCGCTGCTGCGTGAGCCACTGCAACGCCGAGATCCCGACCTCCTCGCGGAAGCGCCGCGTGAACGTCCGCACGCTCATCGCCTCCTTCGCCGCCAGGTCGCGCAGCGTCAGCGGCCGACCGAGGTGCTCCAGCGCCCACGCCCGCGCGGCGCCCGTCGACGCGGTCTGCGGCTCGGGCACCGGGCGGCGGATGAACTGCGCCTGCCCACCCTCGCGGTGCGGTGAGACGACGGTGCCGCGCGCGACCTCATTGGCCACGGCCGCGCCGAAGTCGCGCCGGATCAGGTGCAGGCAGAGGTCGATGCCGGACGCGACGCCGGCGGAGGTGAAGACGTTGCCATCTTCGGTGTAGAGGACGTCGGGGTTGAGCTTCACCCGCGGGTACTCCAGCTGGAACTCGCACGCCGAACGCCAGTGCGTCGTCGCGCGGCGGCCGTCGAGCAGGCCCGCGGCGGCGAGCACGAAGGCGCCGGTGCAGATCGACGCGATACGCGCGTCGGGGCGGATGCGGTCGATGGCGGCGGCCAGCGCCGGCGGGTACTCGCGGCCGGTGGGCTCGTACTCGAGCGACGACGCCGGGATCACCACCGTGTCGGCCTCGGCGATCGCCTCCCGCCCCACCGCGACGGGGATGACCACGTCGGAGTCGGTGCGGACGTCGCCGGGCTCGGGCGTGCACGTGACCACCTCGTACAGCGGCTCGCCCTCGGCCGAGCGCGCCTGGCCGAACAGGCGGTGCACGATGCCGAGCTCCATCACGAGCATGCCGTGGCGCACGAGCACCGCCACGTGGTGCCTGTCAGGGTGCCGGAAAACGGACATGGCCCGATTCTTGCACAGGTTGTCCATCGGGCCACTTTTTCCGGTCCGGCCCGCGAGCGACCCTGGCGGCATGAACGTCCTCTGGCTCTTCGCCCACCCCGACCCGCACTCCCTCGGCGGCGCGCTGCGCGACGAGGGCCTGGCGACGCTGTGCGCCCTCGGCCACGACGTGCGCGAGTCGGACCTGTACGCCATGAAGTGGAACCCGGTCGTCGAGGAGATCGCCGCGGTCCCGGCCGACGTCCGGGCCGAACAGGCCAAGCTGACCTGGTCCGATGCCGTGGTCTTCCAGTTCCCGCTCTGGTGGTACGGCACGCCCGCCATGCTGAAAGGCTGGTTCGACCGCGTCTTCGTGAAGGGCTACGCCTACGACGTCCGCGGCGAAGACGGCCGCACCCTCCGCTACGGCGAAGGCGCACTGGCCGGCAAACGCGCGCTGGTCGTCGTCACCACCGGCTCGCCCGCCCCGGCGCTCGGCCCGCGTGGCGTGAACGGTCCATTGCCGGACCTGCTGTTCGGGCTGCAGCACGGCACGCTCTTCTACACCGGCATGTCGGTGCTGCCGCCCTTCGCCGTGTACGACGCGGACCGGATGACGCCGTGCGCCTTCGCCGCGGCCGTTTCCGGGTTGCGTTCGCGGTTGCGTGATCTCGCGTGCACGGAGCCTCTCCCGTTCCGCCACCAGAACGGCGGCGACTACGGCCGTGACCTGGTGCTTCGACCCGAGGTGGCACCCGGACGCTCAGGCCTGGATGCGCACCTCGGCTGACGGCTGCCGGATCACCTCGATCACGCTGGCGACGCCGTGCTTGCCGTGCCCCTTCGCGACTGCCTGGCCCAACAGCTCACGCACCCGCCGCCGACACTCGCGCGTCGAGGCCCCGAGAAGTCTCGAGGCGGTGCGCCAGCCCACGGGCGTTGATGTCCACAGAGGACACTTCCGTGCGGTAGTCGCCCGTCGCCGGCGGCGTGAACCGCTCCGGGGTCACGCCTTCGCCGTGCTGCGAAGCCCGCTTCGCCTTGGCACGGGCTTCGCCTGGCGTGCCTGAGGAGCGCGGCCAGGCGCTCAACACCGCGCTCCTCACCCTCGGCGAATGGGGCGAGACGAACATGCACCACATCGCCACCACCCGAGGCGTCCTGGCTGGCGCGGTGAGCTCAGCCCAGCGCGCGGTTGTACGGCGCGAACCGCCGCACCGCGTCACCCGGCAGCGGCCGGCCACCGTGGACCAGGCGTGGAGCCGGGCCGATCGGCAGCAGGCCGGACGCGCGGCACCAGTCGGAGAGACCCGGGTGGGCGAGATCCACGTCGACGCGGATCCGGCCCCCGGCCGCCCGCGCGATGCCGCGGATCAACGCGCGCGCCTGCTCCTCGTCCGGAGCGACCACCGGGCCGATCACCGTCACGCCGTCCAGCACGGTGCCGAACGCGAACCCGTCGTCCGTCACGTGGACGTGCTCGGCCTCGAACAGCAGCCGGTCCAGCAGCGCCTCTCGCGAGAAGCCCTGCGCGTCGGCGTCGAGCGAGTACACCCGGGCGACGTCGGACGGCGTGATCGGCCGCGAAGCCGGGCCGCCGTCGTCGGCGAGCAGTCCGAGGTGGCCTTCGCAGCCGCCGTCGGCCACGAAGCCGAGGGACTCGTACAGCCGCAGCCCGAAGTCGCTCGCGTGCAGGAACACCGTGGCGTCGCCGGCGGCCGCGACGGCCTCGGACGTCACGCGGCCGCCCAGGCCCTGGCGTGCGTAGCGGGCGGCGACCACGACCATCGAGATCGACGCGACCGGTCCCGTCTCGACCAGGATCGAGGTGGCGGCGAGCCCGCCGTCGGGCGCGTCGATGCCGAAACCGCGCCCGACGTCGAGCAGGATCGACCACTTGCGGTGCTCCCGCGGCCAGTCGCGGTCGGCTCCGAGGTCGAGGCAGGCGGACAGGTCGGCGGGCCCGAGCGGGCGGACGGGAAGCACGCCGCCAGCCTATGCCCGGGGAGGCGTACGCCACACGCGAAGCGACCTGGCGGTAGCTAAGCTCCGCTTCATGAGCAGTGCGACGCAGCCGCTCGGGACTCCGCCCGAGGAAGAACCGGACATCCACACCACGGCCGGCAAGCTCGCGGACCTCTACCGCCGCTACGACGAGGCCGTGCACGCCGGATCCGAGCGCGCCATCGAAAAGCAGCACGCCAAGGGCAAGAAGACGGCCCGCGAGCGCATCGACCTGCTGCTCGACGAGGGGTCGTTCGTCGAGCTCGACGAGCTGGCGCGCCACCGCTCCACGAACTTCGGGCTGGAGAAGAACCGCCCGTACGGCGACGGCGTGGTCTCGGGCTACGGCACCGTCAACGGGCGGCCCGTGTGCGTGTTCTCCCAGGACGTCACGGTCTTCGGCGGCGCGCTCGGCGAGGTGTACGGCGAGAAGATCGTGAAGGTCATGGACCTCGCGATCAAGACCGGCTGCCCGATCATCGGCATGAACGAGGGCGGCGGCGCGCGCATCCAGGAAGGCGTGGTCTCCCTCGGCCTCTACGCCGAGATCTTCCGCCGCAACACCCACGCGTCGGGCGTGATCCCGCAGATCTCGCTGATCATGGGCGCCAACGCCGGCGGTCACGTCTACTCCCCCGCGCTCACCGACTTCGTGGTGATGGTCGACGAGACGTCGCAGATGTTCATCACCGGCCCCGACGTCGTGAAGACCGTGACGGGCGAGGACGTGACCTTCGAGGAGCTCGGCGGCGCGCGCACGCACAACACCAAGTCGGGCGTCGCGCACTACCTGGGCTCCGACGACGAGGACGCGATCGCCTACGTCAAGGAACTGCTGTCGTACCTGCCGCAGAACAACCTGTCCGAGCCGCCGGCCTTCGAGCCGGGTGAGCCTGCCGGGTTCTTCGACGACGTGACCGACACCGACCGCGAGCTCGACACGATCATCCCCGACTCGCCGAACACGCCGTACGACATGCACGAGGTCGTCACCCGCGTGCTCGACGACGGCGAGTTCCTCGAGGTCCACGAGCTCTTCGCGCCCAACATCCTCGTGGGCTTCGGCCGTGTCGACGGGCAGAGCGTGGGTGTGGTCGCGAACCAGCCGACGCAATTCGCCGGCTGCCTCGACATCGCGGCGTCGGAGAAGGCCGCGCGGTTCGTGCGCACGTGCGACGCGTTCAACATCCCCGTGCTCACCTTCGTCGACGTGCCCGGCTTCCTGCCCGGCACCGACCAGGAGTGGAACGGCATCATCCGCCGCGGCGCGAAGCTGATCTACGCGTACGCGGAGGCCACGGTCCCGCTGGTCACGGTGATCACGCGCAAGGCCTACGGCGGCGCGTACGACGTGATGGGCTCCAAGCACCTCGGCGCCGACGTCAACCTGGCCTGGCCGACCGCGCAGGTCGCGGTGATGGGCGCGCAGGGCGCGGCGAACATCGTGCACCGCAAGACGCTCGCGGCCGCCGCGGCCGAGGGCCGCGACGTGGACGCGCTGCGCGCCGAGCTGATCCAGGAGTACGAGGACACGCTGCTGAACCCGTACGCCGCCGCCGAACGCGGGTACGTCGACTCGGTGATCGTTCCGGCGCACACGCGCGGCCACATCACGAAGGCGTTGGCGCTGCTGAAGACCAAGCGCGAAACGCTGCCGCCCAAGAAGCACGGCAACATCCCCCTGTGAGGTCTCCCGTGAGCGATCGCCCCCTGCTCCGCGTCGTCCGCGGCAACCCGGACGACGCCGAACTCGCCGCCCTCACCGCCGTCGTCGCGGCGGTGGCGGCGGCTTCGGGTGGCTCACCCGCGCCTCGGCGGCGAACGTCGTGGTGGAACGACCGCGCGACCCGGCTCGGCACTTCGCCCGCACCGGGCGACGGCGCTTGGCGCGCCTCCGCCCTGCCCCGCTGACCCCAGCACGTCAAACACCCCAATGCGGCGTTCGGTGCGTTGAGCGCACCCAAAGCGGCGTTCGGTGCGTTGAGCGCAACCGAAGCCGCGTTGGGGCGGTGTGTCAGATGCCGGCGCAGGCGTTCACCACGCGGTCGGCCAGCGCGTCGGTGAACTCGCGCGTGACGGGCGCGCCGGTGACCAGCACGCGGTAGTGGACGGGCCCGATGGCCTGCTCCACCAGGCTGTCGAGCTCCGTGTCGGCCGGGAGTTCGCCGCGGGCGACCGCGCGTTCGAACGGCAGCCGGTCGCGCTCGTGCTGCCCGTGGATCTGCTCCGCGCGCAGGCGCGCGGCCAGCTCCGGGTCGTGCTGCGCCTGGCCGATCAGTGCGCGGAACACGGCGCCGGCGTCGGCCGTGGTCAGGAAGGTCGCGACGGCCGCGAGGTGCTCCCGCAGGTCGCGGCGCAGGTCGCCGTGGTCGGGTGGCACGAGCTCTTCGGCGAGGTCGTCGCCCAGCGCGTCGAGCAGGATGTCCACTTTGGACGGCCACCAGCGGTAGATCGTCTGCTTCGCCACGCCCGCGGCGGCCGCGATGCGCTCGATCGTGAGCCCGGCGAAGCCGTGTTCCACCAGCAGGTCGTCGGCGGCCTCCAGTACGGCGCGGCGTGCGTCCTCGCTGCGGCCGTAGCGGTTCCCGTGGTGCCGGCGCGTGTCCGGTGCGGTGGTGTTTCCCACCTCGGCGAGCCTAATCCGCTTCTAGACAAGACGCAACGTCGCGTCTAGCGTAGGCCGCGGCAAAAGGGGGTCACTCGACATGTGTTCCGCGTGTGGCGTGCCGACGCACGTCCTGGAGGAAGGCGACAGCCCGGTCGCGCCCGCACCGCGCAAGTTCGCCGCGCTGTACAACAAGGACTGCCGCCCGTACCTGTTCGGCGCGGCGCTGGCGATGATGGCTGACAACATCGAGCACGTCATCACGTATTGGGTGCTGTGGGAGAAGTTCCACTCGCCCGCGCTCACCGGCTTCGAGGTGATCAGCCACTGGGTGCCGTTCCTGCTGTTCTCGGTGTACTTCGGCGGGCTGGCCGACCGGCACGACTGCCGGCGGATCATCCAGGCCGCGCAGGCGTTGTTCATGCTCGTGTCGGCGCTGTGGGGGGTGCTGATCCTCACCGACACGCTGCAGGTCTGGAGCGCGTGCGTGCTGCTGATCTTGCACGGCGTCGCGGGCGCCGTGTGGGGTCCGGGCGAACAGCTGATGCTGCACGACTTCGTCGGCCCGGCCGAGCTGCCGAGCGCGGTGCGGCTCAACGCGACCTTCCGCAGCCTGGGGATCCTCTTCGGCCCGGTCGTCGGGTCGGCGCTGCTGCTCGGGCTGGGGCCGGTGGCGGGGATCTTCGTGAACGTCGCGTTCTACCTGCCGCTCACGATCTTCTTGTTCCGCACCAAGTTCACCGGCCACACCCGCGACGGCGGCATCGTGGCGCGCCCGCGCGTGGGGCTGTTCGACTCGGTGCGGGTGCTGCGCGAGGTCGGCGCGAACCCGACGATGGTCGGCATGATCATCCTGGCCGGGCTCGGCGCGTTCTTCGTGGGCGCGTCCCTGCAGAGCTCGATGCCGATCTTCGCCCAGGACCTGGGCGCCGGCAGCGCCGGCACGGCCTACGGCGTGCTCCTGTTCGCCAACGGCGCCGGCGGCGTCCTCGGCGGCATCCTGCTCGAGGCGACGGGCCGCATCAAACCGAGCGTGTTCGCGGCCGTGGTCAGCACGGCGATCTACGGGCTGTCGAGCCTCTTCTTCGCCCTGACCGCGAGCTACCCACTCGCCCTGGTGCTGCTGGTGATCGGCGGCGTGGCGAACCTGGCGTCGATGTCGATCGGCCAGACGGTGGTGCAGCTGCTCGCGAAACCAGCCGAACGCGGCCGCGTGATCGGCGTCTACAACGTCTCCGCCAACGGCCTGCGCGCCGGCAGCGGCTTCACCGTCGGCCTCCTCGGCGCCGCGGTGGGCGTGCACTGGTCCCTGGGCCTGAGCGCAGCCGCACTGACGGTGGGGACGGGGATCTCCGGCTGGTACTCCCTGTGGGGGAAGCGAGCGCGCGAGGCCCGGAAGCAGCTGCAGCACGTGGCTGGCTGACGGGCTGCGTCGTTCCGGGTGCCAGGCAGGCCGCCGAGCCGCTGCGGCCGCCGCCTCCGCGCACCGCAGTACTGCGAACCGCGCCGATCCGCGGCCACCCACCTCGACAGCGCGGCAACCGTGGCCACCGCCGCACCCGGTGGCCACGGCCACCGCCCCGGCACCGCGAGACGCCGATCCTCCGAGACACCCGGCGCCACCTCCCACCGCAGCACCGCAGCCCGCGCCGATCCGCCGCACCACCCGCCCGTCGTCCCTTCTCGGGGGCGGCGGGCGGCGTCATTTCCGCTGGTCACGCACAGCGACCGCCGTTTTTGTCGGTGCCGCGGATTACCGTGTCGGCATCGGGTCCAAGCCTTGCCATCACCGTGTGCGACAACGCGCTCACCAGCGCAAATCGCACTGGACCCGCCTCTACTCAACACCGTATAGTCCACACGGAATAACCACGCCGGATCACTCGAAAGGATCAACAGCCATGGTTGCGGCGAAGCTGACCGCTCTGGGGGTGGCCGTGCTGGAGCTGCTGCACGAGAAGCCGATGCACCCCTACGAGATGGCTCAGCTCATGCGCGAGCGGTACGTGGACCAGCGCGTGAAGCTGAAGGCCGGGTCGCTCTACCACACCGTGGAACGGTTGCAGCACAACGGTTTCGTCGAGATCGTCGACACGCAGCGCGACGGCCGGCGGCCCGAGCGGACCGTGTACGCGATGACGACGGCCGGCCGGGACGTGTTCGAGCAGCGGGCGCGGGAGATGCTGGGCGACGTCGCCCAGGAGTACCCGGAGTTCCTCAGCGGGCTGGCGGTCATCGACGACCTCGGCCGGGACAAGTCGCTGGTCGAGCTGGAGCACCGCCTCACGCTGCTGCGCGCGAGCGTCGCGGCGGACCAGGTCATGTTCGAGAAGGTGCGGAACAAGGCGGTCCCGGAGATCTACTGGCTCGACTTCCGCTACGCCGCCGCCCACCGGGTTTTCGAGCTCGAGTGGTGCGAACGCCTGTACGCCGACCTTTCCTCAGGGCGCATCCGGTTCCAGGACGAGAAGCCCTCCCTCAGTCTCATCACCAAGGAAGACCATGAACGCAAGACAAGCTAACCCGTGGGCCGCGCTGGGCGCGTTGTGCCTGGGGTTCTTCATGATCCTGCTGGACACCACCATCGTGTCCATCGCCGTGCCGAACATGCTGAGCAAGCTCAACACGGGCTTGAACTCCGTGGTGTGGGTGATCAGCGTCTACCTGCTGACCTACGCCGTGCCGATGCTGTTCACCAGCCGCCTGGGCGACCGCTTCGGGCCGAAGCGGGTGTTCCTCGCCGGCCTGATCGTGTTCACGGGCGCGTCGCTGTGGTGCGGCCTGTCCGGCAGCGTCGAGATGCTCATCGCGGCCCGCGCCGTGCAGGGCCTCGGTGCCGCGCTGATGACGCCGCAGACGCTGGCGTTCATCACGCACCTGTTCGCGCCCGCCAAGCGCGGCCCGGCGATGGGCGCGTGGGGCGGCGTCGCCGGCCTGGCCACCATTGCGGGCCCGCTGCTGGGCGGCGTGCTGGTCGACCACCTCGGCTGGGAGTGGATCTTCTTCGTCAACGTGCCGATCGGCGTGATCGCCATCGTCCTGACGGTGCTGCTCGTGCCCGACTGGCAGCCGAAACACGCGCACGCGTTCGACTTCATCGGCATCTTCCTGTCGGCGGCGGGCCTGTTCTGCCTGGTGTTCGGTGTGCAGAACGGCCAGCAGTACGACTGGGGCACGGTCTTCGCCGGCATCACGGTGTTCGAGTTCATCGGCGCCGGCGTGGTGCTGCTGGTGGCGTTCGTGCTGTGGCAGAAGTACAACCGCCGCGAACCGCTCGTGCCGCTCGCCGTGTTCGGCAACCGCAACTTCTCCGCGGGCACGCTCACGGCCACGACCGTCGGCTTCACGATGACCGGCATGTTCCTGCCGCTGATCATCTACATCCAGACGGTGCTCGGCCTGAGCCCCACGCTTGCCGGTGTGCTGACCGCGCCGATGTCGCTGCTGTCGGGTGTCATCGCGCCATTCGTGGGCCGCGCGTCGGACCGCATCAACGGCAAGTACCTCGTGATGGGCGGCCTTTCGCTGCTCGCGCTGGGCATCGGCATCATCGCCGTGCAGGCCCGCCCGGACACCAGCCCGTGGGCGCTGATCCCGGCGCTGCTCGTCTGCGGTCTCGGCATCGGCTGCATCTTCTCGCCGATGAGCAACCTGACCATGGCCTCGGTGCAGCCCCAGCTCGCCGGCACCGCCTCGGGCATCTTCAACACCGCCCGCCAGGTCGGCGGCGTCCTCGGCAGCGCGGCCATCGGCGTGCTCCTGCAGGCCCGCATCAGCGCCTCCATCGCCGACGAGGCCACCACCGCCGCGACCCAGCTGCCCGAGCAGTACCGCCAGCCCTTCGCCGACGGCATCGCCCACGCCGCGGCGTCCACCGGCGAGTTCGGCGCCTCCGCCGGCCCCGCGCCCATCCCGGGCCTCCCCGCCGACGTCGCCGCCCAAGCGGGCCGCCTCGCCTCCGAAGCCGTCCACAACGGCCTCACCGACGCCGCCCGTGCCACCCTGATCCTGCCCATCGCCGTGCTGCTCCTGGGCGTCGTCTCGGCCGCCTTCCTGCGCCGCGTCACCCCCCGCCCCGCCCCGACACCCACCACCCCGACCACCTCGGAAACCCCGGTCACCGCCTGACCCGACAGGCACGGCGAGCCTCGTGAGCGCCTGGCTTCAACTCGCGCTCACGAGGCTCGGCTGGGGTACGGCAAAGCAAGCGCGAGGCCACCCGGCGGCGGGGTTGCCCCTGGCGGCACCACCGCGGACGAGCGTTGGCCGGCAGTAGGCCCCAGGGCGGCGTGGACCGGCTCGGCCCGCGGCGGCCGACAGCTGCGGGCCACCGCGCTCGTCTCCGGCCGAGCGGGCCAGTCAGTCCGAACAAGCCTGCGCGGCCTCGGCGTGCAAAGACGTGCTGCCCCTCGGCCGCCGGTGCGGGAGCCGGGGCCGAGGGGCGGCACGTTTACCGCGGGAGAAGAAAGTCGAGGGGCGCGGGGCCGGCGGCAGGGTCAGCCGCGCAGGGGTGGGGAGCTCTTCAGGACCTCAGTGCCACCAGCGCGAACAGGGTCGCGGTGTTTCGGCGCGCGCAGGCGCGACCACCACGCGGAGCGCAGCCTGGTCGGCGGCGTGGATTCCGTCACCCGGACCGTCATGCGGCACCGTGGTCCCTTCCCGGCATCTGCCTTGATACCGTCGAGGCGAGCTGAGGTCGATATGTTGCGAGCAACAACAAACTAGCTCCACGGTCGGGTGTTGCAGGTCACAATTCGGCAACGCTCGCTACGCGCGGTAGCTTTCACCCGTGCGTCTCGTACTTGCTTCCCAGTCCCCCGCCCGTCTCGCGTTGTTGCGCGCCGCCGGTCTTGAGCCGAGTGTCGTGGTGTCCGGTGTCGATGAGGACGCCGTGGCGGCGGCGCTCACCGATCCGGCGCCCGACGAGCTGGTGATGGCGCTGGCCGCGGCCAAGGGCAACGCCGTGTTCGCCGAAGTGGCCGGCATCCACGCCGACGCGGTGATCGTGGCGTGCGACTCGATGCTGTCGATCGGTGGCGAGATGGTCGGCAAGCCCGGCACGCCCGAGGTCGCGCGGCGGCGGTGGGAGGTGATGGCCGGCAACTCCGGCGAGCTGCTGACCGGCCACGCGATCATTCGCGTCGAAAACGGCCACCGCACCAAGGAAGCCGCCGGCACGCAGCGCACCACCGTCCACTTCGGACGGCCCAGTGCCGAGGAGCTCGACGCCTACATCGCCACCGGCGAGCCGCTGCAGGTGGCGGGCGCGTTCACGCTCGACGGGCTCGGCGGCTGGTTCGTCGAGGGCATCGAGGGCGACCCGTCGAGTGTCATCGGGCTCAGCCTGCCGCTCGTACGCCGTCTGCTGACCGAGGTCGGCGTGAGTGTCGTGGATCTCTGGACCGCTCCCACATCCTGAGAAGACTTTCACTCCACCGAGTGATCGAAGAAAGTTCATGTTCGGCCCGGTTCGGGCCTGAACGGGAACTTTCGACCTCTGGGGTGGCTTCGTGTCCTTCCTCCGCGCGTACACCAAACCTCGAGTCTTCGCGGCCGCCGTGATCGGTTCGCTCGTCGTCGGCGCCCTGCTGGGCGTTCTCGCCAGGACGACGGGCGCCACCACACTCACCGAAGTGCTGCACCAGATCGGCTCGATCTTCACGACGCTGCTGCAGATCGCGGTGATCCCGCTGGTCTTCACGGCGATCGTGGTCGGCATCACGAGCCTGCGCGGCCTCGGCGGCGGGCGCACGGCCGCGCGGCTCGGCGGCCGCACGGTGCTGTGGTTCGCCATCACGTCGTTCATCGCGTCGCTCATCGGCATCGCGATCGGCAAGCTGTTCAACCCGGGCGCCGGCGGCCTCGGCGCGGGCATCGCGGCCACGGCGAAGAACGCCGACAAGGCCGCGAAGAGCGTGAGCGACTGGGGCTCCTGGGACGCCTTCATCGACGGCCTGCTCCCCCAGAACTTCTTCTCCGCCTTCGCCGAAGGCAACACGCTGCAGGTGCTCTTCCTCGCCGTGCTGATCGGCGCCGCGGCCTACAGCCTCGGCGACAAGGCGAAGCCGTTCGTCGACTTCACGACGAGCGTCTTCGAGATCATCCAGCGCTACCTCGGCTGGATCGTGCGCCTGGCCCCGCTCGGCATCGCCGGCCTGATCGGCGCGGCCGTGTCCAACTACGGCGACGCCCTCTTCCGCCCGCTGCTGTCCACCACGGCCGCGGTCTACGTCGGCTGCCTGCTGGTGCTGTTCGTCGTCTACCCGATCCTGCTGAGGTTCGTCGCCAAGATCAGCCCGGCCACGTTCTTCGCCAAGGCCGGCACGGCGATCCAGTTCGCGTTCGCCTCGCAGTCCTCCGCCGCGACGCTGCCGCTCACCCGTCAGGCCGCGGTGAACCTGGGTGTCGCACCGTCCTACGCCGCCTTCGCCACCCCTCTCGCCAGTGCGACCAAAATGGACGGTTGCGCGGCCGTTTTCCCTGCCATCGGCGCCATCTTCATCGCCAACCTGTCGGGTGTGCAGCTGAGCATCGGGCAGTACGTGGGCATCGTCGTGGTCGCCGTGCTCGGCGCGCTCGCCACCGCGGGCACCACGGGCTGGCTCACGGCGCTCACGCTCACCACCGCGTTCATCGGCCTCGACGCCAAGCAGGTGGCGCTGGGCATCGCGCTCATCTACTCCGTGAACCCGATCATGGACATGATGCGCACGGCCACCAACGTCGCCGGCCAGATCGTGGTCCCGACCATCGTCGCGCGCGCCGAAGGCCTGCTCGACGACACGGTGCGCGACGCGCCGGTCGCCAAGGCCAAGGCCGAACCCGTCAGCGCCTAGTACGAACCCGACGGCGGCTGGGCACCGGCGAAAGCAGCAACAGCCGAGCTCAGCCGCCGTCCGCACACGGCCGCAGCTCCGAGGCCCGCACCTCGACCTGCGGCCACCCCCTCAGATCCGACGGCGACACCACCGTCCGAGTACAGCCCAGCTCGGTACCGCTCAGCTGGTAGACCTCGGCGAGCACCGGTGCGGCCTGGCACTTGGGCGTGCCCGGTGTCGCATCCGGACACTCGTGCCGCACGACGATCACGTCGGGCCGGCCGTCGGTGTTGACGTCGAACAGCGAAAGCGTGCCGGCGTCGGCGAAGTAGGGCTTCCCGAAGTCGCGCCACACGCCGCCCGAGCCGATGAGCAGCTCGCCGTACGCCCCACCCGCGCCGTCGCCCCCGCCGACGTCGCCGGTCACGAGGCACGCCGACGTCTCCCCCGCGATGCAGCGCAACGACTGCGCGTTGAGCTTCGCCCCCATCGTGGTGATCGCGAGCTCGAACTCCGTGCCCGGCTGCGGCCCCACCTGCACGCGCCCCCAACCGCCGGACGCGTCGGAGAGCAACACGACCGGGGTACCGCCCACGGTCATCGCGGCCAGCTGGCGGCACGCACCGCTGCCGCAGGTCGCCGTGGTGGGCGCCGCCGGCTCCAGGCTCACGGGCGGAACGCCGGGCGCACCGTCGGGTTTCGGCCGCAGCACGACGACGACCACCAGCGCCGCCATCGTCACCACGGCGGCGAGCACCGCCGTGAGCAGCGCGGACCGTGGGGTCCGGGTCGGCGAAGTCCGCATATCCGAGACTGTAGGCGACCTTGCGGACGGTGTCCGTCTATGTTGTTCCCGTGACGAACCCCAACCTCCCCCCGGCCCTGTACCTGCCGACCGGACCGGTCTCCGGCACCACCGACGGCGGCACCGGTGCCAACATCGAGCTGCGCCGCACCCCCGACGGCCGCGTGGCCCTGGTCGCGTTCACCGCGCTCGACCGGCTGATCGACTGCTGCGGCGAGCACCAGCCGTGGATCATGATCAACACCGAGCACCTGCCGAAGATCCACCAGGTCAACCCCTACGACGTGATCGTGCTCGACTCCGAACTCCCGGTCGAGCTGCGCCACACCGCGCGGGTATAACGAAACCACCGGGTGGTCCAGCTCTCATCCCAGCGGGTAGTGCGGTCCGTAGACTCCGGGACACCAGGCAGTGGAGCTCACGGGAGGTACCGGGTGACCGAGCAGGACGTCGCGAGCACGGGTGGTCCGGTGACCAAGATCCTCGTCGCCAACCGCGGTGAGATCGCGGTCCGCGTGATCAGGGCGGCGAAGGACGCGGGTCTCGAAAGTGTGGCCGTGTACGCCGATCCCGACCGCGACGCACCCCACGTGCGCCTGGCCGACGAAGCGTTCGCGCTGGGCGGCACGACCGCCGCCGAGAGCTACCTCTCCATCGACAAACTCCTCGACGTGGCCAAGCGTTCCGGCGCCGACTCCGTCCACCCGGGATACGGGTTCCTGTCGGAGAACGCCGATTTCGCCCAGGCCGTACTGGATGCCGGGCTCACGTGGATCGGCCCCAGCCCACAGTCCATTCGCGACCTCGGCGACAAGGTGACCGCGCGCCACATCGCGACGCGCGCCGGCGCACCGCTGGTGCCCGGCACCAAGGAGCCGGTGAAGAACGCCGACGAGATCATCGCGTTCGCCGACGAGCACGGCCTGCCCGTGGCGATCAAGGCGGCGTTCGGCGGCGGCGGGCGCGGCCTCAAGGTCGCCCGTACGCGCGAGGAAATCCCCGAGCTGTTCGAATCCGCGACGCGCGAGGCGGTGGCCGCGTTCGGCCGCGGCGAGTGCTTCGTGGAGCGCTACCTCGACAAGCCGCGCCACGTCGAGGCGCAGGTGCTGGCCGACCAGCACGGCACCGCGATCGTGGTCGGCACGCGCGACTGCTCGCTGCAGCGCCGCCACCAGAAGCTCGTCGAGGAGGCGCCCGCGCCGTTCCTCACCGACGACCAGCGCGCCCGGATCCACTCCTCGGCCAAGGCGATCTGCAAGGAGGCCGGTTACTACGGCGCCGGCACCGTCGAGTACCTCGTGGCCACCGACGGCACCATCTCCTTCCTCGAGGTGAACACCCGCCTGCAGGTGGAACACCCCGTTTCCGAGGAGACGACGGGCCTCGACCTCGTGCGCGAGATGTTCCGCATCGCGCGCGGCGAGAAGCTGCGCATCACCGAAGACCCCGAGCCGCGCGGGCACTCGATCGAGTTCCGCATCAACGGCGAGGACGCCGGCCGCGGCTTCCTGCCGGCGCCGGGCACGGTCACGAAGTTCATCTCGCCCAACGGCCCCGGCGTGCGCGTCGACTCCGGCGTGGAGTCCGGCAGCGTGATCGGCGGCCAGTTCGACTCGATGCTCGCGAAGCTGATCGTCACCGGTTCCGACCGCAACAACGCCCTCGAGCGCAGCCGGCGCGCGCTGGCCGAGTTCGTGGTGGAGGGCATGGCGACCGTGCTGCCCTTCGATCGCGTGATCGTGGACGACCCGGCGTTCATCGGCGACGAAAACGGCTTCTCCGTGCACACGCGCTGGATCGAGACCGAGTTCGACAACAAGATCGAGCCGTTCACCGCACCCGACACCGAGGCCGAGGAAGAAGCGCCGCGCCAGAACGTGGTGGTCGAGGTCGGCGGCCGGCGGCTCGAGGTGTCGCTGCCGGGCGGCTTCGCGCTCGAAGGCGCGGGCGGCGGGGCGACGGCCACTAAGGCCAAGCCGCGCAAGCGCTCGGGCGGCGCGAAGGCAGCGGTGAGTGGCGACGCCGTCACGGCGCCGATGCAGGGCACGATCGTGAAGATCGCCGTGGAGGAAGGCCAGCACGTCGAAGCGGGCGAGCTGATCGTGGTCCTCGAGGCGATGAAGATGGAAAACCCGGTCACGGCGCACAAAGCGGGCACCGTCACGGGGCTTTCGGTCGAGGTCGGCGCCGCCGTGACTCAGGGAACGCAACTTCTGGAGCTCAAGGACTGAAGTTGTGCTGAATGTCGTGGGTCCGCAGGCCCGGGCGGCATACCATCGTCGGTGTGACAGAGGTGCCGTCTCCGCAACTGCGGATCAGCGACCAGGAACGGGAATCCGCGCTGAATGCGCTCGGTGAGCACATGAGCGCGGGGCGGATCGACATCGACGAGTACGGCGAGCGCTCGGCGCGCATCACCGCGGCCAAGACGCGGGGTGAGCTGGCGGGGCTGTTCGACGACCTGCCCGCTCCGCACCCGGTGTACGGCGGCGCGGCGCCCGTCGCTGCTCCCGCCGCGCCTCCGGTTCCCGCCCCGGCCCCGCAGACGGCAGTGGCCCGGCCGGACGGCTGGAACGGTGGCCAGCGAGCAGTGGCCGCGCTGGTGCCGCTGGTGTGGATCGCGACCATCGCGCTGATCGCGACGAGCACGCTGCCCGCGTGGCCGCTGGTCATCGCGCCGATCGCGCTCAGCATCATCGGCCGAGCACTGTGGGGCCACGGCGGCGACCGCTACGACCATCGGGACCGCGCGCGCCGCGAACACCGGCTCGACCACCGCGAGGCTCGTCGGGAAATTCGTGACGAGTTCCGCGACCGCCGCCGACGAGACCGCTGGTGAGGCGGACCCCGTGCCCGACATGCGGCTGAGCGACGAAGAACGCCAGGACGCGCTGGACGTGCTTTCCGAGCACGTCCGCACCGGCCGCCTGGACGTCGACGAATACGGCACCCGTTCGGCCAAGGTCACGGCCGCCAAGCGGGTCAGCGACCTGGAACCCCTCTTCGACGACCTGCCCTCACCCCGGCCCAGCGCGCTGCTGGCGATTCCGCGGGCCGGGGCCACCGCCGTGCCCGCTCCGAGCCCCGCCGGCGACAGCGCGTTGATGCGCTTCGCGCTGCGGTTCGCCGTGCCGATCGCCGTGGTGGTGGCGATCGCGGTGTTCGTGCTCTCGCGAGGGCGGCTCATCCTCGTTTTCGCGCTGCCCTTGGCCATCCTGCTGATCACGGGCTGGCGCCGGCGCTGATCCACCGATCGGTGGAGGCCGGCGTCGAACGGTGGACCCCCGCGGCGGCGTCGAGCTGCGAGAATCGCGCCCATGATGGGTGTGGTGCCGGGTGCCGTGCACCCGCGCGGGGAGCGGCTGGCCGGGCCGCTGTTCGCCGCGATCGGGATCGTGGTGCTCGCGGTGTGCACGATCTGGGCGGCGGGTGACCACGTCGGCACGGTGACGCTCGTCGTCGCGGGCCTGTCGGCAGCGTGGCTGCTGTTGCTCGTGCCGCTGTTCCCGCAACGGGAGCGGCACCCGTGGCTCGCGGTCGGGTTCTTCGCCGGGCTGCTCGCCGGGGCGGCCGCCCTCACGACGCTCGACACCACGTACACCGCCTTCGCGTCGGTTGGTTACCCCATCGCGTTCGTGCTGTTCGCCGCGCGCTGGAGCGTCTTCGCCGTGACCGCGACGGCCGCGATTCCCTTACTGGCCAAGGAAATCCTGGGCACGGACACGCCGGCGCCGGCGTGGGTGTCCGTGGCTTCGGTCGTCGGGCCGATGCTGTACGCCGCGTGGTTCGTCGGCGCGGAGAACGACAAACGGCGGCGCGCCAACGCGGCCCTCGCCGAGGCCAACGCCCGCCTCGAAACCGCGCTCGAGGAGAACGCCGGGCTCCACGCGCAGCTGCTCACCCAGGCGCGCGAGGCGGGCGTGCACGACGAACGCCAGCGCATGGCCCGCGAAATCCACGACACCCTCGCGCAGGGCCTCACCGGCATCGTCACGCAGCTGCAGGCCGCGGACCGGGCTTCGTCCGCGGACTCCCGGCAGCGGCACCTCAGCCAGGTCCACACGCTCGCCAAGGACAGCCTCACGGAGGCCCGCCGCGCCGTGCAGGCGTTGCGGCCCGAACCACTCACGGACTCGCGCTTGCCCGACGCACTGGCGGAGCTGGCGCGGCGCGTCACCGGCACTTCGGGTGTCGCCGTGACCGCCCAGACGAGTGGCGAACCCGTGCCGCTGCTGCCGGAGCTGGAGGTGACGTTGTACCGCGTCGCGCAGGAAGCCTTGGCCAACGCGGAAAAACACGCCCGCGCTTCGCGGATCGCCGTTTCCTTGACCTACGCCGGCGAGGTGGTGCTCCTCGACGTCCGTGACGACGGCGCCGGCTTCGACCCCGCCTCACCGGAGCGCGGCGACGGCACCGGCTTCGGCCTGCAGGCGATGCGCCAGCGCGTGCGGCGCGTGGCGGGGACGTTCGCGCTCGAATCGGCGCCGGGCGAAGGCACCGCGGTCAACGTGCAGCTCCCGGCCATCCCGGCGGACCGATGATCCGCCTCCTGCTCACCGACGACCACCCCATCGTCCGCGACGGCCTGCGCGGCGCGTTCGAGGGCTGCGCCGACATCGAGGTGATCGGCGAGGCCGCCACGGGCGTCGAGGCGCTGGCCTTCGTCGCGCGCCACCACCCCGACGTCGTCCTCATGGACCTGCGCATGCCCGAACTCGACGGCGTCGGCGCGATCCGCCGGCTCGCCGCCGAGCACCCCGCGGTGCGCGTCCTGGTCCTCACCACCTACGACTCCGAGGCCGACGTCCTGCCCGCCATCGAGGCGGGCGCCACCGGGTACCTGCTGAAGGACGCGCCCGTCGCCGATCTGCAGCACGCCGTGCGCGCCGCCGCCCGCGGCGAGTCGGTGCTCGCACCCGCGGTGGCTGCGCGCCTGATGGCGCCGCTTCGACGTCCGGCGCCGGGCGCGTTGACTGCCCGCGAACTCGACGTGTTGCGCCTGGTCGCGGCCGGTGCGACCAACCGCGCGGCGGCGAACCAGCTGTTCATCAGCGAGGCCAGCATCAAGACCCACCTGCTGCACGTCTACGCCAAGCTGGGCGTGAACGACCGCGCGGCCGCCGTCGGCGAGGCGTACCGGCGCGGGCTGCTCTGACCGATCCGTCGGTGAGGCCGGCCCGAAATCGCGTCCAACCGGCCGCTCGACCAGAGTGGCGCACCCGTCATGCGGAAGCGCTGAGCACCCGACTCTGGTTACCCTCGTGACGTGGAACCCGTGGAGATCAACGCGGGCGCGTACTACCTGCGCCAGCTACGGGCGGACCGGCACCTCGACGACCGGGCCGCGTTGATGGAGGCGTTCGCCGATCCCGAGCACCGGCGGTACGTGCTGAACTACCGGCTGCGAACGCTCGACGAAGCCACCGAGTACATCGCGCTGCGCACGGCGCAGTGGTCGTGCGACGAGCGGTGCTCGTGGGCGGTCGCGGAGCCGACGACCGGGCGGCTGCTCGGGGAGGTCGGGTTGCGCGACCTGGACCTGACGTTCGACACGGCCGAAGCGTCCGTCTGGACGCATCCCACGGAGCGCGGCAAGGGCGTGGCGACCACGGCGCTCAGCGCGGCCCTCCGCTACGGCTTCGGCGGGCTCGGGCTGCAGGAGATCAGCTACCGGCACGAGGAGAGCAACGTCGTGTCGGCGTCGGTCGCCGCGAAGTGCGGGTTCACGTACGTGGGGCCGGAGCGGACGCCGGCGCCGACCGGCGAGCCGTTGATCAGGTGGATTCGCAAGGCCTGAACCAGCGGTGAAAATTCAGCGACGGTGAATCGCCGTGGAGGGCACCTCGTGGTGCCCTCCACGGCAACGACGGAACCTCAGCTCACCGGCTCGATGATGCCCGACCGAGCCTCCGGCGCCGCGGCGCGAAGCGCGTCCGCCGACTCGTCCGTCGGCTGCGACTGCGATTCGCGTTCGGCCTGCACGCGGGCCGTGTAGACGTCGACCTCGCGCTTGATCGTCTCCGCGGACCAGCCCAGCACCTCGCCGACGAGGCGCGCGACCTGGTCGGCGCAGTCGGCGCCGCGGTGGGCGTACTCGATGGAGATGCGGGTGCGTCGCGCGAGCACGTCTTCCAGGTGCAGCGCGCCTTCGTGGCTGGCGGCGTAGACGACCTCGACACCCAGGTAGTCGGGCGCGGAGTCGATCGGCTTGAGCAGCTCCGGACGGCCGTCGGCCAGCGCGAGCACCTCGTGGACCAGCGAGCCGTAGCGGTCGAGCAGGTGCCGCACGCGGTACGGGTGCAGGCCGTGCTGCGCGGCCAGGTGGTCGGCCTGGTTCACGAGCGCGTGGTAGCCGTCGGCACCGACGAGCGGCACCTGGTCCGTGATGGACGACGGCGGCCGGCCCGGCAGGTCCACCACGGCCGCGTCGACGGCGTCGGCCGCCATCACGCGGTACGTCGTGTACTTGCCACCGGCGATGGCGACCAGGCCCGGCGCGACGCGCGCGACGGCGTGCTCACGCGAGAGCTTCGACGTCTCCTCGCTTTCGCCCGCCAGCAGCGGACGGAGGCCGGCGTACACACCCTCGATGTCGTCGTGCGTGAGCGGCGTGGCCAGCACCGTGTTCACGTGGTCGAGGATGTAGTCGATGTCGTGCTTCGTGGCCGCGGGGTGCGCCAGGTCGAGGTGCCAGTCGGTGTCCGTGGTCCCGACGATCCAGTGGTTGCGCCACGGGATGACGAACAGGACAGATTTTTCAGTGCGCAGGATCAGCCCCGACTCCGAGACGATCCGGTCGCGCGGCACCACGATGTGCACGCCCTTGCTCGCGCGCACGCGGAACCGCCCGCGCCCGCCCGAGAGGCGCTGCAGCTCGTCGGTCCAGACACCGGTGCAGTTGATGACCGCGCCGGCCTGGATCTCCGTTTCACGCCCGTCCTCGACGTCCCGCACCCGCACGCCCGAGATGCGGTCGGCTTCGCGCAGAAAACCCACCACCTGGGTCGACGTGCGCACCACGGCGCCGTAGTGCGCGGCGGTGCGGGCGACGGTCATGGTGTGGCGGGCGTCGTCGGACTGCGCGTCGTAGTAGCGGATGCCACCGATCAAGGCCGACCTTTTCAACGCAGGAACCATCCGCAAAGCACCCGCGCGGGTGAGGTGCTTCTGCCCCGGAACGGACCGCGCACCGCCCATCGTGTCGTACATCAACAGGCCCGCGGCGGTGTACGGCCGCTCCCACCCGCGGTGGGTCAGCGGGTACAGGAAGCTCACTGGCTTGACCAGGTGCGGGGCCAGCTTGGTCAGCATCAGCTCGCGCTCGTGGAGCGCTTCGCGGACCAATCCGAACTCCAGCTGTTCCAGGTAGCGCAGGCCACCATGGAAGAGCTTGCTCGACCGGCTGGACGTGCCGGATGCCAGGTCACGGGCCTCTACGAGGGCCACGCGCAGGCCGCGCGTCGCCGCGTCGAGTGCTGTCCCGGCACCCACGACCCCACCGCCGATCACGACCAGGTCGAAGGTCTCCTTGCCGAGGCGCTGCCAGGACTCCTCACGCGCCGCCGGTCCCAGCTTCGCTTCCGTCACAGCGCCTGCCCTCCTTGCAACTTACGGTTGTACACACTCCCAGCATCGCACGAGGACCGAGCGTTCCGCCCAACCGGAAACTTGTCCGTTCCGGCGAGGCAGAGCAGCATGGTAGGTCTCGACGCAAGGAGGCGTCGAATTGAGAGGGGAAGCGATGAGCGAGCAAAACTCTCAGAGGTCAAACGCTTGGAGCCGACTACGCTCGAACATTGGCGGCGAAATGCTCGCCGAGTTTCTCGGGACAGCCGTCATCATCCTGCTCGGCTGTGGCTCGGTCGCGGTCGCCGTGGTCGGTCTCCCCGGATCCGGCCGGCAATCGGTCGATTTCGGTGCGTCCAACTGGCTGATCATCGCGTTCGGCTGGGGCTTCGCGGTGATGTTCGCGGTCTACATGACAGCCGGCGTCAGCGGCGCGCACCTCAACCCGGCGGTGACTCTGGCCTTCGCCGTGCGGCGGAAGTTCGCCTGGGCCAAGGTGGCGCCATTCTGGTTGGCCCAGGTACTCGGCGCGCTGGCCGGCGCCGCAGTGGTCTACGCCGTCTACCACGACGCCATCGACGCCTTCAACGCAGCGCAAAACCCACCACTGTCGCGACCGGACTCATTGGGCACGTTCTCGATCTTCGCGACTTTCCCGGCCAAGTACTTCGGCGGCGGGGTGTGGGGACCGCTGCTCGACCAGATCGTCGGCACTGCGATCCTCGTCGGGATCATCGCGGCGTTGATCGACAACCGGAACAACGCCCCCGAGAGCAACCTGGGGCCGGCCCTGATCGGCTTCGTAGTCGTAGGGATCGGGCTGTCGTACGGCACGAACGCCGGTTACGCGATCAACCCGGCGCGTGACTTCGGACCGAGGCTGCTGACCTTGTTCGAAGGGTGGGGGAACAAGGCGTTCCCCGGCAACGGTGACTGGTTCAGCAACTACTGGTGGATCCCGATCGTCGGGCCACTCGTCGGTGGTTTGGTCGGCATCCTGATCTACGACCTGCTCATCGGCCAGGTCCTCACGGCGCGGGAGAAGGCTCCCGGTGAGTTCCTGCCTGAGCCGGGACGGGTCCCTGCCGACCAATCGGCGGAAGGCCAGCGGACGGCCGCCGAATGACCGACAAGATCGCCGTTCCGACGGATCTCGCCAGAGCGAGGGAGCAACGATGACTTCGTACGTAGCCGCGATCGACCAGGGCACCACGTCGACTCGCTGCATGATCTTCGACCACTCCGGACGGGTGGTCGCCGTCGACCAGCGCGAGCACGAGCAGATCTTCCCAAAGGCCGGCTGGGTCGAGCACAACGCCGAGGAGATCTGGGAGAACACGCGCGCCGTCGCCGCGGGCGCGCTCGCCAAGGCGGACCTGACTTCGAAGGACATCGCCGCCGTCGGCATCACCAACCAGCGCGAGACCGCGCTGGTGTGGGACCGGACCACCGGCAAGCCGGTGTACAACGCGATCGTCTGGCAGGACACGCGCACGGACAAGATCGTCGGCGAGCTCGGCGCGCTGGGCGGCGGCCAGGAACGCTATCGCCAGAAGGTCGGCCTCCCGCTGGCGACGTACTTCTCCGGCCCGAAGGTCAAGTGGATCCTCGACAACGTCGACGGCGCCCGCGCGAAAGCCGAGGCCGGTGACCTGATCTTCGGCAACATGGACACCTGGGTGCTGTGGAACATGACGGGCGGCGTCGACGGCGGCATCCACGTCACCGACCCGACCAACGCGTCTCGCACGCTGTTGATGGACCTCGAGACGCTGCAGTGGGACGCGGACATCGCCGCTGAGATGGGCATTCCGCTCTCGATGCTGCCGGAGATCCGCTCGTCCTCGGAGGAATACGGCAAGGTCCGCGAAAAGGGCGCGCTCGCGGGTGTGCCGATCGCCGGGATCCTGGGCGACCAGCAGGCCGCGACGTTCGGCCAGGCGTGCCTGTCGCCCGGCGAGGCCAAGAACACCTACGGCACCGGCAACTTCGTGCTGCTCAACACCGGCACTGAAAAAGTCATGTCGGACAACGGCCTGCTCACCACGGTCTGCTACAAGATCGGCTCCAACGACACGGTCTACGCGCTCGAGGGATCGATCGCCGTCACCGGTTCGCTGGTGCAGTGGCTGCGCGACAACCTGGGCATGATCGCTTCGGCCGCCGAGATCGAGGAGCACGCCCGCACGGTGGAGGACAACGGCGGCGCGTATTTCGTGCCGGCGTTTTCCGGTCTGTTCGCGCCGTACTGGCGCTCGGACGCGCGCGGCGCGATCGTCGGCCTCACGCGGTTCGTCAACAAGGGTCACCTCGCGCGGGCCGTGCTCGAGGCGACCGCGTTCCAGTCGCGTGAGGTCATCGACGCGATGAACGCCGACTCCGGCGTGCCGCTGAAGTCGCTGAAGGTCGACGGCGGCATGGTCGTCAACGAGCTGCTCATGCAGTTCCAGGCCGACATCCTCGGCGTGCCCGTGATCCGGCCGGTGGTGGCCGAGACCACCGCGCTGGGCGCGGCCTACGCGGCCGGGCTGGCCGTCGGGTTCTGGGCGTCGGAGGACGACATCCGCACGAACTGGGCGCAGGACAAGCAGTGGGACCCGTCGATGGACGAGTCGCGCCGCGAGTCGGAGTACCGCAACTGGAAGAAGGCCGTGACGAAGACGTTCGACTGGGTCGACTGACCCGCTGCTTCGGCCGGCGAACGGCCCCCGTCCGGGTTCGGGCGGGGGCCGTTCGCGTTCGTGGAAACGGCTGTGCGGCGTCGTCCGGGTCAGGCGCCCCAGCCCTCTTGGGTCCCGGACTGCTCGTTGGGCGCCATGAGCTGGAAGGACGCGCCCTGGTTGTCCTTGGCCATGAGCATCCGCCCGAACGGCGTGTCCACCGGGTTCTCGGTCACGGTGCCGCCCAGCTCGGGGATCTTGGCCGCCGCGGCGTCGACGTCGGCCGACCAGAAGTAGGTCATCCAGCCCGGTTCGTAGTCGCCGTTCGCCTGGCCGAGGCCGCCGGCCGGGCGGCCGTCGATGTCGAGGGTGGCGTAGGTGAACTCGTCGTTGGAGATGTCGTTGAACGAATACCCGAAGACGTTGCCGTAGAACGTCTTGGCGGCGGCGAAGTCGCGGGACATGTTCTCGTTCCACGCGAGCGCGCCCGGCGCGAGCGTGACCTCCGTGCCCTTGTGCTGACCGGCCTGCCAGAGGCCGAACACCGAACCCGTCGAGTCCGTCGCGATCGCCATGCGGCCCTGGGTCATCACGTCCATCGGCGGGGCGACGACGTGGCCGCCGGCCTCGGTGATGGCGGCCACCGTCTTGTCCACATCGGACACGGCCAGGTAAGTGGTCCACGCGGCCGGCATGCCGGCTTGCTCGGCCGGGATCTCCCCCACCCCGGCGACCGGACGGCCGGCGAGCTGCGCCATGCCGTAGTAGCCGGTTTCGGCACCGCCGAACTGCACGTCCCAGCCCAGCAGGCTTTGGTAGAACGTCGCGGCGGCGGTTCTGTCGGGCACCATCAGGTCGACCCAGCACGGCGTGCCGTCGGGCCAGCGTTCGTCGCGGAACAACATCTGCACTCCCCATGATCCGTTGCGGATTGTGTCTGCGGCCACAGTCTTGCACCGGCGACCGACAAAAACCCGAACCATCACGAACGAGCAGCGATCAGTGACCGTCGGCGACGAGTCGCGCGTAGACGATCACGTTGTCCTCGTAGTTGTGCGCCGCGCGGTCGAACGCGCCGCCGCACGTGATGAGCCGCAGCTGCGCGTCGGGAGTGTCGCCGTACACCGCGTCGCTCGGGAACACATCTTTCGGCACCTGGTCCACCTTGGTCACTTCGAAGTGCGCCGTGCTGCCGTCTTCGCGCTTGATCGACACCTGGTCCCCGGGGGCCATTTCCTTGAGGTGGAAGAAGATCCCCTCGTGTTTGTTGCCGTCCACGTGCCCGAGCACCACCGCCGGCCCGCGCTCCCCCGGCGTCGGCGAGTACTCGTACCAGCCCGCCTGCAACGGCGTGCTCACCGGCGGGACCTGCACGGTGTTGTCGGCGTTGAGCCCAAGCGGGACGAGCGTGGAGTGCGCGTCGATCTTCGGGATGTCCAACGACACCGGTCTGGACTTCGGCAGCACCACGGACGTCTCGGGTGCCGGCGGCGTCAGGGAATGCCCCACCGGCGGCGGGGACGAAGCGGACGGGGCGGCGCAGCCACCCAGCACGGCCAGCGCGGCCAGAGCCACTGCGGCGAAACTCTTCCTGAACATGTCTCCCCCTTCGGGTCCCGAGGGCGCACTGAGCACCCAACCAGGTGACCGAGCGCGGTCGCCGGAGGGGCCGCGACTCCCCTCCGGCGACCGGGATTCGTCAGCCGCGCGAGCGCCGCCGCGCCAGCACCATGCCCGCGCCGCCGACGGCGAGCACGCCCATCGCGCCCGCGGCCACGGCGAGCCCGGAGGACGAGTCGTCGACCGGACCGTCGGTGCCACCGGTCTGCGGCGCCCCCACCGGCACCTTGGTGACCTGCTTCGGCGTCGTCGGCGGGGTCGCCACGGCGTCCTTGGCCGGCAGGACCTTGAAGCTCTCCGTGAGCTTGACCTTGCCGCACAGGAACGTGACGGTGTAGGTGCCCGGCTTCGCGTTCTTGTTCACGTCCGCGAGCGTCTGGTAGACGGTCGCGGTGTCGAGGTCCACGTCGGTCCCGACGGCTTCGAGCTTCCCGAACGTGATCACCGACGAAGACAGCGTCATGGTCGTCTTCGGCGTGCACACCACGCGCGCCGTGACCGAGTCACCGGCTCTGGCCGCGCGCGGCAGGACCGACACCGACGGCTTGGGCGGCTTGTGGTCGCCCGTCGGTGGCGTGGGCTTGTCCGAGGTGGGCGGGACCGGTGTGCTCGACGTCGGCTGCTCCGGCGTGGTCGGCGTGGTCGGCGTGGTGGCTTCGGCCGCGAAGGCCGGCGCCGCCAGGAGGAAGCCGGCCGCGACAATCGACGAAATTACCGCAATGCGTTTCATGGAATTTCCCCTCAAATGATTTTTCGCAACGGAGAACAGCGGATTCTGCAACCCCGCGTGCGCAGTTCCCCCTGCCGCACGGGCGTGCTCCTCCGACACCATGAAGACGTCCCTGACCTGCGCCGGGTTGTCAATCAGGGTAACGATTCGGGCACATCGGGAACTGGGTTCGAAGCACACGAAAAAGCCGCCGGAAATGGTTCCCGGCGGCTTTTTCGTGGGTCTGGCTGCGTTATTCGGCGAGGCTTCCGTCGCCCGCCTTCGCGGCACCTTCCGGAACTGTCGCCACCTGGGCGGCCGGCACGGTGAACGTGGCGCTGTAGGTCTTTCCGCCGCACGCCACCGTGAGCGGGTAGTCGCCGGCGGCGGTGCCGGACACGAGGTCGGCGTCGGCCGAGACGGTCGCGTTGACGCCGATGAAGGGACCGAAGTCGTAGTTCGCGAACTTCAGCACTGGTGAGCTGAACGTGGTCGAGCCGGCCTTGGCACCGGGGCAGTCGGCGAGGGCGACGTTGGACTCGCCGCGCTGGAAGTGGTTCACCAGCCCGTGCAGGGCCGCCGTGTCCTGGTTCAGCTGCACGGTCACGGCCGGTGCGGGCGCCGCGGCGAGCGCGGGCCTTCCGGTCGCCGCCACTGCCTGGCCGGCGATGGCGATCGTCCCGATCGCCATCGCCGCAACGAAAACCGCCCTCTTGCGCACCCGCTGACCCCTTGTCGTGCGTCGTCACATCAGCCTGTCACCGCACAAGACGCGGCGAGCCACGTGGGGTTGCGCGGGAACGGAAAAACCTTCGTACCGGATCAGTCGAGATCAGTCGAGATCGTCGTGGCGCATCAGCTGGCGCCCGGCTTCGGTGATCGAACCCGACAGCGACGGGTACACCGAGAACGTCAGGGCCAGGTGGTCCACCGTCAGCTGGTTCTGCACGGCCAGCGCGATCGGCAGGATCAGCTCGCTCGCCGACGGCGCCACGACCACACCGCCGACCACCACACCCGTGGCGGGGCGGCAGAAGAGCTTCACGAAACCGCGGCGCAGACCTTCCATCTTGGCGCGCGCGTTGGTGGCCAGCGGCAGCATGATCGTGCGCGCGGGCACCTCGCCGGAGTCGATGGCGTGCTGGCTGATGCCGACCGTCGCGATCTCCGGGTGCGTGAACACGTTGGCGGCCACGGTCTTCAGCTTGATCGGCGCGACGCCCTCGCCCAGCGCGTGCCACATCGCGATGCGGCCCTGCATGCTCGCGACCGACGCGAGCATCAGCACGCCGGTGCAGTCGCCGGCGGCGTAGATGCCGGGAACGCTGGTGCGCGAAACGCGGTCGACGGTGATGAAGCCGCCGGGGCCGGGCTCGATGCCCACGCGGTCGAGGCCGATGTCGGCGGTGTTCGGAATGGACCCGACGGTCATCAGCGCGTGGCTGGCCTCGATCACGCGGCCGTCGGCCAGGTGGACCTCCACGCCCTTCTCCGTGCGCTCCACGCGCTCGGCGCGCGCGTGCTTCGCGACGGTGGTGCCGCGCTGCGAGAAGACTTCTTCGAGCACCGCGGCGGCGTCGGCGTCTTCGTGGGGCAGCACGCGGTCGCGGCTGGACACCACGGTGACCTTCACGCCCATCTCGGTGTAGGCCGACGCGAACTCGGCGCCGGTGACACCCGAACCGATCACGGCGAGGTGCTCGGGCAGCTCGGTGAGGTCGTAGAGCTGGCGCCAGTCGAGGATGCGCTCGCCGTCGGGCACCGCACCGGGCAGCACGCGCGGGGTGGCGCCGGTGGAGATGAGGACGACGTCGGCCTGCAGGGCCTCCGTGGTGCCGTCGGCGTGGGTCACGGCGACCTTGTGCGTCGCCAGGCCCGGCTCCTCGTCGCAGAAGCGGGCGGTGCCGTTGACCACCCGCACGCCCTCGCGCTGCACGCGGGCGCGGATGTCGGCCGACTGCGCGAGCGCGAGGCCCTTCACCCGGCCGTGGACGGTCGGCAGGTCGACGCTCGTGTCGGCCAGGTCGGTGTTGATGCCCAGCTCACCGAGGTCGTGCATCTTCGCCAGCGCGCCGGAGGACGCGATGAACGTCTTCGACGGAACGCAGTCGTAGAGGACACAAGCGCCGCCCAGGCCGTCACGCTCGACGATCGTCACGTCGGCGCCGTGCTGGGCGGCGACCAAGGCGGCTTCGTAACCCGCCGGGCCCCCGCCCATGATCACGATCCTGGTCACCTGAGGTCCTCCTCGATACGCGTGTGGCCGGTGGTCCCAACGTTACGCGGAGGGGTCCGCGACCAGCGAAGTGGCCGGACACGGCATGTGCATCCGCTTGTGCGCGGGGCGGGTCGCTAGGCTGTCGCCCGTGCCGTTGTATGCCGCTTACGGATCGAACATGGAGCCCGCCCAGATGCTGGAGCGCGCCCCGCACGCACCGATGGCCGGCACCGGCTGGCTGGAGGGCTGGCGGCTGACCTTCGGGGGCGAGGACCTCGGCTGGGAAGGCGCGCTGGCCACCATCGTCGAGGACCCGGCCTCCCGCGTCTTCGTGGTGCTCTACGACGTGACCTCCCTCGACGAGGCCGGCCTCGACCGCTGGGAAGGCGGCGAGCTCGGCATGCACAACAAGATCCGCCTCCGCGTCCAGACCATGGACGGCTCGGTGCTCGCCTGGCTGTACGTGCTCGACGCCTACGAGGGCGGCCTACCGTCCGCCCGCTACCTGGGCGTGCTCGCCGACGCCGCCGAGGCCGCCGGAGCCCCCGCGGACTATGTGGATGACCTGCGCACCCGGCCGTGCTCCGGGATCACCGGCTGACCACAGCCCTGTGGACAACTCGGCCGATTCACGCGCTGACCTGGGCATCATGAACGGTGTTCACCATCAGCCGGTAAAGGTCTGACACCCCTTCACGTTTTCTGCTTGCGACGCTTTGTTTTGCGGCCGTCGCGTGTGTTGTCGAACGTGCTTATAGGTGGCGTGGATCCGTTGGGGGGTAAGTAAAAACGCTCGTTTCAACCACTTTCGCGGAAGTGCTGCGGCGGCTGGCGATCACCCGCGGTGAATAGGCCGGGTGGCGGCGTGCTGAGGGTTCACGAGACCGGGTGAAATAGGTGTCCACAGGGCTTTGCGTAGACGCAAAAACCACCCGCTTGAGTTATCCACAACTCGGCCGAGCTGTGGATAACTCAACCGGGTGAGCCTGTGGATAACTCAGGCCAGCGCGGCCTGCGGTGGGTGGCCCGGCGTTCGGACACCGACCGTCGGCGCCCGCTCGCCGGGGACGCTTCGCTCCTCGGCCGCGGACACGCCCGAGCCCGCCGATCTCGTGGCCGCGCCAACCGCAGCCGGCGCCCGAACCTCAGGCCAGATCCGTGTGGACAAGCGTTCGCACGTCAACCTCAGCGACCCGCTCGCCGCAGCACCTCGCCTGTCGGCCTTATCGGCCGAGCCAACCGTGGCCCGAACCTCAGGCCAGGGCGGCCAGCGCCGTGTGCACCAGTGTGCGAACGGCAACCTCAGCGCCCGCTCACCCCTCCCGCGACCCACCGACCCGGCCCGACGGGACAGGCCGCCGTCGCGGCCGGGCCAACCACAGCCCGAACCTCAGGACAAAGCGGCCAGCGCCTCGTGGTCCAGCGTCCGAACATCAGCCGCCGCCCCGCTCGCCCCTCCCACGACCCACCGACCCGGCCCGACGGGACAGGCCGCCGTCGCGGCCGGGGGCCATCGGCGGCCCGAGCCTCAGGCAAGAGCGGCCGGCACCTCGTGGTCGAGCATGCGGACGTCAACCGCAGCGCCCGCCGACCCGCCCCGACGGGGCAAGCTGACCTCTCGGCCAGAGGCCAGCGCCGGCCCGAACCTCGGGCCAAAGCGGCCGGCACCTCGTGGACCAGCGTGCGGACGTCAACCGCAGCGCTGCGCTCGCCCTTCCCGCGACCCCGTCGGCCCGCCCTGACGGGGCGGGCCGACCTCATGGCCGGGGCCAACCGCGGCCCGAACCTCAGGCCAGGGCGGCCAGCGCCGTGTGAACCAGTGTGCGGACACCGACCATCAGCGCCCGCTCGTCGAGGGTGAAGGTGGGGCGGTGGATGTCGGCTTGGGGCGCGGGTGGGCCGGGCCACACGCCGAGGCGGGCGAAGGCACCCTGGACGTGCTCGAGGTACCAGCCGAAGTCCTCGCCGCCGGAGGACTGCTCCGTGCCGGCCAGGCCCTGTTCGCCGAGGGCGGCTTCGACGCCCGCGCGCAGCAGCGCCGTGGACTCCGGGTCGGAGACGACCGGGGGCACGCCGCGGCGGTAGTCGAGCGAGAAGCCGACGCCGGTGGGCGCGAGCAGCGACTCCACGGACGACGCGACGAGCGGTTCGAGCGCCGTCCACACCTCGTGGTCGGCCGTGCGCAGGGTGCCGCGCAGCACGCCGTCCTGCGGGACCGCGTTGGCGGCCTGGCCGGCGTGCACCGCGCCCCACACGAGCACCGTGCCCGAGCGCGGGTCGACGCGGCGGGACAGCACCGACGGCAGCGACGTGATGACCGTGCCCAGCGCGTACACGAGGTCCGCGGTGAGGTGCGGCCGCGACGTGTGGCCGCCGGGCGAGGTCAGGCGCAGCTCGATCAGGTCGGCGGCCGAGGTCAGCGCGCCCACGCGGGTGCCGATCTTGCCGACTTCCAACCGCGGGTCGCAGTGCAGGCCGTAGATCCGTTCGACGCCTTCGAGCGCACCCGCCGCGATCATGTCCAGCGCGCCGCCGGGCATGACCTCCTCGGCGGCCTGGAAGATCAGGCGCACACGGCCGGGCAGCTCGGGCGCGCCGGCCAGCGCGCGGGCCGCGCCCAGCAGGATGGCGGTGTGGGCGTCGTGCCCGCACATGTGGGCCGCGCCCTCCGTGGTGGAGGCGTACGGCAGCCCCGTGTCCTCCGTCAGCGGCAGCGCGTCCATGTCGGCCCGGAGCGCGACGCAGCGTTCGCCCTGGCCGATGTCGCACACCACGCCGGTGCCGCCGGGCAGCACCCACGGCTTGAGACCGACGGCGCGCAGCAGCGACACGACCAGCTCGGTCGTCGCGAACTCGTGCCGCGACAGCTCCGGGTGGGCATGAATGTGGCGGCGCCACGCGAGCACGTCGGTGACGTTGGCCCGCAGCCAGTCGTCCAGCCAGAACGGGCCGCGACCCGCACCGAGATCCTCCACAGGTGCCATGCTGACGCCGGCTTCGGTGATCAGCGCGGTGGGCGCCTCGATCGGGTTGGCCATGCGCCCCTCGGAATCACCTGGAACGTCCGGACGTGAATCAAGCACAGTCACGCCGCACCTCCTCCCGCAACACGGGTGGTGCCTGGGGACCCGCACCGTGCCGTTCGATCTGTCGTACGCATTTGCAGATGATCGTGCACCATGCAGGTGGCAAGCCGCTCGCCGCGGCGGGGGAGCCGAGACGGCCGGTACCGGATCTGCGTTGAACGGCCCGACGAAATTCGGTCTGGGTGAACGGGCCCGTTCAGCCGTTGCCCTTCTTGCGCTTCCGCCGCCCGAAGAACACGATCGCGAGCAGCACGACGGCGATCCCGCCCGCGATCAGCTTGTTCCGCGTCTTCTGCGCGTTGGCCTTGTCGGTCTGCGTCGGGTCCAGCACCGGGCCCGGCGCCGCCTGCTGCGGGGCCGGGAGCAGCGCTTCCGCAGGTGCCGCCGTCCGCGCCGGCACCTGCACGTGAGCCTGAGCCGGCGCCACGACGACGGCCGCCTCCGCCGGAGCCGCGCAGTAGAACAACGCGCCCAGCAGGCCGACCAGCAGCAGTCCCCGCACCTTCGCCATGACATCCCTTCTACGGCACTGCGTCGCATTCTGCCCGCCGAACGCCCGCGACGTCAGCCGCCACGCGGTGGAGCCCCTCCGCTCAGCTCGCGCCACCGCCCGCCGACCGCACCTCCGCACGGTAACCGGTCGTCACGGAGCGTGGAGCGGTCATGAGGTCAGACCAAAGTCACTTCGGGGGACCGTTCGTCAGCCGAACGGGGCCGTTGGTCCACCGAGGGTGGGTCTGGTGGGCGTTTCACTGCGTCGGTGTCTCGAACGGGGGTTGGTGGGTGGTGGGTCAGCCGTCCGTCGGGGTTGGTGGGTGGTGGCTCCGCAATCGACCGCGAAGTTGGCGATCGCGGCTCCGCTGGCAGCTGAGTTTCCGGGCGGTGACTGCGCAAACGACTACGACATTGGCGGTGGCGGCTCCCCCGTCAGCTGGGTTGGCGGCCGATGGCTCCGCAATCGGCTGCGAAGTAGGCGGTGATGGCTCCGTCGACAGTTGGGCTGGCGGGCGGGGACTCCGCAATCGACTGTGAAGTTGGCGGTGTTGGCTCCGCCCTCCGCAGGGTTGGCGGGCGGTGGCCTCACAACCATCTACGGAGTTGGCAAAGGTGGCTCCACCGTCTACGAAGTGTCGCCTTGTTACTCCGCATTCATCCACAAGGCGCTCGCGGCGGGCGGAGTTGTCCACAGATTTCGTTTCGGCAGTTTTCCGAGGTCAGGGGCCGATAGACTGGGATGGGGACGACCCCCAAGGGAGGGCGGGGGCTGTCTGGCGGGGCCGGTGAGGTTCAACTAGCGAGCCTTCGGACGGCGAAAAGTTGCGGCGGCAGCAGCTGCGCGGGTTGCCAAGCCGGTGGTGCCCGCCCGGAGCTTGGCCGAGCGGATCACCATCGGGGATTCGGAATCGGGGATCGACCCGCGGAGGCACAGCGGGCGATTGCGGCCGCGCCAAGTCGGCCGGTCTCCACGATCAACTGAGCACCGCAGCCAGACGAGACCAGGGCCGCCGCATACCACCAGCGCGATCGCTGAAGAACGACCGGCAACGCCAGGCGGGAGCTGTATCCATCGGCGGAGGCCGCCCCGGCACAAAACCCAGCTCAGCCGTCCGTTGGTTCCCCGAACGCCGTCAAGATCCGGTCCGCCGCCAGTGTCGCCGTGAGTTCGCCGGCGCGGACGGCGCGTTCGACGTCGGCGACCTGGGCGCGCACCGAAGGGTGCGAGGTCAGGCGGTCCAGCAACTGCTCGCGGACCATCGACCAAGTCCAGTCGACCTGTTGTTGGCGGCGGCGGTCGGCGAGCTCGCCCGATTCCTGCATCAGCGAGCGGTGCCGGCCGATGGTCGCCCAGACCTCGTCGAGGCCCGAGCCCTCCAGGGCGCTGCAGGTGAGCACCGGCGGCGTCCACGGGGCGTCCTTGCCGTAGATCATCCGCAGGGCGCCGGACAGCTCCCGGGCGGCGCGGGCGGCGTCGCGCGCGTGCGGGCCGTCGGCCTTGTTCACGGCGATGACGTCCGCCAGTTCGAGCACGCCCTTCTTGATGCCCTGCAGCTGGTCGCCCGTGCGGGCCAGAGTCAGGAACAGGAAGGAGTCGACCATGTTGGCCACCGCGACCTCGGACTGGCCGACGCCGACGGTCTCCACCAGCACCACGTCGAAGCCCGCGGCCTCCATCAGCACGATCGTCTCGCGAGTCGCCCGCGCGACCCCGCCCAGAGTTCCCGAGGTCGGCGACGGCCGGATGAAGGCCCGGGGATCCACGGCCAAGCGGGACATCCGGGTCTTGTCACCGAGGATCGAGCCCCCCGTGCGGGTGGACGACGGGTCGACGGCCAGCACGGCGACGCGGTGGCCGGCCGCCGTGAGGTCGGTGCCCAGCTGGTCGATGAAAGTCGACTTGCCGACGCCGGGGACGCCCGTGATACCGACTCGCTGGGCGCCGCCGGCGTGTGGCAGCAGCTCGACGAGCAGTTCCTGCGCCTGGGCCCGGTGGTCGGCCCGGTGCGACTCGACCAGCGTGATCGCCTTGGACAGGGTGCCGCGGTCGCCCGCGAGCACGCCCTTCGCGTAGGCGGCGACGTCGATCCTGCGCGGCAAGGCTCAGGACTCCTGGTGCGCGAGCTGCTCCAGCAGGCCGATCGCCGCGTCGGCGATGACCGTGCCGGGCCCGAAGATGGCGGCGGCACCGGCGGCACGCAACTCGTCGTAGTCCTGCGGCGGGATGACGCCACCCACGACGACCATGATGTCGGACCGGCCCAGCTCCGCCAGCTCGTGCCGCAGCGCCGGCACCAGCGACAGGTGCCCGGCAGCCAGCGAGGACACGCCGATCACGTGCACGTCCGCCTCCGAAGCCTGCCGCGCGACCTCGCCGGGCGTGGAGAACAGCGGGCCGACGTCGACGTCGAAGCCGAGGTCGGCGAAGCCGGTGGCAATCACCTTCTGGCCGCGGTCGTGGCCGTCCTGGCCCATCTTCGCGATCAGGATGCGTGGCCGGCGCCCCTCGTCCTCGGCGAACTTCTCGACCAGCGCACGGGCCTTCTCGACGTTGTCCGACTTCCCCACCTCTTCCCGGTACACACCGGAGATCGTGCGGATCTGCCCGGAGTGGCGGCCCCAGATCGTCTCCAGCGCGTCGGAGATCTCGCCGACGGTCGCCTTCGCCCGCGCCGCGTCGATGGCCAGCGCCAGCAGGTTCCCGCCGTTCTGCGCGCCCTCGGTCAGCCGCCGCAACGCGTCTTCCGTGGCAGCGGAGTCACGCTCGGCTCGCAGCCGCCGCAACTTCTCCAGCTGCTGCGTGCGCACGCCGGCGTTGTCGACCTTCAGCACGTCGATGTCGATGTCGTCGGTGACCTGGTACTTGTTCACGCCGATCACGGGCTGGCGGCCGGAGTCGATGCGCGCCTGCGTGCGGGCGGCGGCCTCCTCGATGCGCAGCTTCGGGATGCCCTCGTCGATCGCGCGCGCCATGCCGCCCGCGCTCTCGACCTCCGTGATGTGGCCCCACGCCTTGCGCGCGAGGTCGTAGGTCAGCTTCTCCACGAACGCGCTGCCGCCCCACGGGTCGATCACCCGCGTGGTGCCCGACTCCTGCTGCAGCAGCAGCTGCGTGTTGCGGGCGATGCGCGCGGAGAAGTCGGTGGGCAGCGCAAGCGCCTCGTCGAGGGCGTTGGTGTGCAGCGACTGCGTGTGGCCCTGGGTCGCGGCCATCGCCTCGACGCAGGTGCGCGCGACGTTGTTGTAGACGTCCTGCGCGGTCAGCGACCAGCCCGACGTCTGCGAGTGCGTGCGCAGCGAAAGCGACTTCTCCGAGCGAGGATCGAACTGCTTCACCAGCTTCGCCCACAACAGCCGCGCCGCCCGCAGCTTCGCGACCTCCATGAAGAAGTTCATGCCGATCGCCCAGAAGAACGACAGCCGCGGCGCGAACTTGTCCACGTCCAACCCCGCGTCGACGCCGGCGCGGATGTACTCGACGCCGTCGGCCAGCGTGTACGCCAGCTCCAGGTCGGCGGTCGCCCCGGCCTCCTGCATGTGGTAGCCGGAGATCGAGATCGAGTTGTACTTCGGCATGTTCTGCGAGGTGAACGCGAAGATGTCGGAGATGACCCGCATCGAGGGCTGCGGCGGGTAGATGTAGGTGTTGCGGACCATGAACTCCTTGAGGATGTCGTTCTGGATCGTCCCCGCGAGCTGCTCCGGCTTCACCCCCTGCTCCTCCGCCGCGACCACGTAGAGCGCGAGCACCGGCAGCACGGCGCCGTTCATCGTCATGGACACCGACATCTTGTCCAGCGGAATGCCGTCGAAGAGCTGGCGCATGTCGTAGATCGAGTCGATCGCCACGCCCGCCATGCCGACGTCGCCGGACACGCGCGGGTGGTCGGAGTCGTAGCCACGGTGGGTGGCCAGGTCGAAGGCGACCGACAGGCCCTTCTGCCCGGCCGCGAGGTTGCGACGGTAGAACGCGTTGGACTCCTGCGCGGTGGAGAACCCGGCGTACTGCCGGATCGTCCACGGCTGGTTCACGTACATCGTGGGGTACGGCCCGCGCAGGAACGGCGCGATGCCGGGGTACGTGCCCAGGAAGTCCACATCGGACAGATCCTCGGCCGTGTACACCGGCTTCACGCCGATGCCCTCGGGCGTCTCCCAGGCCAGCGCGTCGGGGCCCTTGCCGGTGGCGTCCTGCACGGCCTGCGCCCACGCGGCGCGGTCCCCCGGCTCGGGTGTGCCGAGCGGGACGTCGGCGAAGTTCGGGATGCTCATGCGGACACTCCCAGCTTGGCGTGGATGCCGGTCAGGACTTCGAGCGCGTCGCAGCCGGCGAAGACGTTGCCGCTCACGCCCGGGTAGCTCGCCTTGCCCGCGAGCAACACCGTATCGGCGCCGAGCGACGCGGCGACGTCGGCCGCCTGCTCTTCGTACGCGGCGTCGGTGCCGCAGAGGCACGCGATGCGCGCCCCGCTTTCCCGGAACGCGGCGGGCAGATCGTCGGTGGCGCCCGGGTTCACGGCCTCGAGGCCGCCGGCCTGGAACAGGTTCGCGGCGAACCCGGCACGCGTGGTGTGCGCGGCGACGGGGCCGAGCGTGGCGAGGAAGACCTTCGGCCGTTCCCCGTGCGCGGCCAGGTACGCGTCCGACGCGTCGCGCAGCCGCTCGAACGCTTCGGCGTAGCGGTGCCGCGGCAGCCCACCGTCCACAGTGGAGCCGGCCGCTTCCCTGGTCACGGGTTTCTCGCCCAGGTTCGGGAACTCGCTCACGCCGGTGATCGGGTCGCGGCGCGTGGCCAGCCGCTTCGCGCGCTTCTCCCACGTCGTGGCCAGCCGCCCGGCCAGCGCTCCCGAGGCCAGCTCGGCCTCGACGCCGCCCGCGCCTTCGATCGCGGTGAACTCGGCCCACGCGGCCTTGGCCAGCTCGTCGGTGAGCTGCTCTACGTACCAGGAACCACCGGCCGGGTCGATCACGCTGCCCAGCTTCGACTCCTCCAGCAGCACCGCGTTGGTGTTGCGGGCGATGCGCGCGGAGAACGCGTCGGGCAGGCCGATCGCCGAGTCGAACGGCAGCACGGTCACGGCGTCCGCACCGCCGACGCCCGCGGCGAAGCACGCGACGGTGGTGCGCAGCATGTTCACCCACGGGTCGCGCTGCGTCAGCATCGCGGGCGAGGTCACGGCGTGCTGGTGCATACCACGCGCACCGGCGGGCGCACCCGAAACTTCGAGCACACGGTCCCACAGCCGGCGCGCGGCGCGGAACTTGGCGATGGTGAGGAACTGGTCGGCCGTGGCGGCCAGGCGGAACTCCAGCTGCGCGGCCGCGGCGGAGACGTCCAGACCGGCTTCGGTCAGCGCCCGCAGGTAGGCGACGCCGACGGCGATCGTCGCGCCCAGCTCCTGCGCGTCGGAACCGCCGGCCTCGTGGAACGGCAGGCCGTCGGCCACGAGCGTGCGCACCTTCGGGTACTTCGCCGCGACGCGCGCGGCCAGCTCGGCGGCCGGGGCGACGGGCAGCGCTTCACCCGTGCGCGCGCCGACGCCGATCGGGTCCGCGCCGAGCACCGCGATCGCCTCACTGGGCGGAATTTCGCGCTCGGCCAACACGTCCAGCAGCGCTTCGGCCGCGGCGGCGTACTCGGCGCCGGCGTCGAGGACCACGGGCGCGAGGTCGAGGTAGACCTCGTTGAGCGCGTCGGCCAGCGCGTCGAGCGGGAGCGCTTCGCCGCCGACGCGCAGCCACACGGACGTGGCGCCGCCTTCGAGGTCGGCGAGGATCGCGGTGTTGGTGGCCTTCGCGTCGGCGCGCAGGTGGCGCACTCGCACGTCCCACCCGGTGCCGATCACGCCTTCGGGCCGCGTGCCGCGGACGAACGGCGGCAGCCCCGGGTAGCCGGGCTCACCGACGGCGTCTTCGCGCGTGTACAGCGGCTGGATGTCGATGCCGTCGTACGTGTGGGTGACGAGTTTGCTCTCCGGCGCCCCCGCGAAGTCCTCCGGCAGGCGGCCGCTCTTGCGCAGCACTCCCGCCACGAGTTCCTGCCACCGGGCCCGGTCGGCGGCCGGAAACTCGGCCGCCAGCGCGAGCTCGGGTTCGGAGATCGGCACCGACTCCGGCCCAGCCACGTTCGTCATACCCAGTGATGGTAGAGGCACGCCAGTGCCGGCACCTGTGACTCTAGTCGCCCCACCAGAGTGTTCAGGGGTATCCGCGGAACACGGGTGGGCAGGTCTTGCACACTGGGTCGAAGAGTGTCGGTGCCTTACGACACAATCAGGGGGTGTCCTCCTCGAAGGAAGAGCCGACCCCAGCAGAGTCGGGTGCCGCCGAGCCGCAGTCCCGTGTGGTCGCCGGGCGCTACCGGCTGCGATCCGTGCTCGGTTCGGGGTCGATGGGCACGGTGTGGTCGGCCTACGACGAGTTCCTCCACCGGCCGGTGGCCGTCAAGGAGATGAAGCTGCCGCCGGGCGTGCCGGCGTCGCAGGCGGACGAGCTGCGGGAGCGGACGCTGCGCGAGGCGCGCGCGATCGCGGTGCTGTCCCACCCGAACGTGATCATCCTTCACGACGTCGCGCGCGACAACAACGAACCGTTCGTGGTCATGGAGCTGCTGCCTTCGCGCAGCCTCGCGCACATCCTGCGCGACCACGGGCCGTTGAGCGTGGAGCAGGCGGCCGCCGTCGGCATCGCCGTCGCCGCCGCGCTCGAAGCGGCGCACGACGCGGGCATCACGCACCGCGACGTGAAGCCGGGCAACGTCCTCGTGGCCGGCGACGGGCGGATCAAGCTCACCGACTTCGGCATCGCGCGCAACGTTTCCGAAGCCACGATGACGCGCACCGGGATCATGCTCGGCTCGCCCGCGTACATCGCGCCGGAGGTCGCGTCGGGGGGCGCGGTCACGCCGGCGGCCGACCTGTGGGGCCTGGGCGCGACGCTGTTCGCCGCGGTCGAGGGTGCGCCGCCGTACGACGCGGACGGCGATCCACTGGAGACAGTCGGCAAGGTCGTGAACGGCTCGGTGCCCAAGCCGAAGCCGGGCCCGCTGGCCGACGTGATCGCCGCGTTGATGAAAAAGGAGCCGGAGAAGCGGATCTCGCTGCGCGAGGTGCGCCACCGCCTGTACCCGTTGCAGGGCAAGACAGCGCTGGACCTGTTCGGCCCGGAGTTGTTCCGCACGCCGGACGGGAAGAAGACCTCGGCGCAGCTCGACGCGACCGACACGCAGGTGCTGGAGACGGTGGCACCGACCGACAAGAAGTCGGAGGCCAGTGGCGCGCTGGCGGCGGACCCGGGCCCGTTGCCGTTCCTGCGTCAGGGCCCGGCACCTGCTGTCGCGGCTCCGGTTGCTTCTGTCTCGCCGCGCCGCAGTCCGCGGGCGTCGGCGTTGCTGGCGGTGGCGGTGGTGGTGCTGTTCCTCATCGCCGGTGTCGGCGGATTCGCGCTGGCCCGGTTGATCAGCGGGCAGTCGCTGATCCCGCCGGCCGGCAGCGCGGCCTCCGCCGGGGCGCCGAGCACGACCGCGCCGCCGCAGGACGTGAAGCTGGTGGAGCAGCGCGGCAACGCGAGCGAAACGGCCAACGTCTCGCGCGACACCGCGTACGTCGTCTCGGTGCCGGAAGGCTGGCTGCGCTTCATCGCCGCACGGACGTCGAACATCGTCGGCTCGTCCACGGTCGTGCAGTACGTCTCGCCGGACGGGCGCGAGTCGCTGCGCATCGAGCGCTTCCCGAACTTTTTCAAGAAGCACGATGTCTCGGACTACGAGGCGAGCGTGCGGGCCGGGACCGACGCCGGCGCGTTCGCCCTCGTCAAGGAAGCCAAGACAGCGACGGGAACCGAGATGGTCTACCGCACCGCGGAGCGCGGCCGCTCCGGGCAGAGCGGCGCCGACTCCTCGGTCACCCGCACGACCTTCGCGGTGCTGAAGTCCTCGGGTGACGCGCTGTGGGCCGTATCGCTCACGGTGCCGTCGGAGATCGAGCCCGACGGCGTCACCACGTGGGACAAGATCGAGCCGACGCTGTCGTTCCCGGCCGAGCAGTAGGGCTCAGCGGTAGGGGTTCAGCCCAGTCCGTTGGGATAACGCCGGCCGGATTCGGCCGCCTGCGCGAGGCGGCGCAGGCCCGCGAACAGCCGGTCGCCCAGCACCGTGCCGACCACGGCCGCCTCCACGATCCGGTCCAGCGACGGCTGCGCGGCGAGCGTGTCGAGGTCGACCTCGGCGATGCGGTCGGCGAGCTTGGCGTAGTCCTCGATGCGGTCGAGCAGCGCGGGGTGACCGAGCGCGCGGATCGTGCACAGCGTGGTGATCAGCCCGGGCGCCGCGGGGTGCTCGGGTGCGAACTTCCAGCCGTGGGCGGCGGTCACCTTTTCCAGGACGTCCAGCGCCCACGCGCGGGCCTCCTCGTCGACGTCGGTCGCGCCGCCGACGAGGGCGCGCTGGGTGACGCCGAGGACCTCGTTGGTGGGCTCGCCCGCGTCGATCGCCGCGAGCACGCCGCCGACGGTGGCCACCGACAGGCCGCCGACGTCGAGCAACGCGCGGATGAGCTTGAGGCGCTGCACGTGCTCGTCGCCGTAACGCGCCTGGTTGGGGCTGGTGCGCTCGCCCGGGTGGAGCAGGCCTTCGCGCAGGTAGTACTTGATCGTCGCGACCGGCATGCCGGACTCGGCGCTCAGTTCGGCCATCCGCACGGCCGCATCAACTCCCTGGAACTCGGGGGAAAACCCTGAGGACTTCTCAGCTTGGATAGTCTAGCTTCCCATAATGGATACTGTGACTATCCATCCTGGGAGGGACGCCATGACCTTGCTTTCGAGGCTTCCGAGCCGAACGAACACCTGGCACCGACCGTCCACGCTCTTCGCGGCGGCGCTCGTCGTCACGGCGCTGGCCTGCGTCATCGCGATGGTGGTGGACCAGCGCACGGTGCTGGGCGCGCCCGTGTGGGCGAAGCTGCTGAAGTTCGCCATTTCGGGTGCGCTGTACTTCTTCACCTGGGGCTGGCTCGTGTCGCTGCTGCCCCGCTTCCGCCGGACCGCGCACGTCGCCACGAACGTGGCCATCGCGGTGTTCACCGCCGAGTACGTGGTGATGGTGTTCCAGGCCGCGCGCGGCCGGCCCAGCCACTTCAACAACGCGACGCCCCTGGACAACACGCTGTTCCAGATCATGGGCGGCATGATCGCCGTCCTCTGGGTCGCGACGCTCGTGCTCACGATCCTGCTGATGTTCACGCGCCTCGAAGACCGCGCCACCCACTGGGCCGTGCGCACCGGCGCGGTCATCTCGCTCATCGGCATCGGCCTCGGCGCCCTCATGACGGGCCCCACGGCCGCCCAGCAGGCGTCGCTCAACGCCACCGGTACGTCGGCGTTGATCGGCGCCCACAGCGTCGGCGTCGCCGACGGCGGCCCCGGCCTGCCGATCCTCGGCTGGAGCACCACCGGCGGTGACCTGCGGATCCCGCACTTCACGGGGATGCACGCCTTGCAGCTACTTCCGCTGGTCGCGCTGGGCCTGGGCCTGCTCGCGTCGCGAGTACCGCGCCTTCGCGACAGCGCGGTCCGCGTCCGGCTGGTGTGGGTCGCGAGCCTCGGCTACGCGGGCCTCGTCGCCCTCGTCACCTGGCAAGCCCTGCGCGGCGAGTCCTTGATCCACCCGACCACCCCGACCCTCGCGGCCTTCGGCGCCCTGCTCGCCGCCGTGGCACTGGCCGGCTTCGCCTCGGTGCACCGCCCGACCCGCGAGCTCGTGCGATGACCGCGCTCAGCCACCCACCTCGTCGGGAGGTCCCGCGATGACCCAGCAGTTGTTCACCTGGACCTTCCCCCTCGCCACGCCCTTCTGGCTGCTCATGATCTTCGCCCCCGGCTGGCGGTGGACGCGGCGGGTCATGGCGTCGCCGTGGGTGCCGTTGTTGCCGTTGGTGTGTTACTTCGCCATCGCGGTCCCGCACTTCGGGGAGCTGTGGCAGGCGGTGAGCCGGCCGGACCTTTCCCTGTTGCAAGCGTTTGCGGGGTCGCCGGCGGGGGCGGCTCTGGTCTGGGCGCAGCTGATCGCGTTCGACTTGTTCCTCGGGCGGTGGATGTTCTTCGAGGGGCGCCGGCTGAAGATGCCGTGGTGGCAGGTCAGCCCAGTGCTGGTGCTGACGATCTTCCTGTCGCCGTTCGGGCTGGTGGTGTTCCTGGCGCTGCGCAGTGCCCGGATACGCTCGGCGCCATGACCAACCACGAGGAAGCGGCCGCGGCCGCCATCGCCGAGCGGACCGGCGTCGAGAAGCACGACATCGCCGTGGTGCTGGGCTCGGGCTGGCGCCCGGCCGCGGACGTGATCGGGACGGCCGAGGCGGAGATCCCGTTCGGAGAGCTGCCCGGTTTCACCACTCCCGGCGCCGTGGGGCACGGCGGGACCGTCCGGTCGCTGAAGATCGGCGACAAGCGCGCGCTGGTGCTGCTCGGCCGCACGCATTTCTACGAGGGCAAGGGCATCGACCCGGTGGTGCACAACGTGCGCACCGCGGCCGCGGCCGGCGCGCGCACCGTGCTGCTCACCAACGCGGCCGGCGGCCTGCGCGAGGGCTTCAGCGTCGGGCAGCCGGTGCTGATCTCCGACCACCTCAACCTCACGGCCCGCTCGCCGATCGTCGGCGCGAATTTCGTGGACCTCACCGACCTCTACTCCGCCCGCCTGCGCGGCCTCGCCAAGGAGATCGACGGTTCGCTGGAGGAAGGCGTCTACGCCGGCCTCACCGGCCCCCACTTCGAGACGCCCGCCGAGATCCGCATGCTGCGCACGATGGGCGCGGACCTCGTCGGCATGTCGACGGTCCTGGAGGCCATCGCGGCCCGCGCCGCCGGGGTCGAGGTGTTCGGGCTGTCGCTCGTCACCAACCTCGCCGCCGGCATGACGGGTGAGCCGCTCAACCACGAAGAGGTCCTCGAAGCCGGCCGCCAGGCGGCCACGCGCATGGGTTCGCTGCTCAAGGAACTCATCGCCCGCGCGTGACACAAGGGCGCCTCGAGGAATCGAGGCGCCCTTCACATCAGACGTAGTCGGGCAGCTGCGCGGCAACCTCGTCCGGCGACGGCATCGCCGCGACTTCGGCCGCCAGCGCCCGCACGGCGTCGGCCACGGCCGAGTCCGCCAGCAGCCGCCGGGCCTTCTCCCGCACGGCTTCCGTCGTCACGGCGTCGCCCACCAGCTGGTCACCCACGCCGGCCGCGGTCACGGCCTCGGCGTTGCTGAACTGGTCCGCCCCCTGCGGCAGCACGAGCTGCGGCACCCCCGCGGTGAAGGCACCCATCGTCGTACCGCTGCCGCCGTGGTGCACCACGAGGTCGACGTGCGGCAACAGCTCCGACTGCGGCACCCACGCCTCGAGCCGCACGTTCGCCGGCACCTCACCGAGCGCAGCGACGTCGACCGACGGCCCGGTCGCCACCAGCACGTCGACGTCCAGCGCCGCTAGCCCGCTGATCGCCGAGGTCAGGATGTGGGCCTGGCTCATCGGCGTGGTGCCCAGCGTCAGATAGACGAGCGGCCGCTCGTGATCCACGACGCCCGCGGGCAGGTCACCCGGCTCGCTCCAGCCCACCGGACGCAACGGCAGCCGCCGCGCGCCCGCCAGGAACTCCGGCGACTGCACCGACGGCGGGCAGATGTCCACGAACGGGTTGCCCCAGGAGAACTGCTCGTCGCCGGCGATCCCGAGCTCGACGGCGTGTTCCTGGATCGCCGTGCGGATCCCGTCCGCGATCCCGCCGGTCGCGACCCGGCCGAAGCCGTGGCCCATCGCCGGGATCCCGGCCTTCATCGCCGCGAACGCGCCGCCGGGGTTGCCGATCTCGTAGACCAGCAGGTCGGGTCGCTGCTTCTCGAACACCGCGTCGAGATCCGCGATGAAACGATCGGGCAGCACCCGGCTGAACACGCGGGCGATGGTCGCCTCGAGTTCGGCGGGCGCCACCTCGTTGCGCTTGCTCAGGTCGCCGTCGTACTGCGCCATGAAGGCGTCCTGGATCGTCAGCCCGACGTCGACGGGCTCCAGCCCGGCCTTCTCCACCGTCGGGTGGAAGTCGGCCGCCGTCGCGAACACGACGTCGTGCCCGGCCTTCCGGGCGGCGACGGCGAGCGGGAGCAGCGGGTAGAGGTGGCCATAGGACGCGAGGGAGGTGAAGATCAATCGCACTTTCCCGAGAGTAACGGCTTTTCCCGCCACCTCGAGGCAGTTTCCGACAGAACCTCGGCAGTTCTTCGTTGCTCCGTAACGGATCCTCGGGGCGAAAAGACGAATTCGGTCACTCCGGCGTCACGCAGCCGCCCCAGCTGAGTGGCGACGGAGTCCTCGTCTCCCACCACTGCCACGTCACCCGCCCCGGCCACGCCTTCGCGCTCGAAGACCGCGGCGTACTCCGGCGACGAAGCGGCCAGCGCGAAGTTCGCCGAAATCCGTTACCGGACCGGTTTCCTCGGCGGTGACGCCCGGCGATCACCCGCTTGCCACCCCGGATCGACGGCACGACGTACTCCCCCAACGTCCGCGGCCCGGCCGGCCACGTCACCGTGCCGTCGGCCAGCTCGCCGGCGACCCGCAGCATCGCGGGCCCAAGGCCGCCACGCCCACGGACGGCGGCCGCGCACACGGCACCACCACGGACCCGAACGCCGTGAGCAACTCGCCGGAAAACGCGACGCTTTCCCCACTCAGCAACGGAATCAGCACCTCGTGGCACTCCCGCACCCGCCGACCCACCGGCAGCCCCACCATCCTGGCGATCCCCACCCCGACGTCAACCAAGACAGCGGAGCAGATCCTGGCGGCGTTCGCGAGGCCGAACCGGTCCCGAAACCCGGCAGATTCCGACGGGCCGGCCGACCCCGCCGAGACAAAGCCCCCGCCCTCCCTGGCAGGGTTCCGGCAAAGTCTTTGTGTTGGTTAGGTGGGGATTCCGAGCAGGGTGAGGGCTCGGGTGGCGTCGCGGGCGGTGTGGCGGAGTGCTTGGGCGATGTTGGTGTGTCCGGCTTGGCGGAGGGCGCTGGTGGCGAGGTTGCGGAGGCTGGCCATGACGCGGGGTGCGGTGCCGGTGCGGGCGCGGGATGTGCCTTCGTTGTAGGTGACGTCGCGGACCCAGTGGAGTTTGTTTTCGATGTGCCAGTGGCCGCGGACGTAGTGTCCGATGTGGGCGGGGTGAGCCCAGGGGCCGGTGAGGCTGGTGATGCCGAGTGCGGCGTGGGCGGAGCGTTTCCGGCTGGTGTGGTGGGTGGTGTAGCGCTCGATGAGGAACGCGTGGGTGGCGTGGGGGAAGTCGATGGTGGGGTAGTCGTTGAATGGGCCCAGGGGTGCGAGTTGGACGGTGCGGCGTTCGCTGCGGCCGTGCCCGCGGCCATCGGCGATGTGGGTGGGGATCTGGTGCCAGGGCAGGGTGTCGAGCAGGCCGTAGAGGCGGTGCTGGTTTTGTTTGACGGTGAACACGTAGTCCGCGCCGCGGTGATGCAGGTAGCGGGCGTGGTCGGCGGTGGTGTGCAGGGCGTCGGCGGTGACGACCCGTCCCGTTAGCTCGATCTGGTCCAGCAGGGGTTGGAACCAGGTGATTTCGCTGCTCCCGACCGGAACCTGGCGTTGACCGAGGACCATGGCTGTGTCGTGGGTGATCGCGCACAGCAGGTGTACTCCGGCGCCGCCGGCACGGGTGAACGTGCCGCGCAAGGATTTGCCGTCGACCGCCACTGCCACCGGCGCGGTCTCGCCCGGGTCGGTGTTATCGGTGTCGCGCTCGGCGAGCCAGCTGCTGATCGCGTCGTCGAGAATGTCGCCGTCGACCCGGCCGACCACGCGGCGCACGGTGGCTTCATCGGGCGCCACAAACCGGTCTCGGCGGTGATCGAATCGGGCGCCCAGTGTGGCCAGCACCGGTTGCGGGGCGTCGGCGGCCCATTCGCCGATCGCGGTGAACGACTGCGCTCCCGCCACCACGGCCGCGGCGGCGAGCGCCAGGATTGACCCGAGGGAATGCCGCACACCTCGTCGATCTCGTGGATCAGGCACATCGGCGAAATGTCTGCGCAGGTCACCAGCCCAGCCCGGGTCGGTATCGGCGGCAATGACCGGGGCCAGACGATCACGCACGACAGGGATCAGGCACGATGACGCAGCGGGCACGGCTCTCTCACACGATCATGGGACTTCGACAATCACATGATCAACGAGAGTCGTGCCCGCCCTGCAACCAGGCCACAAGACTTTGCCGGAACCCTGGCCCTCCCTGGGGGGCGTCCCCGTCCCAGTCTATCGGCCCCTGACCTCGAAAAACGTCCCGAGCCGAATCTGTGGACAACCTCGCCGCGAGCGCGTCGCCTGTGGACAACCGCGACAAGGCCTCGCCATGAAGCTTCACACCACTCGAACGGGGCGCCGACCCATTCAAGGCCAGTCCGGCCAGGAGGCCACCCGAGATCCATCCAGATCCACCCCACCTCAGCCAGGTAGGCAGCCCCGATGCGCGCCAACGCCCGCCGCAATTACGAGCGGCTGCTCGCGACCGCCGTCGAGGTCGTCGCGGAGCTGCTCGGTGCCGAGGAAGGCCGCGAGCACCACGCGAAAATCCTCGACGCCGGCCACCGCCTCCTGTCGCGAGCGCAGCAGGCGGGCGAGGCGAACGAAGCCACCGACATCGACGACCTGCTCTTGCTCGTCAACGCGATCTCCCAGGCCACCGAGGACGACGCCGAGCGGGCCGACGCCCTGCTCACCGTCGTCGTGGCCGGGGTTCGGCGGTCCAAACCCGTAGAGTGACCCGGTGCAGAACACGATTACCCCCGAGCTGCGCGACGCCGCCCACCGGTGGATCGCCGAAGACCCCGACCCGTCGACGCGCGAGGAGCTGCGGCAAGTGCTCGACCGCGCGCTCGCGGGTGACGCCACCGCGGCCGGCGACGTCGCCGACCGGATGGCGGGACCCCTGGAGTTCGGCACGGCCGGGCTGCGCGGGCCGGTGCGGGCGGGGCCGAACGGGATGAACGTCGCCGTCGTCACGCGGACCACCGCGGGTGTGGCGCGGTGGCTCGCAGACAAGGGCCTCGCGGGTGGCGTGGTCGTGGTCGGGCGCGACGCGCGGCACGGGTCGGAAGCGTTTGCGCAAGCGGCCGCCGAGGTGCTCGTCGCGGCGGGCTTCGCCGTGAAGACGATGCCGCTGCCGTTGCCGACGCCCCTGCTCGCGTACTCGGTGAAGCACTACGACGCGATCGCCGGGATCCAGATCACCGCGTCGCACAACCCGCCCGCGGACAACGGGTACAAGCTCTACGACAGCACCGGCGGCCAGATCGTGCCGCCGTCCGACGGCGAGATCGAGCAGGCCATCCAGGCCACGCCCGCGGCGGTCGACGTGCCGCGCGCGCCCGGCGCCGAGGTCGTCGACCCGCGCGCCGCGTACCTCGGCGAAGTCGCCAACCTGCCGCAGAGCCCGGAGCGCGAGCTGCGGATCGCCGCCACCGCGCTGCACGGCGTCGGCGCGGCGACGCTGGAAACGGCGCTCACCCAGGCCGGGTTCACCGACGTGCACTTCGTCGCCGAGCAGTCGCGGCCCGACGCCGACTTCCCCACCGTCTCGTTCCCCAACCCCGAGGAACCCGGCGCCACCGACCTGCTGCTGGCGCTCGCGTCCGAAGTGGACGCCGACCTCGCCGTGGCGCTCGACCCGGACGCAGACCGCTGCGCCCTGGGCGTTCGCGGCCGCGACGGCGAGTGGCGCATGCTGCGCGGCGACGAGACAGGCGTGCTGCTCGGCTCGCACCTGCTGTCCACAACGGACAGTCCCGACCCGCTCGTGGCCACCACCATCGTGTCCTCCTCGCTGCTCGGCGAGCTGGCGAAGGCCGCGGGCGCGCGTTATGCGGAGACGCTCACCGGCTTCAAGTGGCTGGTCCGCGCGGGCGAGGGACTGATCTTCGCCTACGAGGAGGCGCTCGGCCTCTGCGTGAACCCGGGCTTCGTGCGGGACAAGGACGGCATCGCCGCGTCGGTGTTCGCCGCCGGGTTCGCCGCTGAGCTCAAGGCCGCGGGCCGGACGCCGCTCGACGTGCTCGACGACATCGCCACCCGCCACGGTGTGCACCTGACGGACCAGGTTTCCTTGCGCGTCACCGACCTCGCCGTGCGCGGCCGGCTGATGGCGGGCCTGCGCGCCGAGCCGCCGGTGACACTCGGCGGCACACCTGTCACGCAGGAAGACCTCCTGCCCGACGCCGACGTGCTGCGGCTGCGCGGCGAAGGCCTGCGCGTGGTGATCCGCCCGTCGGGCACCGAGCCGAAGCTGAAGGCCTACCTGCAGGTGGTCACGCCGGTGATCGGTGACCTCGCGGCGGCGCGCGAAACCGCTTCCGCGCGGCTCAGCGCGGTGCGGGCGGACATAAACACGCTGCTGAGCTGAGCGGGACCGGGATCCCGGGTTCGACGTCGCGGCCGAGCAGGCTCGGTCCGAGCAGGCCGACGACGTCGACCAGCAGCAGCACCACGAACGCCACGATGAACTCCCGCCGCCGCAAGACGACGGCGAAGATCAGGCCGACCACCGCGGGCACCATCCACGGCCACAGCCGGTCCACCTCGCCGGTCCAGTCGCCGGGCGAGAAGATCGCGTCGGCGAACGCGGAGAAGACCAGTGCGATCGTGCAGACCAGCCCGGCTATGCCGAGCAGTACGAGTGCGGCCACGGAAAGAAGGGGCCGCAGTCTCTCCCCCATCACCGGACCCAGCCTGCCCGCGCGTGGACACGGGCACAAGTGGCAGGCTGCGGTCATGGCCACGCTGTTACTCGTGCACCACACCCCATCGCCGTCGATGCAGGCGATGTTCGAAGCCGTGCTCGCCGGCGCGAAGCACCCGGACATCGAAGGCGTCGACGTCGTCCGCCGCCCCGCGCTCGGCGCGACCGCCGCCGACGTGCTGGCCGCCGACGGTTACCTGCTCGGCACTCCCGCGAACCTCGGCAGCATGAGCGGTGCCCTGAAACACTTCTTCGACACCGTTTATTACCCGTGCCTCGACTCGACGCGCGGCCGGCCGTTCGGCGCGTACGTGCACGGCAACAACGACACGGCCGGCACCGCGCGCCAGCTCGCGTCGATCACCACGGGGCTGGGCTGGACGCAGGTCGCGGACCCCGTGCTGCTCACGGGCGAACCCGACAAGGCGGCGCTAGAAGCGTTGCAGGAGCTGGGTGCGACGGTGGCCGCGACGCTCATGGACTGACCGGCCCGGAGAGACAACCCGGAAATTAAAGGGGCCTGTCACCGGAAGCCCTGGGGGTCGACCTCCGGCAACAGGCCAGATCAAGGGTTCGCTACGAGGCGATCAACCTTGACCACGCAAGCGTACTACAAATGGCTGATCACGGCGAGCCAGGCGCAGGACAAGATCCCGCTCCGGGTTCCGAACACCCCCAGAGTGCGGACGTGTCCGAAGCGGGACACGGCCACTGTAAACCACTGCATACAGGTGGTGTCAACAGGTGCGTACAGTGGACTCGGCGCTACTATCCGGACAAGGGAGAAGGGGGCGGTGATGCCACGCCAACGCACCTTCGCGGAGAAGCTGAGCACGCTCATCGACTCGTCCCGGGCGGACGGCCGCGCACCGCACAGCTACCGGGAGATGTCGGCGGCGATCGAGCGTGCGGGCGGGCCCGCGATGTCCCCGGCATACCTGCAGCAGCTGGCGACGGGCAAGCGGATCAACCCGAAGATCCACTACGTCGAGGCGCTGGCGAAGCTGTTCGGGGTGCCGGTCACGTACTTCTTCGACGACGAGGACGAGCGCGCTTCCGGAGACGCCCCGACCCTCGAGGCCAAGCTGATGGCCATGCGGGCGCAAGAGCTGTCTCCGCAGGGCCGGCGGCAGGTGATGGACCTGCTCGACCTCGTCGAGCGCTACGAGCGCGCCGAACGGGAAGGCCACAGCGGACCGTGAAGGAACGCGAACTCCGCAAACGCTGCCGGCGGCTGCTGAAGGACCTCGGTATCAGCCCGCCGCTCGACGTCGGGCAGCTCTGCGCACGCCTCGGCGAGCGCCGCGGCCGCCCGATCCGGCTCATGGCCTACCCGCTCGAGGTGCCCGGCCCGTTCGGCTGCTGGATCGCGACCGCCACCGCCGACTACATCTTCTTCCAGCAGGAAACCACGAAAGCCCACCAGGACCACATCATCCTGCACGAGCTCGGCCACCTGCTCGCCGACCACGAGCCGGGCGGCGACGCGGAGCCGGCCGACTTCCTGCGGGGCCCGGCCGTGGAAAGCCTCGACGGCGACGCCGTGCGCCGCGCGTTGCGTCGCACCTCCTACGACGAGGCCCACGAGTGGGAGGCCGAGACCGTGGCCACGATCATCCTCGAGTGGGCGTCGGTGCTGAACTACACGATCCCGCGCGCTGCGGCCGACCACGACCTGCGGCGCATCCAAGGCACGTTGGGCGACCACCAGGGCTGGCTGTGACCGCCGCGCTTTTCGTCCTCTTCTCCGCTGCGCTCGCCTGGCGCGTCTACCAGCTGGTGCGCTCGCCGCGGCTGCCGAACTGGGCCGTCACGGTCACGATCGCCGCGTTCGCCCTGGCGTTCCTCGCCCAGCAACGTGGGGTCACCACGTGGTTCGACGGCCTGACCGCGCCCGGTGGCGCGCGACTGGCGAACAACGTGCTGCTCTCGTGCGGCGTCTGCTCGCTGCTGATCTTCTTCCTCGGCTCCGCGCTCGGCCCGCGCCAGGCCCGCCGCGTCGCGCTGGAGCTCGTGCCGCTGGCCGCCGCGATCGCCGTGATGACGGTGGCGCTGGCGATCACGCCGGTGCCGCTGCGGGGCGCCGCGCTCGGGCCGGACACCGTGCACGAGCCCGGGATCGCGTTGTTCTACTTCGGTGGTGGCGCGTACCTGATCTACGCGATCACGGCGTGCGCGGTGTGGATCGGGCGCTACCAGCGCGTGGCCGACCCGCACCTGCGCACAGGCCTGCGCATCGGCGCGGCGAGCCTCGTCGCCGCGGCGGCCGGCAGCGTGTTCCGGGCCCTGTACCTGGTGCTGGCGTGGGTGTTCGACGTGACCGTGCCGGCGTTGCTGTGGCTCGGGGTGCCGCTGGTGATCCTCGGCAGCGTGCTGTTCCTGGCCGGCATCACCTACCCCGGCGTGCGCGCCCGCGTGGCGGCCGTCGTCCGGCGGCGCCGGCACCGGGCCGACCACCACCGGCTCGCTCCACTGTGGACGTTGCTCGTGGCCGCGTACCCGAGCATCGTGCTGCGGACGCCGCCGGGCAGCGGACTGCGCGACCGGTTCGCCGTGCACCGCCGCTACTACCGGCGCGTGATCGAGATCCGCGACGGGCTGGTGCAGCTGAGCCCGTACCTGGAGACGGACCTGGCCTCGCTCGCGGCCGACGATCCGTCCGCCGCGGCCGCGGCACTGCGCGCCGCGCTGGCCCGGCAGGCGTCGGGTGAGGTGAGCGACGGGCGGGCCAAGCTCGTGCTGCCGGGCGGTGGCGCGGACCTGGAATCGGACGTGCGGCCGTTGCTGTCGCTGTCGACTTCTTTGGTGGGAAAGGAAAGCTGAACGGTGGACACCCTGATCACGGCGGCCCGGGTGCTGCCCCGGCCCTCGACCCCGATCGACGGCGGCGCCGTGCTGGTGCGCGACGGTGAGATCGTCGCGGTCGGCCGGCCCGACGAGGTGGCCGCGGCGGCCGTGAACCCCGTGGTGCGCGACTTCCCGGACGCGACGGTGCTGGCGGGGCTGGTCAACTCCCACGTGCACCTGTGCTTCGACGCCACCCGCGAGATGCTGCCGAACTTCCTGGCCAGTGACGACACCGAGGTCGCGATCGGCGCCGAGGAACGGCTCGGGCAGCTGCTGCGCGCCGGCGTCACGACCGTCCGCGACCTCGGCGGCCGTACCGTGCTGAAGCCGGCCGGCGGACCACGGGTGCTCGCGGCCGGGCCGCCGCTGACCGTCCCGGAGGGACACTGCCACTTCTTCGGCGGCGTGGTCTCCTCCGACGCCGAGATCCGCGCGCGGATCGACGCCAACGCGGCCGCGGGCGCCGACGTGATCAAGGTGATGGCCGGCGGCGGCCAGATCACGCCCGGTGGCGCGGAAATGTGGGAGTCGCAGTTCGACGCGCGGCAGCTGAGCGTGGTCGTCTCACAGGCCGCGCGCCGCGGTCTGCCGGTCGCCGCGCACGCCCACGGCGCCGACGCGATCGCCGACTGCACCGAGGCCGGTGTCGCGACGATCGAGCACTGCACGTTCATGACCGGGCCGCAGCAGACCGACCTGCGCCCGGAGGTCGCGCGCCGCATGGCCAAGGGCGGCGTCTCGGCGTGCTCCACGAGCAGCCGCAACTGGCGGATGATGGTCGAGCGCATGGGCGAGGACCTCGCACGCCGCGTCTACGGGCGGTTGCCGTGGCTGGAGGAACACGGCGTGCGCCTGCTCTCGGGCACCGACGCGGGCCTGCCCGGCTCCCCGTTCGACGACCCCGTGGGCGCGCTGGAGCTGTACGAATGGCTCGGCTTCTCGCGGCGGCGGATCCTCGAGATCGCCACCGAGGACAGCGCGGCGGGCCTCGGCCTCGGCTCGGTCACGGGCCGGCTGGAGCCCGGGCTGGCGGCCGACCTGCTGGTGGTCGACGGTGATCCGCTGGCCGAGCTGGCGGCGCTGGGCAAGCCGCTGCTGGTCATGGCGCAGGGCGTCGTGGCCGCCTGAATTTCTGAGCAGGGTCGATCTTGACCTTGATCACGCTCCCTTTCGATACACCGACGTATTGAGTACGCTCGTGTATCGAAAGCGGGAGGCCTGATGATCGAACCGACGGCGGACCGCGTGCCGCGCCGTCGTGCGGAGACCCGCCGGCGTCTGCTCGAAGCCGCTCTCCCGGTGTTCGCCGAGGAGGGCTTCGGACGGTCCACAGTGGAGCAGATCTGCGAGCGCGCGGGCTACACGCGCGGTGCGTTCTACTCGAACTTCGCCTCGCTCGACGAGCTGTTCCTGGCCATGTGGGAAGGACGGTCGGCGGCGATGATCGCGGCCGTGCGCGCGGCGTTCGACGCGTTCGCGCCGGTCGAGCTGCCCGACGTGCGAGCGATCGTGGAGCGCGTGCTGCCCGCGATCCCCGTGGACGACGCGTGGTTCCGCGTGAGCGCCGAGTTCACCGCCCACGCCCTGCGCAACCCAGGCCTGCGGCGCGTGATGACCGCGCGCGAGGAAGCCATCGCCGAAGCGCTCATGCCGCTGATGGTCGAGCTGCTCGCGCGGGCCGGCCGCTCGATCCCCGACCCGGTGGCGCTGGGCCAGGCGCTCGTCGCGATGCACGACGGCACCAGCGTGCAGTGCCTGATGGACCCCGACAACCCGCTCGTGTGGCAGCGGCGCCGCGACCTGTGCGTACAGGTGATCACGGCCTACACCGAGGAGACTTGAGTTGGACTTCGAAGCGGACGCGATCGTGGTCGGCGCCGGCCTCGCCGGTCTCGTCGCGACCCACGAGCTGGTGAAGGCCGGGCGCCGTGTGCTCGTGCTGGACCAGGAGAACCGCGCGAACCTCGGCGGGCAGGCGTTCTGGTCGCTGGGCGGGCTGCTGTTCGTGAACAGCCCCGAGCAGCGCCGGCTGGGGATCAAAGACTCCTACGAGCTGGCGTTGCGCGACTGGCTCGACTCGGCCGGTTTCGACCGCGAGGACGAGGACCTGTGGGCCCGCAAGTGGGCCGAGGCGTACGTCCGCTTCGCCACGTACGAGAAGCGCGACTACCTGCACGAGCTGGGCCTGCGCGTGACGCCGCTGGTCGGCTGGGCGGAGCGTGGCGGCGGCAAGGCCGGCGGGCACGGCAACTCCGTGCCGCGGTTCCACCTGACGTGGGGCACCGGGCCCGAGGTGGTGCGGGTGTTCGCCGAGCCGGTGCTGGCTGCGGAGCAGCGCGGCCAGGTGCGTTTCGCGTTCCGGCATCAGGTCGACGAGCTGGTGGAGACCGACAGCGTGGTCACGGGCGTGCGCGGAACCGTGCTGGAGCCGAGCGATCTGCCGCGGGGCAAGAAGTCTTCGCGCGTCGCGGCCGGCGAGTTCGAGCTGTCGGCGCCGGCGGTGCTGGTGAGCTCCGGCGGCATCGGCCACAACCACGAGCTGGTGCGGCAGAACTGGCCCGCCGACCGGCTGGGCCCGGCGCCGCAGACGATGATCCCGGGCGTTCCGGCCCATGTGGACGGTCGCATGATCGGCATCAGCGAGGCCGCGGGCGCGCGTGTGGTGAACCGCGACCGGATGTGGCACTACGTGGAGGGCATCCACAACTGGGACCCGATCTGGCCGGACCACGCGATCCGGATCATCCCCGGGCCGTCGTCGATGTGGTTCGACGCCAACGGGGTCCGGCTGCCCGCACCGAACTTCCCGGGTTTCGACACGCTGGGGACGCTGAAGACCATCCTCTCGACCGGGTACGACTACTCGTGGTTCGTGCTCACGCAGTCGATCCTCGAGAAGGAGTTCATGCTGTCGGGCTCCGAGCAGAACCCGGACATCACGGGGAAGGACCTGAAGCAGACGTTGCTCAGCCGCGCCGCGAAGGGCGCGCCGGGACCGGTGGACGCGTTCAAGCGGCACGGTGTCGACTTCGTGGTGGCCGACGACCTGGAGACGCTCGTCGACGGGATGAACAAGATCGCGCGCGGGCCGGCGCTGGACGTTGCCGCGTTGGAGCGCCAGATCGTGGCGCGGGACCTGGAGGTCGGCAACCGGTACTCGAAGGACCTGCAGCTGATGGCGGTGGCCAACGCGCGCAAGTTCGTCGGCGACCGCGTGGCGCGCGTGGCGAAGCCGCACCGGATCCTCGACCCGGCGCACGGGCCGTTGATCGCCGTGCGGCTGAACATCCTCACGCGCAAGACCTTGGGCGGCGTGCAGACCGACCTCGACTCGCGCGTGCTGCGGGCCGACGGTGAGCCGCTGCCCGGCCTGTACGCGGCGGGCGAGGTCGCGGGCTTCGGCGGTGGTGGCGTGCACGGCTACAACGCGCTGGAGGGCACCTTCCTCGGCGGCTGCATCTTCTCGGGCCGCGCCGCCGGGCGCGCCATGGCCCGGGCGGTGGAGTGACGCGGCGGACGACGGGCACGGTCCTGGACGTCGACGGGATCGCCCTGCACCTGCGTGAGGACGGACCCGCCGACGCCCCGGCCGTGCTGCTCGTACACGGCTTCAGCGGCTCGCTGCACTCCTACGACCGGCTGGCGCCCCTGCTGTCCGACCGCTTCCGCGTGCTGCGCCCCGACCTGCGCGGCCACGGCTGTACCGGCGGCCACACCGGCCTCGACGCGGTTTCCCAGGCCACGACCCTGGCCGGCGCGTTGAAGATCGTGGGCGCCGAAGGGCTGACCGCCGTCGGGCACTCCTTCGGCGCCGACGTGGTCCTGGCGCTCGCTGCGCTTTCGGGGGCCGTGACCCGGACCGTCCTCATCGGACAGGCACCGGACTACAGCCACGCCACTTTCCCGCCGGGCAACGGTTTGCTCGCGGCACCGTTCATCGGGCGTTCGCTGCACCGGCTGGTTTCACTGGCCCCGCTCGGTTTCGTGCTGCGCCCCACCCCGTTGCGCCAGGCCCACGCCGACTTCTCCGCCACCAGCCCGGCGATGGCCCACGCCGTCCTCACCGAACGGCGCCGCCTCCTGGCCGCCACTCCGCTCGACGCGCAGGTCTCCGCGCTCGGCCTGCCCACCCTCGCCGTCCTCGGCCGCCGCGACCGCCTCTACGACCACACCGGCAGCGCCACCCGCTACCGCGCGGCCGGCGCCGACGTCGCCTTCCTCGACGCCGGCCACACCCCGTTCACCGACCAGCCGGCCGAAGTGGCCGCCTTGGTCGCCTCCTTCTCCCTCGCGCCCTGACCCGGCCCCGCCGAGGGGGCGGGACCGCCGCAGTGGCAACGGGAGGCACGAAACAGCCCCGCCGGCATCGCGCCGGCGGGGCTGTTTTTCGATTGATCTACCAGCAAAAACTCAAGCCGGCGTAACCATCCCGCCCACGATCGCGGCGACATCCGCCAGCGCGACCTGCTGCTGTTCCCGCGTGGCCAGGCTGCGAACGGTCACGTTCCCACCGTCCCAGTCCTCCTGGCCCACGATCACCACGGCGGCGGCGCCGGCCTTGTCGGCGCGCGTCAGCTCCTTGCCCAGCTTGCGGTGCTCGATCGGGGTCGACGTGCGGAGCCCGGCGCGGCGCAGGGAGGTCGCGACCTGGCGGGCGGCGTCGGCGAGGTCCTCCGTGACCGGGATGACCATCACGTCCACCTCGTTGCGCGGGGCGGGCGTAAGGCCGTGGGTGTCGAGGAAGTCGATGAGCGTGACGTCGCCCATGCCGAAGCCGATGCCGGGGATGCGTTCCTTGGTGAAGAGCGACGCGAGGTCGCCGTAGCGGCCGCCGCCGAAGAGGGCGCGGCGGTTCTTCGGCGAGGTGTCGAAGACCTCGAACACCGTGGACGTGTAGTAGGCCAGCCCGCGCACGATCATCGGCTCGAACTTCACCAGGCTCGCGGCCGAGCTGGACAGCACGCGCACCAGGTTGGACCGCTCCTTGACCTCCGCGGGCAGCTCGTCGAGCAGCGCGGCGCCGGAGCCCAGGGCCTCGGTGAGCTTCTCGAACTGCTTGTCCGTGAGCCCGATCTCCTCGGCGGACGTGGCGTGCTCCTCCGCCGACGTCTTCTCCCAGCGGTCCACCAGGCCGAACACGGCCGGCAGGTGCTCCGGGGAGACGCCCACGACGTCGGTGAGCGCCGACGTCAGCAGGTTCCGGTCGTTCACGCGCACGGCGAACATGTCCGAAGACGCGCCCACCGACTGCATGAGGTCGTGGATGAGCTCGAACATCTCGATCTCGCAGTTCGCGCTCTCGGAACCGAAGATGTCCGCGTTGATCTGCCAGTGCTCGCGCACGCGGCCGCGCTGCGGGCGCTCGTAGCGGAAGCAGTTCGGGTGGCTGTACCAGCGCACGGGGAACGACAGCGACTTCGCGTTGCCGGCGATCATCCGGGCCACCGACGGCGTCATCTCCGGGCGCAGCGCGAGGCGCTCGCCACCCTTCGTCGTCAGCGTGTAGAGCTGCTGGTCGGCGATCTCCTGGCCCGACTTCCGCTCGTAGATCTCGGCGGGCTCCAGCACGGGACCGTCGTAGCGGAGGAAGCCGTAGCGCTCCAGCACTTCGTAGAGATGGCCGAACACCTGCGTGCGAACGGACATTTCGGCGGGGAGGAAGTCTCGGGTCCCCTTGACAGGCGCGGTCGACAGGTATTCAGGCACGTCATCAAGCTTAACGACCGCGCCCAACCGTTAGAGGAACGCCACCCCATACGCCGTGAGCAGCATCGCCGCACCCAGCAGCACGGCGCCGACCGTGGTGATCGACATGCCGACCCGCGTGCGCAGCATCGCCAGGAAGAACCCACCCGACTGCGCCAGTACGCCGAACAGCAGCAGGAAGCAGGCAACCCACCGCCCGGTATCGCACAGCCCGCTGCGGTCGAGCACCTGCAACGCCACCAGCGCGAGCACCAGCAGCACCCCCGCGTGCGCGTGGCCGGCGCGGAAGAAGCTCTTCTGCTGGTCGTTGAGCACCCCGCGCTTGAGCAGCCCCATCAGCGCGTAACCCCCGTACATCACGGTGGGCAGCGACACGAGGGCGATGACGGTGAACAGCTGGACCGGTCCGTGCATGGCTTTCTCCTCCCAGAGCGTTCCCCGGGAGCGTAACACTGTTTTAAAACACTGTCACGGTTAATGCCGCGCCCATCGTTGACCTCGGGATCGAGCACTCAGGCCCGCGTGAACCTCAACGTGAACGTCGCCCCGACACCCGGAACCCCCGCCGCCGCGATGGTGCCGCCGTGGCCTGTCACGACTTCGTGCACCAGGGCCAAGCCCAGGCCGAACCGGCGGCCCTCGCCCTGGCCGCCGTGGGCGAAGCGCTCGAACAGCCGCTCCGCGTCCCGTTGCGCGAAGCCGACTCCGGTGTCGGCGACGCGGATCTCGACGTGGCGATCGTCGGGGTTCTCCAGCGTCACCTCGATCGAGCCGCCCGGCGGGGTGTGGCCGATCGCGTTGTCCAGCAACGCCGACAGCACCCGCCGCAGTGCCGCGGGAACCCCTGGCACCACGTCGAGCAGCCCCGGCGAACGGCGCACCTCGATCCGCACACGCCGGTCCCCCGCGCGCACGGCTTCGGCTTCCACCGCCTGTTCGGCCAGCAGACCCAGCTCCACCGGCTCCAGCAGTGGCCGCTCGTTGCACGCCTGCGTCGACAGCAGCAGGTCCTCCACGACCTCACCCAGCTCGCGCGTGCCCGACACCAGCAGGTCCAGGTCGTCCGACGGCACCGGCGCTACCCGCGCCCGGCGCGCCAGCAGCTGCGCGCGCGTGTGCAGGCGGGTGAGGGGCGCGCGCAGCTCGTGCGACGCGTCGGCGACGAAGGTGCGCTGGCGCCGCAACGCCTCGCCCAGCGGCCGGATCGCGCGCGCGGCCAGGACGTAGCCGCTGAAGACGGAAACCAGCAGCACCACCAGTTCCGCGATCACCAGGCCCATCAGCAGCTGCTGCCGGTCGGCGGCCTGGTAGCGCTGGTCGACGAAGATCTGCCACACCTGGCCGCCGTGGTCGACCGCGCGGACCGTGAACGTCGAGCCGGCCAGCTCCTGCTCCGTAGTCACGGAACTGCCGGGCGGCACGGCGGGCGCGGGCGGCGGCACGAACGGCAACGCGGCGGGCACGTGCCCGGCCGGCGTCACCAGGAACACGCAGCCCGGCGGCGTCGCCGACAGGCCCTGGGCCAGCGTGTAGTCGATCTGCCGGTCGACCTCCTCGCGCTGGCCGTGCACCAGCACCCAGTACGCGATGGCGCCGGCGGCGAGCACGACCAGCGTGATCACGACGGCGATCTGGCTCGCGATCGTCCGCCGCGCGCGCCGCAGCGCCCGCGCGTCGGGATCGACGATCACCGTCACATAGCCCCGATCTGGTACCCCAGGCCGTGGACGGTCTTCACCACCTCGCGCCCCAGCTTGCGCCTCAGGTAGTACACGTAGGTGTCCACAATGGATTCCCCCGTCGAGTCGGCGAACACGTGGGTGCGCAGCGCCTCCCGCGGGTGGATGGCCTTCGGCCGCTGCGCGAGCGTGCGCAGCAGCTCGAACTCACGACCCGACAGCGTCACGCGCTCGCCGCGGGACAGCACGACCTCGTGGCGCAGCAGGTCGAGCGCCGCCGTGCCCAGCGGCAGGCACTCGGCGCCGTCGAGATCCCGCCGGCACAACGCGCGCAGCCGGGCCAGCAGCTCGTCGGTCTCAAACGGTTTCACCAGGTAGTCGTCGGCACCCGCGTCGAGACCGTGGACGCGGTCGGCCAGCTCGCCCAGCGCCGAAAGCACCAGCACGCGCGCGGTCACGGCCCGGCGCCGCAGCCCGGCGAGCACCTCCAGCCCGTCCATCACCGGCAGCCGCCGGTCGAGGATGATCACGTCGTGGTGGCCGGTGAGGCCGCGGTGCAGGCCGCGCTGGCCGTCGTGGGCGAGCTCGACCTCGTAGCCCTCGTCGGTGAGCAGCTCGGACAGCATTCCGGCCTGTTCACGATCGTCCTCCACGAGGAGCACTCGGGCTGCGGTTCCTGCCTCTCCGTGCACGTGTCCATACTCGCAGTCAGAGCGTCGATTGAACCCTCAACTTTCGTAGGGAATCGATCATTTACCCGCCGGTTGGGCCGAAAGGAGGAACTCCGGCAGCTGATCGGAGGAGTACTTCCGCCGATCCCGTCGGTCGAGCCAGCCGAGCACGGGCGAGGTCATGATCGTCGTCACCAGAGCCACCAGCACGAGCACGGTGAACAACGCCGGCGACACGATCCCCGCGGCCAGCCCGACGTTCAGCGCGATCAGCTGCATCAGCCCGCGCGCGTTCACGAGCACCCCGACGCGCACGGCGATCGGCTGCGGCTCCCCCGCCAGCCGCGCCGCGCCCCATGAAGCGCCGAGCTTCCCGATCACCGCGACCACCACGCAGACCACCGCGAACAGCAACAGGTTCGGGTCGGCCAGCAGCGCGAACCGCGTGTTGAGGCCCGAATAGGTGAAGAACAGCGGCAGGAACACGATCTGCCCGAGCGGCATCATCTTCGCGAGCACCTTGTCCGCCGCCTCGCCGCGCGGGAACGCGATGCCGATCACGAACGCGCCGAACACCGCGTAGAGCCCGATGGTGTCGGTGAACCACGCCGCCGCGAACAGGATCATCGCCGTCACGAGGATGCGCTGGCTTTCGCTCACCCGCGGGCTCGCCATGGTCTTCACGAGGACCCGCCGCACCACGAGCCACACGAGCAGCGCGAACAGCACCCCCCCACCGATCGCGGTCACGACCGGCCCCGCCGAGCCGGCGTGCATGCCGAGCACGACCGCCAGCAGGATCCACGCCAGCACGTCGTCGAGCGCGCCGCACGCCAGCGCGAGCGAGCCGAACCGCGTGCTGCCGAGGCCGCGTTCGGTGATGATCCGCGCGAGCATCGGAAACGCCGTGATCGCGATGGCCACCCCGACGAACGCCGCCGACACCACGGGCGAGACCCCGGGTTTGAGGATCCCGACCCAGCTCGCGCCGAGCACACTGACGCCGACTCCGAGCGCGAGCGGCACCACCGTGCCCGCGGCCGAGACCGCCGCCACCGACCGGGCCGAATCCTTGATGGAGCCCACGCGGAACTCGTAACCGGCCCCGAACATGTAGATCACGAGCCCGATCTGCCCGCCGAGGTACAGCAACGTGCGGACCGTGTCGGGGAACAGCGCCGCCTGCACGCCGGGCAGCACCAGCCCGAGCAGCGACGGTCCCAGCAACACCCCGGAGATCATCTCGCCCACCACCGGCGGCTGGCCCACCTTCACCGCGAGCGCGCTCACCAGCCGCACCACGGCGAGGATCACCACCACCGCCAGGAAGAACGCCGGCGCGGCCTCGGTCGGGGTCATCATTCGCCTCCGTGGTTCGCGAAGTAGTTCACGCACAAACGCTTCTGCCGCGCGTCGAGCACCATGTAGGTGCCGAACACGAGCTGGGCGAGGCTGCGCCACACGTCTTCCCAGCGGTCACGCACGGCGAGGTACGCCAGCGGGCCGCGGGTCGAGCGCGCCGAGCCACGCGGGGTGAGGAACACCGGGCCGCGGTTGGGGATCGAGCGCGTGTGGGCCGCGCTCGACGCGACGGAGTAGCGGCGCAGGAACTCCCGCGTCACCACGCGCATGGTGATCGGCGCGAGCCCGCGGGCCGGGCACGCGCGGTTCTGCGCAACGCCGAAGGGCAGGAAGTTCGCGTCCTTCTTCGACAATCCTGCGTGCGCCGGGCAACCGGCCGGCGGCTCCCAGCGCGACGGATCGAACTCCTCGGGCCGTTCGAAGCCCGCGTGGTGGAAGTCGGGGTAGCTGAACAGGAGCACGGTGCCCGCGTCGATCGTCGTGTCGTCGAGCTCGATGTCGCCGGTGGTGATGCGGTGGGCGATGCCGAAGAGCGGGTAGGTGCGCAGGCCTTCGTCGATCACGCGGTCGAGGTACTCGTCGTCGTCCGGGTTGGCGACCAGCCGACGCTGCACGTCCGGGTGCTGCGCGATGATCATCAGCAGGTGCGCCATTGCCTCCGACATCTGCACCACGGCGGTGTTGAAGAACGTGCCTTGCAGGTAGAAGACCTGCTCGTCGCGTGTGAGCCGGGACGGCAGCGCGTGCGGGATGTCGCCGAGGCGGCGCCGCAGGTACTTCGTGAGCTTCGCGCGGCGGCGCATGTTGCGGGGCCGCACGCACTTCAGCGCGGAGACGACGTCGTCGGCGTGGCCCACGATGAGGTCGCGCGCCTCGGGCGGGCACGGTTCGCCGAACACCAGCTCGTAGTACAGCTCGGCCCAGATCGGCATCATCTCGTCGCGCAACCGGATCAGCCGGCCGTCACCGACCTCCAGGCCGTCGAGCACGTGCTCGGTCACGCGGCGCGTGAGCTCCTCCGACTCCGCGCGCGTCTTCACGAGGATGTGGCGCGTGGTCTTGGCGACCTCGTCGTAACGCGGTCCCGCTTCCAGGTGCTCCTGGTGGACCTCGGGTCCGGGCGCGAGCCAGTACCAGAACAGGTCCGACAGCGCCGCGCCCTTGCTGCGCCCATTGGCCGCCGGATCGGCGTACACCCGGCGAAAGTTCTCGACGCCCACGCGGTCGCCGGGGATCGGCAGGCCTTCCTCGCCGTTGACCAGTGCAAAGATCTTCACCCGCAACGCGACCACGCGGCCGGGCAGCCACTTCGGCAGCGAACCGACGAGCCCGGCCGCCAGCGCCGCCGTGAGCAGGCGCCTCATCGGACGAGGTCCGCGGTCAGGTCGCCGAGTGCGGTGGCCCCGCACAGCGCGAGCGTGTGGTCGGTCTCTTCCCGGAGGCGTTCCAGCACTTCCGTCACCCCTTCCTCACCCGCCGCGGCGAGGCCCCACACCACGGGCCGGCCGACGCCGACGGCGGTGGCGCCCAGCGCGAGCGCCTTCACCACGTCGGTGCCCCGCCGCACACCGCCGTCGAGCACGAGCGGGATCGCGCCCGCCACGGCCTCGGCCAGCGCGGGCAGAGCGTCCACAGTAGACACGGCGGTGTCGAGCTGACGGCCGCCGTGGTTCGACACCACGAGCCCGTCGACGCCCGCCTCCACCGCGAGGCGGGCGTCGTCCGGGTGCAGCACTCCCTTGAGCAGCACGGGAAGCGCCGTCGTCCGCTTGAGCCAGGCGACGTGCTCCCATGTGAACTCGGCCGACATCTCGATGTCGCGCACGCGACCCGAGCCGTCACGCAGGTTCTCCACGACCAGCCCGGGCGGCAGGTCGTGGAACCCGTTGCGGTGGTCGCGTTCGCGCCGGCCGAACACCGGCGAGTCGACCGTGACCACGAACGCCCGCACGCCCGCGCGTTCGGCCCGGCGCACCACGGACTCCGTGAACTCCAGGTCCGGCTGCAGGTACAGCTGGAACCACAGCGCCGGGTCGGCCGCGGCCTGGCGCGCAGCGGCGGCGATGTCCTCGACGGCCGTGGTCGCGGCCATGCTCACCACCAGCACCGTGCCGGCCTTCGCCACCGCGCGAGCCGTCGCCAGCTCGCCTTCGGGGTGCGCGAGCCGGTGGAACGCAGTCGGCGACACCAGCACCGGCATCGACAGCGGCGAGCCCACCAGCTCCGTCGCCAGGTCGCGCTTGGCCGCGCCCCGCAGCACGCGGGGCACGAGCACACGCCGGGAAAACGCCTCTTCGTTGGCCCGCAGCGTCAGCTCGTCGCCGGCGGCACCCGCGTAGAAGTCGTAGTGCACCGGGTCGAGCCGCTCGCGCGCCGCGGCCTCGAGCTCCGCGATCGTGCGCACGGCTCAGGCCAGCTGGCCGGTGAAGAACTTCGTGAGCGCCTCCACGTGCACGGGCCGGTCCCACTCGTTGTCGAGGTTCTCCGTCACGTGGTGGGTGGCCACGAGCTCGCCGCGCCGGTAGTGGCGGACGATCGGGTGCAGGTAGTGGCCCTCGCCGCTGTCGTTGGCGACGTCCTGGCTCGCCCGCTTCACGGTGAAGTCGAACGGGTCGACCTTGTCGTGGTCGGGGCCGTAGTCGAGCGTGATGAGGAACGCGTTCTCGGCTTCGCTGAGCGGAGTGTCGGCGAAGCGGGCCACCGGCATCTCTTCGAGGTAACGCGCCTGGCCGCCCTCGACGACGAGGACGTCGGCGAGGAACCCGAACTGCTGGAACAGCCCCGACGTGCGGTTGATCCGCTTGAGCACGGCGTCGACCAGCTCACCGGTCTCGGCCTTGAGCACGGTCTGCGGCCACTCGTTGTCGTGGTAGCGCTCTTCGAGCACCTTCGACAGCGCGCGCACGCCGTAGCGGAAGCCGTGGATGAAGGCGCTGGTGGCCTTCTTGAAGTCGCGGACCTGCGTGATCGTGCCGGCGAAGTAGAGGCCGGGCACGTTCACCGACTCCCACGACGACGTCTGCGCCGGGAAGCGGCCGTTGATCGCGAGCTCGGGGCGGCAGTCCTCGTCGAACATCGAGGCGTCGAAGCGGAAGCCGGTGGCGGCGATCACGCGGTCGTAGCGGATCTCCTTCACCACCTCGTCGGCGCGGGCGAAGGCGAACTTCACGTGGTAGCCGTCTTCGTCCTTGCGGATCTCACGCACGTCGCCGTCGAGGATCGCGTGCTGCAGCTTGAGCTGGTACATGTCGAGCACGCCGGCGTTGAACGCGCGCAGGTGGCCGACGAAGTGCGTGCGCCAGGCCAGCTTCACTGGGCGCGGACCGGCGACGTGCAGCACCGCCGCGTACGCGTTCACGCTATCGGCGGTCTCGAAGGCCGAGTTGCCCTTGCCGAGGATGAGCACGCGCTTGTTGGTGAACTGCGCGGGGTCGGTGTCGAAGTCGGCGTACTGGTCGACCAGCTCCATGCCCGGAACGTCGGGGATGTACGGCTTCGTCACGCCCGTCGCCATGATCAGGCGCTTCGTGGTGTAGGTGTTTCCGTCGCCGTCAGTGAGCGTGAAGAGAGCGCTTTCCGCGTCACGGCCGATCCGCGTCACCCGGGTGCCGTAGCGGATGGCGATCTTGTGCTTCGCCGCGTAGTCGGCGGTGTAACGCAGGAACGTCTCGGCCGGCGGGAAGAGTTCGGCGCTGTAGTCGGTGAACAGCAGGGGGTCGGGACCGTCGTCGAGGAGTGAATTCCAGTCGACGCGCAGGTTGAGCTCGGGGTCGGTCCAGCCGGTGTGCTTCTTGTTCACCGAGATCAGCGTGCGGTGACGCGGGAACCTCGTGAAGAACGTGGCCGGCGTGCTGCCCGCTTCGAGGACGAGGTAGCGGTGGCCTGCCTGTTCGAGCTGCCGGCCGAGCTGCAGGCCCGCGGGCCCCGCGCCGACCACCAGATAGTCCAGAACGTCGTCCACCACACCGGCCTCCAGCCTCGATCTTCGCCTGACGGCCGACAGCCTGATCCGGAGATCTCAGAAAAGGCTCAGAGATCCCGATCAGCGGGCGGGCGAAAATCCGGGAAGGGCACCTCGCGGGAACCACTGTCCCTCGAGGTGCCCTTCACCGTTGGTGGCTCAGCGTGACAGCAGCTTCATCGCCGTCTCGGAGTAGCGCGGGCCGGCCACTTCGGCGGCGGGCACGGCGGTCTCGATCGCCCGGATGTCCTCTTCGGACAGTTCGAGCGCGACGGCACCGACGTTCTCTTCGAGGTACTTGCGCCGCTTCGTCCCCGGGATCGGCACCACGTCCTCGCCGCGGGCCTGCACCCAGGCGAGCGCGAGCTGCCCCGCGGTCACACCCTTCTCCTTGGCCAGCGCCCGCAGCGCCTCGACCATCGCGAGGTTCTTCGCCAGGTTCTCGTCCGCGAAGCGCGGCTGCGTCCGGCGGCGGAAGTCGTCCTCGCCGAAGTCCGCGGCGGAGGTGAACTTGCCGGTCAGGAACCCGCGGCCCAGCGGCGAGTACGGCACCAGGCCGATGCCGAGCTCGCGGCACGCCGGCACCACGGCGTCCTCGATGTCGCGCGACCACAGCGACCACTCCGTCTGCACGGCCGAGATCGGGTGCACGGCGTGGGCGCGGCGGATCGTCTCGGCGCCGGCCTCGGACAGGCCGAGGTGGCGCACCTTGCCCTGCTGCACCAGCTCGGCCATGGCCCCGACCGTCTCCTCGATGGGCACGTTCGGGTCCACGCGGTGCTGGTAGTAGAGGTCGATGTGGTCGATCCCCAGGCGCCGCAACGAGTTCTCCACGGCCTCGCGCACGTACGCCGCGTCGCCGCGCACCCCGCGCTTGCTCGGGTCCTCGGGGTCGCGCACGAAGCCGAACTTCGTCGCGAGCACGACCTGGTCGCGCCGGTCGGCGATCGCGCGGCCGACGAGCTCTTCGTTGGCCCCCATGCCGTACATGTCGGCGGTGTCGAGCAGGGTCACGCCCAGCTCCAGCGCACGGTGGATGGTGGCGATCGACTCGGTGTCGTCACCCTCGCCGTAGAACTCGCTCATCCCCATGCAGCCGAGGCCCTGCGCGCTCACTTCGAGCGTGCCGAGGCGGCGGGCGGGCAGCGTCATGTCGTCTCCCGATTAGTGAAGTGGCGGTTGCTCATTTGCCGGCGGCCCGCGCGAGCCGCTCGGGGTAGCGAGCCCCGGCCACGGCGTCGGCCGGAGCCGCCTGCTCGATCGCGGCGATGTCCTCTTCGGACAGTTCCAGCTGCGCCGCGGCGACGTTCTCTTCCAGGTACTTGCGTCGCTTCGTCCCCGGGATCGGCACCACGTCGTTACCCTGGGCCTGCACCCACGCGAGCGCGAGCTGCCCGGCGGTCACGCCCTTCTGCTCGGCCAGCGCGCGCAGAGCGTCCACAATGGCCATGTTCCGCTCGAAGTTCCCGTCGGCGAAGCGCGGCATCCCGCGGCGCATGTCGTCTTCGGGCAGGTCCTTCACCGACGTCACGGCGCCGGTCAGGAAACCGCGGCCCAGCGGCGAGAACGGCACCACGCCGATGCCCAGCTCACGGCAGGTCGCGAGGATCTCGTCCTCGATGCCGCGGGTCCACAGCGACCACTCGCTCTGCAGCGCCGTGACCGGGTGCACCGCGTGGGCGCGCCGGATCGTGTCGGCGTTCGCCTCGGAAATCCCGGCGTAGCGGATCTTTCCGGCGGCCACCAGCTCGGCCAGCGCGCCCCACGTCTCCTCGACGGGCGTGTCCGGGTCCACGCGGTGCTGGTAGTAGAGGTCGATGTGGTCGACGCCCAGGCGCTGCAGCGACTCGTCGCAGCACTGCTTCACGTACGCGGCGTCGCCGCGCGCGCTCATGCCGCCGTCCTTCCAGACGATGCCAAACTTGGTGGCGAGCACCACCTGGTCGCGCCGGTCCGCGATCGCGCGGCCGACCAGCTTCTCGTTCTCTCCCGCGCCGTACACGTTGGCCGTGTCCAGCAGCGTCACGCCCAGCTCCAGCGCGCGGTGCACGGTGGCGATCGACTCACCCTCGTCGTCGCGCACCCCGTACGCCTGGCTCATCCCCATGCAGCCCAGCCCCTGGGCGCTTACTTCCAGCTCACCGAGTTTCCTCGTAGCGATCACGCGGAGATCTCCTCCATGGCGGACACGTGGCCGAGGACCTTGCGTTCCACCTGGTCGTAGTTGCTGATCTTGTAGTCCAGAATGTCCAGGCACCCCTGGAGCTCGGCGATCCGGTCGGCGACCGACTGGCGTTGCTCCACGAGGATCGCCTTGCGGCGTCCGGCGCTCGCGACGCCGTGGCGCCGCAGTGACGCGTACTCGCGCATGCTCTTGATGGGCATGCCGGTGAGCCGCAGCTTGGTGAGGAACCCGAGCCAGTTCAGATCGTCGTCCGAATACGCGCGCCGCCCCGCCGCGTCGCGGGCCGGCGGGTCCAGGAGCTTGATCCGCTCGTAGTACCGAAGGGTGTCGATCGACAGGCCGCTACGTCGTGCGGCTTCCGCTATCGAGTAGCTCATGCGCTCGACAGTACGACCTGGAGTGCGCTCCAGGTCAAATCCCGACCGGGTGGGGTGATGCCTGGATTGTGCAGGTCAGCAGGCGACCGGCGCCACAATGTCGGCCCCGCGGAGCGGATCGGCCGAGGCGGAACCGGTTCCCGCACCCAAGATCACCCCGCGAAGGGTCGCGTACCGTAACACCGTTGCGTTACCCTGAGCACATGCCCCGTCCCCGTACGCACGACGAAGCCCTCCGGCTGAAGCTGCTGGACCGGGCCGGCGAGCTGATCTCCGCCGACGGCCCCAAGGCCCTGTCCCTGCGCAAGCTGGCCGCCGACGCCGGGACGTCGACCACGGCCGTGTACTCGCTGTTCGGCAGCAAGCCCGACCTGGTCAACGCGCTGTACGTCGAGGGCTTCCGCCGCTTCGGCGCGCGGCTGAACGCCGTGGCGCGGACCGCCGACGCCGTCGCGGACCTGGTGCGCCTCGGTGTCGCCTACCGCGCGAGCGCGCAGGCGGATCCGCACCTGTACGCGATCATGTTCACCCGCTCCGTGCCCGGCTTCGAGCCCAACGCCGAGGCCGACCGCCAGGCCCGCGCGACCCTCGAGCCACTCGAGGACGCCGTGCGGCGGGGCATCGCGTCGGGGCAGCTCGTCGACGTCGCGCCCGAGGTGATCGTCGTCAGCTCGTGGGGCATCGCCCACGGGCTGGTGTCTCTGGAGCTGTCGGGGAACCTGCCGCCGGAGTTCAGCGTGGGCGGCGCGTATGAGGAAGCGTTGCGCGCCAACGCTTCCGGCTGGCTGAAGTGACCGAACCCGGCGTGAGCGCCACGGCGCTGATGATCGCCGCCGCCCGCGCCATAGAGACCAACCGCCCCGACGGCCTCATCCGCGACGAGTGGGCCGAACGCTTCGTCCGCGCGGGCGGTGGATCTGCCCACCCGCATCGAGGACGTCGAACAGGGCGACGCCGACCCGCTCTGGGGCCGCGGCGGCGCCTACTCCGGCCTGCGCACCCGCGTCTTCGACGACTTCCTCCTGGCCGCGAGCAAAACCGTCACCCAGGCCGTGCTGCTCGGCTCCGGTCTCGACAGCCGCGCCTGGCGCCTCGACCTGCCCGCCGGCCTGCGGTTCTTCGAGCTCGACCGCACCGACGTCCTCGGTTTCAAACGCCGCGTCCTCGCCGGCGCGGCGCCGCGGGTTCGCCACGAGTTCCTGGTCGCCGACCTCACCGACGACTGGGCCGCCGTGCTCACCGACGCCGGCTTCGAGCCCGGCGAGCCCACCGCGTGGCTCGTCGAAGGCGTGCTGCCCTACCTCTCCGGCGCCGCCGAGGCCCGGCTGATGGCCACCGTCGACCGCCTTTCCGCGCCCGACAGCCAGATCGGCTACGAAATCGTGCTCGGCCAGGAAGACGAGTCCCTGCGCTCCCACGACCTCTACGCCGCCACCGAGGCCGGCACTGGCACCAACATCGGCCGCCTCTTCGACGACGGCACCCGCCCCGACTCGGCCGCCTCCCTGCGCGCCGCCGGCTGGACGGTCACCAGCTCCCCCGTCGCCGACTTCACCACCCGCTACGGCCGCGGCCCCGACCCGACCGTCGACGACCCGATCGCCCAGATCCGCTGGGTGATGGGGTCGAAGCCGGTCAGAACAGCTTGAGCGACGCCTCGATCACCAAGTTGCCCGCGGCGTCGTAGGCCTTCACATTGGTCCTGGCGTCCACTGTGGACGAATTGTCGGCGTCGGTGTGCCAGACCGCGAACGTCCCGTGCGCCACCGTCGCATCCCTCGGCGTCCCTCCCGGGTAGGTGACCGAAACCCTCGTCACGTTGTCCGGCACGCCCCCGGCGAGCACGAGCCGCTCCGGCTCGCCCGTGTCCTTCACCGGCGCTGACACGGGGATAAGCGCAGCGCCGCCGGCGCCCGCCTTCAGCTCCTGCACCGAGGAAGGGTCGATCGCGTAGTAGGTCGCTCCGGCCCGTCCCGGATACGGTCGCGCCGAGCAGGCCAGCATGTGCTGCCCCAGCCGGGCGACGACCAGCTTGCGGTCGTTCCAGGTGAGGTACGGCCCGGCGACGTAGGCGCCTCGGTCGGGCACCTGCTGTGGAGCGGACGCGAGGCATTCGTCGAGGAACCTGCCGGCCTCGGACCGGCGATCCGCCGACGCCGGCCGGTCGACCCTGATGGTGAGCGCGGCCGGGGCCGAGACGAGGGCGGACGGGTCCACCTCGCTGCCATCCGGCCCCAGGGCGAGCCGCACCGCCGGGCCCGCGCCCGTGAACAACGCGAACTGGTGCGACAGCGGCGAGACCCACTCTGCCGTCGGCCCGTCCGGCTGCAGCGTCACGTCGGGCGTGACGGCCCGCACGCCCTGCCACGCCGGGTCCGCCATCCCCGCCACCAGGCCGTCGGCCGTGCGCAGGTACACCTTGGCCTGGGACCCGGGCACGGGCGAAGGAACCGCGTCGGGGTCCGAGACGGTCACCGTCGTCGCGGTCGTCTCGCAGAACAGCGGCCGGCCGTCGATCATCGCCGCGGTCAGGGTCGCGGCGCCGTGGCTCAGGATGAACGGGATGTCCCACGCGCTCGGATCGGCGATGGTCGGGTAGTAGGGCTTCATCGCGTTCCAGCAGCGGTCGAGCATGTCGTGGCCCGGGTCGCGCGGTCTGGCGGGAGCGAGCGGACCCGCCGAGTCATCGCGCGGTACGCCGGCCGCGAACACGACACCGGTGGCCACCACCACGACGGCCGCCGCCACGAGCCACACGGAACGCCGCCGGTGAGCGGGCCTCTTCTCCTCGGCGAGCCCGGCCCGTACCCGCAGCCGGATGCGGTCGCGCACCTCGGGCGGGAGTTCGCGGCGCGGCGGGAGGTTGTCGATCATTTGTCCTCCAGAGTCTTGTCGTCGAGGAGGGCACGCAGGTGGGCTCGCGCCCGGGACAGGTGCGAGCGGACGGTGACCTCGGCGACTTCAAGCAGCGCCGCCGCGTCGGCGGTCGGCAGGTCGCCCAGCAGGCACAGCTCCACGACCTGGCGCTGCGCCTTCGGCAATCCGGAGACGGCCTCGATGATTTCTTTCAGGCGTGCTTCGCCGTCGAGCTGGGCCGCGACTTCGTCGGCGTGATCCGACACCGCCGGCGGCTCGGGGATGCGCGTCAGCAACCGCAGACGACGGCGCGCGCCGCGGTGTTCCGTGCGGGCGAGGTTGCCCGCGACCGTGTACAGCCACGGCAACGCGCTGTCCCTGATCAGCTTCAGCTCGGCCCGCTTGCGCCAGGCGATCAGGAACGTGTTCGACGTCAGGTCCTCGGCCACCGCCCACGACCCGGTCAACCGGTAGGCGTGGTTCCACACCGCCTGCGCGTGGCGTTCGAACAGCTCGCCGAACGCCCTCTCGTCCCCGCCTGCCGCGCGCCCGAAGAGCTCGGCGTCCACGGTCACCCCTTGGATGGTCACACCGGGAAGTGGCCGGGAACCTCGGAAGTGTTGTGGGTGTCTTTCTGGTGGTTCAGGCCGCTTGGTTCAGTACGGCTTGGTTCAGGCTGCTTGGTTCGGGCTGCTTGGTTCAGACCGCGCCGTACTGGCGGTCTCCCGCGTCGCCGAGCCCGGGGACGATGAAGCCGGAGTCGTTGAGCCGCTCGTCGATGCTCGCGGTGACCACCCGCACCGGCAGCCCGGTCTTCTCCAGGTGCTCCAGACCTTCGGGCGCGGCCAGCGCGCAGATGGCCGTGACGTCCGTGGCGCCCCGGTCCGTGAGCAGCCGGATGGTGTACTCCATCGAGCCTCCGGTGGCGAGCATCGGGTCGAGCACCATCACGGGCCGGTCGGCCAGCGACTCCGGCAGCGACTCCAGGTACGGGGTCGGCTTGAGGGTTTCCTCGTCGCGCGCGAGCCCGACGAACCCCATCTGCGCGTCGGGGATCATCTTGTGCGCCTCGTCGGCCATGCCCAGGCCGGCGCGCAGCACGGGGACCAGCAGCGGCGGGCTGGCCAGCCGGTAGGCCTCCGTGCGCGCGACGGGCGTGTGGATCCGCTCGGTGCGCACGGGCACGTCACGGGTGGCTTCGTACACGAGCATCATGGTCAGCTCGTGCAGCGCGGCCCGGAACGCCGCGCTGTCCGTCCGCGCGTCACGCATCGTGGACAGACGGGCCTTGGCCAGCGGGTGATCGACGACGTGCACATCCATGCCGCCTAACTTAGCTGCCGGGTGTCGTCCGCGTCTCGGCTCATCTCGTAGTAGTTCACCGCCTCGAAGAAATGCCCGACGACCGGCGCCAGCTTGTCGTACGGCCACTCCGGCACATCGGGACCGTTCGCGTCATCCGGCGGCTCGATGCTGACAATGATCCTCCAGTTGGCGTACGCTCCACTGATCTTCCAAGACTGGCGCATGGTTTTCCTCCTCCGCGAGAACACGAGCCAAACGTTCTCCCGATGCCAGAACCGCACGCAACCTTCCTTCAGGTGAGCGATCTTTCGTGCCACCGTGGCAAGAGGACAAAGTGTGCCCATGACGAAGAACAAAGGCGTTTCGGTTCGCCAACGCAGAGTTTCCGGCGAACTCCGCCGCCTGCGGTTACTCCGGAAGATGACCTGCAAAGAGGTGGCGCAGGGCGTGGACTTCTCGGAGAGCAAGATCTCCCGCATGGAAACGGGCGACCGCGGCCTGTATCCCGACGACGTCGCCGCGATCCTGGGTTTCCTGCAGGCCCCGTCGGATCTGCGGCAAGAGCTCATGGCCCTCGTGAGGGGCGGCGAGGAGCGCAACTGGCATGAAGTGAACGGGAAATTGCCACCGACGTGGAAGGACCTGATCCGGTTCGAGGAGCAGGCTTCGGCCATCAAGAACTATGAGACTCTGCTGATCCCCGGCATCGCGCAGATCCCCGAGTACACCCGAGCGCTGCTTCACGGTGGCGATCACAACCTGACCGACCCTGAACTCGAAGGGCTAGTCGCCGCCCGGATCAAGCGCCAGCTGATTCTGAGCCGAAGAGACGCTCCTGCCTTCCATGTCATGGTCGATGAGATGGCTCTGCACCGACCGATCGGCGATCAGGAAACCATGCGCGCCCAGCTTCGCCACCTCCTGACCCTTGGGCGCAGATCGAACGTCACGTTCCAGATCGTGCCCTTTTCAACTCGTGCACATGCCGGGCTTCGCGGTCCATTCGTTCTCCTCGAGTTCTTCAACGAACCCACGCTGGCACACGTCGAGAGCCGAGGGACAAGCAGCTTCCTCGAAGAGGATGACTTTGTCGACAACGTCAAGGCCGCTTGGCGTGATATTCGCTCCATCGCGCTGTCAACTGGCGACTCGGCCCGGATGATTGCCGATATCATCGGCGAGCCGACACCAGCTGAGGAGTACGAACCATGATCGCCCCAGACTTCGCCCAGGCCGCGTGGCGCAAGAGTTCCTACACCACGAACGACTCCAACTGCGTCGAGTTCGCGGCCTGGCACAAGAGCTCGCACAGCACAGACCAGTCGAACTGCGTCGAGGTCGCCACCTCGCCGGTCGAGATCGGGATCCGCGACACGAAGGACCGCGCGGGCGGCCACCTCACCGTGTCGCCGACCGCGTGGACCGCCTTCCTCAGCTCCGCGCGCTAGCGAACCAGCGAACCCACCGCCGCTGCCAGGCCGTTTCGACGGCCCGGTGGTGGTGGTTCTCGCGTACCCACTTGATGGCGTCGTCCGGGGACAAGTCGGCGGCGGTGGCTAGGCAGGCGAGGACCGTGCCGGTGCGGCCGACGCCTCCGTAGCAGGCCACCTCCACCGATTCGCCCGCCAGCGCGCGGGCGTGGAGCGCGAGGATCTTGCGCCGGGCGTCGGCCCAGTTCAGCGGTAGCAGGAAGTCCGGCCAGCGGATCCAGTCGTGGTCCCAGGTGAGCGCGTTGTCGTGCTTGCGGCGCAGGCGGTTGGACCCCAGGTAGAGGCCGTAAGCGGGAGCCGGGCCTTCCGGCGCGGGGCGGCCGAGGCCGCGGCCGCGCACGACGGCGCCGTCGGGCAGTGCGAGGGTCCCCACCAGAGCAGATGCCATCGCCCCATCTTGGCCCTTATCCGTCGTTCGATGGACCCCGGACCACCCACGATCGGGCTAGGCTGCCCCGGGTGAGTGACGACGCAGCCCTTCCGAGCCCCGACCAGATGCGGGCCTCCGACGCCGACCGCGAGCAGGTCGCGCAGGTTCTGCACCAAGCGCTGTCCGAGGGCCGCATCACGATGACGGAGCTCGAGGAACGGCTCTCCACCGTCTACGCGGCGAAGACCATCGGCGAGCTGAAGCCCGTGACCCGCGACCTGCCGATCGGCGCCACGCCGTCAACGCCCTCTTCGGCTCTGCAGCCGGCCACCAGCCGCGCCCTCGGCCTCCCCGACAGCCGCATCGGCGGCCACCCGGGCTCGAACGTCTCGATCGGCGTCCTCTCCGGCGCCGTCCGCAAGGGCAGCTGGGTCCTCCCGCCGCAACACACGAGCGTCGCCTTCTGGGGCGGCGCCGAGATCGACCTCCGCAACGCCCGCTTCGCCGACAAACAGTCCACCATCACCGCCGTCGCCATCATGGGCGGCATCGAGATCACGGTCCCCGACGACATCAACGTCGACGTCACCGGCCTCGGCCTCATGGGCGGCTTCATCCTCGAAGACAAGTCCGGCGCCCCACCCGCACCCCCCACGGCCCCCACCCTGACCGTCAACGGCCTCGCCTTCTGGGGCGGCGTGGTCGTCTACCGCAAACCCGCGAAGAAGGACAACCGGCAGCTGGAGTCCTGACCGCGAGAGACCTACAGCGGCGCTACGCGCGACCTGACGAAAGCCGGCACAGGAGCGGGCCGATGTTCGAGCGGTTCAGCACGGCCGCAGCGCAGGCTGTGTCGATTGCGCAGCGAGAAGCGGCTGGTCGCCGTGCGACAAACGTCGACACCGGGTGATGTTTCGCCTCCTCCGTTTTCCGCGACGACAAAGCAGATCCTTCGCGCGGCATGGGAAAACACCCGAACCCGCACCAGCACCTCGGTCGCGGTCCGAAGCACCGACCTCCTGCTGGCGCTGCTGCAGCACAGCGATGCACCCAGCCTGATTTCGTCTCTTCCGACACAGCTCGCAAACCTCCTCGCTTCAGCGGGCGAAGCGAATCCCACACCAGAGGACTCGATCTCGTGGAGTCGTCTCACGTTTCGACCACCCGACGATTCGCCAACAAGGTCCAGCGAAGGTTGCGGTACCGATGACCCGCCTTACCCTTCGCCGCTGCAAGCCCTCGATCGAAATCTGTGGACAACTCACCCAATGAATTACCCGGCACAGCGCAGGGTTCTGGCGAGGAACAAGTGGTCGAGCCAGAGATCTGGTACGACCAGGAACCTGACAACGATTTCGCCGAGGGTGGCCCGGCAATCGTCGTGGCCACTCCTACGGCGCTCGACCAGCTGCTCGACCCCGTGCTCGAAGTCGGCCTCGGCGCAAACCTCGGCTTCATCGCCACCACGACACCCGAGGCGGCAGCATCCGAGGCGACGGCGATCCCGGGGAGCTCGTCGAGTACGTGTACCAGGGCAACGTGCCCGAAGTCCTCGCAGGCGTCGAAGTGCCGGTGGCCACAGTTCGCCGCGGGCTGCACGAGTTCCTCGCGAGCGGGGACCAGCCCGGAGTTGTGCACACCACCGACGAGTAATCCACAGATTTCCGTGAGTGACCCGGCACAGGACGTGGCCCACCTACACTCACAGGCATGACCACAACCACCAGCCCGAACGCGGTGCCGGACACCCCGGCGCCGTTGGCGGACGTGACTCGCGACGAGGCGAGCCTGCGGCGGTTCCTGCATGGGCTGCCCGGCGTCGACCAGGTCGGGGTCGAGCAGCGAGCGGCGGCCTTGGGCACACGCAGCATCAAGAAAGACGCCAAGCGCTGGGCGATCGACACCGCCATCTCGATGGTCGACCTGACCACGCTCGAGGGCGCCGACACGCGGGGCAAGGTCCGCGGGCTCGCGGCGAAGGCCCTGCGCCCCGACCCGGAGCGGCAGGACTGCCCGCGCGTGGCCGCCGTGTGCGTGTACCCCGACATGGTCGAGGCCGCGGTCGACGCGCTCAAGGGCAGTGCCGTGCACGTGGCGAGCGTCGCGACCGGGTTCCCGTCCGGGCGCACCAGCCGTGAGGTGAAGCTGGCCGACACGCGCCTGGCCGTGGAGTACGGCGCCGACGAGGTCGACATGGTGATCGACCGCGGCGCGTTCCTCGAGGGCCGCTACATGGACGTCTTCGACGAGATCCGCGCGATCAAGGCGGCGTGCGGCGGAGCGCACCTGAAGGTGATCCTGGAAACCGGCGAGCTGGCGACGTACGACAACGTCCGCCGCGCGTCGTGGCTGGCGCTCCTCGCCGGTGGTGACTTCATCAAGACGTCGACCGGCAAGGTCTCCCCCGCGGCGACGCTGCCGGTCACGCACGTGATGCTGCAGGCGGTACACGACTGGCACGAGCAGACCGGCGAGCTGCGCGGCGTCAAGCCCGCGGGCGGCATCCGCACGACCAAGGACGCGATCAAGTACCTCGTCGCCGTGCACGAGGTGGCCGGCGAGCAGTGGCTGACCCCGGACCTGTTCCGCTTCGGCGCGTCCAGCCTGCTCAACGACCTGCTGCTGCAGCGGCGCACCCAGGTGGACGGCCACTACAGCGGCCCCGACTACGTGACGGTGGACTGACCATGGGCATCTTCGAATACGCCCCCGCCCCCGAGTCGCGCGACATCGCGAACCTCAAGGACCACTACCGGCCGTTCATCGGCGGTGAGTTCGTCGACGGTTCGGGCGAGCCGCTGAAGACGGTGAACCCGGCCACCGAGGAGATCCTCGCCGAGGTCGGCACGGCGTCGGTGTCCGATGTGGACGCTGCCGTCCGCGCGGCGCGCGCCGCCTATGAAACGGTCTGGTCGCGGATGCCGGGCAGCGAGCGGGCGAAGTACCTGTTCCGCATCGCGCGCCTGATCCAGGAACGCTCGCGCGAGCTGGCGGTGCTGGAGTCGCTCGACAACGGCAAGCCCATCAAGGAATCGCGCGACTCCGACATCCCCACGGCCGCCGCGCACTTCTTCTACCACGCCGGCTGGGCCGACAAGCTGGAGTACGCGGGCTACGGCCCGAACCCGAAGCCGCTGGGCGTCGCCGGTCAGGTGATCCCGTGGAACTTCCCGCTGCTGATGCTGGCGTGGAAGATCGCGCCCGCGCTGGCCACCGGCAACACCGTGGTGCTCAAGCCGGCGGAGACCACGCCGCTCACGGCGCTGGTGTTCGCCGAGATCTGCCAGCAGGCGGAACTCCCGCCGGGTGTCGTGAACATCCTCCCGGGCGCCGGCGACATCGGTGCGGCCGTGGTGGAACACGGTGACGTCGACAAGATCGCGTTCACCGGCTCCACCGAGGTCGGCAAGCTGATCCAGCGCACGGTGGCGGGCACGCGCAAGAAGCTCACGCTGGAGCTGGGCGGCAAGGCGGCCAACGTCGTGTTCGACGACGCGCCGCTCGACCAGGCCGTGGAGGGGATCGTCAACGGGATCTTCTTCAACCAGGGCCACGTCTGCTGCGCGGGTTCGCGGCTGCTGGTGCAGGAATCCGTGGCCGAGGAGGTCATGGAGAAGCTGCGCTACCGCGTCTCGACGCTGCGGATGGGCGACCCGCTCGACAAGAACACCGACATCGGCGCCATCAACTCCGCCGAGCAGCTGGCGAAGATCCGCGGGCTCGTGGAATCCGGCGACGCCGAGGGCGCGCAGCGCTGGACCAGCCCGTGCCCGGTGCCCGACCGCGGGTTCTTCTTCGCTCCCACGGTGTTCTCCGACGTGCACCAGTCGATGCGGATCGCGCGCGAGGAGATCTTCGGGCCGGTGCTGTCGGTGCTCACGTTCCGCACGCCGGACGAGGCCGTGGCGAAGGCCAACAACACGCCGTACGGGCTGTCGGCCGGCATCTGGACCGAGAAGGGCTCGCGCATCCTCTGGATGGCGAACAAGCTCCGGGCCGGCGTCGTCTGGGCCAACACGTTCAACCGCTTCGACCCCGCCGCGCCGTTCGGCGGCTACCAGGAGTCCGGGTTCGGCCGCGAGGGCGGACGCACCGGTCTGGAGGCTTACCTCGATGTCTGAGTCCAGGATTTCCGTGGCCAAGACGTACAAGCTCTACATCGGCGGGGCCTTCCCCCGCTCGGAGTCCGGCCGGGTCTACCCCGTCACCGACCCGCAGGGGAAGTTCCTGGCCAACGCGGCGCACGCGTCGCGCAAAGACGTACGGGACGCCGTGGTGGCGGCGCGCAAAGCCTTCCCCGGCTGGTCGGGCGCCACGGCCTACAACCGCGGCCAGGTGCTCTACCGCGTCGCCGAGATGTTGGAGGGCCGGCGCGAGCAGTTCGTGAGCGAGGTCGCCGCCTCGGAAGGTCTCGCGCCGAGCCAGGCGGAGTCCCTTGTGGACGCTGCCATCGACCGCTGGGTGTGGTACGCGGGCTGGACGGACAAGATCGCGTCGGTGCTCGGCGCGGCGAATCCCGTTGCCGGGCCGTACTTCTCGTTCACCGTGCCCGAGCCGACGGGCGTGGTCGGCGTGCTCGCGCCGCAGGAGTCGTCGCTGCTCGGCCTGGTCAGCGTGCTGGCGCCGGTGCTGGCCGGTGGCTCCACGGCCGTCGTCGTCTCGAGCGCCGAGCGGCCGCTGCCCGCAATCACGCTGTCGGAGGTCCTCGCGACGTCCGACCTGCCGGGCGGTGTCGCCAACGTGCTGACCGGCCGCGCGGCCGAGCTCGGCCCGTGGCTGGCCTCGCACGGTGACGTCAACGCCCTCGACCCGACGGGCGCCACGCCGGAGGACCGCATCACGCTGGCGCGTGAGGCGGCGGGCACGGTCAAGCGCGTGCTCACGGTCCCCGACGCCGAACCCGACTGGACGCCGACGCCGGACCTCTCGCGGCTGCGCCGGTACCTGGAGGCGAAGACCGTCTGGCACCCGCTGGGCGTCTGAGCCAACCCGGGCCAACAGCCGGCCCAAACCAACAGCCGGCCTGGATCAACAGAAAGGGGCGGGCGGCACCCCCTGGTGTGCCGCCCGCTCCTGGAACAAGAACCGTCACGCGGTCGGCGCGAGCCCCTGCGTCACCGCGCCGACGTCGATGGTGTGGCTGACCGAGTCGGCGTCGACCACGCCGAGGGTCCAGTCGACGGTGATGTTCGGGTTGATGTAGTCACCGTGCTGGTTGGAGTCGGACGGCGCCACGACGTTCACCGCGTTGGGCGTCTGCTGCTGGGCGTAGGGCTCGATGCCGGTCCAGTGCAGCGGCACGTAGGCCGAAGAACCGTCGACGAGCGCCACGGCGGGCGCGTCGGCCGGGGCCGTGTTGTTGATCAGCACGTTGTGCGCGCCGACGAGGTCCACCTCGAGGTTGCCGGGCAGGTAACAGCGCTCGCCCGGGTTGGCGGTGAACTGCAGGGCGCCGTAGCGGTTGCTCGCACCCGCGCCGCCGTAGACGAGCTTCGAGGTGAACTGGTTCGACGTGCACGGCTGCACAGACGACGCAGACGACCCGGCCGAAGCAGCCGAAGCAGGCGCGGCGCTCGCGGTCCCGGCAGCCAGAGCCGTTGCCCCGGCGGCGATCCCGGCCACGGCGACGGCGGCGACAACGCGGCTGATGGTCTTGCGTGTGGTCATGTCGGACTCTCCCCTTGTTCGAACCCCGGGCAGCCTCTCTGCCCGGCAGAACGACCGGTTTGGTGATTCATTCCCCTCCGTCGCTCTCACCGGGAAAGACGTCCACGCCACACGTGGGATGTTCGGCTGTGGGATCAGCCGCAGAAACGCAACCCCAACCGCCCCGAAGCGTCACAAAGAGTGAACACGCGCGCGAGCGCGGGTCAGTTGATGTCGTGCCGTCCCAACGGCCGACCCGGCAGCGGCGTCCCCGGCCGGGCCTGCAGCCCGTCGATCATGATCGCGATACTCCGCGCCGTGGACATCCGGGCGATTTCCGGCGAACGAGACTCCAGCTGACGCAGCAACAGCGCGAACAGCATGGCCACGTCGCCCTCGGCGACGTCCGGGCGCAACGTCCCCTCGTTCTGCGCGCCCTGCACCATCGCTTCGAGCTCCACCAGCAGCTCTTCGCGCAACCTCGCGATCGCCGGGTCTTCCTTCAGGATCTCGTGCGCCTTCTTCGACAACATCGCCAGCTGCACGGAAAGGTGCAGCTCAACGGACTGGTGCAGCAGCCGCACCAGCGCGCGCCAAGCCGTGGGCTCCTGCTCGGCCGCCTCGCGAGCGTCGTCCAGCACCCGCGAGAAGTTGTCGACGGCCACCGCCCGGATCAGCGCGTCGCGGTCGGGGAAGCGCCGGTACAGCGTGCCGACGCCGACGCCGGCCGCGCGGGCGATCTCCTCCATCGGCACCTCGGGCCCGAACTCCGCGAAGATCGCGCGCGCCGCGGCGATGATCTGGTCGCGGTTGCGTCGCGCGTCCGCACGCAAGGGGACCTGGGGATCCGCACTCATGGCCCACCTTCCGCTCGCCGGGAACTCGTTACGCGCGCAAATTCTCGCATGGACACCGCTCCACGCACTGCAACCACAACCCGTCACCCCTTTGCTAGTGGACGGAGATCCTCCGCTTCGGTACCGTGGGCAATGAACCGGAATGTAATCCTCCACATACATTGCGTAAAGGTTCAAAACCACCAAAAGGGGATCCCACCATGACAGAAGTTGCCGAACCCGAGCTCGCCAGCTTCCCGATGGCGCGCACGTGCCCGTTCGCGCCGCCGCCGGAGTACGAGCGTTTCGAGGACGCGCGGGCGAAGCTCGTCGAGCTCGACTCCGGGCAGCGCGCCTGGGTGCTGTCGAAGCACGAGGACGTGCGCGCGATGCTGAACGACCCCAGGTTCAGCTCCAACCGCTTCAACCCCGGCTTCCCGGTCCTGTTCCGCGACGGCGCACCGCGCCGCGAACGCAAGCTCAACCCGTCGCTGATCAACATGGACGCGCCGGAGCACGGCCCCGCGCGCCGCGAGGTCGTCGGCGAGTTCACCGTGAAGCGGATGAAGGCGCTTCAGCCCCGCATCCAGGAGATCGTCGACGAGCACATCGACGCGATGCTGGCCGGCGACAAGCCCGCCGACCTGGTCTCGGCGCTGTCGCTGCCCGTCCCGTCGCTCGTGATCTGCGAGCAGCTCGGCGTGCCTTACAGCGACCACGACTTCTTCCAGAAGCACAGCTCGCGCATCCTCAGCCGCGACATCACCTCCGACGAGCGGCTCGAGTCCGTGCTCGCCCTGGAGGAGTACCTCGACAAGCTGGTCGCCGCCAAGGAGGAGACGCCCACCGACGACCTCCTCGGCCGCCAGATCGCGAAGAAGCGCGAAGAGGGCGAGTACGACCGCAACGACCTCACGTCGCTCGCGTTCCTGCTGCTCATCGCCGGCCACGAGACCACGGCGAACATGATCTCGCTCGGCACCGTCGCCCTGCTGGAGAACCCGGACCAGCTCGAGGCGATCAAGGCCGACCCCGGCAAGACGCTCGACGCCGTCGAAGAACTGCTGCGCTACTTCACCATCGCCGAGTTCGCCACCACGCGCGTCGCGACCGAGGACGTGGAGCTCGCGGGCGTCACGATCCCCGCCGGCGACGGCGTGATCGGCCTCAGCTACGCCGCCAACTTCGACGGCGACGCCTTCCCCGAGCCCGAAAAGCTCGACATCACCCGCGGCGGGCGCAAGCACGTGGCGTTCGGCTTCGGCGCGCACCAGTGCCTCGGCCAGAACCTCGCGCGCATGGAGCTGCAGATCGTGTTCGACACGCTGTTCCGCCGCATCCCGACCCTGAAGCTGGCCGCCCCGGTCGACCAGCTGCCGTTCAAGCACGACTCCGCGATCTTCGGTCTGCACTGTCTGCCCGTCACCTGGTGAGGGAGGAAGCATGAGCACGATGGAGGAACTCCCGGTCGCCCGGAAGTGCCCGTTCGCGCCGCCGGAGGAGTACACGGCCACGCGCGAAGAGGCGCCCGTGCACCGGGTGAAGATCCCGGACGGCAAGGAAGCCTGGACGGTCTCGCGGCACGAGGACGTGCGAGCCGTGCTCAACGACCCGCGGTTCTCCGCCGACCGCCTCCACCCCGACTTCCCGACGCTCGTCCCGGGCGGCAACGTCATCCGCCGCACCGAGGCCGAGCGCACGATGCTGGCCATGGACGCGCCGCAGCACGGCCCGGAACGCAAGGCGGTGCTCGGGGAGTTCACCGTCAAGCGCGTCGCCGAGCTGAAGCCGCGGATCCAGGAGATCGTCGACGGCCTGATCGACGACATCCTCAAGGCCGACGGACCCGTCGACCTCGTGGAGAAGCTCGCGCTGCCGGTCCCCTCGCTCGTGATCTGCGAAATGCTCGGTGTGCCCTACGAAGACCACGACTTCTTCCAGGAGAACACCAAACAGCTGATCAACCGCGCGACCACCGCGCAAGACCGGCGGGCCGCGTTCGAGCGTGTACAGGCCTACATGGGCGAGCTCATCGCGAAGAAGGAAGCCGACCCTGGTGACGACCTCATCAGCCGGCAGATCGCGAAGCGGCGCGAAGAAGGTACCTACGATCGGGCGAAGCTCGTCAGCCTCGCGTTCCTGCTGCTCGCGGCCGGGCACGAGACCACGGCGAACATGATCTCGCTCGGCACCGTCGCGTTCCTGCGGAACCCGGAGCAGCTGGCGCTGATCAAGGCCGACCCGGCCAAGACGCTCACCGCCGTCGAGGAGCTGCTGCGCTACTTCTCCATCGTGGACAACACCACGCGCATGGCGAAGGAGGACGTCGAGATCGGCGGCGTCACCATCCCCGCCGGCGACGGCGTGGTGGTGATGACGTACGCGGCGAACTGGGACCCGGAGGTGTTCGAGGACTCGTCGGCGTTCGACATCGAGCGCGGGGCGCGCCACCACGTGGCGTTCGGGTTCGGGCCGCACCAGTGCCTGGGCCAGAACCTCGCGCGGACGGAGCTGCAGATCGTGTTCGACACGCTGTTCCGCCGCATCCCGACGCTGAAGCTCGCCCAGGACGTCGACGACCTGCCGTTCAAGGACGACGCGCTCATCTACGGCCTCTACGAACTGCCCGTGACCCGGTGAAGGAGGAGCGATGACCACGGCCGAAGAACTCGAACTGCCGGTGGCGCGGAAGTGCCCGTTCGCACCGCCCGAGGAGTACACGCAGATCCGCGAGGAACAGCCGATCACCCGCGTGAAGATCCCCGACGGCAAGGAAGCCTGGGTGGTTTCGCGGCACGAGGACGTGCGGACGGTGCTCAACGACCGCCGTTTCTCCTCCGACCGCTTCAACCCGAACTTCCCCATCCTGGTCAAGGGCGGCAACGTCTTCCGCCAGACCAACGCCGAGCGCACGATGATCACGATGGACGCGCCGGAGCACGGCCCGGCGCGCAAGTCGGTGCTGGGCGAGTTCACGGTGAAACGCGTGAACGCGATGCGGCCGCGGATCCAGGAGATCGTCGACGGGTTGATCGACGACATCCTCAAGTCCGACGAGCCCGTGGACCTGGTCGAGAAACTGTCGCTGCCGGTCCCGTCGCTCGTGATCTGCGAGCTGCTGGGCGTGCCGTACTCCGAGCACGACTTCTTCCAGGAGAACACCGCGAAGATCCTGAAGCGCACGGTGAGCTTCGAGGAGCGGCGCGCGGCGTTCGAGCGCGTGCGGGGTTACCTCGACCAGCTGATCACCAAGAAGGAAGCCGACCCGGGCGACGACCTGCTCGGCCGGCAGATCGTGAAGCTGCGCGAGGAAGGCAACTACGAGCACGGCGCGGTGCTGGGCTTGTCGTTCCTGTTGCTTGTGGCCGGCCACGAAACCACGGCGAACATGATCTCGCTGGGCACCGTCGGCCTGCTGCAGAACCCGTCGCAGCTGGAGACGATCAAGGCCGACCCGGGCAAGACGCTCGACGCGGTGGAGGAGCTGCTGCGCTACTTCACCATCGTCGACACGGCCACCGCGCGCGTCGCGGTGGAGGACGTGGAGCTCGACGGCGTCACCATCAAGGCGGGTGAAGGCGTGCTCGCGCTCGGGTACACCGCCAACTGGGACCCGGCGGTGTTCGACGAGCCCGCGAAGCTGGACATCACTCGCGGCGCCCGGCATCACGTCGCGTTCGGGTTCGGGCCGCACCAGTGCCTGGGCCAGAACCTCGCGCGCGCCGAGCTGCAGATCGTGTTCGACACGCTGTTCCGGCGCATTCCTTCACTGCGGCTGGCGGTCGACGTGGCCGACCTGCCGTTCAAGGAGGACGCGTCGATCTACGGGCTCTACCGGCTGCCGGTGACCTGGTAGATGACCATTCCGGAGCTGCCGGTGGCGCGGACGTGCCCGTTCGCGCCACCGGAGCTGCACCCGCGCTTGCGTGAGCACGAACCGGTCGCCCGGGTCCGCACCCCGAGCGGCCGGTCCGCGTGGTTCGTGACCCGTTACGACGACGTGCGCACGGTGCTGAGCGATCCGCGGTTCTCCTCGGACCGCTCGAAACCGGGCTTCCCGAGCCTGTCGGCCGGTGGCGGCGGCGAGTCCATGCGCACGATGCTCGGCATGGACGCGGAGGAGCACCGGGCCGCCCGCGGCGCCGTGCTCGGCGAGTTCACCCTGCGACGGGTCGCCGCGCTGCGGCCGCGGATCCAGGAGATCGTCGACGGCCTGGTCGACGACATGCTGGCGGCCGGCGGGCCCGTGGACCTGGTGGAAATGCTGGCGCTGCCGGTGCCGTCGCTGATGATCTGCGAGCTGCTCGGCGTGCCGTACGCGGACCACAGCTTCTTCCAGGAGAGCACCGCGACGCTGTTCGCGCGCGAGATGCCGCCCGAGGTCGCGGCGGCCGCGTTCGAACGGCTCTACGGCTACCTCGGCGAGCTGGTCAAGGCCAAGGAAACCGAGCCCGGCGACGACCTGCTCAGCCGCCAGATCGCCGCGGGCGCCCACGACCACACCTACCTGGTGGGGCTCGCGTTCCTGCTGCTCGCGGCGGGCCACGAGACCACGGCGAACATGATCTCGCTGGGCGTTCTCGGGCTGTTGGAGCACCTGCCGGCCTCCCTGACTGCCGCCGCGGTGCCCGACGCCGTCGAGGAGCTGCTGCGGTACTTCTCGATCACGGACACGGTGCCGTTGCGCATCGCAGTGGAGGACGTCGAGGTCGCGGGGGTGATCGTGAAGGCGGGTGACGGGGTGCTCCCGTCGCTTTACGCCGCGAACTGGGACCCGGCGGCGTTTTCTTCGCCTTCGGAGCTGGACTTCACTCGCGGCGCCCGGCACCACGTGGCCTTCGGATTCGGGCCACACCAGTGCCTGGGCCAGAACCTCGCGCGCGCCGAGCTGCAGATCGTGTTCGAAACACTGTTCCGCCGCATCCCGACGCTGAAGTTGGCCACTGCGGTGGACGACCTGCCCGGCAAGGAGAAGGCCTCGGTCTACGGGCTGCGCCGGCTGCCCGTGAGCTGGTAAACATCACAACGCTCCCACCACGAGCAAGGAAGAAGGAACCATGAAGATCATCGCGGACACCGGCAAGTGCGTCGGCGCCGGCCAGTGCGTGCTCACCGAGCCCGCCCTGTTCGACCAGAGCGAGGACGACGGCACGGTGATCGTGCTGAACGAGACGCCCGAGGGCGAGCTCGTGGACAAGGCCCGCGAGGCCGTGAACGTCTGCCCGAGCCAGGCGCTTTCGCTGCAGGAGTGAGCTAAGCCGTGTCTGACAATGCCTTGATCCAGGCGATCACGGCGTGCGAGAGCGTGGCGGAGCGGTAGACGACGGCGAGCTTGTCGTAGCGGGTGGCCAAGCTGCGCCATTGCGTGAGCAGGTTGAAGCCGTGTTCGACGACGTTGCGCCCACGGTAATCGCGGGCGTCGAACGGATCGCCCGCGACGGATAGGCCTTGTCGCCCCGAACCACGTCGGGCCGGGTGCGTGCGCGCCCGGCCCGACCTGGTTCGGTCGACGCGCAGATGTCGCATCAGGTGCGGGAACATCGGCGCGTCTCCGGCTTGGCCGGGACCGACCAGACTTTCCAGCGGCCGGCCGTTGCCGTCGACGAGATGGTGGACCTTGGTGCTCCAGCCGCCGCGGGAGCGGGCGATCGCAGGATCAAGCGGCTCGGCGAGCAGATCCGTGTAGTTCGACCCAGCCCCGTGACACGCCTGACGTTGGTGGCGTGCTGCTGCACCCGCGCGATCGTCGAATCCACCGACGCCGACCACTCCACCATCCGGCCGCGTCCGCAGCGGTGAACAGCCGCCGCAACACGATGTGCCACGTGCCGTCCCAGGCCATCCGGCAACACCACGCAGCATTTGTCGTACACGCCCTTGGGCTGGAGGTGTCAGGCTCGCCGGCATCACCGAACCGGGAGAGCGCCCAGTAGTGGCCCTGTACCTGGCCGTGGTGGAACGGGACCCGAGATCGGCCCCGGCGGGCTTGAGTAGATCTACGCGTCCGTGACCTGCGGCGTTGAACCCGGCGTGATCACTGTCGTACGGTGACCATGCGGTGACACGACGCCACTGGCGACAGGGCTTGGTGGCAGGGGAGGCGGGGCGATGGCGTCGGGAGGCTTCACGGCGGTGCCCGACGCGCTCAGTGCGGCGGGCCGGGCAGCCGGGGAGAAGGTGGACGGCCTGCGTGGTGCTGACTGCGCTGAGCCGGCCGGACGAGTGGCTGCGGCGGTGCCCGGGGGCAAGGCTGCGGCCGCGGCGGGGCGGTGCCGGGAGGCGTTGGCGGCCACGTTCACGGAGTGGTGCGACGAAGCGCAGCGGCTGGCCGAGCACCTGGGCACGGCGGCTGACCGCTACCGTCAGGGCGATCATGCACTGGCTGGGGTGTTCCCGCGGGCGGCGCCGGGGATGAGAGGGCCGCGCTGATGGTGTCGCTCGCCGATGTCCGGGCCTGGAGCCCCGCCGCGTTGGAGGACATTTTCTCGCTGCTGCAGGCTCGTACCCAGACCCTGATCAATGACGGGGACGACTTCGCCAAGACCCTCCCCGTCGTGGGATGGAGCGGCGATGCCGCTGACAACGCCGCCGCCCAGCACCGCGCCCTGACACGCGGGCTGGATACCGTCGCCGCGGGAGCCGCAGCCCTCGGCAAAACGATCGCGCAAGCCGCCGACGCCATCACCGGTGTCCAGAGCGCCCTCACCAATGCGGAGGAGTTGGCCCACAAATACGGCTACCAGATCACCGACGCCGGTGCTGTCGCCGACGCCTTCGCCGGACAGCAAGTGCCCCCGGACCTGAACCCCCAGGACCGGGCACGCACCCACACCCAGCTGGTGGACGACGTCGCGCAGATCCTGCGCACCGCCGATGACATCGACACGGACCTGGCCTCGGTGCTGGACCGGGCAGCGGCAGGCCAGTTCGGTACCGGCGACGAATCCACGGTCGCCGCCGCTGCCGCAGACGGAGTCAAAGATCCCGGGCTCACCCTGCCCGAACCCCCACCCCATGCGACCCCGGCCGAGAACGCGGCCTGGTGGGCCACCCTCTCAGCCGCGGGGCAGGCGATCCTGCTTCGTGATCACCCTGACTGGCTCGGCAACCGCGACGGGCTGCCCGCCGCCGTACGCTCCCAGGCCAACATGGCCCGATTGCCGGCCGAACGCGCTGCCCTGGAGCAACAACGCACCGCCGCGCAGGCCATGATCGAACAAGCGAAAGCGGTCTATGACCCGTCGGGTGGAATCATGAAGGCAGCCCTGGGCCAACTGCAGCAAGCCAACGACAAACTCGCGTCACTGGATGCGATCGCGACAACAATGGGCCAGGGGGGTCGCCAACTTCTCCTGCTGGACACCACCCATCCCCGCGTCGAAGCCGCGATCGCGGTCGGCGACGTAGACAAGGCCAGAAACGTCGCGGTCTTCACCCCGGGCTTCACCACGACAGTCGACGGCTCCCTGGGCAAGTACGACCAGAACATGAACGACCTCAAGGGAATGGCCAACGACATCACCGACCGCCACGGAGGCGGCCCCACCGCGACAGTCACCTGGATCGGATATCAGGCTCCACAGTGGGACGGTGTCGCGGATCCCAGCCAGTCGGTGGCCAGCCCCGAACTCGCCAAGGCCGGGGGAGACAGCCTCGCGAAGTTCTACAACGGAATCGGCGCCGGTCACGACGCATCGAATACGCCACTGCACCTCACCGCTCTCGGACACAGTTACGGCTCGACCACCACCGGGTTCGCTCTCGGACACGACACCCCTGTCGACGACGCCGTGCTGTTCGGCTCCCCCGGACAGGGTTCCGACCATCTCAACGTTCCGCGGGGCCACTTGTTCAACGAACACGACGCAGGTGACGACCTGGTGCCGAACATCCACGGGACACTCGGACCGAGCCCCTATTACAGCCCGGACGCGATGTCGCAGTACCACCAGATGTCCACCGACGCCAGCGCTACAGAGCTCGGCCAGCTCAACGCCACGAGCGGCCACAGTGGATACCTCGACGGCAAATCCACCAGTCTCTACAACATGGCTGCTATCACCACCGGACACCCCGACCTTGCGCAATACAAGGGCACTGTCATCGCTGGAGCTCCCCGATGAGGCGTCACCGCGGCGCGCGGTGGACGATGAACCTGCTGGTCGTCCTTGCCGTAGGCAGCGCTGCCGCATGCGGCGCGACCGACGACTCTTCAGGAGGAAACGTGAACGCGGATACCGCGAAGACGTTCGCGGCGCTGATGCAACGACCGAACATCGAAGATGCGACGCAGCAATACCTCGCCATCGATACCGAGCTTCGCCAATCGCTGTCGCGCGAGATCGCATCCTTGAAAACCTGGACCAACGGCAGCGAAGGTTCACGGGCCTCCTGCGCCGCTGACTACCCCGGAATCGACGCCGACGGCGTCACCGCCAGTCTGGCAAGTCACATCGTCGCGGGAAACCTGCCCGACAGCGACTATGAGAAGGCTTTGACCGTGATTGGAACCGTGGCGCAGAAGTACGGGTTCACACCGCAACCTCAGCGCTTGCACGACAGTCCCGGATCTCACGACGCCATCTTCCACAACACACACGACGACGGCGAGATCTCGTTCGGCACCGCACAGAACACCAGCCTCCGCATCAACCTCGGCTGCCACCTCACCGCTGCGGCCAAGAAACGCGGAACCCCCGCGCCAGCGCCAACCGACTAACAGCCGCGGGCGCCTGCCGGGGGTACGTGTCCGGGCTGGTTGCGGGCTCGGAGCGGAAGACCGGCTGGAAGCAAGCCGGTGAAGTGTCGCCGGACGGGATGCGGCGCCAGTACTCGGGAAGGGCGGGCTGGATCGAGTGCTGCCAGATCGGCACATTTTTGGCTATGCGTCGTCTCGCAGGCATGCACTGACCGACCAGGCGTCGTACGTGCCCGAGCCGTGGATCGCCGATCGGGACCGCTGCTGGCGGGGGTCCCAGAACGAGGTCGGGTTTGAAACGAAGCCGCAGCAGGCGATGTCGATGCCGGCTCGGGCGTTCGCAGCGGGTGTGCCGTTCTGTCAAGTGTCTGCGATTGTGGCTGGAAGCCCACGATGCCTCCTGTGTGCTTCCCGCCAAGGTCAACGACACCCTGGTCACCACCGACGGTCGCGACGTCCCCGCCGATGAGCTCATTTCAGCGTTGCCTGGCCGGCCGCGGCAGCGTTTGTCGATCGGCGCGGGCGCGCACGGGCCGCGTGAGTACGAGTGGGCGCGGACGCCGATCCGGATCGACTGGCAGCCCGGGGCGGGCACTGGCTACTCGCCCGCCGCAAGGTCACCGATCCGAGCGAGATCGCCTACTACGTCTGCCATGGACCCCGCCGGTCCACGCTGCTGGACCTGGCTTGGATCGCAAGGGTCCGCCAGCGGATCGAGGAATGCTCCCAGCAGGCCAAAAACCGAGGCCGGGCTGGGTCACTACCAGGTCCGATCCTGGCGGGCGTGGTATGCCCACATCGCCTTGGCCGCGCTCGCTCACGCGTGGCTCGCCATGGCCAGATCTCTTGCCACAAAAGGGGAATCTGCGCCGCCGAGCCGCACATGATCGGCTTCACGCTACCGGAGATCCGACGCCTGCTCGCCAAGCTGATCCTGCGTGTCGCCGACGCCATCGAGCACGCTTGGTCCTGATCTCGCTGGGTCCGCCGACGACAACACCAAGCACGCCTCAGCCACTACGAACAACGCGGCTGTCCACTCACCTGACTGCCGTTGCAGTACTAGCGGGTCGCGGTGAAGAGCACCGTGGTGTAGTCGCAGGCGAACTGACCGCCGCGAGCGTCGATGGCGGCACCCACGGCAGTCAGCACTTCCTCCTGCTGTGCCTGCGGGACGCGAGTGAGGCCGCCCTGGGTGGGCAGCAGGTCGAGGTACTCGGCGCGGGTGTAGTTCTGTTGCCAGGTGTAGAGGTGCCTCTTCGGGTTGTGGAAGCCGATTTTGTCCAGGGCTTCTTCGGTTTTGTCGATGATGGGTTTGTATGGTTCCCTGTTCGGTGTTCTGCCGACCTTGATGGGGAAGTTCGAGGCCACCTTGTGGAACGCTTCCCCGAAGACTTCCGCGATGTCGTCCGGTGGCAGGAAGAGATGCCAGAAGACCGCGAAGGTGCCTCCCGGCTTGAGCACTCGGGCAGCTTTCTCGGCGCCGCTCTGCGGATCCACCCAGTGCCAGGCTTGGCCGGCGGCGAGGATGTCGAACGTGCGGTTCTTCGAGTCCCACTCTTCGAACGTGGCCACTTCGACGTCGATCCCGGTGGTTCGGGCGAAGTCGGCCATGCGCCCGTCGGGTTCCACTCCGAGCACTCGGCAACCTCGGCCTTCGAACTGCCGCGCGGCAATGCCCGTGCCGGTGCCGACGTCAAGAATGCTCGCGCCGGAGGCGTTTCCGATGATCTCGGTGATCAGCCCTTCGGGATACGCCGGACGCGCACGGTCGTAGCGCGCGGCGTCGACCCCGAACGACTCAGCCGTCTGCCTCAACTCGTGCGGCTCAGGCCGCGACTCGCCTTGCTGTTCCGGTAAGGTGGGCATGCGCCCACTCTAATGGGCACTCGCCCACTTAGCTACCGGAGTTTGCTTTGCCGACCGGTGTCCACCTCCGCGACGTGCGTGCCCAGCTCTTCGACGCCGCCGAACGCGTCTTGCTTCGAGGCGGCCCCAGCGCCCTGACGAGCCGCGCTGTCACCGACGAGGCCGGCTGCGCGAAAGGCGTGCTGCACAAACACTTCACCGACTTCGACGGCTTCCTCACCGAGCTGGTCCTCGACCGCATCGCCCAGGTCCACGCCCTCTCCGACACCCTGGCCGCCTCCGCCGGCACCGGCTCAGTGGTGGACAACGTCTGCTCCGCTCTGCACGACGTCTTCACCTCGGTCGCCATCTCTATCGTCGCCCTCATCACTTTCCGCGACGAACTCCGCACCCGCCTCCGCACCGCACGCCCGGGCACCGGCGTCCCCCTCGCCTCCGACGCCGCCCGCATGCTCGCCCGCTACCTCACCGCCGAACGCACCCTCGGCCGCCTCACCCCGAACGCCGACGTCGACACCCTCGCCCCGACTTTGGTGGGCGCCGGGCATCTTCATTTTGCCGACCGCTCCACCGAGGCGTCGTCGTTGCGCCCCATGGTCGCGGCAGTGCTGTCGGGTGTTCTCGCGTAAAAAGGTGGCCACCCCCGAACCAACAAGGACGGCCACCCGAAAACAGAACCTACTTGACCGCCCCCATCGACAACCCTCGCACCAGGTGGTTCTGCGCGAACCACCCCACGATCATCACCGGCAGCGAAGCCAGCAACGCCGCCGCCGACAGCTGTGCCCAGTACAACCCCTCACTGGTGATGAACCCGACCAGGAACACCGGCACAGTCCCAGCCCGAGCCGCTGTCAGGTTCACCGCGTAGAAGAACTCCGTCCAAGAAAAAATCACGCAGATCAAAGCCGTCGCGGCAACACCCGGAGCGACCACCGGCATGATGATCTTTCGCAGCAACGTCGGCAGATTCGCGCCGTCGATGTGGGCCGCTTCGATCATCTCGCCGGGGACCTCGAGGAAGAACGAGCGCATCATCCAGATGGCGAGCGGCAGGTTCATCGACGTGTACAGGATGATGAGCGCCCACACCGTGTCGAGCAGGTTGGTGTTCTGGGAGATCACGTACAGCGGGATGATGGCCGCGACGATCGGCAGCATCTTGGTGGACAGGAAGAAGCTCAGGGCGTTCTTCGTCTTCTTCACCGGCGCCAGCGAAAGCGCGTACGCCGCCGGGATGCCGAGCAGCAGCACCAGCAGCGTGGACACCACCGTGACGAACGCCGAGTTCGCCAGGTACGGCAGGAAACCGCCCTTGAGCACACCCGAGATCTGGTCGAACGTCGGGCTGAAGAAGAGCTTCGGCGGGTCCGTGTAGGCGTCGGATTCCTGCTTGAACGCCGTGAGGATCATCCACAGCAGCGGGAACACGAAAAGAATGGCGACGATCCACGTGGCGACGGTGAGCGAACCCGCCCCGTAGCGGCGCTTGCGCCCGGAAATCCCGGAAACAGCCGTGGTCATTTCGTCCCTCCGTCCACGGAGAACGCGCGGAACATCAGGCGCAGGGCGAACGTCGCGACGATCATCGTGATGATCACGACCACCACGCCCATCGCCGACGACTGGCCGATGTCGAAGCCCTCGAACGCGCGCTGGTAGATGTAGAACGGCAGGTTGGTGCTGGCCGTGCCGGGACCGCCCTGCGTCATGAGGAAGATGGCGTCGAAGCTGTTCACGATGTAGATCGCGCCCAGCAGCGTGGCGAGTTGCAGGAACCGCGACAGGTGCGGCAGCGTGATCGACACGAACGTGCGCCAGCGGCCGGCGCCGTCGACCGAGGCGGCCTCCAGCACGTCCTTCGGCTGGCTCTGCAGGCCGGCGAGCGTCAGCAGCATCATGAACGGCGTCCACTGCCAGATGATCTGCGCCATCACCGCGGCGAGCGGGAACTGCGAAAGCCAGTCGACGTCGGTGCCGAACACGAAGTGCAGCAAGCCGTACGTCGGGTCGAACATCGTGGTCTTCCACAGCAGCGCGCCGGCCGCCGGCAAGATGAGGAACGGCGTGATCAGCAACGTCCGCACGAAACCGCGGCCGACGAACTTGCGGTCCAGCAGGATCGCCAGGCCGAGCCCGAGCAGCAGCGACACGAACACGCACACCACGGTGAGCACCACGGTGTTGAGCAGTGCGCCGAGGAACGTGGTGTCGGTGAAGACGTCGGCGTAGTTCTGCAAGCCGACGAAGTGGAACGAGCCCGGCCGCACCAGGTTCCACGACTGGAACGAGTAGTAGATGGTGAGCAGGAACGGAATCTGCGTCACCGCGATCACGAAGATCAACGCGGGCAGCAACGGCAGGCGCCGCTTGCCGGCCGTCCCGGTGGCCTTCTTGGTGGTGCTCGTACGAGTGCGGGCCGGCGCGGTGCCGGCGGGGACCGAGATCGTACTCATCCCTGCACCTCCTGGTAGGACTTGCCGACCGTTGCGGCGTACTTCTGCGACTGCGCGAGCGCATCAGCCACCGACGTCTGGCCCGCGATCGCCGCGGACAACTGCTGGCTGACGCGCGTGCCGAGGTCCTGGAACTCCGGGATCCCGACGAACTGGATCCCCGGGTACGGCACCGGGCTCACCATGGCTTTCTGCTGGTTGGCGTCGGCGATCCCGTCGAGCGTCGGCTGGGCGTACGCCTTGGCCGCGTCGCGGTACTGCGGGATCTCGTACGTCGACTGGCGGGTGCCCGGCGGTACGCGGTTCCAGCCGTACGTTTCGCCGACCTTCTTCGCGTACGCCTTGTCGGTCATCCACGCCATGAACTTCCAGGCATCGTCCTTGTCCTTGGCGACCTTCGGGATACCCAACGCCCACGTGTAGAGCCAGCCGCTGGCCTGCGTCTTCTCGACCGGGGCCGGCGCGTAGCCGTTCTTGCCGACGACCTTGCTGCTGGTGGGGTCTTCGGTGGTGCCGGTCATCGACGTGGCGTCGTACCACATCGCGGCCTGGCCCTGGGCGTAGCGCGTGCCGCACTCGGAGAACCCCGCACTGGAGGCGCCGACCTCACCGTGGTCGCGCACGAGGTTCACGTAGAAGTTCGCCGCCTGCGTGAACTCCGGGCTGGTGAGCTTGGCGTTCCAATCCTTGTCGAACCACTGCGCACCGAAGGTGTTGGCGACGGTGGTGAACGGCGCGAGGCTCTCGCCCCAGCCCGGCTTGCCGCGCAGGCAGATGCCCGCGATGCCGGCGTTCTTGTCGTCGAGCTTCGCCGCGTAGTCCGCGATCTGCTGCCACGTCGGGTGCGCCGGCATGGTGATGCCGGCCTTCTGGAAGAGGTCCTTGCGGTAGACCACAAAGGACGATTCCCCGTAGAACGGCACCGCGTACATCTGGTTCTCGTACGAGAGCGACTGCCGGATGCTGGGGATGAAGTCGTTCTCGTCGTAGCCCGGGGTGGCCTTCATGTGCGGTTCGAGGTTCTCGAGCCAGCCGTTGGCCGCCCACTGCGGGGCCTCGTAGTTGCTGATCATCACCACGTCGAACTCGCCGCCCTGGGTGGCGGTGGAGGCGGTGATCTTCGCGCGCGCCTCGTTCTCCGGCAGGGAGACGAACTTGAGGTGCACGCCCGGGTTCGCCTTCTCGAACTCACTCGAGAGCGAGATGGCGTCCTTCATCTGGGGGTTCGAGACGATCGCGATGACGAGCGTCCGCCCACCGTTGCCGAACGACCCGGCTCCGGCGCATCCCGTGACGAACAACGCTGTTGCGGCAAGGAGGCACAGGAGTTTACGCACGGCCGCCTCCGGGGAACACCTGGATCTTGAGGCCGGAGCCGCTGCGCATCTTGGCCAGCGCGTCGGGGTACTGCTCCAGCGGAAGGGTGTCGGTGATCAGCGCTTCGGTGTCGATGTAGCCCTTGCTGACGAGGCCGAGGGCGTTGCCGTAGCTGTTGAGCACGGCCATGGAGCCGACGATGGTGATCTCGTCGTTGTAGATGCGGAACGGCGACAGCGCCACGCGGGCCTCGGCAGGCGCGACGCCGAACACCAGCAGACGGCCGCCGCGGCGCAGCGCGTCGAAGGCCGACTCGATGGCGGGGGCGGCGCCGGTGCAGTCGACGGCGGCGTCGTAGAGCTCACCGTCCAAAGCGGACACGTCCTCGGCCACGGCGGTCGCGCCGAGGTCGGTGGCACGCGGCAGGCGGCTCGCGTTGCGGTCGACGACGGTGACTTCGGCACCCGCTCGTTGGAGCAGCTGCTGCATGATCAGGCCCATCGTGCCGGCGCCGACCACGAGGAAGCGTTCGCCCGCCCCGACGCCGATGCGGCGCACGCCGTGCACGGCGCACGAGACGGGTTCGACGAGCGCGCCCTGTTCCCACGTCATCGAGTCGGGCATCTTGTGGCAGGTGTCGGCCGGGACGGCGACGTACTCGGCGAACGCGCCGTTGACGGTGTCGCCGGTGGCGTTCCAGTTTGCGCAGAGGTTGCCGTGGCCGGAGCGGCACGGCGTGCAGTAGCCGCAGTACAGCGACGGGTCGACGGCCACGCGGTCGCCGATCTTCCACTCGCCCGGCACGTCGGCGCCGAGCTCGACGATCTCGCCGGCGAACTCGTGGCCGGGAACGATGGGGTACGGCGTCGGCGGGAAGTGCCCGTCGGCGATGTGCAGGTCGGTCCCGCAGATCCCGCAGGCGCCGACCTTCACGACGACCTGGCGCTCTCCGGGCTTCGGATCGGGAACGTCGCCGACCCGGATTTCCCCGGGCCGGTCCACGATCGCGGCACGCATGCCTCATCCCCTTCCTAGGCGCTCATCTGAGCAGTATTGACGTATCACGCAGCTAATTGGTGGAAGCATTACAGGTGTTTTCTAGGGGTTTCGTCAACCTTTTGGGTGGGATTCTGCGGTATAGTGCTCATATGAGCAGGAAGAAGGCTCGGCCCCTGCTGACCGAGAGCTTGGAGCTGGCCACCATGGCCCGCCGCTTCTACGTGCAGGGCCGGTCGAAACTGGAGATCGCCGAGGAGTTCGGCGTCAGCCGGTTCAAGGTTGCGCGCCTGCTCGACACCGCCCGCGAAACGGGCCTGGTCAGGGTGGAGTTCGACCTGCCGGCGCCGCTCGACGTGGAGCTGTCCGACGAGGTCAGGCGCGCCTACGGGCTGCGGCGCGCTTTGGTGCTCGAACGAGCGGCGGCGAAGGAGCCGCGCGAGGTCGTGCGCAAGAAGGTCGGGACGCTCGCCGCTCACCTCCTCGAGGAGATCGCCCGCCCGACGGACGTCATCGGGCTGTCGTGGGCCCGGTCGGTCAACGCGATGACCGAGGCCATCAGAACACTTCCGCGCTGCCCGATCGTGCAGTTGTGCGGCGTGCAGGCCGGCATGGACATGCGCGGGCGCTCCGTCGAAACCGTGAGCCGCGTGACCTCGGTCTCCGGCGGCGACGCTTATCCGATCTTCGGCCCCCTCGTGCTCCCCGACCGCCGGACCACGGAGATCCTGCGCCACCAGCCCGGCATCGCGGAGACTTTCGGGCAGTTCGGCAAGCTGACCAAGGCCGTCGTGAGCATCGGCGCCTGGCTACCCGGCGAGTCCACCGTCTACGACGCCCTGGACGAAGCCGAGCGCGCCGCCATCGCCGCCCGCGGCGCGACGGCCGAGGTCGCCGCCCGCCTGTTCGACGCCTCGGGCAACGCCCTGTCGACCGGCCTGGCGCACCACGTCCTGGCCATCAGCACGGAAGAACTGCTCGCCGTACCGGAGGTGATCGCCATCGGCTACAGCGCCCCGAAGGCGGCCGCTGTGGACGCCGTGCTGCGGTCCGGCATGGTGTCCACGCTCATCACAGACGCGGCGGCTGCGGTGCCGCTGTTGGAGTTGGCGGAGAAGCGGCCGCTGTCAGAGTGAACTGTCGACCGCGAGCACACCGGCGAGGATGACGAAACAGATGCCGGAGCCGGCGTCGACCTTGCGCTGGGTCCTGGCCTTCACGCCGGCGACGCCGATGGCGCGGCCGACCAGCACGTAGGCGAGGCCGACGACGAGCTCGACCCCGAGGTAGGCGGCGCCGAGCTCGGCTAGCGCGGTCGGGCTGCCGGTGGTGGTGAACTGCGGCAGGAGGGCGGCGAAGAGCAGCAACGCCTTGGGGTTGCTGATCGCGACGGCGAACTCGTTGACCACGACGGCCCGCAGGTTCTTGCTCTTCGGCGGTTCCGGCGCCTGGCTCATCTCGCGGCGGGCGCGCAGGATGCTGCTGATGCCGAGCCACAGCAGGTAGGCGACGCCGATCCACTTGAGGATCGTGAGCAGCTCGGCGGACGCGGCCAGCAGCGTCCCCAGACCGGCCGCGACGAGGCCGATCAGAACCACGAACGCCGCGAACCGGCCGCCGATGCCGGCCATGGCGTAGCCGATGCCGTAGCGGGCGGCGTTGCGCAGGCCGAGCAGCTGGTTGGCGCCCGGGATGAGCGACACCAGGACCGCGGCGGGGACAAAACCGGCCCAGTCGACCATCGCTCGCCTCCTCGGATTTCGTTCCGGGGGACGGTAACCCGCGTTTGTCCGGCAGGGGCTGGGTTTGTGACGAAGCCTTCAGGCGTTCTGGGCCTTGACCACTTCATCCCCGTGATTGTCAGCCCATCGGCCGAACGCCTCGATCGGCCCGAGGAAGCTCTCGCCCAGCGCGGTGAGGGTGTAGCGGCCGTCTACGCGGCGGACGAGCCCGTCGCGCTCGAGGCGGCGGACGGCTTCGGTCAGCACCTTCGCGCTGATCCCGCCGATGCGCGCGAGCAGCTCACCGTGGCGGCGCGGGCCGTGGCGTAGTGCGCTCGCAGCCGGCCGCGACTCAGAACACGTCGCGGGAAGAGCCCACCGGGTTCACAGCTCGCCGATACGCGGACTTGTAACACCAGCGAATCCGCGGACTTCCCGGACCGCCGCGAGCACAAGCAGCCTGCGACAACGCCCGTGGTCGGCTGCACTCCCCTGGCCGCCGGCCGCCTGGAGCGTGCCACGTTGCTGGAAGCGACCGCCGCGTTCGCGATCGGTCTGTGGCGCGCCGGCTTCGACACGCGGGCGGCGTTCGTCTCGGGGTGATCTCAGGGTGTTCACCGGATGTGCCCGCGGTGGTGTCCAGGCGATTGTTACTGGTGTGACAAGGGTTTCGCCGCGGTGGCGGCAGGCGGTGGTGTGGCTGCACGCGGTGTCGTCGATCGCGTGGATGAGCCAGGCGTTCGGGCTCATGACGCTGACCGTCGTGGCGCTGCGGGGCGACGGGACCACCCGCGCCGCCGCGATGAACATGGCGCAGCACCTCGACACGGCGCTGCTGGCGCCCATGGCCAACGCCGCCGCGTTCACCGGCCTCGTCCTGGCAGGCGCGACCGCCTGGGGTTTCTTCCGGCACTGGTGGGTGCTCGTGAAGTTCGGGCTCACGCTCGTGCAGCTGTACGCCGGGATCTTCCTGCTGTCCCCCGCCCTGGAGAACGCCGCCGCGACGGCCACCCCGACGTGGCAACAGGCCGCCGGCGCCGGGCTCATGGCGGGCGGACTGGCCGTGCAGGCGTGGATTTCCGTGGCGAAGCCCTGGTCCCGCACGCCCTGGTCCCCCACCACCAAACCCGCGACGGCGCCCACGTGGGTGTTCGTGGCGGCGATCGTCGCGCCGGTTCTCGACACCACCGCGGGTCTGGTGCTGGGCTACCCGTTGCCCGCGCTGTCGCTGGTGATGCTCGTCGTCCTGCTCAGCGGACGGCGGCAGCGCTTGGTCGTGGCCTGACGCTCGTCTACTCGACGTCCCCACCGCTGGCGGGCTTGGCCTCCACGTCCCCACCGCTCGCCGGCTTCGCTTCCACATCTCCGCCGCTCGCCGGCTTGGCCTCGACGTCACCACCGCTGTTGTTCTTGTCCTCCACCATGGCCCCCTCCTCCTTCTCGGCTCGCCCAAACGTTAGAGCGCACCGGAGGACCCCACGACCACTCAGACAAACCTCACTCAAACGGACGCGGCCGTCAGAGTTGGTTCACGTCCACGATCCGCACCACGGCCGAACCCACCTCGTCCGACGCGCGCAGATCCACCTCCGCGCTGATGCCCCAGTCGTGGTCACCGGCGGGGTCGTCGAAGATCTGGCGGACGCGCCACAAGTCGGCTTCCTGTTCGATGAGCAGCAGCGCCGGGCCGCGGGCGTCGGGACCGGTGCCGAGGGTGTCGTGTTCGTCGAAGTAGTCCTCGATGGCGTCTTCCCAGGCGTCGGCGTCCCAGCCGGTGGCGGCATCGAGCTCGCCGAGGGCGTAGTAGTTGCGGCGGGCGGCGAGTTCGACGCGGCGGAAGAGCTCGTTGCGCACCAAGACGCGGAAGGCGCGTTCGTTGCGGGTGACCGCGGGTGGTTCGGAAGGCGTGCGCTCCAGCGGAGAACCGTCGGCCGACGGGTGCCGCAAGGCCTCCCACTCGTCCAGCAGGCTGGAGTCGACCTGGCGGACCAGCTCGCCCAGCCATTCGATGAGGTCCTGCAGCGCCTCGGTCTTCGCCTCGTCCGGGACGGTGTGGCGCAGCGCGTCGTAGGTGTCCGCCAGGTAGCGCAGCACCAGGCCCTCGGAGCGCGCCAGCTGGTAGAAGCCGATGTACTCCACGAAGTTCATCGCGCGCTCGTACATGTCGCGCACCACGGACTTCGGGGACAGCTCGTAGTCCGCGACCCACGGGTGCCCCTGCCGATAGCTGGCGTACGCCGCGGAAAGCAGCTCCTCCAACGGCTTCGGGTACGTCACCGCCTCGAGCAGCTCCATGCGCTCGTCGTACTCGATGCCCTCGGCCTTCATCGCCTGCACGGCCTCGCCGCGGGCCTTGAACTGCTGCTGCGACAGCACCGGTCGCGGGTCGTCCACGGTGGACTCCACAATGGACACGACGTCCAACGCGTACGACGGCGATTCCACGTCCAGCAGCTCCACCGCCGCCAACGCGAACGGCGACAACGGCTGGTTCAGCGCGAAGTCGAACTGCAGGTCCACCGTCAGCCGCACGATCCGGCCGTCGGCGTCCGGAGTGGACAGCCGCTCCACGACGCCCGCGGCCAGCAGCGCCCGGTAAATGGCGATGGCCCGCAGGATCAGCTTCCGTTGCGTCGGCCGGTCGGAGTGGTTGTCCTCCAGCAGGTGCCGCATGTGGTCGAACGCGTTGCCCGGCCGGGAGATCACGTTCAGCAGCATCGAATGCGACACCTGGAAGCTCGACGTGAGCGGCTCGGGCTCGGCCGCGATCAGGCGGTCGAACGTGCTCTCCGTCCAGTTGACGAACCCCTCCGGCGCCTTCTTCCGGACGATCTTCTTCCTCTTCTTGGGGTCGTCGCCCGCCTTCTCCAGGGCCTTCGCGTTCTCCACGACGTGGTCGGGCGCCTCGACGACCACGTACCCGTCGGTGTCGTACCCGGCGCGCCCCGCGCGGCCGGCGATCTGGTGGAACTCGCGCGCCTTGAGGTGGCGCTGGCGCACGCCGTCGTACTTGGTCAGGGCGGAGAACACGACCGTGCGGATGGGCACGTTGATGCCGACGCCGAGCGTGTCCGTCCCGCAGATCACCTTGAGCAGCCCGGACTGCGCGAGCGTCTCGACCAGGCGCCGGTACTTCGGCAGCATGCCGGCGTGGTGCACGCCGATGCCGTGGCGCACGAGCCGCGAGAGCGTCTTGCCGAAGCCCGCGGAGAAGCGAAAATCACCGATCAGGTCGGCGATCGCGTCTTTTTCGGCCTTCGTCGTGACGTTGATGCTCATCAACGTCTGCGCCCGCTCGATGGCCGCGGCCTGCGAGAAGTGCACCACGTACACGGGCGCCTGGCCGCCGTGGAGCAGCTCGGACATGGTCTCGTGGATGGGCGTGAGCGCGTACCGGAAGGTCAGCGGAACCGGCCGCTGCGCCGACGTCACGACGGCCGTCGAGCGGCCCGTGCGCCGCGTGAGGTCCTTCTGGAAGAACGAGACGTCGCCCAACGTGGCCGACATGAGCACGAACTGCGCGCCCGTCAGCTCGATGATCGGGACCTGCCAGGCCCAGCCGCGGTCGGGCTCGGAGTAGAAGTGGAACTCGTCGGCGACCACCTGGCCCACGGGCGCGTCGGCACCGAAGCGCAACGCGATGTTCGCCAAGATTTCCGCCGTGCAGCAGATGATCGGGGCATCCGCGTTGACGCTGGAGTCGCCGGTCATCATGCCGACCTTGTCGGCGCCGAAGATCTCGATGAGCTGGAAGAACTTCTCCGAGACCAGCGCCTTGATCGGGGCGGTGTAGTAGCTGCGGCGGCCGTGGGCGAGCGCCGTGAAGTGGGCGCCGACGGCCACGAGGCTCTTCCCGGAACCGGTGGGCGTCGAGAGGATCACGTTGGCGCCGGAGACGACCTCGATCAGCGCCTCCTCCTGGGCCGGGTACAGCTGGATGCCCCGCTCGGCCGTCCACGTGGAGAAGGCTTCGAACAGGGAGTCGGCGTCGGGATCCGCTGGCAGGAGGTCTGTGAGTGTCATCGCGGTGCCCATCGTGCCATCCCCGGGCCGCCAGTTCCCCAGGGGCGATCGCGGCTGCTTGCCCCAACCCGTAGGCTTCGCGGTACCGCGCACCGACCGGGGGATACTTCCGGGCGGGCGCGCGTACACGGGCGGTACTCCGGAGGGTTCGCAGAATGGCACAGGACATCATCCCGATCGAGCTCGGGCTGCCGCAGGGCGACGTCGTCACCCTGTGGGCTCCGCGGTGGCGGGAGGACGGCGAGGAGTGGGAAGCGTTCCTCGGCGACGAGGACGACCTGTACGCCTTCCCCGACGCCGCTCACCTGGCCGCTTTCGTGCGCACGTCCGACCAGCACGACCTGCTCGACCACCCGGCGTGGGACGCGGTGCCGGCGCTGAACGTGCCCGAGCTGATCCCGGACGACGACCACTCCTACGACCTCGTCGGCGTGCCCGAGCTGGTCGCCGAGGAGCCCGACTCGTGGACGATCGCGGAGCTCGCGGAGATCGTCGGCATCGTCCGGTCGCTCGCCGACGTCTGCGAGCTCGACGAGGTGCACGAGGTCCTCGACGCGTACGAGGGCTTCTCGCTCCTGGAGCAGGGCCGGCTGCCGTTCACCGGCCGCGAGGGCGAGGCCCTGTGGAACGACCTGTCGAAGGCCGTGTCCGAGAAGTGGGACATCGTGCTCGACGCGATCGACAATCTCGTGACCGTGCCCGAGGTCGACGCCGCCGTGCTGGAGCAGACGGCCGAGGAGCTGGCTGCGTTCCACGAGGAGTCGGCCGAGGCCGAGGCCGCGCAGCCGGAGGACCTCGAAGCCGTGGACGCGCCCGACTCCGATGAGGACGAGGACGACGAGCCGGTCGGCTTCTGGGGCGAGGTCGGCATCGACCCGATCAAGATCGTCACGGCCGGCGCCGAGTACTACACGCTGCGCTGCTACCTCGACGACAAGCCGATCTTCCTCGGCAGCGAGGGCGAGATCGACGTCTTCCCCTCCGAGAAGGCCCTGCTCGCCGCTCTCAAGGACGGCAAGGACGTGGCCGACACCGACCTCGCCGACGTGTCCACTTGGGACGACGTGCTGACCAAGGCCGCGGCGGACGACCTCGAGATCGACATCGATGCCGAGAACACCTACGTCCTCACCGGCCTCGACGACGACATCGCCGCGGGCGTCGAGTCCATCGACCCCAACCAGCTGGAGCTGGCGGTCGAGCTCATCACCGACGCCGCCGACTGGGCCGAGGACGACTCGGTCGAGACCGCCCTGTCCCAGAACGAAAGCCTCGGCTGGCTGGTCTCGTTCGTCCTGCGCCCCGACCCGACCCGCCTCGAGCCGAGCGCGCCGTTCGACACCGAGCAGAGCGCGTGGCGCAAGCTGGTGGAGTCGTTCGAGAACCGCCTGACGGTGGTCTGAACCTCTTGACGCACCGCCGGCGGCCGCACTCGAATCCAGAGTGCGGCCGCCGGCGTCTTTCCAGGCCCGCGTGAGCCCGGCCCACCGCACAACGGTTCGGAATCCGTCCCGCTCAGTGGTGTGCTTCGGCCTCCGCGCGCACCGGCACCACGGCGATCGCCAGCGCCGGGAACACCGCCACCACGCAGAACGCCAGCGCGTAGCGGCTGTCGCCGATCAGGAGGCCGAGCAGGGGTGGCGTGAGGGCCCCCGCGATGTTCTGCGCGGTGTTCTGGGTGGCCATCGCGCGGCCGGACCAGGCGACGCCGGCGAGTTCGGCGGAGGCGGTGAAGCCGAGGCCGTTGTCAGCGACCGTGATGATCGCGGCGAGGACCAGGGCGAGCAGCACGAGCCACAACCAGGTCGCGTCGCCGAGGGCGACGAGCAGCATCACGACCACGCCGGCCATCGCGAGCTGGCGCATCGGGCGCAGGCGGCTGCCGACGCGGTCGGACCAGTAGCCCGATGCCAGCCGGCCCGCCGCGCCGAGCACCTGGGCCACCGCGAGGAACACGCCGGCGCCCGACGGGCTCCAGTGCTGCTGCGACACGAGGTAGACCGGCGCGAACGCCGACACCGTGAACTGCGGCACGGCCAGCAGCGCGCTCGCGCCGTGCACGCGCCACAACCACGGCTTGCGATACGGCGAAGGCGGCTTCGAAGCTCCGGCGGCGGGGCGCGGCGGCCGCGGCGGGTCCATCACGAACACCGCGACCAGCAACGCGACCAGGATCGCCAGCACGGCCGGCAACAGCATCGCGGCCTGGAACCCCCAGCGCGCGGCCAGCGGCGGCAGGCCCAGCGCGGCGACGCCGACGCCCAGTGGCTGGGCCGTCTGCCGGATGCCCATCGCCATGCCGCGCTCGGACTTCGAGAACCAGCCCATCACGACCCGGCCGCTCGCCGCGTTGACCGACGCCGTGCACGCTCCGGCAACAAGGAACACGCCGAAGAGAAGCCCGACCGGGTGATGCCACAGCGCGGCGTACACCAGGAGTAACCCCGAAACGCCAAGTCCGAGGGCCATGATCAGACGCTCTCCGTAACGGTCCGCAGCCGCGCCCCACACGATCAGGGTGAGCAGCAGGCCGATGCTCGGCGCGGCGACGACAGTGCCGGCCTCGGCGAGCGTCAGGTCGTCGGCGGCGCGCATCGCGGGGACCAGGAACGGCAGGCCGTAGAGGAAGGAACAGCTCGCGGTCTGCGCGGCGAGGCCGAGCGCGAGGATGAGCCACCGTCGAGAACTGGGCTTTTCGCGTATCGACTCCCCGGCCGCGACCTGCGACATCTTCCTCACCGTCTCACATATTGAGAATTAGTTCCTACATTCTGAACTTTAGTTGGGCATGCTAACGAACGCAACCACCAGGCGGGCGGTCGCGTTCGGCAGCAAGCGGCGTCAGGCCAGAGCGGCGTACCCGGGCTTGATCACGTCGTTGATCAGCGACAACCGGGCGTCGAAATCGAGGAACGCGGATTTCATGGCATTGATCGTGAACCAGCGAAGATCATCAAGACCGAACCCGAACGTGGTCGCCAGAGCGGTGAATTCACTGGTCATCGTGCATCCGCTCATCAGCCGGTTGTCGGTGTTCACCGTGACCCGGAAGTGCAGGCGGGCGAGCTGCGCGATCGGGTGGTCGGCCAACGAGGAGACGGTGCCGGTCTGGACGTTCGACGTCGGGCAGATCTCCAGGGGTATGCGGCGGTCCCGAACGTAGCTCGCCAACCGTCCAAGGTGGACCGTTCCGTCCGAATCGGTCTTGATGTCCTCGACGATCCGGACACCGTGGCCGAGCCGTTCGGCGCCGCAATACTGGAGGGCCTCCCAAATGGACGGCAAACCGAATGCCTCGCCGGCGTGAATCGTGAAATGCGCGTTGTTCTGACGCAGATATTCGAATGCGTCGAGATTTCGGGTGGGCGGAAAGCCGTCCTCGGGGCCGGCGATGTCGAAGCCCGCCACGCCGGCGTCGCGGTGGCGCACGGCCAGCTCGGCGATCTCGAGCGCGCGGGCGTGCTGACGCATCGCGCAGAGCAACGTGCCGACCTTGATCGCACCGCCCGCGGCGGCCACGCGCTGTGTTCCCTCGTCGAGACCGGTCTGGACCGCTTCGACCACCGCATCGAGTGACAGGCCGCGTTCGACGAACAGCTCCGGTGCGTAGCGCAGCTCGGCGTAGACCACCCCGTCGGCCGCGAGGTCTTCCACAGCCTCGGCCGCGACCCTGACCAGCGCTTCCTCGGTCTGCATCACGCCGCAGGTGTGGGCGAACGTCTCCAGGTAGGACACGAGCGAGCCGGAGTCGGCGGCCTCGCGGAACCAGCGGCCGAGGGCCTCGACGTCGGTGGTCGGCAGGGCGTCGTAGCCCGTCGCTTCGGCGAGCTCGACGACGGTGGCCGGGCGAAGGCCGCCGTCCAGGTGGTCGTGCAGCAGGACCTTGGGGGCTCGGAGCAGGGTCGCTGCGTCGAGCGGGGTTACGTCTGACATGCACCAACGGTAGTCTTGTTGTCATTCCCCTACATGGCGGTAACTCTGAGCGTCGAGGCAACCCTGAGCTTTGACGATCAAGGAAGGAATCGGCCATCCGGGTAACGCCGCCGTTATCCGGTCTTAGCGGGGCCCATACACACAGCAATTTTTCACTGGATAAGCTTCGGGCCACGTCCCTTCCATTTCCCCGCCGACGAAGGACACAGCAGTGACCACTGACAACCACATTGCCGCTCCGTCCTTCGACCGGATGCGCAACATGCTGGTGCGCGCGGCCGAAGTGCGCGAGAGCGAACAGCAGCAGATCTTCGACGCGCTGGACGACATCTACGCGCGCCTCGCCCCGGTCGACTCGCTGGGCGCCGTGCGCAAGCGGCTGTCCGAGATGCCCGACCGCACCGAGGTCGGCGTGATCGCGGAGCGGCTCGACGAGGCCATGACGCGCCTGGAGGCCCAGGACAACGCGATCGCCGCTCTGACCCACGCGGTCGAGAGCATCGTCGACAAGCTGGCCAAGCCGTTCGCGCAGCTCGACGGCCGGCTCGACGGCGTCGCCGCGCGCTTCGAGGGCGTCGCCGGCCGGATGGACGGGCTCGAGGACAAGCTGCAGAACATCCACCGCCGGCTCGACGAGCTGGGCGGCCACCTGGACAAGCAGGACGCGAAGCTCGACTCGATCCCGCAGACCACGCAGGGCCCGGTGCGCGAGCGCATCGAGCTGGCGGAGGCCACCCTGCGCGAGCGCATCGAGATCTCGGACGCCAGCCTGCGCGAGCGCATCGAGACGGCCGACCACGAGCTGCGCACCCGCGTCGACGAGCTCGACCGCGCCACCCGCGAGCGCTTCGGCAGCACCACGGACGCGTTGCGCACCGCCATCACCGAGACCGGCGAGATGGTCGACGCCTCCGAGCGCCTCGAAGGTCTGGTCAACCGCCTCGACACGGTCACCCAGCGCCTCGACGACCTGGGCAACCGCCTCGACAAGGTCGAAGACGGCTTCGTCTCCCAGCTGGGCGACCTGGACGGCTCCATCAAGACCGGCCTCTCCAAGGTCGAGGGCACGCTCGCCAAGCAGCCCGACACCGACTCCGTCGACTCCCTGGTGCGCCGCTCGAACGACGAGTCCGTGCGCCGGATCGGCGGCCAGCTGGACGAGGCCATGGCCACCTTCGCCGAACTGATGCTGGGCGGCGGCCCGGCCGTGCAGCAGATCGCCCCGCCCGCCCCGGCGCCGCGCCAGCCGCGCCGCAGCTCGCGCAACGGCCGGTCCCCGAAGGCGGTGGACCCGAAGGCGAAGAACGGGTCTGAGCCGGAAGACGCTGCTGGTGAGTGAGGTTTAGTCCTCTTGGAGAAAGCCCCTGCCTCGGCGGGGGCTTTCTTCGTCTGGACCACCTGGCGAACGTGTCCCGCAGGCTTCCTGCGGGACACTCTTGTGTTCGGGGCTGGTCCAATCTATCGGCCCCCACCGACAAAAACGGTGGCCAAGGCGATCGGGGGCCGAGTTGTCCACAACTCAGGGATGGTGTGAACAACTCGGCCGCGAGTCAGGAGCGGATGGTCTCCAGGACGATCGGCCCCACAGCCGGAGCCGTGTCCGACACCGAGAAAGCCCCCTCCAAAGCCGCCAGAGCGCCGGCCACTGCGTCAGGTGTGTCGGTGTGCAGCTCCAGCAAAGGCTGGCCGCCGACAACCGGATCCCCCGGCTTCGCGAGGCACAGCACGCCGGCCGCCGACTGCACCGGGTCTTCCTTGCGGGCGCGGCCCGCGCCGAGGCGCCAGGCCGCCACGCCGACCGCGTAGGCGTCCAGCGAGGCCAGCACCCCCGACGAAGGAGCCGGGACCACGTGGACGTGCGCAGGTGTAGGAAGCGGAGCCGAAGGATCCCCGCCCTGAGCGGTGATCATGCGGGCCCACGTTTCGTAAGCCTCGCCCGAAGCCAGTACGGCCGCGGGGTCCACTGAGGACAAACCGGCCAGAGCGAGCATCTCGCGGGCCAGGGCGATCGTCAGGGAGACCACGTCGGCCGGACCGCCGCCCTGGAGGACCGAGACTGCCTCGGCCACTTCCACGGCGTTGCCGACCGCGCGGCCCAAGGGCACGTTCATGTCCGTGATCAGAGCCGTCGTCGCGACGCCGTGAGCCGCGCCGATCGAGACCAGAGTCGAGGCCAGCGAACGAGCGTCCGCCACTGTCTTCATGAAGGCGCCCGAGCCCGCCTTCACGTCCAGGACCAGGCCCGAAGCGCCCTCGGCGATCTTCTTCGACATGATCGACGAGGCGATCAGCGGGATCGACTCCACGGTCGAAGTGACATCCCTCAGCGCATACAGCTTCTTGTCCGCCGGCGCCAAGCCCTCGGTGGGCGCGCACACGACCGCGCCCACCGAAGACAACTGCGCCGTGATCTCGTCCAGCGACAGAGCCGCGCGCCAGCCCGGGATGGACTCCAGTTTGTCCAGGGTGCCGCCCGTGTGGCCGAGGCCGCGGCCGGACAGCTGCGGCACGGCGGCACCGCAAGCGGCGACGAGCGGCGCCAGCGGCAAGGTGATCTTGTCGCCGACCCCGCCCGTCGAGTGCTTGTCCACCGTCGGGCGCCCGACCGGCAGCGACAACCGCGAGCCCGACGCGATCATCGCGCCCGTCCAGCGGGAGATCTCCGAAGGGGCCATCCCGCGCAGGAAGATGGCCATCGCCAGGGCGGCCATCTGTTCCTCGGCCACAACCCCGCGCGTGTAGGCGTCCACCACCCAGTCGATCTGCGCGTCGGACAGCTCGCCGCCGTCGCGTTTGGTTCGGATGATGTCGACCGCGGCGAAGGTCACGGGAGGTCCTCGGGCCCGAAGGCGTCGGGCAGGACGTCGGACATCGGCAGGATTCCGCGTGGCGTGTCGACCAGACAGGCAGACCCGCCCAGCTCGAACAGGATCTGCCGGCACCGCCCGCACGGCATGAGCAGCTCACCCGCGCCGCTGCGGCAGGCGACGGCCACCAAGCGGCCGCCGCCGGACAGCCGCAGCTGGCCCGCCATCGTGCACTCGGCGCACAGACCCAGGCCGTACGAAGCGTTCTCGACGTTGCAGCCCGTCACCATGCGGCCGTCGTCCACGATGCCCGCGACGCCGACGTGCAAGCCGGAGTAAGGGGCATACGCCGAAGCAGCGGCCGTGACCGCGGCGGCCCGCAGCGCGTCCCAGTCGAACGACATCAGTCGCCCTCCCCTCGTCGATACGGTGCGCCGTCGGCCTTCGGCGGACGGAGCCGTTGAGACGCCACCGCCAGCACGATCAGCGTCACGAAGTGCGCCGTGTACGGGATCAGGTCGCTCGGCAACGTGTCGTTGGTCCAGTAGATCGCGTACAGCGCGCCGGCGGCGATCACGCCGAGCGCGGCCGACAGCCAGCGCTTCCGGAACAGCTGCACGATCACGATGATCGCCACGAGGATCACCGCGCCGTACAACAGCGCCAGCACCGCGGTGCCACCGCCGGCGAGCTGCAGGCCGTCCGCGTACCCGAACAGCGCCGCACCTCCGAGCAGGCCGCCCGGGCGCCAGTTGCCGAAGATCATGGCGGCCAGACCGATGTACCCGCGGCCGTTGGTCTGGTTCTCCAGGTAGTCGGCGCCGCCCTTGAGCAGCACCAGCGAAGCGCCACCCATGCCGGCGAAGCCGCCGGAGATCAGCACGCCGAGGTACTTGTAGCGGTACACGTTGACACCCAGCGACTCCGCGGCCACCGGGTTCTCACCGCACGAACGCAGGCGCAGGCCGAACCGCGTGCGCCAGAGGATCCAGTAGCTGACCGGCACCAGGATGATCGCGATCATCGTCAGCGGCGCGATGCCGGTGACCAGGCCACGCAGAATGCCGGCGACGTCGGAGATCCCCACGCGCTGCTCGTTCTCCAGCGTGCCGAGCCAGTCGGACAGGCCCGACGCGGAGTACGTGTCGAACTTCGGCACCGGCGGCGACTGCCGCGGGTTGCCCGAGATCGGCTCGAAGATCAGGTTCGCCAGGTATTTCGCGACGCCCAAGCCCAGCAAGTTGATCGCCACACCGGAGACGATGTGGTTGACGTTGAAGGTCACCGTCGCCACCGCGTGCAGCAGGCCACCGATGGCGCCGAACGCGATCGCCGAGATCAGGCCGACCCACACGCCGCCGTAGTAAGCGCCCCAGGCTGCGCCGAACGTGCCGAGGATCATCATGCCCTCGAGGCCGATGTTGACCACGCCCGCGCGCTCCGACCACAGGCCGCCGAGCGCACACAGCAGGATCGGCAGCGCGAGCCGCAGCGCGGTCGACGCCGTGTTGCTCGACGTCAGCGCCGAAACACCGGTCGAGTACGACGCCGTGGACATCACCGCGATCGCCACGACGGCCCAGATCGCGCCGCGCAGCCAGCCGGGCATCCGCCGCCGGGGCTTCACGGGCTCGGTGATCCCGGAGGCGGGATCCGGCATCGGGAACTCCGTCACCTGGCTCACACCGCACCGCCTTCCGCGACGGACGAACCCTTGCGCCCGTTGCCGGCGAGCGCGCGGCCCACCCTGCGTTGTTCCGCCGCGAGGTCGGCGCGGCGCACGATCTCGTACGCGACGACGACCGACAGCACGATGATGCCCTGCATGATCGTCGCGATCTCCTTGGACACGTTGATCTGCTCCAGCGACACCGCCGAGGTGTCGAGGAACGCCCACAGCAGCGCGCCGAACGCGATGCCGCCGGGGTGGTTGCGGCCCAGCAGCGCCACGGCGATGCCGGTGAAGCCGTACATCTGCGTGGCCGTGATGCCGTAGCTGTAGTCGCGGCCGAGCAGCTCCGGCATGGCGACGAGACCCGCCACCGCGCCGGAGAGCAGCATCGCGATCAGCGTCATCCGCTTCGCGCTCACGCCACCGGCCGCCGCGGCCGTCGACGACTCGCCGCTCGCCTTGAGCTCGAAGCCGAACCGCGTGCGGTTGAGCATGAACCAGTAGGCGATGCCGATCACGATGGCGATGAAGAAGAACCCGAACAGCACGCCCGAGCCGAGCGGGATGCCGGGAATCCGGCCCGACGGCGCGATCGTGCGCGTGCCGATGTTGTTGCCCGTCTGCACGCCGAACTGGTCGGCGTTGACGAGGAACGCGATGATGCCGGCGACGATCGAGTTCAGCATGATCGTCGAGATGACCTCGCTGACGCCGCGGGTCACCTTCAGCACGGCGGGGACCAGCGCGTACAGCGCACCCGACGCGACCGCGACGATCAGGATCACGAGGGTGTGGAGGACCGGCGGCAGTTGCAGCGCGCCACCGATGATCGCGGCGACCACGGCCGCGAACCGGTACTGGCCCTCGACACCGATGTTGAACAGGTTCATCTGGAAGCCGATGGCCACCGCGAGCCCGGACAGGTAGTACACCGTCGCGAGGTTCACCGTGTCCACGGCGGTGGAGCCCTTGAAGAGCTGGCCCACCATGGTCCCGTACGCCTCCAGCGGGTTGGCGCCGGAGATGACGAGCGCGATCGCCGAGAGCAGCACGGCGAACACGATCGCGAGCAGGGGCGGCAGCAGCCGCGTGCGCCACGAAGTCATTACGCTTCTTCACCTTCTTCGGCACCGGTCATGGCGGAACCGAGTTCCTGCGGGGTCACCGTGGCGGGGTTCGCCTCGCTCACCAGGCGCCCGCGCAGCATCACGCGGATCGTGTCGGAGAGCCCGATCAGCTCGTCGAGGTCGGCGGAGATCAGCAGCACCGCGAGCCCGTCGGCGCGCGCCTGCCGGATCTGCTCCCAGATCATGGCCTGCGCACCGACGTCGACGCCGCGCGTCGGGTGCGAAGCGATGAGCAGCACGGGATTGCCCGACAGCTCGCGCCCGACGATCAGCTTCTGCTGGTTGCCGCCCGAGAGCGCGGCGGCCGGCACGTCGATGCCCGGCGTGCGCACGTCGTACTCGCGGACGATGCGCTCGGTGTCGCGACGCGCGCCGGCGATGTCGAGCAACTGTCCACTCGAGACGGGTTTGCGCGTCTGGTAGCCGAGGATCCGGTTGGCCCACAACGGCTGAGTGAGCAGGAGGCTGTGGCGCGTGCGGTCTTCGGCGATGTAGCCGATGCCGGCCTCGCGCCGCGCGAGCGTGCCCAGCTTCACCAGGTCGTGGGTCTTGCCGTCGGCCTCGGCGAGCTCGATGTGCCCGCCGCTGGCCTTGCGCATGCCCATGATCGTCTCGACGAGCTCGGTCTGGCCGTTGCCCTCGACGCCCGCGATGCCGAGCACCTCGCCCGCGTGCACGGTGAAGTCGATATCGTCGAGCAGCTGGAGCGACGAGTTCTCGGCCGTGAGGCTGATGCCGGTCAGGCGCAGCACGCCGCGGTCGGTCACCGTCGACTCGCGCGTCTCCGGGCTCGGCAACTCCGAGCCCACCATCATCTCCGCCAGCTGACGGCTGGTGATGGACTTCGGGTCGACCGTGCCGACGGTGGTGCCGCGCCGGATCACCGTGACGGTGTCGGCGATCGAGCGCACCTCGTCGAGCTTGTGGGAGATGAAGAGGAAGGTGTAGCCGTCGGCCTGCATCTCGCGGACCGTGGCGAACAGCGCGTCGACCTCCTGCGGCACGAGCACCGCGGTGGGCTCGTCGAGGATGATGATCTTCGCGCCGCGGTAGAGGACCTTCACGATCTCCACGCGCTGGCGGTCGGCCACGCCGAGCTCCTCCAGCAACGCATCGGGCTTGGCGCGCAGGCCCGTCTGCTCGGAGAGCTTCTTGAGCCGGGCGCGCGCCGCGCCGCCGATGCCGTGGAGGGCCTCGGCGCCGAGGAACACGTTCTCGGAGACGGTGAAGTTGTCGGCGAGCATGAAGTGCTGGTGCACCATGCCGATCCCGGCCTGGATGGCGTCCTGCGGGTTGCGCAGCTTCACCTCGGTGCCGTTGATCGCGATGGTTCCCTCGTCGGGCTGCTGCATCCCGTAGAGGATCTTCATCAGGGTCGACTTGCCCGCGCCGTTCTCGCCGCAGAGGGCGTGCACCTCGCCCGCGGCCACGGTGAGGTTGACGTCGGAGTTGGCGACCACACCCGGGAAGCGCTTGGTGATCCCGGTCAGCTGGACGGCCGTCGTGCCCCGGTCGGGGACGGCATCGGCCTCGGCAGTGCTCATTGCTGGGGCATCCAGTTCTGTCGAAACGCGTGAGGGCTCGGAAGGAAGATCCTTCCGAGCCCTGGCACGTGGCGGGTACTACTTGGCCGGCTTGTCCGAAACCTGGATGGCGCCCGAGATGATCTGGGCCTTGTAACCGTCCAGCACGTCCTTGATGTCGTCGACCTTGCCGCCGGAGGTGGCGTAGCCGACGCCGTCGACCTTCAGGTCGAAGCGCTTCGGCAGCACGCTCAGGTCGCCCTTCGCGTCGGCCTGCAGGAAGTCGAACACCGCGACGTCCACGCGCTTCATCATCGAGGTGAGGATGATGTCCTTGTCCGCGGCGACCGTGGCCTGGTTGTACTGGTCGGAGTCGACCCCGATGGCCAACGCCTTGCCCGACGTCTTGGCGGCGTCGAACACGCCCTTACCGGAGGCACCGGCGGCGTGGTAGATCACGTCCGCGCCGTTGTTGATCTCGGCGGCGGCCTTGACGTTGCCCTTGGCCGGGTCCTGGAAACCGGAGAAGTCACCGGCCGGCGTGAGGTACTCGTCCTCGATCTTGACCTTGTTCGACACGGCCTTGGCGCCCTGCAGGTAGCCGGCCTCGAACTTCTGGATCAGCGGCGTGTCCACGCCACCGACGAAGCCGATGTGGCAGTTCTTGCTCTTGTAGACCGCGGCGACGCCGGCCAGGAACGAGCCCTGTTCCTCGGCGAACACCAGCGGCGTCACGTTGGGGAGCTTGATCGTGTCGTCGTCGACGATCGCGAAGCGGGTGTTCGGGTGCTTCGGCGCGACGGCGGCCACCGACGGCGCGTAGGCGAAGCCGACCGCGATGATCGGGTTCAGGCCCTGCGACGCCATCTGCTCGAGCCGCTGCTGCTTGGCCGACTCGCTCTCGCTCGGGCTGGCCGTGCTCTCGCTGACGGTCGTGATGCCGAGCTCGGACTTCGCCTTGTCGACGCCGGCCGCGGCCGCGTCGTTGAACGAGGCGTCACCCCGGCCGCCGATGTCGAACGCCAGGCCGACCTTGAGCTTGCTGCCGTCCACCTTCTCGCCGGACGAGCTGCTGGTCGTGGCTGCCGCCGGAGCCGCGGGCGGCTTCGGCGCGGTGACGCAGCTCGAGTCCGAGCTGCCGGCCGCGGCCGTGTTGTTGCTGCTGCCCCCGCCGGTGTCCTTCGCGCACCCTGCCAAGGTGAGGACCCCGGCCATGGTCGCGGCGGCCAGCGCGGTTCCACGCATGCGACGCAACGTGTGTCTCCCTCCCCGCTGATCCAGCGGACTAAGTGGAAGCGACCCGGCAGTTCTTCGTCAGTGCCGAGTTCAACCGCCAGACCGTACCCAACCGCCAGACAACCGCCATAGGAAAGGCACGCTACGTAACACAAACGTTTACTCAGCGGTCTGATTCGCGACCGATCGTGTACTTACGGTGATCAACTGAATCAGGCAAGTGCTCACCAGCTGTCACAGTCCGGGGCACCGCGGCCCGTCGTCGCCGCGCGACGGAACCCGTCCGGACGATCTTCGTCCACCGCCCGGCGAAGGCCTCGCCGGACGGGCGTTGCGGACATCACGAAACCCGTTCGGGCCCGGCTGGTTTTTCACTCGCGACCGGATCCGGTTCCGGTCTGCTGAATCGAATCGACCGGGCCGGGAGCCCCAGGTCGGATTCGCCCTGGACCGCCCGTGGAGCGTGGCCGGCGCCACACGTCCGAGTGGTGCGGGACGCTCGGGGTGTCTGGTCCATCACAGAGACGAACCCGGAGGTGAGCCGGGTCCAGATGGCGGGTCTAGCATCCTTTCATCCACGCTCGATGGCCTTAGATCTCGGCACCGCTGCCGGCGTTGTCCCCAGTGGACCGACGCTGAAGCGGGTGCGGACCTCACCGGTCAGCCGGGCACAACAGATGACGTTGGAGGCCGTTCACCGATGTCCACCACGGCGAGCACTGCCACCGAGGCAGGAGCGAGCGATCGGGCGGGTGCCTCACGCCGGCAGGGGACCTTCTACCGGGGCGACCCCGGCATGTGGTCCTGGGTACTGCACCGCATCACCGGCGTGCTGACATTCTTCTTCCTGTTCGTGCACGTGCTCGACACCGCGCTCGTCCGCGTGTCGCCGAACACCTACGACCAGGTGATCGAGACGTACAAGACGCCGCTCGTGAACCTGCTCGAGGTCGGTCTGGTCGGGGCGGTCCTCTTCCACGCCCTCAACGGCGTCCGCGTCATGCTGGTCGACTTCTGGTCCAAGGGCCCGAAGTTCCAGAAGACAATGCTGTGGGTGATCGGTGTCGTGTGGGTCGTCGTGATGATTCCGGGTGCGTTCTTCATGCTGAAGCGCACGGTCGAGACGCTCTTCGGGGGTAACTGACCATGGCCGACTCGCTCGTCATCGAATCGCCGCGCACCCCCAAGCGCCCGGCGGCCCGCCGCAGCAACTTCGAGCTCTACAGCTGGCTGTTCATGCGCATCTCGGGCCTCGCGCTGATCATCCTGGTGCTGGGCCACCTGCTGATCATGAACATCCTCGACGGCGGTGTGCACCGCATCAACTGGGGCTTCGTCGCCGGTCGCTGGGCTTCGCCGTTCTGGCAGTTCTGGGACCTCGCGATGCTGTGGCTCGCCGAGATCCACGGCGGCAACGGGCTGCGCACGATCATCGACGACTACGCCCGCAAGGACTCCACGCGGTTCTGGCTGAAGATCCTGCTGTACGTCTCGATGGTCCTGATCCTGGCCGTCGGCACGCTGGTGATCTTCACGTTCGACCCCGAGATGCCCGCCAGCTAGGCGCACCCACCACATACAGTGCTCGATTCCTGATAAGCGGAGCAATCCCTATGCAGTTCCACAAGTACGACGTGGTGATCGTCGGCGCCGGCGGCGCCGGCATGCGCGCGGCCATCGAGGCCGGCCAGCGCGCCCGCACCGCGGTCCTCACGAAGCTGTACCCGACGCGGTCCCACACCGGCGCCGCCCAGGGCGGCATGTGCGCCGCGCTGGCGAACGTCGAAGAGGACAACTGGGAGTGGCACACCTTCGACACCGTCAAGGGCGGCGACTACCTCGTCGACCAGGACGCCGCGGAGATCATGGCCAAGGAGGCCATCGACGCGGTCCTCGACCTCGAGAAGATGGGCCTGCCGTTCAACCGCACGCCCGAGGGCAAGATCGACCAGCGCCGCTTCGGTGGCCACACCCGTGACCACGGCAAGGCGGCCGTGCGCCGCGCCTGCTACGCCGCGGACCGCACCGGCCACATGATCCTGCAGACGCTGTACCAAAACTGCGTCAAGTACGGCACGGAGTTCTTCAACGAGTTCTACGTGCTCGACCTCGTGACCAGCGAGGACGAGAACGGCAACCCGATCGCGTCGGGCGTCGTGGCCTACGAGCTGGCCACCGGCGAGCTGCACGTGTTCCAGGCCAAGTCCATCGTGTTCGCCACCGGCGGCGCGGGCAAGATCTTCAAGACGACGTCGAACGCGCACACCCTCACCGGTGACGGCCTCGGCATCATCTTCCGCAAGGGCCTGCCGCTGGAGGACATGGAGTTCTTCCAGTTCCACCCGACCGGCCTCGCGGGCCTGGGCATCCTGATCTCCGAAGCCGTCCGCGGCGAGGGCGGGATCCTGCGCAACGCCGACGGCGAGCGGTTCATGGAGCGCTACGCCCCCACCATCAAGGACCTCGCGCCGCGCGACATCGTCGCCCGCTCGATGGTCCAGGAGGTGCTGCAGGGCCGCGGCATGGGCCCGAACAAGGACTACGTGGTCCTCGACGTGACGCACCTGCCGGTGGAGGTCCTCGAGACCAAGCTGCCGGACATCACCGAGTTCTCGCGCACCTACCTCGGCGTCGACCCGGTGAAGGAACCCGTGCCGGTGTTCCCGACCTGCCACTACGTGATGGGCGGCATCCCGACCAACATCCACGGCGAAGCGCTGCGGGACAACGAGAACGTGATCCCGGGCCTGTACGCGGCCGGCGAGGTCGCGTGCGTGTCGGTGCACGGCTCGAACCGCCTGGGCACCAACTCGCTGCTCGACATCAACGTGTTCGGCCGCCGCGCCGGCATCGCGGCCGCGGAGTACGCGCTGGCACACGAGCACGTCGAGCTGCCGGAGCTGCCGACCAAGCTCGTCGAGGACCAGATCGCCGGCCTGCTGTCGGAGCACGGTGACGAGCGCGTCGCCGACATCCGCAAGGAAATGCAGCAGACGATGGACTCGCACGCCTCGGTGTACCGCACCGAGGACACGCTCAAGCAGGCGCTGACCGACATCCAGGCGCTGAAGGAGCGGTACACGCGGATCACCGTGTCGGACAAGGGCAAGCGGTACAACACCGACCTGCTCGAAGCCGTCGAGCTGGGCTTCCTGCTGGAGCTGGCCGAGGTCCTGATCGTGGGCGCCCTGGCGCGCAAGGAGTCGCGCGGCGGCCACGCCCGCGAGGACTACCCGAACCGCGACGACACGAACTTCATGCGCCACACCATGGCGTACAAGCAGGGTGAGGGCCTCTCGGCCGACATCCGCCTCGACTACAAGCCGGTGACCTTCACGCGTTACGAGCCGATGGAGCGGAAGTACTGATGACTGCGGCAACCACCGAAGAAGCACCCGCGGCCTCGCAGGACCACACGCCGATCACGGTCACGCTGAAGATCCTGCGCTTCAACCCCGAGGTCGACACCGAGCCGCACTGGGAGTCCTACGACGTCCCGGCGCAGCGCACCGACCGGCTGCTGAACCTGCTGTTCTACGTCAAGGACTACATCGACGGCACGTTCTCGTTCCGCCGGTCGTGCGCCCACGGCGTGTGCGGCTCGGACGCCATGCAGATCAACGGCATCAACCGGCTGGCCTGCAAGGTGCTCATGAAGGACCTGCTGGAGACCGGCGGCAAGAAGACCACCATCACCATCGCCCCGATCAAGGGCCTGACGACGTTGAAGGACCTCTACGTCGACATGGACCCGTTCTTCGAGGCCTACCGGTCGGTCAAGCCGTACCTGATCAACTACGGCCACGAGCCCTCCCGCGAGCGCATCCAGTCGCAGGCCGACCGCGACCGCTTCGACGACACCACCAAGTGCATCCTCTGCGCCTGCTGCACGTCGTCCTGCCCGGTCTACTGGAACGACGGCTCGTACTTCGGCCCCGCCGCCATCGTCAACGCGCACCGCTTCATCTTCGACTCCCGCGACGACGCGGCCGAGGAGCGCCTCGACATCCTGAACGACTCCGAGGGCGTCTGGCGCTGCCGCACGACCTTCAACTGCACGGACGCTTGTCCGCGCGGGATTCAGGTGACCAAGGCGATTCAGGAAGTGAAGAGGGCGCTGCTGTTCAAGCGCGTCTGAGAATTTCGTTGCGGGGAGGCCCTCGCCCGGTTCGCCGGGTGGGGGCCTTTTCGTTGCCGATTCGCAGCCAAGACAGACAAAACTCCCCTGTTCGGCGCTAACGCGACCCTGCGTGACTGAGCTATTCTTACCCGTTACCGATGACTCGGACGGTCGTGCGACGGGGAACGAACAGATGAGTGCTGGTACGGAACTGCGGAAGGTGCTTTCCCAACACCTGACACCGTTCATCGCAGATCTCGAAGAACTCGTGTTCCGACATGGCTACTTGCGGGTGTTCGCGGCGACGGTCGCCATGCTCGGCAGCGTGGGCCTGATCGGCGAGGTGGTCGGCATGGAGTGGCTGCGCACGACGTTCGCCAGCATCGCCGGCGGGTTGTTCGTGATCGCCAGCGCGATCTCCTTCGCCGGCACCCACAAGCTCCGCAACCAGGTGCAGCACAGCGAGGAGCTGCTGCACAGGTACGCCGACGCGCTCGCCATGCGCACGCGCAAGCCCATCGCCGTGCAGGAGTGGATGCAGGAAGTGACCATTGAGGACAATGGCGACGCGTTCTGCCGCCGGGTGCTCGTGCTCCACGAGGCGAACGACAACATCCCGCGTTATCTGTCCGTGAACCTCGTCTACTACGGCACCACGCCGATGACCGAGCGCGACCGCCGGTTGGTGCAGTGCAAGGCTTTCCACGCCGGCACCGAAGACATCGACCAGAAGACCCGCGCCAACGCGACTTCGATCTGGTCCACGTCCGCGAACGGGAAACCGAAACTGGACATCTACATCCATCTCGGCACGATCGTTCAGGAAGGCGACGTGGTCACCGTGGAATGGACGTGGCCGAAGTACTCGGTGGACCTGATGTCGGGCACCGAGCCCGAATCGTTCGACGTGATGTTCCGCAAGGAAATCAGCAAGTTCGAGCACCGGGTGATCTTCCGCAACGTCAAACGCGACTCCGCCTTCGTCGTGCGAAACCAGGGCGCGCAAGGGCTACGGCGGCTCCGGCAGGGCAAGGACGTGATCGTGGAGTTCTCCGCGGCGAACCCGAAAATGTCTCAGTACATGGGATTCATCGCCGACTATTCACCGGATTCGTGACGGTCATAAAAAAACCCGGAGTGCGGACTCCGGGTTTTTCGGGTGCGCGATCGGAACACCGATCAGTTGCCACCCGTTTCGGAACCGCCGGACATACGAATTCCATTCGGATAGTGCGAGCCTACGCTGGAGTGGCTCGCGAGAGCGCTGACCCTACTCCATTTGCGCCCCGCTGTCATACCGGCGGACGGCCGTATCCGGCGACCGCCGAGCCACCCTGCCCCTTGATCAGGAGTCGGCCGGGGAACGTTCCTTCGATCGGGTGGACCGCAGCGCTCGCCAGCCCAGGATCCCGATGATCGTCCCCAGCACGAACGACACCACCGTCAGCACCGCGTGCACGATGAAGTACGCCGTGGGGGACCCATCGGCTGACCAGGACTGGGAGCTGGCCCAGAGGTTCTTGGCGAAGGTGATCCAGATGATCCAGGACCACACGCCGAACAACAGCAGGAAGACCGCAGTACCTCGTGAAATGCGCATGCCCCTGAGTATGCAACCGGGCTCTCGACGCTAGATTGCGTGGGTGCACAGCGTTTTCTCCCGGTCGCTCCCGGTCCTCGTCGCGGTGGTGGCCCTTGGGCTGTTCGGCGCAGGAAGTCCCACCGCGGCGGTAGCCCAGGCTCAACCCTGTCAGGACCAGGCCGCACCTCCGGCGCCGGTGGACACCTCCGAGAAGCCGGCGCCCGGGCAGACGGTGCCGCCACCGTTGCCGGTGCCCGCGGAGCCCGTCGGCGGGCTGCGCATGGGCGGCTGCGGGATGATCCTGCCCGACGGCGCGCTCAACCCGCCGGACGGCAACACCGCCGCTTCGTGGGTGGTGCAGGACCTCGACACCGGCGACGTCATCGCGGCGAAGAACCCGCACGCGCGGGAGCGGCCGGCGTCGCTGATCAAGACGTTGCTCGCGCTGGTCGTGACCAGTGAGATGAAGCCCGACCAGATCGTGGTGCCCACGAAGGAGGACGCCGAGCAGGAGTGCACCTGCGTCGGCATCGTCGCCGGGGCGTCCTACACGGTCGACCAGTTGCTGCACGGCCTGCTGATGCACTCGGGCAACGACGTCGCCCACGCGTTCGCGACCGCGCTCGGCGGCGTCGACGTCACGACCACGAAGATGAACCTGCTGGCCAAGCGCATCGGCGCCATGGACACGCGCGCGGCGACGCCGTCGGGGCTCGACGGGCCCGGGATGTCCACCTCGGCCTACGACCTGAGCCTGATCTTCCACTACGCGATGAAGCAGCAGGAGATCGCGCAGGCCGTGGCCACGCAGTCGTACACGATTCCGCCGGCGGGCGGCAAACCCGCCATTCCGGTCTACAACGACAACAAGCTCCTCGGCGTCTACCCCGGCTTCCTCGGCGGCAAAACGGGCTTCACCGACGACGCCCGCCACACCTACGTCGGTGCCGCGGAGAAGGACGGCCGCCGCCTCGCCGTGGTGATGATGCGTGCGGAGCAACGGCCCACGAAGGTCGTCGACCAGGCGGGCAAGCTGCTCGACTACGGCTTCGCCCTCGAAGCCGACCACGCCGAGCCCGTCGGGCGCATCGCGTACGAGGCCCTGGTGGCCACGGCGCCGCCCGCTCCGCCGGCCAACGTCGCGGCCGGCGCCGCTTCGTCGGCCGCCCAGGCGAAGGAAGACCCGTTCGGCACCACGGGCTGGATCCTCACGCTGGTGGTCGCCCTGATCATCGTCGGCGGGTTCGTGATCGGCCACCAGCGCAAGAAGCAGGCCCGGCAGTAGCGCGAGCCTAGTCCCGCCTTCGACCCATCCAGCCGAGCAGCGCGCCCACGCTGAACACGCCCGCGGCCGTGCCCAGTCCGAACCCGCGGTGGACGGTCACGCTCGGCTCCAGCAGCACGGGCGCCGGCGGCCGCACGACCTTGCGCTGGTTCTCCTTCGCGGTCGCCGTCCACGCGGTGACCATGAGAAGGAACCGCGACACGAGGTTCGCGAACACGAGCAGACCGATGATCGGCCCGAAGATCGCCGCCGCCGGGGACTTCGTCACGCTCTCCAGGTAGATCGACGCCACCTGCTGCAGGATGACGAACCCGATCGCGGCGACGATCGCGCCCTTCACCGCGCTGCGCATGGCCACGTGCTCACGCGGCAGCCGCGCGATGACCCACATGAACACGAGCGTGTTGGCCGCCAGGCCGAGGATGATCGTGGCCACGCGCAGCACCCACACCGCCCACGTCTGGTGTTCCAGGCCGACGAGCTCGAGCAGGTACTGCCCCACCCCGCCGCCCGCCGCCGTCACCGCGAACGACACGATCAGCGCCACGCCGAGCCCGACGAGCGAAAGCAGGTCCTTGATCGTCGTCGACACGATCGGCTGTGGTTTCTTCTCCTGCCCCCACTGCGCCGTGAGCGCGTCGCGCAGGTTCGACATCCAGCCGATGCCGGAATAGAGCGCCAGCAGCAGACCGAAGATCCCGATGCCGCTGCCGGACTTGATCGCCGCGTCGACGATCGTGTTCACGAGGTCCTGCAATGCCACGGGCACGGAATTCTTGATGCCGTTGGTGATCTGGTCGATCACCGCCTGGTCGCCGCCCACGACGATGCCCACGATCGCGAACGCGACCATGAAGATCGGGAATACCGCCAGCACGCTGAAATAGGTGATGGCGGCGGCGTAGTGGTTGCCGTAGTGCTCGCCGAAGGATTCGTTGGCTCGGATCAGGTGATCCAGCCACGGGTACTTCCGCCGCAGCCGAGGCAGCAGCTTTTCCTGGTCACCAGTCTTTGTCGCCACCGTAAAACGCTAACCACGGTGAGTGAGAGCCGCAACGCGAGCGGGTACCCGAGGGTCAGTCCAGAGCGGCGAGCACCGCTCGGTAGGCGGCGTCGACGTGACCGGCCGACGTCGTGATGACCCGCGCCCGCGGCCGGTCCGCGAGGAGGGATTCGAGGCGGTCGTGGAACGCGGCGACGTCGGCCGCGGTGGTGTCGTGGTGGTGCGGCCCGGGCGCGCGGGCGGCGAAGCGGTCGAGGACGTTTTCGCGGGTGTCCGTGAGCATCAGCTCGTGGAACTCAGCGCCGACGTCGTGAGCCAGTTCTTCCAGCTGCACAAGGAACTCCGGGCGTGCGAGCAGCTGCGGAACGACCACGTCGTGGCCCGCGGTCAGGTGCGCGCGGGCGGCCGCGAGGGCCAACGCGCGCGCCGCCGAGCCGGACTCTGCCGGCTGCGCGCGCCAGCCACCGACGAGCGAACGCACGCGGTCGACGTCGAGGTTCAGCGTCGGCGGATGGTCCTCGGCGAACCGCTCCGCCAGCGTCGACTTGCCGATGGCGGGCGGTCCGTTGAGGACGATCAGCCGCACCTAGACCCCTTGAAAAGCCTGGGCGATCTTCTGCCCGGCCGGCACCAGCAGAGTGTTGGCTTCGGCCAGGCTGATGCCGTTGGGGTGCGCGTCGTGGTCGTCGAGGTACAGCTCGAAGGCGAAGCGGCCCTTGCGGAAGATCAGCACGCCTTGGGTTTTCACCGACATCGTGTCGGTCATGATCCGCGACTCGTCGCCGATCGCGGCCGACGGGGCCTGGCCACCGTGCGCGCCCGCGGTGTTGTCGACGTATTCCTTGGCGGCGTCGTCGGACAGGAAGCTCGTGGCCGTCAGGGACAGCGCCTTGCGGGAGAGCGGGTCGTCCTCGCCGGTGCCGCGTTCGCACTCGAGCTGCACGTAGTTGCGCTGCTGCGGGTCCTTCGGGAACACGATGTCGCCGACGGCCGTACCCGGCATCTCGGAGACCAACGGCGACACGTCGGCGCCGATGGCGGGGCTCACCACACCGGCGGGGAGCAGCGGGCACGGCTGGGCGACCGGTTTCGGGAACACCGGGCTCGAGTAGTCGACGGTGCTCGGGCCGGCCGGCGCGTTCGTCTGCTTCTCGAGGTTCTGCATCACGCGCTTGGCGATGTCCTGCAGCTTGCCGGCGCTGCCGTTGCCCTTGAGGTCGAAGTCGAAGCTGGCGATGGTGTCGCCGAGGATCACGGTCGCCTGGCCCGACGCGTCGGGCTCGGGAACCGGACGGCGCTTCGAATAGAGGTGCACCGGGCCGAGCGTGATGCCGGCCGGAGCGCCGTCGAACGCGGCGGCCGCCTCGGCCGTGTCGGGCACGTAGGCGGGCTGAGACACCGCGACCGCCAGGGTTTCCTGCAGCGTGCCGTCCTTCGATTCGAGGGCGTAGGTGCACTTGTTGAGCGCCTCGCCGTCGGCCTTCGAGTAGGACGGGAACGAGTTCTTGAGCGGACCGGTGCCGTCGCCCACCAGGTAGACGCGCTCGAAGTTGACGATGTTCGGGTCCGGCCGCGAGCCGACCCGGATGCCGAAGTCCTTCAGGTCGTTCAGCGACAACAGGTTGCAGGCCTCGATCACCGGTTTCCCGCCGACCTGCGCGACCTGTGGGTCCGCCGTTTCCTTCAGCGGCCCGGCGTCCGGGTAGTCGGAACCTTCGTAGCCGGGCCGCTGGATGGTCTGGCCGTCCGAGACCGCCATCGCCTTCTGGCTGTCCGGAGTGGACTCACCGCACCCGGCGAGCAGCACGACGGCAGCCAAAATGGACAGGTGTTTCTTCACTTTTGCCCCCCGGCAAGTGATTTTCAGCGAGCAGCGGGCAAGAAGCCCAACCGCTCGTATACGGTGGCGAGCGTCGGCGCTGCCACCTCCCGGGCGCGTTGCGCCCCTCGCGCGAGCACCTTGTCGAGCTCGGCAACGTCGTCCAAATAGGACTGGACCTTGGTCTGCAGCGGCGTGACCCACTCGACGAGCACCTCGGCGAGGTCCTTCTTGAGGTCGCCGTAGCCCTTGCCCTCGTACGCCGCTTCGAGGTCGGCGATCGAGCGCTCGGTGAGCGCCGAGTAGATGCTCAGCAGGTTGGAGACGCCGGCCTTGTTCTCCGCGTCGAACTTGACCTCGCGGCCGGTGTCGGTCACGGCGGAGCGGATCTTCTTGGCCGAACGCTTGGGGTCTTCGAGCAGTTCGACGAGACCGTTGGCCGCGGACGCCGACTTGCTCATCTTCGCCGTCGGGTCCTGCAGGTCGTAGATCTTCGCGGTGTCCTTGACGATGTAGGGCTCGGGCACCGTGAACGTCTTGCCGAGGCGGTTGTTGAAGCGCTGCGCGAGGTTGCGCGTGAGCTCCAGGTGCTGACGCTGGTCCTCGCCCACCGGCACGGCGTTGGCCTGGTAGAGCAGGATGTCGGCGGCCTGCAGGATCGGGTACGTGAAGAGGCCCACACTGGCGCGGTCGGCGCCCTGTTTGGCCGACTTGTCCTTGAACTGCGTCATCCGGCTGGCCTCGCCGAAGCCGGTCTGGCACTCCAGCACCCAGCCGAGCTGCGCGTGCTCGGGCACGTGGCTCTGGACGAACAGGGCACTTCGGTCAGGGTCGACGCCGATCGCGAGCAGCTGCGCGGCCGAACGGCGCGTGCGCTCCAGCAGCACCTTCGGGTCCTGCTCCACCGTGATGGCGTGCAGGTCGACGACGCAGTAGAAGGTCTCGTGCGTGTCCTGCAGCTTCACCCACTGCCGCAGGGCGCCGAGGTAGTTGCCGAGGTGGAACGAGTCGGCCGTCGGCTGGATCCCGGAAAGCACCCGCAGGCGCCCGTTCTGTTCGTCGGACACGTCGGCGATTCTTTCAGGAGCCGGAGAGGCGGGTCACAGGGAGGTCTCCCTGAGGCGCTTCGGCGGGGGTTCCGGCGGGCTTCTAGGGGTGCTGGATCGGCGCGAGGGGCCGGGTGGGCTCCTCGGCGTCGGCTGGCTCAGGGGCGGGCAGAGCCGTGGCTGTCGCCGCGCGCGCCTTGCGCCGCTGGCGCAGCACGCCGAGGGCCATGCCGACGATGCCCAGGGCCACGGCGACCAGCCCGACCGGGCCGAGGAAGCCGAAGCCCGCCGCCGAAGGGGTCTCCGCACGGACCACGCCGTCATCGGCGAGCGCCGTGCCGCTGCCCGCGAGCAGCAGGACGGCCGGCAGCACGACGAGCGTCGCCGACCGGGCCGAGTGCAGCGTGGACCGCAACAGGAGATGACCTGGGTTGCGCACCGGAGTGCCTCCCGCGAAGTGATGTTCCTGGCGAGATCTCTCACCCGTAAGGATGAGTCATACAGTGAAAAAACTACCGAGCGTGTCAAGACCTGTCGGTTCTGATCAACTCGGGCGCCGAGACTAGCGCCCGTCCGGGGAAGGCGGGTGACCACCCCCGGGCTGACGGTGTCACTGGTGGTCAGCGCTCTGCTGCCGGTTTTCCGGACCGTCCGGGTCGCTCGAACGGCTGTCTCGAGTGTCGGCTTGGTCCGGTTCCGGTCGCACGGCGCGAGCAAAACGTGAAAAACGTTCACCCGTTTGGCGGCGCCGAACTACGGAAAGCAAGTTATTCACCAACCTTGTTGGTCTGATCGCGTCTTTTTGACCTTCGGGGCCTGTTGTCGCTCTTGTGATTGGTCTATACCTCTGTGGTATAGACCACTTCAGGGGCGAACAAAGGAGTGAGCCCATGTCTCTCCGAAGGATCCTCACCGCCGTCGGGCTGGCCGCCGCGGCCGCGATCACGGTGCTCGTGCCGGCCACCACGGCCGCGAACGCCGCACCGGCCGCGAGCTTCGTAGTCAGCGAGTCGCAGTTCAACCAGATGTTCCCGGGGCGGAACTCGTTCTACAGCTACAGTGGACTGACCGACGCCCTCGGCGCGTACCCGGGCTTCGCGAATTCGGGCAGTGACACGGTGAAGAAGCAGGAAGCCGCGGCTTTCCTGGCGAACGTGAGCCACGAAACCGGTGGCCTCGTGTACATCGTGGAGCAGAACACCGCGAACTACCCGCACTACTGCGACACCAGCCAGTCGTACGGCTGCCCGGCGGGCACCGCCGCGTACTACGGGCGCGGCCCCATCCAGCTCAGCTGGAACTTCAACTACAAAGCCGCGGGCGACGCGCTCGGCATCGACCTGCTCAACAACCCGAACCTCGTGCAGAACGACTCGGCCGTCGCCTGGAAAACCGGCCTCTGGTACTGGAACACCCAGTCCGGCCCCGGCACCATGACCCCGCACGACGCCATGGTCAACGGCCGCGGCTTCGGCGAGACGATCCGCAGCATCAACGGCTCCATCGAATGCAACGGCGGCAACCCCGCCCAGGTCCAGAGCCGCATCGACGCGTACCAGAAGATCACCGGCATCCTGGGCGTCGACCCGGGTGGCAACCTCAGCTGCTGAGGCTGTTGCAGGTTGCTCGACAGAAGGGCTCCTCAGTGGCGGCTGAGGAGCCCTTCTGCTTGGCCGGTAAGGAAATCAGCCCCGGCGCCGGAGCTGCGCCTCGACCGCGGGTCAGCGGGGGAAAGGCACGTCGTAAGTCGCGGTGACGGGGGCGTGGTCGGACCAGCGTTCGGCGTAGGTGGCGGCGCGTTCGACGACCACGGACTGCACCGAGGCGGCCAAGGTGGGGGTGGCGAGCTGGCAGTCGATGCGCCAGCCGGAGTCGTTGTCGAAGGCCTGGCCGCGGTAGGACCACCAGGTGTAGGGGCCCGGGCCTTCGTGCAGGCGGCGCTGGACGTCGACGTAGCCGGCTTCGTCGTAGACACGGCCGAGCCAGGCGCGTTCCTCGGGCAGGAAGCCGGAGTTCTTGTGGTTGCCCTTCCAGTTCTTCAGGTCGACGGTGTCGTAGGCGATGTTCCAGTCGCCCACCACCACGACCTCGCGGCCGGCCGCCGCGGACTTCGCGCGCAGCTCGCCGAGGTAGGGCAGGAAGGCGGCCATGAAGCGCTCCTTCTCGTCCTGACGCTCGGTGCCGACGTCGCCGCTCGGCAGGTACAGGCTCGCCACGACGACGCCCGGCAGGTGCATCTCGAGGTAGCGCCCGCTGTCCTCGAACTCCGGCTCGCCGAAGCCGACGCGCACCTCGTCGGGCTCGACGCGGCTGTACAGCGAGACGCCGTTGCGCCCCTTCGCGGCCGAGGGCGCGTGGGCGGCGAACCAACCCTCGGGTTCGACGACGTGCGCGGGCAGCTGCGCGGCCTCGGCCCGCACCTCCTGGCAGGCGACGACGTCGGCCTTCGTGGTGGCGAGCCACTCGACGAAGCCCTTCTTCACGGCGGCCCGCAGGCCGTTGACATTCACGGTGGAGACGGTCAGCACCCCACGCACGCTACCCGCCGGGCCTGACAATCCTGTGCCAGACTGCGCGCATGGCGCGACTCACCGTGCTCGGCAGCTGCGGCGCCTGGCCCGAACCCGGCCGCGCGTGCGCGGGATTCCTTCTCTCACAAGGAAACCATCACGTCGTGCTCGATCTCGGGTACGGCGCGGCGAGCCGGCTCTTCACGCACGTCGCCGCGAAAGACCTCGACGCCGCCGTGATCACCCACGAGCACCCCGACCACATGGCGGACCTCACCGCGCTCAGCCGAGCCTGGCACTACACCGTCGACGGCCGGCGCCTGCCGCTGCACTGCACCCCCGGCGTGCTGCACCGCCTCGAAGCCGCCGAGCCGCGCCCGCACCCGGCGACGATCTTCGACGTCCGCCTCTTCGCGCAGCCCGAAACCGTCGGTCCCTGGCAGCTCACCTCCACACCGCTCCCCCACCACGTGCCCAGCCACGGCGTGCGACTGAGCTCGCCGCACGGCACCGTCGCGTACTCCGGCGACACCGGCCCGTCGCGGCTGCTCGTCGAGCTGGCGCGAGACGCCGACCTCCTCATCTGCGAAGCCACCCTCCAAGGCGAGCAGCCGGACGAGCCACGCCACCTGCTCACGGCCGCGGAAGCCGGGCGGACGGTGGCCGAAGCGGGCGTCCGGACCTTGCTGCTGACGCACTTCTGGCCCGGCGCCGACCGTTCCGCGTCCGCCGCGGAAGCCCGCCGTGAGTTCGACGGCGACGTGGTCGTCGCGGACGAAGGCCTGACCATCGAGGTTGACGACCGCTAGCTAACGCCATTAGCTTTGAAGCTATGACAGTTAGCCAGCCCGATGTCCCCTAGAGCCGGCCTCACGCCGGACGCCGTCGTCACCCTCGCGCTCGAGGTGGTGGACGCCGACGGCGCCGACGCGCTCAGCCTCGCCAAGGTCGCCGAGCGCGCGGGTGTCGCCACGCCCTCGCTGTACAAGCACGTCGGCGGGCTCGCCGCCCTGCGCCGGCTGGTCGACCTGCGCGTGGTCGCCGAGATGACCGAAGCGTTGCGCGGTGCCGCGACCGGCCGTTCCGGTGACGACGCGATCGAGGCTCTCGCCGACGCCTACCGTGCGTACCTGCGCAGCCATCCCCACCGCGTCGCCGCGCTGGAAACCGCGCCCGACGAGGGCGACGAGGAGCTCGCGAAAGCCACCCACGGCGTCGCCGAAGTCGCCTTCGCCGTGCTGCGCCCGTACGGCTTCGACCAGGCGAAAACCGTGCACGCGACGCGGTGCCTGCGCGCGGCCGTCCACGGCTTCGCGAGCCTCGAAGCGTCCGGCGGCTTCGGCCGGCCCGAAGACGTCGACGCCAGCTTCACGCTCCTGAAAACGATGCTCGTCCGCGGTATCACCGACTACGCCAGCTGAGGAGAACCATGTCCTTCGTCCTCGCCGTTCTGCTGTTCACCGTCGCGCTCGGGATCCCCGACGCGCGTTTCCCCTGGCACACCAACGCCAAGCCGGCCGAGAGCGAGGCAGCCAGATGATCGCCGGGCACTTCGGCCTCGCCGCTGCCGTGAAAGCCGGCCGGCCCGCCATTCCCGTGTGGACACTGATGCTGGCCACCGCGTGGCTCGACATCGTGTTCACCCCGCTCTACCTGACCGGCATCGAAACCATCGACCAGTCGGGCGGCACGGGCTACGGCGAGGGCGTGATCCACGCCGACTACACCCACTCGCTCGTCGGCGCGCTCGTGCTCTCGGCACTGTTCGGCCTGGTCGCGGCGCGGTGGCTGGGCCGCAGCGCCGGCGTCACACTCGGCGCGGTGGCGTTCTCACACTGGCTGCTCGACCTCGTCGTGCACCGCGCCGACCTGCCGATCCTGCCCGGCAACGCGGGCGATCTGCCGACCTTCGGCTTCGGCCTGTGGCGGCTGCCGGCGGTGTCGATGACCGTGGAGGTCCTGCTGCTCGTGGCCGGGATCGGCCTCTACTGGCGGGCCGCGGCGACGCGCGACCGGCGCAAGGCACGCACGCTGGCGCTGATCGCGGCGCTTTCCGGCGTGGTCACGGTGGCGCTGGACTTCGCGGGCGTCTAACCGCGCTGACGTGAACCACTCAGCACTTGGAACCCTCGAGCGGCTTCACGAAGCTGCTCGCCACCCACTTGTCCTTGGCGACCTCGCGGAATCCGTTCTGCTGCACCGGCATCGCGTCGAACTCGGCGCCGTTGAGGTACTTGCCGACGATCTTGCCGTTGCCGTCCGGCGTTTCGCGGGCGTTGAGGACGTCGGCGGTCACCGTGACCTTGCACCCGGTCGGGGAACCCTGGGCGTCGGCCTGGCCCTTCTGGTTCAGGACGTAGATCACGATCACGGCAACGATCACACCGATGATGATCAGGGTCTTCTTCGGTATCAACCCCAGGATCACGGCCGCTCCTCAGTCGTGAAAAAACTCGGTCGCAAGAAATTGGGCTCTACCAGGGTAGACACGGAGTAGGTCCGCCCGACAGGTCCGGCCGGGCAGACCACCCGGAGGCGCCAACAGCGTCACCCTCCGGTGACAACCGGTAGTCACGACGAAGGGGCACCTCGGAAGACTCCTCCGAGGTGCCCCTTCGCGGTGGTGGGAAAGGCAGTTCAGCCGGTGGCTGGTGCGGCCTTCGATCAGCCCTGGGCGATCTTCTTGGCCAGGTTCTCGTCGAGCGTGCCGAGGAACTCCTCGGTGGTCTGCCACGCCTGGTCCTTGCCGACCAGCAGCGCCAGGTCCTTCGTCATCTTGCCGCCTTCGACGGTGTCGATGACCACGCGCTCGAGGGTGTTCGAGAAGCCGATGAGCTCGGCGTTGCCGTCGAGCTTGCCGCGGTGCTCCAGGCCCCGGGTCCACGCGTAGATCGACGCGATCGGGTTCGTGGAGGTCGGCTTGCCCTGCTGGTGCTGGCGGTAGTGGCGCGTGACCGTGCCGTGGGCGGCCTCGGCCTCGACGGTCTTGCCGTCCGGCGTGCGCAGCACCGACGTCATGAGGCCGAGCGAGCCGAAGCCCTGGGCCACGGTGTCGGACTGCACGTCACCGTCGTAGTTCTTGGTGGCCCAGACGTAGCCACCCTCCCACTTGAGCGCCGCGGCGACCATGTCGTCGATGAGGCGGTGCTCGTAGGTGAGGCCCTTGGCGTCGAAGTCGGCCTTGTACTCCGCCTCGAAGATCTCCTGGAACACGTCCTTGAACATGCCGTCGTAGGCCTTGAGGATCGTGTTCTTGGTGGAGAGGTAGACCGGGTAGCCGCGGTCGAGGCCGTACTGCAGCGACGCGCGCGCGAAGTCCTCGATCGACTTGCGGTAGTTGTACATCCCCATGGCGACGCCGCCGCCCTCGGGGAAGTTGGTGACCTCGAACTCCATCGGCTCGGAGCCGTCGGCCGGGGTGTAGGTCATGGTGACCTTGCCGGGGCCGGGGACCTTGAAGTCGGTGGCCTTGTACTGGTCGCCGTGGGCGTGGCGGCCGATGATGATCGGCTTGGTCCAGCCCGGTACCAGGCGCGGCACGTTCTGCATGATGATCGGCTCGCGGAAGACCACGCCGCCGAGGATGTTGCGGATGGTGCCGTTGGGGCTCCGCCACATCTTCTTGAGGCCGAACTCCTCCACGCGCGCCTCGTCGGGCGTGATCGTGGCGCACTTGACGCCGACGCCGTGCTTCTTGATGGCGTTGGCGGAGTCGATGGTGATCTGGTCGTCGGTGCGGTCCCGCTCCTCGATGCCCAGGTCGTAGTAGTCCAGGTTGACGTCCAGGTACGGGTGGATCAGCTTGTCCTTGATGAACTGCCAGATGATGCGGGTCATCTCATCGCCGTCGAGCTCGACGACGGTGCCCTGGACCTTGATCTTGGCCATGAGCAGCGGTGCTCCTTCCGCGGATCTTCGCGTTACTTCTTCGACTCGTCGGTAGCGGTACAAGCGTACTGCTTGCCGGAGCTGGATGGTTCCAGAAGTGGTCGGTATCAAGTCTCCACCTCTTGCTCGCGGCTCCGACGAGCGGGCACACACCACGCGTTCGCCGGTCGCGGAACCGGGTGAGGTCGGCAACCATCCCATCGGGGAACCAGCCACTCGGGAGGTCACGCTATGTCGTACTCCGACCCGTACACCACCTTTCAACCGCCCGCCTACCAGGCACCGCCACCCAGCCGGGCGTTGGCGCGGGTGTTCAGCGGGCTGCTGGGCCTCGTGCTCACGCCCGTGGCCCTGGGCCTGCTCGCGGCCGGGGGCTACCGGCAGCAGGTGATCGTGATGGAGGCCTTCGCCGCCCGCCGCGACGCGCTCGGCATCGCCTTGATGGCGGCCGGCGCAATCCTGTTACTGGGCGTCGCCGCGCTGGGCGCGTGGTCGTCCTCGGGACCGCTGCTCGGCGGGGTCGTGTGGGGCGTGCTGCCGGGCGTGATCGCGCTGGCGATGCCGGAATGGGGCCTCGACCTGCTGAACGTCCTCCCGCACGGCGGGCTTTCCTTCGGCCTGACGTCGTGGCTGTTCTCCGGCGCGCTGCTCGCCGCCGGGTTCGTGCTGGTCGGCACGGGTCTGGCGACGACGGTGGCGCGGCGGCGACCTGGGCGGTGAGGGCGTCCGGACCGCAGTGAGAACATCGTCACATGGGTCTGTTCACCGTGGCCGAGGCGCGCGCCGAGCTCTCCCGGCTGCTCCCGGTCCTCGCCGAACTCGTCCGCGTGCGCGCCGACGCGGCCGAGCTCGCCGCGTCGCTGCGCCCGGGCGGCCGCGACACCGACCTCGGCGGCCTGCCGGAGTGGAAGGCCGCACAGGCCCGCCTCGACGAGCTGATGACCACCGTCCAACGCACCGGCGCCGAGCTGAAGGGCTTCGCTCCCCTCCTGGTCGACTTCCCCGCGTCCCTCGACGGCGACGACGTCCTGCTCTGCTGGCTCGAAGGCGACCCCGAGCTGGCCTGGTACCACCGCGCCGACCTCGGCTTCGCGGGGCGCCGGCGGCTGAGCTGAAATTCGCTGGTCAGCGCCACTACGTTGGGCTTCGTGAGCTCTGTTTTCGACGAAATGGCCGCCGAGTACGACGACGATCTCTTCCACCCGCTGGTGGCGGACACTTTGATCTCTTTCTTGCCTCCCCGCCCCGGCCTGCTGCTCGACGTGGCCACCGGGACGGGCGCCGCAGCGTTCGCCGCGCTGCGGCTGTCGCCCGGTTCGGTGCTGGGCGTGGACATCTCCGAGGGCATGCTGGCCCTGGCCCGCGCGAAGGCCCCCTCGTTGGACCCGGCCGGGGTGATCTCCTGGCAGGCGGGGCCGGCCGTGCCGATGCCTTGCGCCGACGGCGCCGCCGATGCCGTCGTGTGCGCTTCGGCCCTGCACTTCCTGGGCGCCACCGCCCTTGCCGACTGGGCGCGCGTCCTACGCCCGGGCGGGGTCCTGGCCTTCAGCATCTCCTCGTCGGCCCGCTTCAACCCGTGCGGCTCGATGTCCGAGGTGATGGCTCACGACCTGCGCATCCCCGGCTCGGAGACGGAGGCCGCCGCCCTGGCGACCGACGCTGGCTTCCACTCCGCGACGGCGCAGACGGTGCGAGCCGACATCGGGGGCCGGGATCGGTTGGTTTTCGCGGTACGGGCGGTCCGCTAGCCGGATCGGCTCGCCGCCGATTCCGGATCGCGAGAAGCAGGCAACCGCCCACCACCACGCAGACGGCCGCTGGCTCGGCCCAAGACCCACCGCTGCTCTTGCCACCAACCAGCAGGCGGCCGGCACCCAGCCCACACTCCACCAAAAACTCACCGCGCCCTTGCGACCACCAAACAGACGGCCGGCAACTCAACCGAAGCTCTCCCCAACCCCTCCCCCGACCCTTCCCCCGGGCCGCTCCCCGACGAGAAGCCACAACGCGGTTCGGGCCGCTTGTCAAGGTACTCTTTCCCGCCTTGACAAGCGGCCCGAACCGTCGTGAAAATTGGGCTTCGGGGAGCACTACTGTTTTTCTTTTCGCCCAAAGGGCGCAATACCCGAAGGCACGTTCCTTCAAAAGACAAAAGAACAAGAGAACAAAAGAATAGATCACCACCCCCGTCTCCCAATGGTTCTACGGGACTCACTTTGTGTCAAGGCTGGAAAGAGTACCTTGACACAAAGTGAGTCCCGTAGAAGATGCTTCTCGTCGGGGGCACCCGGGGAGGGAGTGGATTATCCGTGTCTTCGTTGCAGTCACGCGGATGCTCACTCCGCGAAACGGCATCAGGTGCGGTAAGTGAAACTCGCCAAATGACCGCCGCCGGCGGAACCTAAGAGGCAAGTGCCAAAGTGCACCCGCCGACTACTTCTTCCCAGCCGACTCAGCTTTCGCCGCCGCCTTCTGTTCCTTCTTGAACGCGCGGACCTCCGCCAGTGTTTTGGCGTTCACCACGTCCGCGATGGAGCGGCGGGACCCGCGGTCACCGTAGGCACCGGCGGCTTCGCGCCACCCCTTCGGCTGCACGCCGTACTGCTTCCCCAGCAACGCGAGAAAAATCTTGGCCTTCTGCTCCCCGTAACCAGGCAGGGCCTTGAGCCGCTTCAACACCTCAGCGCCATCAGGCTTGGGCCGGCCCTCGGTCCAGATCGCCTCGGGGTTGCCGTCGTAGTGCTCCACGAGGAACTGGCACAGCGCCTGCACCCGACGCGCCATCGAACCGCCATACCGGTGGATGGCAGGCGGCGTCACGCACATCTCGACGAACTCCTCCGTGTCGGCCTCCGCGATGCGCCGCACGTCGAAGCCGCCCATGCGGTCGGCGATCTTGCGCGGGCCGAGGAAGGCGACCTCCATGGAGATCTGCTGGTCGAGGAGCATGCCGACGAGCAGGGCGACCGGGTCCTCGCTCAGCAGCTTGTCGGCCTCGGCGTCGCCGCTCAGGTGCACTTCACGCGTCATGCGGTCCATTTTGGCAGGTCGCAACCCAGACGCGCAGCTCCCCGAGTGGGGTGGCACCGTAGGCCAGCGCGGAGGCCAGCTCGTCGCCGCGTTCGTAGCCGACGATCGGCAGACCCGGGAACGCGGCGGCGGCGCCGGCGACCGCGCCGGCCCAGTCGTCGCCGGTGAAGTTCCACAGGCCGACCGCGGCCGGCCCGCGGTGGGCGACGGTCGGGCCGCGGAGGTGGACGAACGAAGGGTCCGGTGACGCCGACGAGGGCCATCCCGACGACGATCGCACCGGGAAGTGCAGCCAGGTCGCCGAGAACAGCACCTCGAAGCCCGGCAGGTCGAGGGACGCGAAGCTGTCCTTCACTGAGCAGCCGGCCGAAGCGTCCACGAAGGGCAAGATGTCGGCGGCGGTGGCGTCCGGCGACAAGGTCACCGCGTCGGGAAAGAGCTCCGGTGTGCGCGCGGGCGCGGTCCAGGCGTGCGGGCCGAAGGTGCCGGAAACCCCGGAGATGCGGCAGAAAACGTCGCACCAAGCCGCGTTCTCCGAGACGGCCGCGGTCAGCGGCGGGCGAACCACAGCACGTCCGGTTCTCCGCGCGGCACCGGGACCGGCACCACGCGCACGTCGGCGAAGCGCTCCCGCAACCGGTCCGTGAACGCGGGAGAGGCGCCGGCACTCCAGACCGCCAGGACGCCGCCCGGGCGCAGCAGGCGGGCCAGACCGTCCACTCCGGACTCGCCGTACAACGAGGCGTTGCCCTCCGTCACCGTCCACTCGGGACCGTTGTCGATGTCGAGGCAGAGAGCGTCGAAGGTTTCACCCGAGGAACGCAGCCACGACACCAGATCCGCCTCCACCAGCGACACCCGGTGATCCTTCAGCGCCGCACCGTGCACGTCGCGGAGCGGGCCCGTGCGGTTCCACGCGATCACCGCCGGCTCGCGCTCCACCACCACAACCGAGCCGACGTGCGGGTGATCGAGCGCCGCCCGCAATGAAAAACCCACGCCCAGGCCGCCGATGAGCACGCGGGCGCCCGGTGCGAGCACGTCGGCGGCCCCGGTCACGAGAAGCCGTTCCGATTCCCCGTTCCGGGTGTCCATCAGGAACACACCGTTCTCGATCACCTCGAGCGCCGCGCCGTCACGGCGGAGCACGAGCTCACCGCCCAACCCGTGGGCCACGTCCAGAACCTCAGCCACCGGGCCAGCTTTTCACAACTGCCCTGTACGCGGCCGCGAGGCGCTCCTACCCTGAACGGCGGAGGTGAAACCCCATGCACGCGACGGTAGGAGACGAGATCCAGGTCCACGGCCGCACGGTGGGGGCCGCCGAGCAGCGCGCCGAGATCCTCGAGGTGCGCGGCCCGGACGGCTCACCGCCGTACGTCGTGCGGTTCGCCGACGGGCACGAAGCACTGCTGTACCCCGGGCCCGACTGCGAGATTGTCACCGACTAGCCGACGGCCACTTCTTCCCGGGCCGCCACGCGACGAGTGCGGCGGGTCTCCCAGAAGAACACCATCACCGCGATCGCGACGGCGCTGAGCACCGCGGCGATCTCCGGCAGCACTGTCGGCCCGGCCGACGTCAGCACCGCGCCGCCGACGATGCCGGAGAGCCCGACGCCGAGGTAGATCGCCGACGCGTTGAGCGAGAGGGCCAGACCGGCGTGCCCGGGTGACAGCTCGATGAGCCGGTGCTGCATCGGCGGGTTGATCGCCCAGGTGATCGTGCCCCACACGAAGAAGGTCACGCCCGCGCCGGCCACGGTCACCGACGTGAACGGCAGCAGCGCCAGCACGACGGTCATCGCGCCCAGCACCAGGAGCACCGGCACGCGTGCACCCCACCGGTCGGCCGCGCGGCCGCCGAGGTAGTTGCCCAGGGCGCCGCCGATGCCGTAGCAGAACAACAGCACCGTGACGGTGCCACCGGTGACGCCGGCCGTCGCGGCGAGCAGCGGCGACGAGAGCGTGTAGACCATGAACGCGCCGAGGCACGCGAGCACCGTCGTGACGAGCAGCGCGACCACGCGCTTGTCGCGCGCCACCGCGAAACGCTCGGCCAGCCGCACCGCGGGCGGCGGTGCGACCCGCGGCAGCACGACTCGCACCGCGACCGCGCCGGCCAGCGACAGCACACCGACGAGCAGGAACGCGGCCTGGTAGTCCCACTGCTGGGAGACCAGGCTGCCCAGCGGCACCCCGAAGATCAACGCGACCGTGAGCCCGCCGAACACCATCGCGACCGCGCGGCCGCGGCGCTCCGGCGTGGTCAGCTCCGCGGCCACGGCACTGGCAGCCGGGGTGAAGACGGCGGCGCCGACGGCCGTGACAACCCGCGCGAGAAGCAGCGTCGTGTACCCCGGCGCGACGGCGGCGAACAGGTTGCCGAGACCGGTGACGACGAGCGCGGCCACCAGGAGCGTCCGGCGCTCCCAGCGCCCGGTGACGGCGGCGAACAGCGGCGAGCCGATCGCGTACGCGATGGCGAACGACGTGACGAGCTGCGCGGCAGCGGTGGCCGACACGTGCAGCTCCGAGACGAGCGACGGCAGCAGCCCGGCGACGATGTAGCCGCTGGTGCCGACCCCGAAGGCCCCGAACGCCAGCACGGCGTTCCGCGAGCGCCCGGTGGTGGAGACGCTGGACATGGTGGTGCCCCCAAGAGGTGAACGGGATTGGTTCGACGAACGTCGTAGTTCGATGACGACCGTACACCGCGGGCCTGACAATTTCGAGGCACGTCGTACTATGGACGCATGCCCGCCACCGCGCACCTGACTCCGCTCGTCCACCCCGAGCGCGACGAGATGACCGTCGAGGCCGTGCTGCGCGCCCTCGCCGACCCGGTGCGCCTGGCGATCGTGCGCCAGCTGGCCCGGACCGAGGCCGAGGTGTCGTGCGGCGGGCTCGAGGTGCCGGTGACCAAGTCCACACTCACGCACCACCTCGGCATCCTGCGCGCCGCGGGCGTGATCGCCGGCCGGCAGGAAGGCACGACGCGGTTCAACTCCTTGCGCCGCAACGATCTTGACGAGCTGGCCCCGGGCCTTCTCGACGGAGTGCTCGCCGCGCGCCGCTGACGGTCGCGCTACGTGAAGAGCCTCACCCGGATACCGGGATGACAAACCCCCACCCCATCGGTTGAACTGGGTTGCAGACAGCACGACGGCGTCGGGGCCGCACACGGCTGTCTTGTTTTTTGCCCTTCGTCTAAAGCGCTTCAGAACGGGGTCTCCCCCGGGCTGAGTAATCGATTTCTCAAGGAAGGAGAGCCGTGCCCGTCGCGTTGCTCGCGCTCGCCATCGGTGCCTTCGGCATCGGGACCACCGAGTTCGTGATGATGGGTGTGCTGCCCCAGGCCGCCGCGGACTTCCACATCGACATCCCCACCGCCGGCTACTTCATCTCCGCCTACGCGCTCGGCGTCGTGATCGGCGCCCCGCTGCTGACCGCGGTGGCCGTGCGGCTGCCGCGCAAGACCATGCTGCTCGCGATGATGGGCCTGTTCACGCTGGGCAACGCCCTGTTCGCGCTGTCGCCGAACCAGGGTTTCGGCATCGCGTTCCGCTTCCTCGCCGGCCTGCCGCACGGCGCGTTCTTCGGCGCCGGCGCGGTGGTCGCCTCGAGCCTGGTGAAGCCGGGTGACCGCGCGAAGGCCGTGTCGATGATGTTCATGGGGCTGACGCTGGCGAACGTCGTCGGCGTGCCGCTCGGGACGTTGCTGGGCCAGCAGGTGGGCTGGCGGGCGACGTTCGGGGTGGTCGCGGTGATCGGCCTGTTCGCCGCAGCCGCGATCGCCAAGCTGGTGCCGCACCAGGGGCGGCCGGCCGAAGCTTCGCTACGCGGTGAGCTGGACGCGTTCCGCCGGCCGCAGGTGTGGCTGGCGCTGGCGATCGTGACGTTCGGGCTCGGCGGGGTGTTCGCGTGCATGTCCTACATCGCGCCGATGCTCACCGACGTCGCCGGCTACTCGCCCGCGGACGTGACGCTGCTGCTGTCGCTGGCCGGGGTCGGCATGACCGTCGGCAACTACCTCGGCGGCCGGCTCGCGGACCGCGCTCTGATGCCTTCGCTGTACGCGGCGATGCTGTCGCTGGCCGTGGTGCTGGGGATCTTCACGCTCACGGCCCAGTCGAAGGTCGGCGCGGCCATCACGATCTTCTTCGTCGGGGTCGCGGGCTTCATGATCGGCCCGATGATGCAGACGCGGATCATGCAGAAGGCCGGCGGCACTCCGTCGCTGGTGTCGGCGGCCGTGCAGTCGGCGTTCAACATCGCGAACTCGATCGGCGCGTACCTCGGCGGTCTCGTGATCGCCGGTGGTCTGGGCCTCGTGGCGCCCAACTGGGTCGGCGCGACGCTGGCCGTGCTCGGGCTGTCGATCGCCGCCGTCTCCGGCTCGCTCGACCGGCGCGACGCCCGCGCGGCCGAGCAACGGGAGCTCGCTCTGGCTTCGTGACCCGGACCAGAGCAGAAATGAACAGCGGCCCCGCACCTACCCGGTGCGGGGCCGCGGTCGTACGGAACGTCAGGACGTGGAGTCGAACGGACCGCCGGTGATCGTGAAGGCGATGTACAACACGGCAGCGCACAGCGCCGCGTAGGTGACGATGTCCACGACCTTGCCGCGGATCGCCAGCAGGCCGACGCGGTCCTCCGGCAGCAGCAGCCGCAGCAGCCCGCCCACGAGCAGCGCCGCGCCGACCAGCACCGCGCCCTCGCGCCAGTGGTATTGCAGGATCCGCAGCGCCGCGGCGAGCAGCAGCAGCATGACCAGCCCGAATGGCACGTGGACGGTCCACGACCGTTTCGTGCGGGGCCGGTCGGCGGTCATGGTCACCGGCTCGCGACCGCGCGCTCGGCGGCTTCGACGACGTTCGACACGAGCATCGCGCGGGTCATCGGGCCGACGCCGCCCGGGTTCGGGGACAGCCAGCCCGCGACCTCGGCCACGCCCGGGTCCACGTCGCCGGTGAGCTTGCCGTCGACGTGGGAGACGCCGACGTCCAGCACGGCCGCGCCGGGGGCCACCATGTCGGGCTTGATGATGCCGGGGACACCGGCGGCGGCGATGACGATGTCGGCGCGGCGGACCTCGGCGGCGAGGTCGCGGGTGCCGGTGTGGCAGAGCGTCACGGTGGAGTTCTCGCTGCGGCGCGTGAGCAGCAGGCCCATGGTGCGGCCGACGGTGATGCCGCGGCCGACCACCGTCACGCGCGCGCCGTTGAGCTCGACGCCGTGGCGGCGGAGCAGCTCGACGATCCCGTACGGCGTGCACGGCAGCGGACCGCGCTGGCCGAGGACGAGGCGGCCGAGGCTCGTGGGCGCGAGGCCGTCGGCGTCCTTGTCGGGGTCGATGCGCTCGAGGACGCGGTTGGCGTCGAGGTGCTTGGACAGGGGCAGCTGCACGATGTAGCCGTGGCAGGTCGGGTCGGCGTTGAGGTCGTCGATGACGGCCTCGAGCTTCTCCTGCGAGATGTCGGCGGGCAGGTCGCGGCGGATCGAGTTGATGCCGATCTTCGCGCTGTCCGCGTGCTTCATCTTCACGTACGAGTGCGAGCCCGGGTCGTCGCCGACCAGCACCGTGCCCAGCCCGGGGACGACGCCCCGCTCGGCGAGGGCGGCCACCCGCGGGCGCAGCTCCGCGAAAATGGCGTCCTTGGTGGCCTTGCCGTCCAGAATCTTCGCCGTCACGGTGACCATTCTCGCAAAGCACCGCCCGCGCCCGGACCTCGCCCGGGGCGCACACGCAGCGTGGTCACCGCACCACCCGATCGGCCCGGCGCGTCGCGAGCGGACGCGCAGCGCCACCGGACGTAGACTCGTGGTCACCCCAACGCCGGAGCCCAGTCCCAGCCCGCACGGGTGTGTGATCTTGAGCATCGTGCGTCGACCGAGGTCAGACCGTCCCTGAGTGGCAAAAGACCTATGCGGGGTGCGTTCGCGCGCGCGAACAGTCAAAATGTTCCCGTGGCACAACCGACGACGCAGCTGAACGCGACCGAGCAGGACACACTGGTCAAGCAGATCGGGCTCGCCCTGCTGCGCGCAGCACCGCGCGACTGGCGAAAGGTCACGGTCGAGTACCGGGCCGTCGGCAGGTACCACGAGCTGACGGGCGAGATCCGCACCGAAGACGGCACCGGGCAGGAGTGGGTCGCCACCCACGACATCGCGACGCTCTTCGGCCGGCTGCGCGCGGGTATGTACCGCGACGGCCGCGGCACGTGGTTCAACGCGCGCTATCAGCTCGACCACCCGTCCAGCTACAACCTCGAGTACAACCGCGAGGAGCCCACCTGGCACCTCGCGCCGCCGCCCCAGGCGTACCAGGACGAGCTGCGCATGTTCCCCCGTACGGAGGAGAACGTGCCGGAGTGGCTGATCCGGCGCCTGTCCGGCCTCGGCCCCGAGCAGCCCGGCCCGCACTTCCGCATCGCGCGGATCTTCGACACGATCGGCCCCGCCGGGCGCCCGGTCATCAACCGGCCCGACCTCGACGTCTCCGAGCAGGACCGCCTGCTCGACTACCTCGACCACGCGCCCGTGGTGGTGCAGGATCGCGGCTACGACATCGACCGACTCGCGCAGACGCCCGAGGCGACCGTGCCCGTGGCCTTCCACAGCGACGGGCAGTGGATCTGGCCCGCGGCCGTGAACTTCTACCTGCGCCAGTACGGCGTCTCGCCCGAGCCCGACCTGGTGGAGCACATCCGGTCCAACGGCTTCCAGCTGCCGCAGGTCGACGAAGGCGCGCTGCAGGGTGCCGCCGCATACCTCACGCGGGGCAGCCAGCAGCAGCGGCCGGGTCCGCCGCCGCAACAGCAGCAGCCGCCACAGCCGCCCATGCCGCCCGCTCCCCCGGTGGCCCAGGCGCCGCCGGCCCCGGCGCCCGAAGCCGCCCCGCCGGCGCCGGTCGACGTGCCGCTGGCCGTGCACACGCCGCCCGCCGAGCCGGAGGCGCCGGCCGAACCGCCGTTCGAGCAGGTCTTCGACGGGTCCGGCCCGCAGCACGACGACGGTCCTGGCTTCGAGAACGAGCAGTACCAGGACGAGCACTACGACGAGTTCGGCGACCGCTTCGCCGGTGAAGACCACTTCGAGGACCAGCAGCACCCAGACTTCGAACCCGCCCACGACCAGGCGTCCAACGGTGCCGGGTCGAACGCGGGCACACCGCCGAACGGGGCCGGGGCCGGGGGCGACAACCCGACGCCGGTGGCCGAGCGGACCGCGATGTACGCGCCGGTGGACCCGAACTCCCCACCGCCCGCGCACGAGGAACAGCAGCGCACGGCGATGTACGCGCCAGTCGACCCCAACGCCGCCCCGCCGCAGCGCGAGGAGCAGCGGACGGCCCTGTACGCGCCGGTCGATCCGAACTCCGCCCCGCCCGAGGAGGACGCCGAGCAGACCGCGCTGTACGCGCCCGTCGACGCCGCGGGAACCGAGCAGCCGCTCGAGGAAGAGCCGGTGCTGTTCACCCACACCGACGAACCTTCGCGGCACGAACCTTCCCGCCACGAAGAGCCGGCCGAGCAGCACACCGCGCTGTACGCCCCGGCTGACCGCGGCTCCGAGCAGTACGAAAGCGCTGAACAGTACGAGAACGCCGAGCAGTACGAGAACGCCGAGCAGTACGAGAACGCCGGGCAGTACGAGGACGCCCAGTCGTTCGAGGGTGGCCAGCCGCTCGAGAACACGCAGACGTTCGAGAACGGCCCGCACTTCGAAGACGGCCAGTACGACCAGTCCGGCCAGTACCAGGACGAGCAGTACGAGGACGACGAGCACTACGACGAGCAGCCGTACGGCGAAGGCCAGTACGGCGACCAGCCGCGCGACGGTGGCGCCCCCGCCGGCCGGGAGCCGGACTTCGACTCGGGCCCGCCGACGGCGATGATCACGCCCGACGAGGGTGTGCCGGGTGTCCTGCCCGTGCCCGAGCTGCCCGTGTCCCCGCGCGCCGGCGCCCGGCCGGAGCCGGCCGCCGAACCGCAGGCCCCGCAGCGGCAGCCGCAGCAGCCGCCGAGGCGGCCGCGTCGCGAGCTGCCGGCCGAACCCGCTTTGGCGAAGCTGCAGACGCGCCTCGACGAGCTCGACGTGCCGGACGCCGCTTACCAGCTGGGTACGCCGACCGAGCGCGGCTGGACCGTGGAGCAGGTGGACGAGGGCTGGCGCGTCGGCTGGTACGACGGCGAGCTGATCAACCCCGCCGTGTTCGGCGACTCCGACGACGCCGCCGCGTTCATGCTCGGCAAGGTCCTGCTGCACCCCGACGGCCACGAGCCCGCCGAGGAGCAGCCGCCCCCGCCGCCGCCGGAGCCCGTCGCCGAGGCCCCGAAGCCGCCGGTGGTGGCGACGCTTTCGCCGGAGGTCGCGACGGGGTCGTTCCCGGTGCGTCCGCGCGAGGCCGTGCCGCCGCAGGAGCAGACGGCGTTCACGCCGGCCGAGGAGCTGCTGGGTGACGAGCCGGAGGCCGAGGAGCCGCCGCAGCGGCAGGCCCCGCCGCCCCCGCCGGTTCAGCCGCCGACGCAGGTGACCCCGCCGGTCCAGCCGATGCAGCAGCGCCGGGAGCCCCCGATGCCGCCCGCGCCCCCGGTGGGTGGCGGGCTGGGTCTGCCGACCGGGCCCGGTGTGCCGCCGGGTGCTCCCGTCGGCGGACCGGGTGGACCCGGTGGGCCCGCTGGTCCTGGTGGGCCTGCTGGTCCTGGTGGACCCGGCGGTCCTGGTGGCCCTGGCGGTCCTGGGCTCGGTGGCCCGGCCGGTCCCGGCGGGCCGGGTGGGCCTGGTGCGCCCGTCGCACCGCCGCGCCGGGAGGAGCTGGCACGGGCCAACGGGTCGTCGCGCGCCGCCGCCGGTGGTGGCGGCAACAACCAGTGGCCGATCGGTCCGCTCTCGGGCGAGCCGCCGCTGACGTTGTTCCGCGGCAAGGAAATGCGGGAGCTGCCCGCGGGCAGCGAGCTCGACCGCTTCGGCGGCCCGAACGGCAACCTGACCTACGCCGCGGGCACGCCGTTCGAGGAGCGTTCGCTGGTGCCGGAGTGGGTGAACCGCCCGTACCACGTGTACCGCGTGCAGCGTCCGCTCGAGACGCTCGCCGGCGTCGCGATCCCGTGGTTCAACCAGCCCGGCGGCGGTTCGGCCTACCTGCTGCCCGCGTCGATCGAGGAACTTCTCGCCGAGGGCGACCTGCTCGAACTCGAGCCGGGCGAACCGCCGATCGACTGAGTCGCTTGTGGACTGAGTTGCTTGCGAAAAGGGGCGGGGCCTTCGGGTCCCGCCCCTTTCACGTGCCGCGGGCGTAGCGGCGCTTGACGCCGACCGGGAAGTACTTCGGGGTCCACGCCGGGACGCCGCTCGCCGGCGAAGAACGCCTGGTAGGCGCTGATCACGTCGTCCGGGGGCATCGGCCCATCACGTCTCGGCGGCCGGTGCCCGGTTTTACTTGACGATGAGGCCGTGGGCGGCGGCGAACCCGATGGCAGTCTCGACGTCGACGTAGGCGCCGCGCAGGTCGGCCTGCACGAGGGCGTTGGCGTCGAGGCGGGTGCCGCGCAGGTCGGCGCCGGGGAGCTTGGCGCCGAGGAGGCGGGCGCCGGTGAGGTCGGAGTCGCGCAGGTCGGTGTCGGTGAGGTCGGCCTCGGTGAGGTTGACCTCGCGCATGCGCAGGCCGGACAGGTGCAGCTTGCGCAGGCGGCCGCGGGCGAGCGAGGCCAGCGACAGGTCGCACTCCGTGAGCGCGATGCCGAGGAACCGGCAGTCTACAAAGGACGATCCGAGCAGCGAGCACGAAGCCCACCGGCTGTCGGCGAGCACCGCGCGGTCGAACGTGCAGCTGCGGAAGGCCGAGGCGTCGTGGCGTGAGCCGGCGAGGTCGGCCTTGGTGAAGTCGCAGTTGTCGAACGTGCAGCCGCGCGTGCGCAGGTCACGCAGGTCGGCCTCGGTGAAGTCGCAGCCCGTGAACTGACGCTTTTCCCACCACTGCCCGGAAAGCACGGCGTCGCGGTAGTCCTCACCGGTCTCGATCACCTCGACAGGATGTCACACGGCTTCCGCGGGCCTGGCTCAGCGCCCTGGTCACCGGAAGTCGCGCGACTTCGCCGTGATCCGCAGGGGCAGGGGCTCCAGCTTCTGGGCCCGCACGCTCGCCACGCCGTCCGCCTTCTCGACGACGCCGCGGACCAGCAGGGCGGTGCTGGTGCGCGCGACGCGGTGGAAGCGTTGCCAGAGGCCGAGGGTGCAGACGATGTTGACCATGCCCGTCTCGTCCTCGAGGTTGATGAACGTGACGCCGCCGGCGGTGGCGGGGCGCTGGCGGTGCGTGACGGCACCGCCGACGAGGACGCGGGCACCGTCGGGCTGGTCGAGCAGGCGCGACGCCGGGACGACGCCGAGGGTGTCGAGGTGGTCGCGCACGAACTCCGTCGGGTAGCTGTCCGGCGAGAGGCCCGTGGCCCACACGTCGGCGGCGGCGAGGTCGAGCTCGTCCATGCCGGGCAGCGTCGGCGCGTCGACGCCGGGAGCCGTGCCCGGCAGCTTCTCCGGGCGGTCCTGCGCGACGGCGCCGGCGGACCACAGCGCCTGTCGGCGGTCGCCGCCGAAGCAGCTGAACGCGCCGGCCGTGGCGAGGGCCTCCAGCTGCGGCGCGGTGAGCCGCACGCGGCGGGCGAGGTCGGACATGCTCGCGAACTCCCCGCGAGACCGTTCGGCCACGATCTTCTCCGCCAGCTCGTCGCCGATCAGCCGCACGGTGCCGAGACCGCCGCGCACCGCGCGCAGCTTTCCCTTGTCCGGCAACGGTTCCAGCGTCGCGTGCGGCAGGCTGCGGTTGATGTCGGGGCCGAGCACCGTGACGCCGTGGCGCCGCGCGTCGGCCACCAGCGACTGCGGCGAGTAGAACCCCATCGGCTGCGCGCGCAGCAGCCCCGCGCAGAACGCGTCCGGGTGGTAGTACTTGAAGTACGCGCTCGCGAACACCAGGTACGCGAAGCTCAGCGCGTGGCTCTCCGGGAAGCCGAAGTTCGCGAACGCCTTGAGCTTCAGGAAGATCTTCTCCGCGAGCTCCGGTTCCAGGCCGTTGGCGGTGGCGCCGTCGAGGAACCGCCGGCGCAGCAGCTCCATCTTCCGCTCGGACCGCTTCGACCCCATCGCGTGGCGCAGCTGGTCGGCCTCCGCGGCGGTGAAGTTCGCGACGTCGAGCGCGATCTGCATCAGCTGTTCCTGGAACAGCGGCACGCCCTTGGTCTTGTGCAACGCGTTCGCGAGCAGCGGGTGGTCGTAATCCCACTCCTCGCGCCCCTGCTTGCGCCGGATGTACGGGTGCACCGAGCCGCCCTGGATCGGCCCGGGTCGGATGAGCGCGACCTCCACGGCCAGGTCGTAGAACTCCTCCGGCCGCAGCCGCGGCAGCGTGGCCAGCTGCGCGCGGCTCTCCACCTGGAACACGCCGATCGCGTCGGCGCGGCACAGCATTTTGTAGATGTTGGCGTCCTTGAGATCCAGGTCGGCCAGGTCGATCTTCTCGGCCTTGTAGTCCTGGACGAGGTCGAGCATGTAGTGCAGCGCCGACAACATGCCCAGGCCCAGCAGGTCGAACTTCACCAGCCCGGCCGCCGCGCAGTCTTCCTTCTCCCACTGCACCACGCTGCGGTTCTCCATCCGCGCCCACTCCACGGGCACGACCTGGCTCACCGGCTCCTGGCAGATCACCATGCCGCCGGAGTGGATCCCGAGGTGGCGCGGAAAGTCTTCGAGCGCGAACGCGAGCTGCACGACGTCGTCGGGGATGTCGTGGTCGTGGTCCTTTTCGGTGCTGCGCAACGCTCCCCAGCGGTCGATCTGCTTGCTCCACGCGTCCTGCTGGCCGGGTGAGTAGCCGAGCGCGCGGGCGGCGTCGCGGATCGCCGAGCGGGCGCGGTAGGTGATCACGTTGGCGACCTGCGCGGTGTTGAGGCGGCCGTGTTTGGCGAAGACGTACTGGATGGCCTCTTCACGGCGGTCGGACTCGATGTCGAGGTCGATGTCGGGGTAACCGTCGCGGTCGGGGGCGAGGAAGCGTTCGAAGAGCAGCTTGTACTTCACCGGGTCGACCTTGGTGATGCCCAGTGCGTAGCAGACGGCGGAGTTGGCGGCCGAACCGCGACCCTGGCAGAGGATGGTGTTGTCGTGGCAGAAGCGCACGATGTCCCAGACGATCAGGAAGTAACCGGGGAAGCCGAGGTCTTCGATGATCTTCAGCTCGTGCTCGATCTGGGCGTACCCGGCGGCTTCGTCCTCCTTGCCGAGGTAACGCTCTTCGGCACCCTTCATCGTGAGCTCACGCAGGTACGTCGTCTCGGTGTGGCCCTCGGGCACGTCGAACGGTGGCAGCTCGGGCGCGAGGAGCTCCAGCTTGAACGAGCATTCGACGCCCAGCAGCGCCGAGCGTTGGACGGCGCCGGGGTATCGCCGGAAGCGCTCGGCCATTTCGGTGCCGGAGCGCAGGAAGGCGGCGCCGTCGCTGGGTAGCCAGCCTTCGAGGTCGTCGATGCTGCGGCGCGCGCGGATCGCGGCGACGGCGTCGGCGAGCCGGCCGCGTTCGGGGCGGGCGTAGTGCGCGGCGGTGGTGGCGACGGTGGGCAGGCCGAAGTCGTTCGCCAGCTCGGCGAGGAGGTCGTTGTGGGTGCTGTCGAGGGGCTGGCCGTGGTCGAAGAGCTCGACGTAGACGTTGTCGCGGCCGAAGAGCTCCACGAGTTTTCGCAGCTGAGTGGCCGCGGCGGCCGGTCCTTCGTTCAGCAGCGCCTGCCGGACGGAGCCTTTGCGACAACCGGTGAGGACGGCGCACTGACCGGTGACTTCCTCGGCGACGGCCCGCAGGTCGTAGATGGGGCGACCTTTTTCGGCGTGCTCTTGGTCTGAGGTGTCGGTGCTGTCGTAGCCGCGCAGCTGGCCCGCGGTGATGGCGCGGCACAGGCTTCGATAGCCGTCGTCGCCGCGCGCGAGCAGGAGCAGGTGCTCGCCTTCGGGGTCGGCGACGCCGTTCTGCGGCGCGGAGAGGCCGAAGCTCAGCTCGGTGCCGAAGACCGTGGCGACGCCCAGCTCCTTCGCGGCTTCGGCGAAGCGGACGACGCCGTACATGCCGTCGTGGTCGGTGAGCGCGATGGCGTCGAGGCCGAGCCGCGCGGCTTCCTCCACGAGCTCCTCGGGGTGGCTGGCGCCGTCGAGGAAGCTGAAGTTGGAGTGGCAGTGCAGCTCGGCGTACGGCACGCGCGGCCCCGACTCGACCTCGCTGCGCGGCGGCAGCACGTCGGCGGGGCGGCGGTAGACGTCGCGTTTGCGGCCCCACGCCGGGCTGTCGCCGTGGTCGCCGGGCGGCACTTCGCCGTCACCGCTCAGCGCGCGGGCGAGGTCCTGCCAGGGGACGGGCGGGTTGTTCCAGCCCATCTAGTCGTTTTCGGGCGACTTGCGGGGGCTCGGGATGAGCAGGCTGGTGTTCTCTTCCATCAGTCGTAGATTCCTTCCACTGTCCACACAGGATTTTCGGTGCCGGAGCACAGGACGAGCACGGCTTCGTCGGCGTCGTCGCGGCCGGTGGCGGCCAGGAGCAGCTGCAGGCGGGCCTGTTGCGGCGTGGCCGCGCGTCGGCTGGCCGCGACAGGCCACGGCCCGGCCCAGTCGAGGACCGTCCGCGGCGGCCCGCCCGCCACGCTCAGCCGGCACGGCGGCGCCGTGAGCTGCTTGCGGCTGGTGATGCCGACGGGCACACCCTGCTCGTCGACGACCTGCACCGGCACGGGTTGTTCGAGCACCGTCGCGGGTGACGGCGCGGGCAGGCGGCCCGGCCATGTGGCGTCCGGCGGCGAGACGGGCTCGCGCGGGTCGCCCCACGGGATGAGGCGGACGCGGCCGGCGGGGTCGCGACCGCCGTCGAGGATCGGGGTGACGACGCCTTCGGGGCCGAGCAGGCCCTGCACGCGCACGAAGGCGCGGGCGGCGCGTTCGGTGGTGAGCTCGTCGTCCTCGCTGCGGTTGCCGCCGTGCCAGAGGCCGAGCTGCAAGGACTTGCCCTCGACCGTTTCCTCCGGCTCCAGCCGCAGCCGCGCGACGCCCGAGGTGGGCCGGTTGCCCTTCAGCCAGCCCTCGAACTGCCAGCGCACGCGGTCGGCGACCCCTTGGGGCGTCAGGGGTTCCGCGCAGCGCCAGACCCGGCCGAGCTGCTCGCCGTCCTCGGTGGTGGCGTAGATGCCGAGGCGCGTGCACGCCAGGCCGCGGTCGGCGAGGGCCGCGTGGAACCGCGCGCCGAGGTTCTTGGCGAGGAACGCCGCGACGTCGATGCGCTCCAGCACCGGGTCGAACTCCTCGGTGAGCGTGAGGTCGGCCGGCGGTTTGCGGCGCAGCGGCGGGCGCTCCGACAGCCCGCGCGCCAGCCGGTGGGCGAGCACGCCGTCGAGGGCGAAGCGGGACATCACGTCGCGTTCGGTCAGCTCCGCGAACGCCCCGAGCGTCTTGAGACCCAGGCGCGTGAGCAGGTCGACGAGCTCCTTGCGCTCGACGTCGGGCTGGTCCAGCTCGGCGACACGCAGGGGCGCGAGGAACCGCGCGGTTTCCCCGGGCGGCACGAACTCACCGTGCCGGGCCGCGATCGTGGCTCCGAACAGCCCTTCCGCCACCCCGACCTGGCATTCGACGCCCGCCACCGCGGCCACCTGGTCCAGCAGCTTCTCCGCGAGCGGGTGCTCGCCGCCGAAGTAGCCCGCCGCGCCCGCCACGGGCACCGCGATCAGCCCCGGCCGCACCACCTCCAGCCCGACGACCAGCTCCTCCACGGCACGCGCGACGTTCTCGAACAGCCGCGCGTCCCGCCCGTCGTCCACGCCGAACACACCCAGCTCGGGACACTTCGACTCCGCCTCCCGCCGCCGCATCCCCCTCCGCACGCCGTTCCTGCGCGCCACCGCCGTACACGCCACGACCCGGTTGGCGAGAAACACCGCCGCCGGCCTGGTGAGCGGCGCACCCACCGCGGCCACCGCCGCGACGGCAGGCCAGTCGGGGCACCACAGGACGAGCATCCGGATGGGGAGGTTGGCGGTTCTGGGTGGTTCCCGGGTGATGGTCATCCGGCCACCTCGATTTGTCCGATGTGGACGGATGTCACGCGAGTTCCCCGACTCTGCGCCTGACCTGCTGCGGCGGACCACGCCTCGAATCCCCGCGCCCCGACTCCCGCGGTCGCCGCGGCGCCACGGCCGTCGCCCGGCGCACGCCGTCGCCGAGGGGCCGACCCACGTGGCACAACGGCGAAACTCTCGCGGGCGGTCATCTCCGGCTCGACGCCACGGCCGTTGCCGGCTCTCGCGCGACCACCTCGCGCGAAGCCCGGAACGGAACCGGCGCTGCGACCAAGCCGCTGCCCCAGCGATCCACGTAGCGAAGCACAAGCGGCACTCCCCAGACCGCCGCCACGACCGCCGCCAACCCTCGCACGACCATCCCACGCGAAACCCGGAGCAAAAACGACACCATGACCAAGCCGCTGCCCCAGCGATCCACGTAGCGAAGCACAAGCGGCACTCCCCGGACTGCCGCCACGACCGCCGCCAACCCTCGCGCGACCATCCCACCCCAAGCCCGGAGCGAAACCGGCACCGCGGCCAAGTCGCTGTCTCATCCCACCGCCTCCTCGTCGAGGCGCTGCAGCGGGAGCCCCACCGGCGTCGCGAGGGGCTCCATCGGGAGCGCACGGCCGTCGGGGCCGGGTAGAGCGACCGAAACCGACCGGGGCCGGGCGGCGGAACCCCGCCCGCGTGCGTGTACCTCGGCGGGCCGGGAGCGCAGGAACCCCGCCCCGGAGCCGAGGAGCCCCGTCCACTCGCCTGGGGCGCAGTGGAGTTCCACGTCGGCCGCGGGCCAGGGGCCGAGGGTGAGCAGGACGGTGCCGCGGTGGCGGGCGCGGGCGGAGAGGCGCCGGGCGACCGCGGGGGTGACGGAGCGGGGCTCGGTGACCACGAGGTCGACGCCGTCGAGCAGGGCGGCGACCACGGCCGGGTACTCGGCGCCCGGGCGGGGCACGAGGGCGAGGCGCGACACCGCGACGCCGTGTTCCGCCGCCGCGGCGATGCCCAGGGAGGGCACGCCGACCACCGCCGCCCACGACCCGGCGGCGGTGGCCTCGGCGAGCAGGGCGAGGAGCAGCGACGGGGAGCGGTGGACCGCCACGGTGCTCCCGCGCCGGAGCCCCGCGTCGGGCAGCAGGCCGGCCAACGCCGGGGACACCGGGAGCACCCTTCCCGTCGTCCTGGCGTGCTCGGCCTGCTCCGCCACCCGGCTCGCCGTGCTCACGCCGGGCAGCGCAGCGAGCCGAGCCACCGGCTCCACCACTGCCGTCACCGCACACCCCTCCCCTCCACGCACACGCCGGCGCCCACCCTCACCGCAGGCCCAGGCCAGGGCCCCACAGGACGAGCACCGACGCACCGCGGGGAAGGCGGCCCTCGACACCCTGCATCGAACACCTGTTCGATGTCTCAAGTACACCGGGATCCGGCAGCCGTGTCAAGCCGGGTCTGATGTCGAATTCCTGCCAGCCCCATCCCCACCACGGCCGCATTCTCGAGGGGAGATCACAACGGAGGAGAACCCCGAGTGCTACGCCCGTTCCGCAGCGAAACCACCGAAGAACAGCTCACCGACCTGAAAGATCGCCTGGCCCGAACCCGCTTCGCACCCGCGTTGTCCGGGCGCGACTGGACCCACGGCACACCGCCGGGTTACCTGGCCGAGCTCGTCGACTACTGGCGTACCGAATTCGACTGGCCCGCGGCCGAAAGCCGGCTCAACGCGCTCCCCCAGTTCGTCGCCGACGTCGGCGGCACCACGCTGCACTTCGTCCACGCCAAGGGAACCGGGCCCCAGCCGTTCCCCTTGCTGTTCTCGCACGGCTGGCCGGGCTCGTTCTTCGAGGTCACCAAGATCATCGGCCCGCTCACCGACCCCGCGGCGCACGGCGGCGACCCGGCCGACGCGTTCGACGTCGTCGCCCCGAGCCTGCCCGGCTTCGGGTTCTCCCCGCACCCCGGCACGCCCGGGATGAACCCGACGGCCATCGCGAACCTGTTCGACCGGCTCATGACCGACGTCCTCGGCTATTCGCGCTACGCCGCGCAGGGCGGCGACTTCGGCGCGCAGATCACCAGCCGCCTCGGGCGCGACCACGGCGACCACCTGATCGGCATCCACCTCAACCTGATGGGCGCCACGCCGGCGCTCGACGGCACGCCGCTCACCCCCGCCGAGGACGCCTTCCTCGCCCAGGCCGAACACTTCTTCACCGCCGAAGGCGCATACGCCCAGCTCCAGGGCACCAAGCCGGCCACCCTCGCCGCGGGGCTGTCGGACTCCCCCGCCGGGCTGGCCGCGTGGATCGTCGAGAAGTTCCGCGCGTGGAGTGACTGCGGCGGCGACGTCGAATCCGTGTTCAGCAAGGACGAACTCCTCACCGACATCACCCTCTACTGGCTGACCGGCACCATCGCCACTTCCGCGCGCCTCTACTACGAAACCATGCACACCGAAGGCATGCTGGGTCGCAACACGCCCGGTTACGTCGCCACGCCCACCGGCTTCGCCTCCTTCGCCAAGGACAACTTCACCCCGCCCGAGCAGTGGGTGCGGCGCGCGTACAACTTGACCCGATTCACCCGGTTCGACGAGGGTGGTCACTTCGCCGCACTGGAGCGACCGGACGAGCTCGTCACCGAGATCCGCGAGTTCTTCCGCCCATTGCGCCCACGACTGTCCTAAGTAGACTCACAGAACCGAGGCGCGACAACCACAACACCCTCGGTGTCCGCGATACACTGCCGGGAATGGGGCCACCGGCCCGCGCCAAGTCCGAGTGAAGCTGGTGGAGAAGCAGCATGAAACACCTCGCCCTGCGGCCGTTCGCCGAGGAAGATCTGCCGGTGCTCGATCGGTTCGCCGTGGAGCCCGAGGTGCTGGGTGCGTTCCAGTGGGCCGGGTTCGGCAGTGCGCAGGCGCGCCGGCGGCGGTTTGCCGAGGACGGGTTCATCGGTGATGAGTCGACGGCCGTCGCGGTGACCGTGGATGGCGTGGTGGCGGGGATGGCCAGCTGGGAGGCCGCCGATCGGGGTGGGCCGGCGGGGGGCTGTTTCGAGGTCGGGGTGACGTTGCTGCCCGACCACCGCGGGGTCGGCCTCGGTACGAAGGCGCACCGGCTGCTGGTCGAGCACCTGTTCCGCTTCACGCGCGCCCATCGACTGGAGGCGTTCACCGACAGCGAGAACGTCGCCGAGCAGCGCGTGCTGGAGAAGGCGGGTTTCCACCGAGAGGGCCTGATGTGTCAGGTGACCTGGCGAGACGGCGCCTACCGCGACGAAGTCGTGTACGCGCGCCTTCGCGAATAAAAGGGCCGGCCCCCAAAGAGAGAGCCGGCCCCAAAACAAATCTCAGTGCGCGAAGTGGCGCGTCCCCGTCAGGTACAGCGTCACGCCCGCGTTCTCGGCTGCCGCGATCACCTCGGCGTCGCGGATGGAACCGCCGGGCTGCACGACGGCGCGCACGCCGGCCTCCAGCAGGACCTCGAGCCCGTCCGGGAACGGGAAGAACGCGTCGGACGCGCCGACGGAGCCCTTCGCCCGGTCGCCCGCGCGCGCGACGGCCAGCCGCGACGAGTCGACGCGGTTGACCTGGCCCATGCCGACGCCGACGGTCGCGCCGTCGTGGGCCAGCAGGATCGCGTTGGACTTCACCGCGCGCAGCGCGCGCCACGCGAAGGCGAGGTCGGCCAGGGTCGCCGCGTCGGCCGGCGTGCCGGTGGCGAGCTGCCAGTTGGCCGGGTCGTCGCCGGGCGCGTCGATCGCGTCGACGGTCTGCACGAGCACGCCGCCGGAGATCGGCCGCAGCTCGACGGGCGCCGGGTTCTCGATCACGGGCAGCTTCAGCAGCCGCACGTTCTTCTTGCGCTGCAAGATCTCCAGCGCCTCCGGCTCGAAGTCGGGCGCCAGCACGACCTCGGTGAACACCTCCGCGATCTGCTCCGCCGCGTCGACCGTCACCGGGCGGTTGGTGGCGATCACGCCGCCGTAGGCCGAAACCGGGTCGCACGCGTGGGCCTTGCGGTGCGCCTCGGCGATGTCCGCGCCCACCGCGATACCGCACGGGTTGGCGTGCTTGATGATCGCGACGGCGGGGTCGGCGAAGTCGAACGCGGCGCGGCGAGCGGCGTCGGTGTCGACGTAGTTGTTGTACGACATGGCCTTGCCGTGCAGCTGCTCCGCGTGCGCGAGACCCGGCTGCGCGCTGCGGTACAGCGCGGCCTTCTGGTGCGGGTTCTCGCCGTAGCGCAGCACGTCGGCGCGGTCCCAGGTGGCGCCCAGGAAGTCGGGGAAACCGGAGTCGTCTGCCGGCGCGTACACGTTGGCGAACCACGAAGCCACAGCCGAGTCGTACGCCGCCGTGTGCGCGTACGCCTGCGCCGCCAGCCGCTTGCGGTCGACGAGCTCGAAGCCGCCCGCCGCGACCTGCTCCAGCACCCACGCGTAGCGCGCCGGGTCCACGACCACCGCGACGCTGCCGTGGTTCTTCGCGGCCGCACGCACCATCGCCGGGCCGCCGATGTCGATGTTCTCCACGCAGTCCTCGGGGCTCGCGCCGGAGGCGACCGTCTGCGTGAACGGGTACAGGTTCACCACGAGCAGGTCGAACGCCGCGATCTCGAGCTTCCGCAGCTGCTCGACGTGGTCGGGGTTGTCCTGGTCGGCCAGCAGCCCCGCGTGCACGCGCGGGTGCAGCGTCTTCACACGGCCGTCGAGCGACTCGGGGAACCCGGTCACCTGCTCGACCGGCGTGACGGGGACCCCGGCGTTCGCGATCACCTTCGCGGTACCGCCGGTCGACACGATCTCCACGCCCGCGGCGTGCAGACCGGTCGCGAGCTCGAGCAGGCCGGCCTTGTCCGAGACGCCGATCAGCGCGCGCCGGACCGGGCGCCGTCCCTCTGCAGTGCTCACGAAAACCTCACCTTTCGTCCGTCCACGGTGCAGCCACCACGGCCGAGTCGCTCGATCGTTTCAACCAGCAGCCTGCGTTCCACGGCCTTGATCCGCTCGTGCAGGACGTCTTCGGTGTCGTCGGCCTCCACGACCACCGCCTCCTGGGCGATGACGGGGCCAGTGTCCACGCCCGCGTCGACGAAGTGCACGGTCGACCCGGTCACCTTCACCCCGGCCGCCAGCGCGTCGGCGACCGCGTGCATCCCCGGGAACGACGGCAGCAGCGCCGGGTGCGTGTTGATCACCCGGTTCGCGAACCGGGACAGGAACTGCGCGCCGAGGATCTTCATGAACCCCGCCGACACGACCAAGTCGGGCGAGTACGCGGCGACGGCCTCGGTGAGCGCCTTGTCCCACGCGTCGCGGTCGGGGTGGTCGGCCACGCGGACGGTGAACGACGGCACGCTCGCGCGCTCGGCGCGGGCCAGCGCCTCGATGCCCGTGCGATCGGCCCCCACGGCCACGACCTGAGCCGGGAACGCGGGGCGCGCGACGGCGTCGAGCACCGCCTGCAGCAGCGTGCCCGACCCGGACGCGAGCACGACGATCTTCACCGGGGTCGGCAGGTCCAAGCGGCTGGCCAGAACGGGCTCCTTGCACGGCGGCGGCGCACCTCGGGCGCACCGCGCTTCACCAGGTCACCCCAACCCTAACGGTCGCGCTCGCGGCCCTCGTCCGCACCGGAGCCGTCGGTGGACTCGGTCACAGCTCCGGGCCCGTCCGAGCCGCCGTCCGAGTCCTCGTCCGGGCCGGGTTCCGGCTGGTCGAGCGGGACGTCTTCAGGCAGCTCGAGGCCCAGTTCGGCCTCGGCTTCGGCGTCGTACTCGTCGTAGTCGGGCTCGGGCTGCCGGGGCTGGGGAGCGGTTTCGAGCTCCGGTTCGGTGAACTCGGCCTCGAACTCGTCGGTGTCGAGTTCTTCCCGGTCGACGTCCTCGAGGACCTCGTCGGGATCGAGCTCGTCGACGTCTTCGTCGCCCGGTTCGTCCGTGTCCTCTTCGGACTCTTCGGACTCTTCGAGGTCTTCAGCTTCGTCGGCCAGGTGTTCGTCGTCGACGAGCCCTTCCTCGACCTCCAGCGTGTCCGGCGGCGCGGCCGGCGCGTGCGCACCGGCGAAGAACGCCACGAACCCGCCCGGGATCACGATCCAGCAGAACGCGACGATCGACGCCACCCCGACGGGCACGCTCACCGGGTCGAACGGCCCGTCCGCGAGCCGCCCGCCCGCGAGCGTCCCCAGCACCACGCAGCCGAACGCGACCACGGCACCCGCGACGGCGACCATGCGGATCCGGGCGGCCGGATCGTCGTCGGAGTGGCGCAGCGACCAGCCGACCAGCGCGCCAACGGCCGCCGGCAGCACCAGCAGCACGGGCCACCACGCGGCGGTGTGCTCGGGGATGCCGCCGAGCAGCGGCACCGCGGGCACGGAGCCACCGCGGTAGGCGACGAGGCTGACGTCGAGCGACCCGACCGTGAAACCGGGTCCGCTGACGAACGACAGCGCCGCCACCACGGCGTTGGGCAGGTAGGCCACCGAAAGCAGGAACAGCCCGAAGCTGTTGCCGAACGACGGCTCGAACAGATCGTCCACAGTGGACCACGAGAGCACCGTGGCCGCCGCGAACACGATCGCACCCACCGCCAGCAGCGCCGCCAGTCCGAGCGCGCCCGCGCGCAGGCCGCGCAGGGCCAGCGGGTCGAGCCGTTCGGCCACCGTCGCGGGCAGGCCGCAGCGGCGCACCGCACCGCCTGTGGCCGCCAGCACGGCGAACACGCCGGGCACCACGAACGCCAGCAACGGGTTCGCCCGCACCGGCGCGCCGAGCGAGAGCAGCCCGATCAGCAGGCCGAACAACGCGTGGGCGGCGCCGATCACGGAGATCAGGGGGACGGCCTGGCGCAGCGTCGTGCAGCCCAGCCGCAGCGTCGCGCCGGACGCGGTGCGCGCCACGAGCAGCACGGCGCCGACCGTCGGCAGCAGCGGCAGCACGCCCAGCGGGTGGCCGCCGATGCCGAGCTGCACCTGGAACCCCGCGAGCCAGCCGGGGCCGGCCGAGAGCAGCACGCCGCCGGCCGAGAACGCGGTGCGCTCGGCGGTCAGCGCGACGAGCGCGACCAGCGTCGCGACCACGGCGTACTCCGTGATCAACGGGCCGAAGGCGGCGGTGAGCAACACCCGCACCCGGGTGGCGGGCGCGGCCTCGGCGTCGAGTTCGACGGTGTCGCCCACCGGCTCGCCGCCCGGCGGGCGTGGAGAACTGGTGAGCTGCTGCATGCTTCGCACCTTGACACCCGGCCTGGGCCGTCCGGGTGAGGCACGCCGCCCGCCCCGGGCTTGGCGAAGTTAACCCACCCGGTCGGGGGCACCCGAACACGAAAAACACCCGCTGTGACACGGAGAGTCACAGCGGGTGTTTTCACGAGGTGACAAGCACCCCAACGCGGCGTTGGTTGCGCTCAACGCACCGAATGCGGCGTTGGTTGCGTCCAGCGCACCGAACGCCACATTGGGGCGCGTCGGGCAGTCGGGCCGGGCCCGGTGGGTCAGCCCTGCTGGCCGAAGCCGCCCGGCGGGGTGCCCGGGGGCTTGCCCTGCTCGCCCTGCGGCTGCTGGAAGAACTGGCCCTGCTGAGGCGCGTACGTGGTCGCCTGCTGGCCCGGGGGCGTCGCGCTCGGCTGTTGCGGGTACTGGCCCGGCTGCTGCTGCGGCTGGTAGGGGCCGGCCTGGCCGTACTGCTGCTGGTAGTGCGGCACGGCGGCCTTCGGCGCCGGCGGCTTGAGGATGCCGTATTCCATCAGCAGCGCGGCCACCGCGACGAGCATCTGCACGATGCCGAGGATCAGCACCACCGTGACGATGCCCGGCGTGCTCGGCTCGGCCACCACGGTGTCGAGCGCTCCGAGCGCGCCGACCACGCTGAACAGCGCGGCGAACGGCAGCACGCGCGGCGCCTTCGGCAGGGCGTGCATCGCCGCGAGGAGGCCACCGGTGAGCAGGAAGATCGTTTCCTGACCGACGTCACCCGCTTCGTCGGAGAAGCCGATGAAGTACTGGACGATGCCCAGCACGGTCACCACGAGCGCGAGCACGAGCGGGAGGTTCTGCGGCAGCACCGGCCCGGCCGAGGGCGGCGGTCCCTGCTGCGGCTGCTGTTGCGGGAACCCGCCGGACGGGGGCGGTCCCTGTTGGGGCTGCTGCTGGCCACCGCCCTGCTGGGGGTAGCCAGGCCCGCCGCTGGGGAAGGTCATCGGAAGCTCTCCTGTCGTTCGCCGGCAACTCCGGGGGAAGGTGGCACCCGGACGAAACACGTGACGGCCGCGTCGCCGAACGCTAGCGCATCCGAGGGTCCCCCGTCCGGGCCGTTGGACGCACGGGATGCCCGTTCGGTTGCGGCCGGAAACGCCGCGGGCCGGGCACCGATCCCGGTGCCCGGCCCGCGTTGACCGCGTTTGTGCAGGTCAGAGGTTGTTGTACAGCTCACGCGCGAGGACGGCGGTCTCGCTCGGGGTCTTGCCGACCTTCACGCCGGCAGCCTCGAGGGCCTCCTTCTTCGCGGCCGCCGTGCCGGAGGAACCGGACACGATGGCACCCGCGTGGCCCATGGTCTTGCCCTCGGGGGCGGTGAAGCCCGCGACGTAGCCGACGACCGGCTTGGTCACGTTCTCCTTGATGAAGGCCGCGGCCCGCTCTTCGGCGTCGCCACCGATCTCACCGATCATCACGATGACCTTGGTGTCGGGGTCCTTCTCGAACTCCGCCAGGGCGTCGATGTGGGTGGTGCCGATGATGGGGTCACCGCCGATGCCGACGGCGGTGGAGAAGCCGATGTCACGCAGCTCGTACATCATCTGGTAGGTCAGCGTGCCGGACTTCGAGACGAGGCCGATGTGGCCCGGGCCCGAGATGTCGGCGGGGATGATGCCGGCGTTGGACTTGCCGGGGCTGATCACGCCCGGGCAGTTCGGGCCGATGATGCGGGTCTTGTTGCCCTTGGCGACGGCGTGGGCCCAGAAGTAGGCCGAGTCGTGCACCGGGATGCCCTCGGTGATCACCACGGCGAGCGGGATCTCGGCGTCGACGGCCTCGAGCACCGCGTCCTTGGCGAACTTCGGCGGCACGAAGATGACCGACACGTCGGCGCCGGTCTCCTTGATCGCCTCTTCGACGGTGCCGAAGACCTTGAGGTCCTTGCCCTCGATGGTCACGGTCTGGCCGGCCTTGCGGGCGTTGACGCCACCCACGATGTTCGTGCCGGACTTCAGCATCTTGGTCGCGTGCTTCATGCCCTCGGAGCCGGTGAGCCCCTGCACGATGACCTTGCTGTTCTCGTTCAGGAAGATCGACATCTCACGCACCTGCCGCGGCGAGCTCGGCAGCCTTGTCGGCCGCGTTGTCCATTGTGTCCACCACGGTGACGAGCGGGTGGTTCGCGTCGGCCAGGATCTGGCGACCCTCGACGACGTTGTTGCCGTCCAGGCGGACGACCAGCGGCTTGGTGGCCTCGTCGCCCAGGATCTTCAGGGCCTCGACGATGCCGTTGGCCACCGCGTCGCACGCGGTGATGCCGCCGAAGACGTTGACGAAGACGCTCTTCACGTCGGTGTCGTTGAGGATGACGTCCAGACCGGCCGCCATGACCTCGGCCGACGCGCCGCCGCCGATGTCGAGGAAGTTCGCCGGCTTCACGCCGCCGTGCTTCTCACCCGCGTACGCCACCACGTCCAAAGTGGACATGACGAGCCCGGCGCCGTTGCCGATGATGCCGACCTGGCCGTCGAGCTTGACGTAGTTGAGGTTCTTGGCCTTGGCCTTCGCCTCGAGGGGGTTCTCGGCGTCCTTGTCGACCAGGTCCTCGTGCGCGGCCTGGCGGAAGGAAGCGTTCTCGTCCAGGGTGACCTTGCCGTCGAGGGCGATGATCTTGTCCTGGGGGTCGCGCACCAGCGGGTTGACCTCGACGAGGGTGGCGTCCTCGGAGACGAAGGTCTCCCAGAGCTTCACGACCACGTCGGCGGCCTCGTCGATGATGTCGGCCGGGAAGTTGCCGGCCTTCAGGATCTCGAGCGCCTTCGCCTTGTCGACACCGGCGATCGCGTCGACCGGGATCTTCGCGAGCGCGTCGGGGCGCTCCACCGCGAGCTGCTCGATCTCCATGCCGCCCTCGGAGGACGCCATCGCCAGGAACGTGCGGTTCGCGCGGTCCAGCAGGAAGGAGAAGTAGTACTCGGACGCGATGTCCGACGCTTCCGCCACGAGCACGCGGCGCGTGATGTGGCCCTTGATGTCGAGACCCAGGATGGCTTCCGCCTTCTCCTTGGCCTCGTCCGGCGTCTGGGCCAGCTTGACGCCGCCGGCCTTGCCGCGGCCGCCGACCTTCACCTGCGCCTTGACGACGACCTGGGTGCCGATCTGCTCCGCGGCGGCCTTGGCTTCTTCGGGGGTGTTTGCCACCGAGCCCGGCAGAACCGGTACTCCGTGGGCGGCGAAGAGATCCCTCGCCTGGTACTCGTAGAGGTCCACTACTCCAGTCTCCTGACGACACGCCACTGTGGTGGTCCGTTACCGAACCGCGCTGTCGGACCAGTCGAGGTTAGCGACCAGCGCAGAAGCAGGGGACTCCGCACCTGGTGAAGTCGGTCACCGTACGCGGTCAGGGGGTGTGAGTCCGCCCACCGGGGCCGTTTTTTCGCCCCCGGCGGCGGCCGTCGCGGCGGCTGTTGCCGTGACGACGATCGCGGCGAGGCCGAACCAGAACCCGAGCGCGGGCGACCGTCCGGCGATCCCGGCGAGCGGCAGCTGTGCCACGTGGACGGCCAGCACGAGCACCGCACCGGTGAGCGCGGCCGCGGCGGCGCCGGGCCGGGAGCGGACGCTCAGGGCGAGCACGCCGAGGACGACGAGCAGCGCGGTGAGCAGTCCCCACGACGGAGTGTCGAAATCGGACCAAAGCCCGGGCGACGAGTAGCCGGGCGCGGTGAACACCGGCGAGCCGAAGGCGAGGACGGACAGGATCGCCGCCGCGACGACCGGCAGCAGCACCCGGGGGCGCGGGCCTTCGGTGCCTTCGTCGTCGCGCTCGACGACGCCGGTGACGACGGCCGCGAGCGCCGTCAGACCGGCGAGGCCGAGCGCGATCGCGGTGAAGACGGCGCCGGCGCCGAGGTGGTAGCTGAGGGTGCCGCCGAGACTGTCCAGTCCCGTCAGCCCGGTCGCCTGTGACGCGGTGATGGCGGTGCTGAGCACGGCCGTGCCGGCGAGGACGACGCCGGCCCAGACGACGGCGAGGATGCCGCGGGCCGATTTGTACGCGAACAGGAACGGCGCGGGCAGGGCGACGAGGATCGCGGCCGTGAGCAGGAGCCAGCGCGCGGGGCTCTGGGTCGCGGTGGCCGTGTCGAGCTGTGGGGCGAGCGCGCCCACGACTCCGACCACTGCCGTCAGCAAGGCGAGCAGGGCCGTGGCGGTGCGCCACAACGTGAGGCTCGGGACGCGGGCTTCGCCGGCGAGGTCGGTGCGTTCGACCTGCGCGATTTGGGGCGTCGCGAGGGGCGCGAGAACAAGGACGAGGACCATCGCCACCACGGCGACGACCGGTCCCCACGCGAGGTGCAGCCCGCCCACCGCCAGCCCGCCGACCAGCGGCGGCAGCGCCACGGCGAACGTCGCCGCGGCCGCGCCGCCGAGCGTCCCGCGCGCGACGCCGTCGGACGCCGCCCCGAACCCGAGCACGACGGCGAGCAGCAGCGCGCCCGCCATGACCACGTAGCCAGTCAGCGCCAGGCCGGGGCCTTCGAACGCCGAGTGCGCCGGGAAGAACGGGTTGTCCGAGATGACGGGGGCCATCAACAACCCGACGCCCGCCGCGATCGTGAGCAGCGGCACGACCAGCCGCCAGCGCCGCCGTCCGCCGTCGTCCCCCGCGACCTCGTTGAGCTGCCGCGCCACCTGCGCCGCCGCGATCCCCGCGGCGATCGTGAGGACGTGGCCCGCGACGAGCAGCCAGAACCCCGCGCCGACCGCACTGCGGTCCAGCAGCCGGTCGGGCAGGTACAGCTCCGGGCGGACGGTTTTGGAGCCGTTGGCGAAGAACTGCAGGTCGAGCAGCAGGCGGCCGGGGGCCAGGGCGGCCAGGCCGATCGTGAGGCCGGCGGCCAGGCCGTGCCTGCCGCTGTACGCCGCCGCCGCGACGATCCCGGCCGGGACCAGGGCGAGGAGGGCCAGGAGGGGCCAGGCGAGGTAACCCGGGCTCGCGTCGGGCGAGACGGGGAGGATCGCGCCGGCCGTCAGGGCGAGGGCACCGATGCCGAGGAGTGTGACGGCGGTTTTGAGCTGTGGGGAGGGGGTGCGGTCGGTGTATTCGAGGTCGAAGTGGGGGCTGGGGGCCCGGTCCGCTTCGGTGGTCGTGGAGCTGGTTCCGGCTCCGGCGGGCTTGGTGCCGGTGACGCCACCGCTGCCCGCTGCGCTCTGGCCAGACCTCTCGACTTCCGCCTTGTCACGGCCACTGCCATTCGCGATGCGCCGAACGCCATCGCTTACAGCCTCGGCGCCGCCAGTGCTCCGCACATCACCGCTCGCGCCCGCTGCTCCGCGCGCACTGTTCTCTCCTCGGCGACTCCCACCATGGGCGTGATCGGCCGAGGTGTTCAAGGAGTCGCGCTCGGCGTCGGGACCGCCGCTCCCACCGCGGCTCTCGCCCCTGCCGCTGCCGACCCCGCGGTGTGCGGTCGACGTGCCATTCGCGGGGACGTTGCCATTCGCGCGGGACGAGACGCCGCCGGTGGCATCGGCGGGGGCGCCGGACCCGTCGGCGGACTTGCGGCTGCTCCCCCGGCGCTCACGGCGGGTCTCGGCGCGGGCGCGCTCCCGGGCGGCCGCCTTGCGCTCGGCGAGGCTGGGCCGTCGGGGGCCGGCGGGCGGCCTGGGGCTGTCCGGGTCGGAATCGGAACGGGCCGGGGAGGAGTCCCCGTCGTGGGGTCCTTCGGACGAAGTCATCGGACGCGACGCTAGCAAGTCGGACACCGCGCGGCCCCCGCAGTGGGAGGGAGTGACCCCGAGGCGCGAAGGGCAGCCGGCGACAACAGGGCGCGCCGTCGCAGGGACTGCAACCGGTGGCGATGAGGCGTCGGTGCACGTCGGTGGGTTGATCGGGCGATCGGGTGATCACCCGGGGAGGCGAGTGACCGGCGCCACACAAGCGGGCGTGAATTCCCTTCAACACAGGGGCGCAAACGTTTATTTCAACGGTGGGGCCGTTCGGCGGGATGCGAGGGGGCCGCTCGGGGGTGCGGATGCCCGAAAGTCCTGTAATGGAGATCACACTGATCGGAGTAGTTTCGGATTAACTTTGGGTAATCCCTACAGCTAGCAGCGTGATGCGGGCCGCCCGTTCGGCCGAAACGGCGGGGGCACCTTGCTCAAAACGGTGCCCCTTCGTTACTGTCCCCCGGTCCCCATTACAGTCAGGTCACGAAGCGCAACGCCGAGCCAACCACCCCCGAGATTGGCTCAACGGGATCCCCCGCCCGTAGTCGCGCGACGATCCGGCTCCCCGACGATGGAAGGCCCTGTCTTGGCTTCACACCGCTCCCCCGGCGGCCAAGCCCCTTCCCCGGCGCTGAAGGACGCACTGGACGGTGCGGTCATCCGCGTGCGGGGTTCGCACCGCATCGCCCCGCCGTCCTCCGCCCTGCGTGGGCGGGTCGTGGTCGCAGCTGTCGCGGCCGGCGCGTTCGCCGCTGCCGCCGCGGGCCAGACCCTCAAGACCGTGACGACCGACTCCGACACCGCCGTCACCCCGCTCGCCAACGCCCAGGACGCGAGCGCCTCGTTCACCCTCGGCAGCGCGGGTTCAGGGGGAGCCCCCGAGCTGCTGCCCGCCGGCCACTCGATGGACGCCTCCGCCGAGGCCGCCCGCATGGCCGACAGCCTGAAGGTCACCGAAGCCCGCGAGAAGGCCGAAGCCGCGGCCGCGCAGAAGGCCAAGGAAGAAGCCGAGCGCCCCAAGACCTGCCTGCCGGCCCACGGCACGTTCACCTCGGGTTTCGGCGCCCGCTGGGGCAGCAGCCACCTCGGCATCGACATCGCGAACTCGATCGGCACCCCGATCTACGCCGCCTCCGACGGCACCGTCATCCAGGCCGGCCCCGCCAGCGGCTTCGGCCTCTGGGTCCGCATCCAGCTCGACGACGGCACCATCCAGGTCTACGGCCACATGAACAGCTTCTCCGTCCACGAAGGCCAGAAGGTCAAGTGCGGCGAGCAGATCGCCGAGATCGGCAACCGCGGCGAGAGCACCGGCCCGCACCTGCACTTCGAGGTCTGGCAGAACGGCACGAAGAAGATCGACCCGCGCCCGTGGCTCGCTGCCCGCGGCATCGTGGTCTGATTCTCGACTGGCTCTCCTTACTGTTCTTCGGTTTCACCGCTTTTCCACCCGGCCACGGTCCGCGCCCCCGCGCTCTCCGTGGCTGTTGTGCTTTCCCGCTGCGGCAACGAGAAGCCCTCGCCGCAGCGCACCGTGCTGCGACACCGCCACCGAGCCGGCTTGGGCGCCGCGAGCCGTCCGAGACCCGCGCTCGGCCCGCCCGCTTCGATCTCCTCGCCGCGTCCCCGCGGCCGCTTGCCCGACGCCCTCAGCACCACGGAGATCGCGCGGCTACGGCGCCCGAGCGTCCTCTCGGCCGCAGCAGACAGCTCTAACGCTCCCCGGTGGGCGCGCGGCGGATGAAGTACGCGATAGCGACCTGCCAGACCGTGCAGAGGCCGGCCGAGCGCCGACGGACAGGCCACCGGCCCAGGCGGCCCGCGCCGCAGGTTTGGCAGTGGCCGTCAGGCCCGAGGTCGTGATGACGGAGCAGGGCGCGCCACGCGGCGGCCAAGCGGTGCGCTTCCCCCGAAGCACACCCGAAACCGGGCCCCGAAGCGCCGACAGAGCCGACAGCGCCGGCTGAACCGAACCCCGACGAGCCGCACCCCGTATCGGCAGAACCGCCGGAAACCCCCGCAGGTCCCGAAGTCCCCAGAACTCCCCGTAGGTAGTCCTGTACCCCTGCGGCCAGGACCCCAAACAAGATCGCGTCCACACCCTCGTGCTCCCTCCCGAGGCGGCCGGTGAACGAGCACCAGCCTACCTCATTCGTTCGAACTTGTGTTCGACTGGAGGGAGCCTAACCGAGGGGTCCGACAAAAATCAGAGCTTCACCATCGGCACGCTGCCGATCAGCATGAGGCGGACCTTGCCGGACGCGCCGAAGTCGATGGTGGCCGTGGCGCGGGGACCGACGCCGTCGCAGGAGATGACGGTGCCGAGGCCGTACTTGTCGTGGCTGACGCGGTCGCCGACGTCGAGCTTGAGGGCCACCGTGTCCTTCCAGCCCTTGCCGAACGGCGACGACGACGTAGTGGAGGACGACGACGGCGACCGCCGGCCCCACGTCGTGGCCGCACGCGGGCCCGAGGACGACGAGCCCGAGGACGACCCGAAGTTGCCGAAGCCCGGCGAAGACGGCTCCAGCCGCCGCCAGTCGACGAGGTCCGGGGGCAGCTCGTCGAGGAAGCGCGAAGCCGGGTTCATCTGCGGCTGGCCCCACGCCGAGCGCACCAGCGCGCGCGAGACGTACAGCCGTTGCCGCGCGCGCGTGATGGCCACATAGGCCAGCCGACGCTCCTCCGCGAGCTCCGTCGGGTCGCCCAGAGCGCGCATGTGCGGGAAGACGCCGTCTTCCCAGCCCGTGCAGAACACCACCGGGTACTCGAGGCCCTTCGCCGTGTGCACCGTCATCAGCGTGACGACCCCGGCGCCGCCGTCGCCCTCGTCGCCGCCGTCGGGCGACGGGATCGAGTCGGCGTCGGCGACCAGGGACACGCGCTCCAGGAACGCGGCGAGCGAACCGGGCGCGGGCACGCCGTCGTCGAGCACCAGCTCGGCGTTCTCGTCCTGCTGGACCTCGGCGGTGAACTCCGCGAACTCGCGCGCCACCGTGACGAGCTCCGTGAGGTTCTCGACGCGGGAGGCGTCCTGCGGGTCGTCCGACTCCTCGAGCTCCGCGCGATAGCCCGTGCGCTCCAGCACGGCCTCCAGCAGGTCGTGCACCTCCGAGCCCGACGCCGCCAGCTCGCCCAGGTCGTCGAGCAGCGACACGAACCCCGTGATCGCCTTGGCGGAGCGCGGGTTCAGCAGCGCCACCTTGCCCTCGACGGCATCGCGCAACGCCGCCGCGAAAGTGATGCGCTCGCGCTCCGCGTGCGTGGCGACCACCGCTTCGGCGCGGTCGCCGATGCCGCGCTTGGGCACGTTGAGGATGCGGCGCAAGGAAACCGTGTCGTCCGGGTTCGACAGCACGCGCAGGTACGCGAGCATGTCGCGCACCTCGCGCCGCTCGTAGAACCGCACGCCGCCGACGACCTTGTACGGCAGGCCGAGGCGAATGAAGATTTCCTCGAACACGCGCGACTGGTTGTTGGTGCGGTAGAAGACGGCGACGTCGGAGTAGTCCGCCTCGCCCTTCTCCGCCAACGCGTCGATCTCGCCCGCGACGAACGCGGCCTCGTCGTGGTCGTTGTCCGAGACGTAGCCGACGATCCTCTCGCCGTCGCCCGAGTCGGTCCACAGCCGCTTCGCGCGCCGGTTGGGGTTGCGCTCGATCACGGCGTTGGCCGCCGACAGGATCGTCTGCGTGGAGCGGTAGTTCTGCTCCAGGAGAATGGTGTGCGCGTTGGGGAAGTCGCGCTCGAACTCCTCGATGTTGCGGATCGTCGCGCCGCGGAAGGCGTAGATCGACTGGTCCGCGTCACCCACCACGACCAGCTCCGCCGGGTCGATGCCGGTGTCGGTGGCCTCGGTGCCGGCCAGCACGCGCACCAACGTGTACTGCGCGTGGTTCGTGTCCTGGTACTCGTCGACCAGGATGTGGCGGAACCGGCGGCGGTAGTACTCCGCGACGTCCGGGAACGCCTGCAGCAGCGAGACCGTGCGCATGATCAGGTCGTCGAAGTCGAACGCGTTGGCCGCTTCGAGCCGGCGCTGGTACTCGACGTAGACCTCGGCGACGCGGCGCTCCAGGTCGTTCGCGGCGTTCGCCACGGCCGCGTCGGGGTCCGTCAGCTCGTTCTTGAGGTTCGAGATGTGCACCGCGAGCGTGCGCGCGGCGTACTTCTTCGGGTCGATGTCGAGGTCGCGCGCGACGAGCGTGATGAGGCGCTTCGTGTCGTCCGAGTCGTAGATGGAGAAGCTCGACGACATGTCCAGCGTCTTCGCCTCGCGGCGCAGGATCCGCACGCACATCGAGTGGAACGTGGACACCCACATCGCGTTGGCGCGGCGGCCGACGAGTGACGCGACGCGTTCGCGCATCTCGGCCGCGGCCTTGTTGGTGAACGTGATCGCCATGATCTCGCCGGGGTGCACCCCCCGCTCCGCCAACAGGTACGCGATGCGGCGCGTGAGCACACGGGTCTTGCCCGACCCCGCGCCGGCGACGACGAGCAGCGGCCCGCCGGCGTGCATGACCGCTTCGCGCTGCGCGGGATTGAGGTCCTCGAGCAGCTCGGCGGTGGCCTTCCGGGCAGGCGCGGGCTTTTCTGCGGGGAGATCGAAGAGGGTGTCCATCGCCTGTCCACGCTACCCCTGGGGTACGACACGTTCTTCACAGGCAACTGCGCCTGTCGACGTACACGACGGTGTCGCCTCCCGTCCGACGCGCGGAGGCGTCCGCGGGCGGAGCATCGAACGGTATGGACGACAAGATCCCCGCCCGGTTGAGGGCATCCGACAGCGACCGAGAACGCGTCGCCGCGATCATCCAGTCCGCCGGTTCCGAAGGCCGGCTCACGCTCGAAGAGGTGGAGGAGCGGCTCGGCACCGTCTACGCGACGCGCTACGTCGACGAGCTCGGCGCGCTCACCACCGACCTGCCGCGCCCCGAAGTCGCGCGACGGCCGGCATCCGGCTGGCCGCTCACCCGCGCCGCGTTGCGCGAGCACCCGGCACTGCGGATCCACGCCGTGATCGTGGTGGCGCTGGCGGTGCTGCTGATCGTGCGGTGGGCGGTGCTGGGCGTCGGGTTCTTCTGGCCGGCGATGCCGTTGTTCTGGCTGTTCGTCACCCTCGTGGTGCACGCGCGGGTGCGGAGTTTCCGGCGGCGCGGTGAAACTCCTGTGCCATACTGACCGCGTGCGGCACAGCAGTGAGCGATTTTTCTACGGGACCCGGACTCCGGCTCCCGTGATCGCGTAGTGCCCCACCCGCCATCACCCGCAGCCCCGGAGTCCACGGACCCGGGGCTTTCGCCGTCCCAGGGGCCACTGGGAGTCCGGACTTCAGAGAGGTCCCGATGAACGCGCAGACTCAGAACGCCGACGGACAGCCCGCCGAGAACACCGCCGCCGGCGAGGACATCTCCTCGCTGCGCAAGGAGATCGACTGGCTCGACGCCGAAATCCTGCGGCTGGTGAAACGCCGCGTGGAGGTGTCGCAGACGATCGGCGCGGCCCGCATGGCCGCCGGCGGCACGAGGATCGTCTACAACCGCGAGATGGACGTGCTCGCGCGCTACCGCGAGCTGGGTCCGGAAGGCCGCCAGCTCGCGATGGCGCTGCTCAACCTGGGCCGCGGCCGCCTCGGCCGGTGAACTTACGGCCACATCAGGGACTTCCCCGATCCGCCGGTCCGCGAAAACGGGCAGACTGGACCCATGATTAACGTCATCGCCGTCATCATCGCGATCGCGAGCGTGCTGGCGGCACTGGGCCATGTCGGTTACCTGGCGCTGCTCAACAACGCGGCGGGTAAGCGGGCCGGCGGTGCGCCCGTCGCGCAGTACGTGCGCAGCCGCTGGGCGGTCGCCGGTGGTACCACGGCGGCATCACTGTTCGCGTGGCTGCTCACTTTAGGGGGAGGCGCAGCCGACATCATCGCCATTCTGATTGCTGTCGGTAGCGGTGCTGTGGCGACGAAGGCTCTCCAGACGACCCGGGAGAAGTACCGCAGCGGAGGGTGAGCAGCTCTACCTGCGGCGATTGCACTGCGTAGCGTGACCTCACGCCCGTTCGGTCGCCCCCGACAGAGTGAAACCTGTGCAAGTTGCAGGTTGCCCCGAGACTTTCGCCTGGCGGTTTTCTAGTCTTGGGTTCGTGAGGACCCATGCGTCTGGGTCGGGCGACGCCCGGAGGACGCGCGGGAGCTGCGGCTCCGCGCGACTACTGCCGCGTGCGCGTGCAGATGCGCGGGAGTTCGCAAGTGTGGACGCAAGTGACTCCGTTCGCGCCTCTGCTCCGATCGGGTTGATCGGAGTGCCGGCGCCGTCACGCCCACACCGGGGAGGGGTCGGACGGGCATGACGGGAAACGCGATGGGTGGGTCGAGAAGCTCGAGCCACCCGGACACGGTGACGGCCGCGGAGGTCACGGTGCCGGGCAGGCACCGCGCTCGCAGTCTTCAGGACACGGACACGTGGACGCCCGTGGTCCCGCCACACGGCGGAGGTCACCACCGCCACCGGCCCGGCGCCGAGGCGGTCGACGCGCCGCCGTTGTCCCCACCGCGCCGACGGGCGGCCTCGACGTTCGCGCCCACGAACGGCACTCTGCCCGTGCCCGGACCCGGCGTGCTCCTGCCGCAGCCCCAGCAGGCCCGGCAACCGCACCCGCGCCGCCCCATCCCGCTCCCGCAGCCGACGCGCCGGCCCGACGAGCCGCGTGAGCAGCACCGCCTCCACGAGGACTACCACGCCTACGGCGCGCTCCCCGAGCACGCGCTGAACGGCCGCGGCCCGTACGCCCCGCCGCCCACGCCAAGCCGCACCGAGTTGCCCCAGCCCGGCCAGGGCGACCGGGGTTTCACCGCCGGGCGCCTCGACGAGGCCGGCCTGATCGGTGGCCCGACGATGCCTGAGCCGGAGTCGCTCTGGAGTGGGGCGCACTCCGGTGACCTCGCGGAAGTGGCCGGGCCGGAGTTCTCACCGGCCGAACGACGGGGGTCCGCCGGGCAACCGCAGTCGCGCGACCTCGCCGACACGGCCGGCCCCGACTTCGCGGACGACGAGCGGCGCGTGTCTACCGGACAGGCCGTGCTGCCACAGCCCGGTGCCGACGCCGCCGCACCGGCGTTCGCGCACGACGAATGGCGCGGATCCACCGCGCAGGCCAAGCAGCCGCACCTCCACGACCTCGCCGACACGGCCGGCCCCGACTTCGCGGACGACGAGCGACCCGTGCCTACCGGGCAGGCTGTGCTGCCACAGCCCGGTGCCGACGCCGCCGCGCCGGAGTTCGCGCACGACGAATGGCACGGGTCCACCGCACAGGCCACGCTCGGCGACCTCGCCGAGCCGGAGTTCGACCGCGAGGAGCGGCGCGTGCCCACTGGGCAGGCCGCGGTGCCGGATCCGCAGCCCGTGAGCGAGATCGATCGCGCGTGGGCCGCGCCGGGGACCACGCGGTCGCTCGCCGACGTGCCGGGGCGCGACGGGCTCGGGCGGCCGCAGGTGCGGCGCAGCCGGCGTGAGCGGGTCGCGGCGACGGCGGCCACGCTGGCCCAGCCGCAGGCCCCGGGGCACGACGAGCACGGTGAACCCGGCGAGCCCAACGAGCACAACGAGGACCAGGTCACCCGGCTGAGCGCGGCGCCGGAGCCCACCGTCGAGGAGCCGGCGAAGCCTGAGCCCCCGAGGCGCCAGCGCGTCACGCTGCGGGCGCCGGCCAAGCCGCGGGTGCGCGGGCCGTTCGACGAGGCCTCGCTCGACGAAGACGACGAAGTGCGGGTGTACGCCGCTCCCCTGCTCGACGGGCTCGGGAAGTTCGACCTGGGCTCCGTGCCCGCGTCGGTGACCCCGCCCAAGACGTGGCGGAAGGCCGCCTGGTTCGCGACCGGCGCGTCGGGCGCGGTGGTGGTCGGGCTGCTGTTCGCCGGGACCTTCCTCGTCGGCGGGCCCACCACGACCACCGACGCGCTCGGCGGCGGCTGGCCGGGCCGGCAGAACGGCGGCAACCCGCTGATCCTCCCGGACCCGTCGCTCGGCCAGCAGGGCGGCACGGGCGGCGACTCGCCCGACAGCAGCCGCGCCGGTGGCGGCCGCTCCGGCACGCGGGAAGACGACGACCCGAACACGCACCCGCAGAACGCCGTGGGCTCCGAGACCAGCGAAGACCAGTCGCCGACGGACTCGTCGTCGAGCGCCGGCTCGTCGGACCCCGTCACGACCGGGCCGACGTCGACGCCGGAGCAGCCGCCCGCGAAGCCGCCGGTCACCCCGGCGTCGCGCGAGACCGCGCCGACCACCGTCTGGTACGACACGGGCAAGGACCCCCAGGCAATGGGGGACAACACCGAGAAGTTCTTCAACAACGTCACCACCGACCCGAACGCGGCCGCGGCCGTCACCACCGGGGACCTCAAGCAGGAGGGCGCGCAGGGCCTGCGCCAGCGCTACTCGAACGTCGCCTACTTCGAGGTGAAGAAGGTCGAGATCGACCCGGACAACAACACCACGGTCAACACGCTCGAGGTGACCCACACCGACGGCACCAAGACCATCGAGCAGCGCACGCTCACCTTCGGCGACGACGAGAAGATCGCCGACGACGGCGCCTGACCAGGCCTGATCGTCCGGCCCGGGCCGAACGTTTCGTGCAGGTGCAGACTGCCCGTTCCGATGCACGTGCGGTGCGGTAAGCGGTTGAACTTGCTCCGGGTGGGTGACATAAGCTGCCGCTCGTCGTATGACGACGGCATTCCGGCGACTGAGCCTGGCGGGTGCCCGCCGCCACAGGGTTACCTGGCGACAGCGGGTCCGGGAACCGACCACGAATCGGCCGTCCGGACCAGCGGCGTACGACCGAACGGCCGTACCGCCGTCCCCCGAACCCCAGAGCGAGGACTTTCGTGCTTGATCGGCAGCGCACACGGCGTGAGGCCCGCGAGGTCACTGCCGTCCGCGTCGAGGATGTGATCCCTCCCGAGCTGCTCGACGGCGTCGGTGACGCGGACCGCGACTACCTCGAGCAGGTCTTCCGCGAGCCGCAGAAGTACCTGCCGCCGCGGTCGCACCGCGCGGAGGCCGCCAGATCCGCCGAGCCGGCCGAAGAGCCCGAGAGCCGCTTCGCCCGCCGCGCCAAGCAGGCGGGCCTCGTCGGCGCCGGCGCGCTCGTCGCGGGCGCCGTGGTCACCGCCGCCCTGCTCAGCGGCGGTCCCCGGCCGACCACGCCGGTCGCCGAGGACACCATCCCCGCCGGTTTCAGCGGCGCCGCCGCGCTCGGCGGCCAGGCCGTGCCCGGCCCGCAAGAACACGGCGCCGGCGGCACGACGTCCGGACACCGCCAGGGCACGCAGGCCGCATCCGGCACCACGCAGCCGACGCAGGACACGGGCTCGACGACGCAGCAGACCGGCGCGCCCAGCACGGCCGCGCCGAGCACCACGCCGCCGTCGGAACACGCCGAGTCCGAGGGCGCGGACGCCACGTCCGACGCCGACAAGCTGCAGGCCGTGAAGGCCTTCTACTCCTCGATCGACAAGAACCCCGACAGCGCGCTGGCGCTGCTCGCCCCCGGCCTCGCCCAGGGCGAAGCCGGCAGCCTGGTCCGCGCGTGGAGCGCGGCCCGCTCGATCGACGTCCAGGAGACCCGCGTGCAGGGCGACGGTTCGGTGGTCGCCGTCGCGGTGCTGCACCAGGCCGACGGAACGCTGCTCCGCGTCACGCAGATGTTCGACGTCGTGGAGCACGACGTCATCTCCGAAGCGCGACTGCTCTCCGCCGTCGCATTCTCGTGACCTGCGACGATCCAGTTCCGGGTAGACGATCAGACCGTGCCGAGTGTGTGTGCACAGAGTGAACGCCTAGCCTTGTCACGGGTCGGTCTCGGGAAAACCGGCACACGGCCCACGACAGGTGCCTACGCTGCGGTGCTGCGGCCGGTTCGAGGTCGCGTCTTCGGGGTGGGCACGTCCCGCTCCGGGCAGTCGGAGCCCCAAAGGGAGGTCGCGTGAGCGACGAGGGTCGTCTGGTCGCCGGCCGGTACCGCATCATCGGCCGGATCGGCACGGGCGCGATGGGTGCCGTCTGGCAGGCACACGACGAGGTGCTGGGCCGCACGGTGGCCGTCAAGCAGCTGCTGATGCAGCCGGGCCTCGAGGAGCACGACGCCGAAGACGCCCGGCAGCGCACCATGCGCGAGGGCCGCATCGCTGCGCGCCTGCACCACCCCAACGCGATCTCGGTGTTCGACGTCGTCACCGACGACAACGGTCAGCCGTGCCTGATCATGGAGTACCTCAACTCCACGAGCCTGGCCCAGGTCCTGCAGGAGCGCGGCACGCTGCCGCCGCTGGAGGTCGCGCGGATCGGCGCGCAGGTGGCCGCCGCGCTGCGCGAGGCGCACGCCGTCGGCATCGTCCACCGCGACATCAAGCCCGGCAACATCCTGCTGGCCGGCAACGGCACCGTGAAGATCACCGACTTCGGCATCTCGCGCGCCAAGGACGACGTCACGGTCACCAAGACCGGGATGATCGCCGGCACGCCCGCCTACCTCGCGCCCGAGGTCGCGATCGGCGGCGACCCCGGCCCCGAGTCCGACGTGTTCTCGCTCGGCTCCACGCTGTACGCCGCGTGTGAAGGCCAGCCGCCGTTCGGGCTGTCGGAGAACACGCTGAGCCTCCTGCACGCCGTCGCCGCGGGGCAGATCAACCCGCCGCGGCAGTCGGGGCCGCTCGCGAGCGTGCTCGCCGTGCTGCTGCACCCCGACATCCACCACCGGCCCACCGCCGAGGAGTGCGAAGAGCTGCTGGCCTCCGTCGCACGGGGTGAAACGCCGCTGGGCGGACCGGCCGGCGAGACCGTGATGGTGGCCTCGGCCGGCACGCTCGGCGCTGCCGCCGTGGCCGGCGCGGCCGCCACGCACCTGTTCCCCGAAGAGGACATGGACGACGCCGCGCACTCGGGCACACTGCTCGACGCGCCCGGCCCTGCGCAGCAGTACTACGACGACGAGGCCGACTACCCCGCGGCCGCCGCGTACCCCCAGAACGACTACGACGGCTACGACCAGCAGTACCAGGGCGAGCCCCCGCTGTACGGCGACCCGGGCCGCAACGGCCTGGCCGCCACCCGGTCCGTGCCGACGCACGACGTCTACGCCGACGACCAGTATGACGACGGGTATGACGACGGCTACGACGAGCCACCGCCCCCGGCGCGCGGCCAGACCAGCCCCACCGACGACGAGGACGAGAAGCCCGGCGCGTGGAAGAAGCCGGCGATCATCGGCGCGATCGTGGTGGTCGGCCTGGTGGCGCTCGGCGTGTGGCTGCTGAGCTCGAACAACCCGCCGGACGCGTTGCAGCAGCCCGCTCCCCCGTCGACGTCGGCAAATGTGGTGCCGACCACAGGTTCGGTGCCTTCGACCGAGGAAGCAACCACGAGCGAGGAAGAGACGTCCTCTTCTGAGGAGTCCTCTACACGCGAGACGACGTCGTCTCGCCGGACCTCCCAGCGGAACACCCCCTCGCGGGAGCCTTCGTCCGAGCAAGAGACGCCGTCGAAGCCGTCTACGCCGAAGACAACTCCGACGTCGGCCCCTTCGGAGACGCCGTCGGACACTCCGAGCGTGACGCCCAACCCTTGATCCAGGATCAGATTTGAGTTCAGAAGGCACCATCGTCGGCGGCCGGTACCGGCTCGACCAGCCGATCGGCCGCGGCCGCGCGGGCATCGTGTGGCAGGCGTTCGACACGCGGCTGTTCCGCACGGTCGCGATGAAGCGCATGTACCTGCCCGTCGGCCTGCCGCCGGACCGCGCCGAGCAGGCGCGCGCCGCGGTGATGCAGGAGGGCAAGGACGCGGCGCGCGTGGACCACGCGAGCGCGATCACCGTGTATGACGTGCTGCCCGACGGACCCGACGTCTGGCTGGTGATGGAGTACATCCCGTCGCGCGGGATGGCGTCGTTCCTCGCCGAGCACGGGCGGCTCACGCCCGAGCAGGCGGCGTCGCTCGGGATCATGCTGGGCGACGCGATGGCGGCGATCCACGCGGCCGGCATCGTGCACCGCACGCTCGAACCCGGCACGGTGCTGCTGGCCGACGACGGCGGCGTCAAGCTCACCGACATCGGCATCACCGGCGGCGGGGCGCACCCGGCCTACCGCGCGCCCGAGGTCACCCGCGGTGCCCCGGCCTCGCCGGCCGCCGACGTGTTCTCGCTCGGCGCCACGCTGTACACGGCCGTAGAGGGCGTGCCGCCGTTCGGCGAGGACGGCGAGGCGTCCGAGCGGCCGCCGCAGAACGCCGGGGTGCTCGCCGGCGCGTTGCGCAAAATGCTGCGGATGGACCCGACGGCTCGTCCGACGATGGCGGACACGGTGGCCGCGCTCAGCGCCATCACCGAGGGCCGCGAGCAGACCGCATTCATCCCGCCGACTGCGCCCGCGATGCCGACCATGCCCGCGTCGCGGCCGATGCCTCCGCCGCAGCAGGGCCAGCCGGGACCGTTGATGCAGATGCCGGTGCAGCAGGTGCCCTACGCGCCGGCCGCGCCGCAGCCCATGCAGCCGCCGATGGTCGCCCAGCCCACGCAGCAGATCCCGCCCCAGCAGCAGCCTGTGCAGCAGCCGTCCGCGCGGTTCGTGCCGTCGGCGGCTCAGCAGGCGGCGGCAGCCGCCGAGGTGCGGCAGAAGGCGGCCGCGCGCCGGAAGCTGATCCTCACCGTGGCCGCGATCCTGTGCGCGGTGCTGATCGGGATCGGCGTTTCCGAGCTGTTCTTCGTCTGAGTCGTCTGGGTCGTAAGCGCCGTCAGGCGACCTTCGCCGTCGCCTCACGCATCGCGTCGATCAGCGTCCGGACAGCCGGGTTCCCCACGGCCCGCGCGGCGATGGCGGCCTGGATGATCCGGCACGGCTCGGGGTTGCGGATCCGCCGCACGACCACACCCGGGTGCGGTGTGCCGACACCGAGCTCCGGCACCAGCCCCACGCCGAGCCCGGCGGCGATGAAGCCCTGCGCCGTGAGGTAGTCCTCCGATTCGACCACGATGTTGGGCGCGAACCCGGCCGAGGCGCAGGCGCCGTCGAGGATCGCGCGGCACATCCCGGGCATGGGGTCCACGCCCACCCACGGCTCGTCGGCGAGGTCGGTCAGGTCGAGCACGCGCTTGCGCGCCAACGGGTGCGCGCGCGGCAGCACCGCGCGGTACGGGTCGTCGAGCAGGTGCACGAGCTCGATCCCCTTCGCCGGCGGCGCGGGGCGCGGGAAGACGACGATCGCGACGTCGGCGCGGCCCTCCTCCACCTCGGGCATCGGGTCGTCGGGGTCGACGAGCTTGAGGTCGAGCCACACGCCGGGGTGCTCGCGGCGGACGGCGGCCACGGCGTGCGGGATCACCGACGCGCCAGCCGTGGCGAAGTAGCGGATGGCCAGCTTGCCGGTGCGGCCCTCCTTGAGCTCGGTCAACGCGGCTTCGGCGCGCGCCAGCTCCGCACTCAGCGTCTCCGCGTGCTCCGACAGCAGCACGCCTGCGGGCGTGGCACGGATGCCGCGGCCGACGCGTTCGAGCAACTCGGTGCCGGCCTCGCGTTCGAGGACCGAAAGCTGCTGGCTGATCGCCGACGGGGTGTACCCGAGGTTCCGCGCCGCGGCGGTGATCGACCCGCTGGTGATCACCGCGCGCAGCACCTGCATTCGCCGCACGTCGAGCATGCGCTGAATTCTACAGCTGAGCTTAAGCGTTCCTGCAGTTATTTTCGCTTGTCCTTACGTCTGGGCGGGGTCAGGCTGGACTTCGGCCGAGAAGGAGGAACTGGGGTGGGCGAGACGAAGACCCTGCTCAGGATTGCCGCGCTGGCACTGATGTGGGGTTCGAGCTTCTTCTGGATCAAGCTGGGGCTCGCGGCGTTCTCGCCGGTGCAGCTGGTGCTGGCGCGCCTGGTGCTCGGCGCCGTGGTTCTCGTGGCGCTGTGCCGGCTCGGGCGCCGGCGGCTGCCGACGGACAAGCGCACGTGGCGTCACCTCACCGTGGCCGCGTTCTTCCACAACGCGTTGCCGTTCCTGCTTTTCGCGATCGGTGAGACCACTGTGGACTCCGGCATCACGGGCGTGCTGAACTCGACGACGCCGCTGTGGGTGCTCGTGGTGGCGCCGTTCCTCGGCGTCCGGCGCCGGATGACGGCGATGCGCGCGACCGGGCTCGTGGTCGGTCTGGCCGGGATCCTGCTGATCTTCGCGCCCTGGGAAGCGTCGGGTCTGCTGAGCTGGGGCGCGCTGGCCTGCCTCGCGGCGGCGGCGAGCTACGGCTTCGCGTTCGTCTACGAGGGCCGCTACCTCTCGGACACCGGCGACTCGCCCTACGCGCTGTCGGGCGGGCAGATGATGATCGCCGCCGGGTTCCTCGTGCTGGTGATGCCGTTCGGGGGGCTGTCGCCGATCCACCTGACACCGCTGGCCGCGTTCGCCGTGGTGATCCTCGGCATCGGCGGCACCGGGATCGCGTTCGCCCTCAACTACCAGCTGCTGGCCAGCGAAGGCGCCGTCGCGGCTTCGGTGGTCGGCTACCTGCTCCCGATCGTGTCGGTCGCCCTGGGCGCGATCTTCCTGCACGAGCAGCTGAGCTTCCGCGTGATCGCGGGCATGGTCGTGGTGCTGGGTGGCGTCGCGCTCACGCGGGTGCAGCGGAAGAAGAAGACCGAGGCCCCGGCGCCGCTGGTGGCGGCGGAGCCCGCCGCCTAGACGAGCCGGCGGTCCGAGGCCCAGCGGGAGAGCTCGTAGCGGTTCGACAGCTGGGTCTTGCGCAGGACGCTCGACACGTGCGTCTCCACCGTCTTGACCGAGATGAACAGCTCCGACGCGATCTCCTTGTACGCGTAGCCGCGCGCGAGCAGGCGCAGGACGTCGCGCTCGCGCGGGGTGAGCAGGTCAAGCTCGGGGTCGTTGATGGGGGCCGAGCCGGGACGGTCGGCGAACGCGTCGAGCACGAAGCCGGCCAGGCGCGGGGAGAACACGGCGTCGCCGTCGGCCACGCGGACGATGGCGCGCACGAGTTCCTTGGACGAGATGGTCTTGGTGACGTAGCCGCGCGCGCCGCCGCGGATCACGGCGATCACGTCCTCGGCGGCGTCGGACACCGACAGCGCGAGGAAAACGACGTCGGGCAGCTCCGGGCGCACGCGGCGCAGCACCTCGGCGCCACCGCCGTCGGGCATGTGCACGTCGAGGAGCACGACCTGCGGCTTGGTGCGCGCGATGCCGGCGACGGCGTCGGCCACCGAACCGGCCTCGCCGACCACCTGGACCTCGTCGGTGATCGAGTCGAGCTCCGTGCGGACCCCGGCGCGGAAGAGCGCGTGGTCGTCCACGAGGAACACCTTGACCGGCTCGCGCTGGGTCTCCGTCACCGTGCTGCTCCCTCGCTCGTTGTCGCCCAGCCTGAGCATAGCGACGTCACGCCGCGCCCTTGGCCGCTTTGAGCGGCATGGCCAGCTGGACTTCGGTGCCCTCGCCCGGCGCGGTGCGCAGCTTGCACGTGCCGCCGTGGCGTTCCATGCGGCCGCGGATCGAGTCGGCGAGGCCGTGGCGGTCGGCCGGGACCACGTCGGGGTCGAAGCCCTTGCCGCGGTCGCGGATGAAGACGGTGACCTCGGTGGGCTCCACCTCGGCGTACACGCTGACCTCGTCGACGCCGGCGTGCTTGGCCGCGTTGACCAGCGCCTCGCGGGCCGCCTGGACGAGGGCGGTGAGGGGTTCGTTGAGTTCGACGTCGCCGACCACGACCTGGCTGACGGAGATCGCGAAGGTGTCCTCGACCTCGCCGCACGCGGCGCCGAGTGCCTCGGACAGCGGGACGGCGCCCTCTTCCTGTTCCTTCGACTTCTTGTCGCTCGGCTTGCCGTAGCCGCCGGGGCCGTAGAGCCAGCCGCGCAGCTCGCGCTCCTGGCCCCGCGCCAGCCGCGCGACCTCGTGCGGCTGGTCGGACTGGCGCTGGATCAACGCGAGCGTCTGCAGCACAGAGTCGTGCAGGTGCGCGGCGATCTCGGCGCGCTCGTCGGTGCGGATGCGGGCACGGCGCTCGTCGCCGAGGTCGCGGACCAGGCGCAGCCAGAACGGGATCGTCAGCACGGCCACGCCCACCAGCGTGGCGAGCACGGCGATGAGGGCGAACTTGACCTGGTCGAAGCTGCCGCTGCGGAAGACCACGACCCCGATGCCGGTGGCCACCAACGCGACGCCGGCGAGGATCCGGATGATCGCCGCGCTGCGGCCGCCGCCACCCACGAACGCGCCCGTGACGCCGTCGCGCGCCCCCGTGCGCCAGCGCCGGCGTTGCGATTCGTCGGCCTCGCGCCAGACCACGGCCGCGCCGAGCATGGCGATGGCCAGTGGCACCGCGACCCAGCCGCGGATGGTGCCGCTGAGCGTGCCGCTCGCGATCGCGAGGCCGATGCCCAGCGCGATGAGCCCGAACGCCTGCTGACGTTCCTTCGTCAGCTTCTTGCTGTCGACCTCGGCGGTGTCCTCGGCCTGCTGCGGCACGAAGACCCAGAGCAGCCCGTACGCGAGCAAGCCGGCGCCGTTGAGGGCCGCGAGCAGCGCGAACGCCGTGCGCACCCACACCACGGGCACCCCGAGGTGGTCCGCGAGCCCGCCCGCGACACCGGCCACGGCCCGCCCGCTGCGGCGCCGGTACATCTTCGGCCGCCCGGCCCGCTCGCCGACCTCGGAACTCCCGGAAGTCGCCGGGGTCGGCGAAGCCGCGGTGGCCGTCATGACGGCAGGCGGCACCGGCCCCCGGGCCGGGTCGCTCACCTGCCCGGCGGCGCCGAGGTCGAGGAAGTCCTGCACGCCGTCCATCGTCACACGCCGCGAGCGGTTCTGACATCGGGGAAGCCCCTGATCACGACCCGGACACCGGCGGCACTCAGGGGAAACCTCAGGGAACGTCCCCGATGTGGCGACGCCGCGGGCCGCGCATGCTTTGGCCTATGAGTGGTGCGAACGAGGCGCCGAGCCCGAAGTCGAATCCTTTCAACGGCTTCGAGGAGACGGTGAAGGATTTCTGGGTGAGCCGGCCACGCCGGCCGCACGCGGGACGCAAGGTCGCGGGGGTCGCGGCGGGGCTGGGGAACCGGTACGGCATCGACCCGGTCGTGATCCGGGTGGCGCTGGTCGCGGCGATGGTGTTCGGCGGCTTCGGGCTGGTGTTCTACCTGCTCGGCTGGCTGCTGTTCCCGAGCGAGGGCGACGAGACCTCGGGCTTCGAGGCGATGATCGGCCGCGGGCGCTCGACGATGTCGAAGGCGTTCGCCGTGGTCCTGACGCTGGCGTTGATCCCGGCGGTGGGGTGGACCTTCGGCAACGGCTGGTTCGACGGCGGTGGCCTCATCGGGTTCGCGCTGCTCTCGGCAAGCCTCTACCTCCTGCACCGCAGCCGCGGGCAGGACAACCGCCCGGCGCCGGTCGTCGCGTACCCCGCGTATGAGACGGCCCAGGCCGTGCCCGGAACCGGAGCCTTCACGATGACGGACACCACGACGGAGCCCATGGGCGCCGCCGCTCCCGGCTGGGACCCGCTGGCCGCCGATCCGGCGGGCTGGGACCTGCCGGACCCGGCGGGCCCGACGCCGCCGGAGAACCCCTACCACTACGAGTCGAACGACCCCACCTCGCAGCCGCGGCAGCCGCGGTCGAAGATCGGTTCGGTGACGATGGCGGCGGCCGTGGTCGTGGCCGGCGTGGGCGCGGCCCTGAACCTCAACGGCGTCGACTGGTTCTCGGTGCACCACATCATCGGCCTGGTGCTCGGCGTGCTCGGCATCGGCATGGTGGCCGGCGCGTTCGTCCGCGGCTCCCGCGGGCTCATCGCACTGGCGCTGCCGCTTGCGATCGTCGGCATGATCATGACGACCAGCGCGTTCAACAGCATCGACCTGCGCGGCGGTGTCGGCGACCTCAACGCGACCCCGCACTCGGTGTCCGAGCTGCAGCCGGTGTACCAGCACGCGGCGGGCGACATCGACCTCGACCTGACGCAGCTGCCGGCCGGCGACCCGATCGCCACCTCGGTCAGCAACGGCGCCGGCGACACCCGGATCACCGTGCCGTCGACGGCCGACGTCACCTACACCTGCAAGAACTCCGCCGGCGACGTCGACTGCCTCGACCGCTCCACGAGCGGCGTGGGCCGGCCCGCGCTCACCGGCACCGACTTCGGCGACGACGGTGTGGGCGGGCAGAAGATCACCCTGAACGTGACCAACGGTGCCGGTAGCGTGGAGGTGCTCCGTGGCTGACAACTCGAACATCCCGACCCGCCGCCGTGGCGTGGACGTGATCACCCTGATCGTCGGCCTCGCGACCCTGCTGGTCTCGGGTTACGTGCTCTCCGACGGCGCCAGCTGGCTGCCCACCTTCGACTTCCGCTGGGTCGTCGCGGGCGGCGCGGTGTTCATCGGAGTGCTGCTGCTGGCGGCTTCCTCGCGGCGCAAGCGGTACTGACACCCGGCACCACTCAACGCGAAGGGCCCCGTCGAATCCCGACGGGGCCCTTCGCGTTCAGGTCATTCCCACTCGATGGTGCCCGGCGGCTTGCTCGTCACGTCGAGGACGACGCGGTTGACCTCCGGCACCTCGTTGGTGATGCGCGTGGAGATGCGTTCCAGCACCTCGTACGGCAGCCGCGTCCAGTCGGCGGTCATGGCGTCCTCGGACGACACCGGGCGCAGCACGATGGGGTGGCCGTAGGTACGGCCGTCGCCCTGCACGCCGACGCTGCGGACGTCGGCCAGCAGCACCACCGGGCACTGCCAGATCTCCTGGTCCAGGCCCGCGGACGTGAGCTCCTCGCGCGCGATGGCGTCGGCCGCCCGCAGCGTCTCGAGCCGGTCGGCCGTGACCTCGCCGATGATGCGGATGCCCAGGCCCGGGCCGGGGAATGGCTGGCGCTGCACGATCGTCTCCGGCAGCCCCAGCTCGAGGCCCACGCGGCGCACCTCGTCCTTGAACAGCAGGCGCAGCGGCTCGACGAGCTCGAACTGCAGGTCGTCGGGCAGGCCGCCGACGTTGTGGTGGCTCTTGATGTTCGCGGTGCCCTCGCCGCCGCCGGACTCGACGACGTCGGGGTAGAGCGTGCCCTGCACGAGGAACTTGTAGTCGCCCTGCGCCTTCAGGTCGCGCTCGGCCTGCTCGAACACGCGGATGAACTCGCGGCCGATGATCTTGCGCTTCTCCTCCGGGTCGGTCACGCCGGCGAGCGCACCGAGGAACCGTTCGCGCGCGTCGATGGTCACGAGCTTCACGCCCGTGGCTGCCACGAAGTCCTGCTCCACCTGCGTGCGCTCGCCCGCGCGCAGCAGTCCGTGGTCCACGAACACGCACGTGAGCCGCTCGCCGATCGCGCGCTGCACCAGCGCCGCCGCGACGGCCGAGTCGACGCCGCCGGACAGGCCGCAGATCGCCCGCCCGTCACCGATCTGCTCGGCGATGCGCGTGACCTGTTCGTCCACAATGGACGACGTGGTCCACTGCGCCTTGATGCCCGCGATCTCGGTCAGGAACCGGCGCAGCACCTCCTGCCCGTGGGGCGAGTGCGCCACCTCCGGGTGGTACTGCACGCCGGCGAAGCCGCGGTCCACGTCCTCGAAGCCGGCCACGGCCGCGCCGTCGGAGCTGGCGGTGACGACGGAGCCCTCGGGCGCCTTGGTGACGCTGTCGTTGTGGCTCATCCACGCCGTCTGGTGGCCGGGCAGCCCGGCGTGCAGCCGGCCGCCTTCGCCGACCACGCGCACGTCGGTGCGGCCGAACTCGCGCACGCCGGTCGGCTCGACGACACCGCCGAGCGCGCGGGCGAGCAGCTGGTGGCCGTAGCAGATGCCGAGGATCGGCACGCCGGCCTCGACCAGCTTCGGGTCCATGCCGGGAGCGCCCTCGGCGTAGACGCTCGACGGGCCACCCGACAGGATGATCGCCGACGGGTTCTTGGCCAGCAGGTCCTCGGCGGTCGAGCTCGACGGCACGACCTCGGAGTACACCTGTGCCTCGCGCACGCGGCGGGCGATCAGCTGCGCGTACTGCGCCCCGAAGTCGACGACAAGTACCGGACCGGTGGGATTGGCCACCTACGACCTCCAGGCGAATGAGCGCTTTTGCCTCCATCGTCCCAGGTGGGCTGGGTCACGCCGCCCGCACCCCGCAACTCGCCCCGTCACCCGGCCCCGAATGAGGACCGCACCTGTCCGCGAAGCGTCTTACGGTTCCCCCATGACTGTCGCATGGACCACTGAACTGCACGACCAGCTCGACTGGCACTGGCAGCACCACGTGCGCTCGCGCCTGGAAGGGCTCACGGACGACGAGTACTTCTGGCAGCCCGTGCCGAACTGCTGGACCGTGCGCCCGCGTGCGGAGAAGCCGGACGGGCCCGGAGCCGGGGACTTCACCGTCGACTTCGCCTACCCGGAGCCGGTGCCGCCGCCCGTCACGACGATCTCGTGGCGCCTGTCGCACATCATCGTCGGGGTGCTCGGCATGCGCGCCGCGTCGCACTTCGGCGGGCCGGCGATGAGCTACGAGACCTTCCCCTACGCCGGCACCGCGGCCGAGGCGCTCGACCAGCTCGACTCCGCGTACGACAACTGGATCAAGGGCGTGCGGGGGCTCGACGCCGAAGCGCTCGCGCGTCCGGTGGGCAAGGCCGAGGGTCCGTTCGCCGAGTACCCGATGGCCGCGCTCGTGCTGCACATCAACCGCGAGACCATCCACCACTGCGCGGAAGTGCTGCTGCTGCGGGATCTCTACCGCAACCGCTGACACGACGACGGCCCGGTCCCCCGACCGGGCCGTCGTACCCCCAGCACCCCCGGGCTAGGCGCGCACCTTCGGCAGGAGCGCGAACCCCAGCACCATGCCGAGCAACGCGGGCAGGCCGTGGTTGTCGTGCACGAGCGTGTCGACGATCGCGAGCGGTGCCACGAGGATCGGCACCACGAGCACCTGCGTCGGCAGGTGCACGCCGTGGCGCGCCGGCGCCCGCAGCAGCGCCACGGCCAGCGCGCCGATGAGCCCCGCGACGCACATCGAGTTGCCCGCGCCCACGGGCTGCAGCCAGACGTAGCTCATGAACTGGCCGAACAGCCCACACCCGAAGTACAGGACGAACGTGCGCACGCGGCCGAAGTAGCTTTCCGCCAGCGTGCCGAAGATCGCCAGGACCACCAGGTTGAAGACGCCGCCGACGAGTCCGCCGTCCTGGAAGAACATGCCGGTGAGCAAGCGCCACCACTGCCCGGCGTCGATCGCCGCGCCGTCGCGCCGGACGTGCTCGAGCAGCCCCGCCGCCGCGAGCTGAGCGACGAGCGCCGCCGCCGTGACGAGGAACACCGCGCCCGTGAGGACGGGTGCCCGGCGCGGGCCGATCCGGTCGAAGACGGCCACGAACGGGTTGCTGTGCCAGCGTTCCGAGGTCCGGTTGGTCATGCTCTGAACGTAGGGAGAGCCCCGTGCGAGCACCCCGGACATTTGTCACGACCGGGCCGGGGCATGCGTCATGAGGAATGAATCCCGGCCCGGATGACTCGGAACAGGTGAGACGCGAAAACCCGGAAAGGATCTTTATGCGAGCGACACTCATCTACGGCGCCGGCGACGTCCGAGTGGAGACGGTGGCCGACCCGAAGGTGGCCCAGGCGACGGACGCCGTGGTCCGCGTCTTGCGCTCCTGCATCTGCGGCAGCGACCTGTGGCCGTACGGCGGCATGGCCGCGCAGGAGAACGGCCGCCCGATCGGCCACGAGTTCCTCGGCATCGTGGAGGAGACCGGTGCCGACGTGACGAGCGTGCGCAAGGGCGACCTGGTCGTGGCGCCGTTCGTGTGGTCGGACAACACCTGCGAGTTCTGCCGCGAAGGGCTGCAGACGTCGTGCCTGCACGGCGGCGGGTGGGGCGCCGACGGCGTCGACGGAGGCCAGGGCGAGGCCGTGCGCGTGCCGCAGGCCGACGGCACTCTCGTCAAGCTCCCGCACACCGAGGACGAGGACCTGCTCGCCTCGATGCTCACGCTGTCGGACGTGTTCTCCACCGGGCACCACGCGGCCGTGACCGCGGGCGTCACGGCGGGCAAGACGGTGACCGTGATCGGCGACGGCGCGGTGGGCCTGTCCGCCGTGCTGGCCGCGAAGCGCCTCGGTGCCGAGCACATCGTGCTCATGGGCCGCCACGAGGACCGCACGAACCTCGGCCGTGAGTTCGGTGCGACCGACGTGGTGGCCGAGCGCGGCGAGGAGGGCATCGCGCGGGTGCGCGAGCTGACCGGTGGCCACGGCACGCACACCGTGCTGGAGTGCGTGGGCACGAAGCCGGCGTTCGAGATGGGCCTGGGCGTGGTGCGCGCGGGCGGCGCGCTGAGCCGGGTCGGCGTGCCGCAGTACCCGGAGGGCCCGATCGGGCGCTCGGTGTTCATGCGCAACGTCACCATCACCGGCGGCGTCGCCCCGGCGCGGCACTACATCCCGGAGCTGCTGCCCGACGTGCTCGAGGGCCGCTACCAGCCGGGCCGGGTCTTCGACCGCACGATCGGCCTGTCCGACGTGCCGGCGGGGTACCAGGCGATGGCCGACCGCGAGGCGCTGAAGGTGCTCATCAAGCCGTGAGCGACGCGCCGCGTGAGCCCCGTAAGGGTGGGGGTTCACGCGGCGCGCACCGCGCCCCCATACCTTGGTACGCATGGACATGATCACCCCGGAGCCGCGGCCCGCGTGGGTCGCCGGACGGGCGGAGCAGTGCGCCGAGACCCTCGTCGTGCGGCACCCGGTCGACGGCAGCGAAGTGGCGACCGTGGCGGTGCCCGGCGCGGAGCAGGTGGAGCGCGCCGTGGCGGCCGCCGCGGGGGTCGCGCGGGAGTTCCGCCGCTCCCCCGCGCACGAGCGCGCGGCGGCACTGGAGCACGTCTCGCGCGGGTTGCGGATGCGGGCCGAGGAGATCGCCGAGGTGATCACCGCGGAGAACGGCAAGCCGCTCAAGTGGGCGGAAGCCGAGGTCAATCGCGCGGTTTCGGTGTTCCGCATCGCGTCCGAGGAGGCCCGCCGGTTCAGCGGTGACGTGCAGCGGCTCGACGCCGACCCGTCGGGCGACGCGCGCCTGGCGCTCACGCGGCGGGTGCCGCGCGGGCCGGTGCTGGGGATCTCGCCGTTCAACTTCCCGCTGAACCTGGTGGCGCACAAGGTCGCGCCGGCGTTGGCGGTCGGCGCGCCGATCATCGTGAAGCCGGCGCCGCGCACGCCGTTGTCAGCGCTCATCCTCGGCGAGATCCTGGCTGAGACGGATCTGCCGGCCGGCGCGTTTTCCGTGCTGCCGTTGGGAAACGAGGCGACGCAGGCGCTGGTGGCCGACCCGCGGCTGCCCGTGGTGTCGTTCACCGGCTCCGGCCCCGTCGGCTGGTCGATCGCCGACGCGGCGCCGCGCAAGCACGTGGTGCTGGAGCTCGGCGGCAACGCGGCGGCCGTGGTCCTGCGCGATTGGCCCGACCCCGAGGGCGCAGCGCAGCGCATCGCGACGTTCGGCAACTACCAGGCCGGGCAGTCGTGCATCTCGGTGCAGCGCGTGATCGTCGACGCGGCGGTGGCCGAGGAGTTCGTGCCCGCGCTGGTGGAGGCCGTGGAGGCCCAGCAGACGGGTGACCCGTACGACCGCAACACCGACGTCGGCCCGGTCGTCGACGAGGCCGCGGCCGAGCGGATCATCGCGTGGGTCGAGGAGGCCGTGGCGGCCGGCGCGAAGGTGCTCACGGGCGGCACGCGCGAGGGCACGCAGGTCGCGCCGACGCTGCTCACGGACGTGCCGCCGGAAGCGCGCGTGTGGTCGGAGGAGGTCTTCGGGCCGGTGCTGGCGGTGTCCGTTGTGGACGGTGTCGACCAGGCCTTCGCTGCCGTCAACGACTCCGCCTACGGGCTGCAGACCGGCGTGTTCACCTCCGACGTGCAGCTGGCGTTCCACGCGTCGGCCGAGCTGGAGGTGGGCGGCGTGATCATCGGCGACGTGCCGTCGTACCGCGCGGACCAGATGCCGTACGGCGGCGTGAAGGGTTCGGGCGTCGGACGTGAGGGTGTGCTGGCGGCGATGAACGACCTCACCGAGGAGCGGGTGACGGTGTTCACCGGGGTGGATCTGTAGGGCTCAAGCGGACTGCGCGAACTTGAGGACGCCGTCCGGGTCGTAGGTCTTCGCGACCTGGTCGAGCCGGGCGGCGTTGTCGCCGTAGTACGCGGTTTTCCAGTCGGGCATGGCGGGGTCGACGTAGTTGACGTAGCCGCCGCCCGCGCCCGCGTCGGCGAGACCGCTGACCACAGTGGACACCGACTTGGCGACGCTCGTGTGATTGCCCGTGGTGGCCGGCGCGTAGACCTGGATGCTGGCCAGCGCCTTGCGGTGCGGGAACGCGGTGTCGGCCGGGGCGACGTCGGCGACCGCGCCGCCGAGGCCGTCGATGAGCAGGTCCATGCCCTTGTGGCCGGCGGCGAGGTCGCTCACCTTCGCGCCCGCCACCGGGTCGGTGATGATCCGCGACGAGGCCACGAACGTCTGGCGCGCGGAGCTGCCGGAGAAGTAGTTCATGGCGCCGCCGTAGCTGAGGCTCTTCATCGTGCGGCTGGACGGTGCCGCGTTGAGCTTGCCCAGCAGGGAGTTGAGCTCGGCGGTGCCGCCGACGAACGCGCCGCCGACCCGGCACGCCACCGGAGAGCCGCCGGACACGACGAGGTTCGACCAGAGCTCGGGCGGCGTCGTCGGGAGCCACTGCTGCCACGCGTCGAGCACGTCGCCGGCCGAGCCGCCCGGGAAGTGCAGCGAGAACACCGTGATCCCGGGTGCGGGATCGGTGCGGAAGGTGAACGACGTGACGATGCCGAAGTTGCCGCCCCCGCCGCCGCGCAGCGCCCAGAACAGGTCGGGCTCGGAGTCCGCGCTGGCGGTGCGCAGCTTGCCGTCGGGGGTCACGACCTGGGCGGAGACGAGGTGGTCGCAGGTGAGGCCGTACTTGCGCGCCACGACGCCGATGCCGCCGCCGAGCGTGAGCCCGGCGATGCCGACCGTCGGGCACGAGCCGGCGGGCAGGCAGCGGCCGGCCTTGGCGAGCGCCGCGTAGACGTCGCCCAGCCTTGCCCCGGCGCCGATCACGACCTGGTCGCCCTGGACCTGGACGCTCGACATGCCGCCGACGTCGACGATCAGGCCGCCGTCGGGCACCGAGTAACCGGCGTAGCTGTGTCCCCCGCTGCGGGCGGCGATCGGCAGCCGTTGCGCGGCGGCTTCGAAGCAGGCCTGCACGTCTTCCGGCTTGCGCACCTTCGCCACGGCGGCCGGGGTGTGGCCGTCGAAGAGCGGGTTGAAGCCCCGCTTGGCCGTGGCGAACCCGCTGTCGGTGGGCAGCAGGAGGTCGCCGCTGAGCTTGCTCCTCAACGCGTTCCAGTCCGGCGGTCCGGACGGCTTCGTCGACGTCGGCGGCACCGGTGTCGTCTTGGTCGGCGTGGCCGTCGCCGGTGGCTGCCCGGTCGGCGCCGAGCCCGGCGCACACGCGGCGGCCACCGCACCGAGGGTGGCGAGCCCGGCGGCCCGCAGCAACGTCCTTCTCCCGACAGTCATGTTTGATCAGACGTTCCGGACAGCGGGGTGGTTCATCGGATCGCCCGAGCGAGTGTCGGTCAGCTCAGCAAGCAGGTCCCGGCTTGAGCCATGAACCGCTTGGTGGCCGGGTCCTTCGCGAGGGTCGCCCTGGCGGTTTGCAGTGCCGCTTCGACCTCGGTGCTGATCGCCTCGACGGCGTCGCCGAAGGTGCTGCTGTCGGTGGCCGACAGCTGGTCCGCGTGCCGTTGGGCCTGGGTGAGTGCGGCTTCGAGCTTGCCGTAGGTCGCGGACAGCCGGTCGCGCGCGGGGCTCGCCGGGGCGGCGGCGACCTTCGCCTCGTTGTCGTGCACGATCTGGACCATGGCCGCCGTGAGCCGCGCGGCGGTCTGCTGGTCCTGCTGACGTTGAGCGGGATCACCGTGGGTGTTGACCGCTTGGGCGCCGAGGTTCCGCAGCGCCGTCCGCGAATCCCGGAGCCCGCTGCAGAAAGCGCCCACCCAGTGTGAGGCCAGCTCTTCGGCCGGGGACAGGGTCGGAGCCGCCGGCTTCGACGGGGCGGGAGCGGCCGGCGGGGCGGCCGCGCAGCCCGAGACCGTCAACGCGACCGACACAACGAGGAGTGAGAACCGCCGCACGAGCCGAGCCTTTCTAGGAGCAGACCGCGTAGTCGCGCAGGAAGCGGCCCGTCGCGGGTTCCGCGGCGAAGACCTGGCGCGCCGCTTCGAAGGAGGTGTGGACCTGGCCGGCGTCGGTCTGGAGCTGGGGGCCGAACGTCGCGGCGGCGGAGGGCGACAGCTGGGCGACGCGCTGCTGGATCCGGGTGAGATCGTCCCGCAGCTGGGCGTACACGCCGGTCAGGCGGTCGCGGGCAGAGCTCGGCGGGGCGCTCGCGACGTGGGCCGCGTTGGTCTTCACCACCTGCGCCAGGGTGGTCAGGTTCTGGAGCGCGTCCTGCTGGGCCTGCTGCCGCTCGGCGGTGGTGGCGTCGACCATCGCCGCGTACGGGATGTCGTTGAAGCCGGTGTTCTTCAGCGACAGCAGAGCTGCCGACGGGCCGCTGCAGAACTCGCCCACCCAGTGGTAGGCGGTGTTGTCCACCGGCGAGGACGACGCCGGCGAAGGAGCGGGAGCAGGCGGGGTCGCCGAGCAGCCCGAAACCACCACCGCGGCCAGCACAGCCGCAACCGAAGACCAGCGCACGAAAGCCGTCCCTTCCCCAGTACCCGGCAAAGCCAAGCACAACGGGAAAAACCGCCTCACACCAGGGACTTGAACTCCGGCACGGGGCCGTCCAGCGCGGCGCCGGGGCCGCGGCCCGACAGCCACGCCAGGAGGTCGCCGGGGGTGCCCGTGACGAGGCCGGCGGAGCCGTCGGCCATGGTCCACGTGTGGGTGCCGTCGGTGAGGCGGATCGGGGGCAGGTCGCCGAGGTACATGTTGATCATGTTGGTCACGACGTCGTCGACGTAGTCGCCCAGCAGGGAGCACGCGCTGGTGAAGTCGTGGCCGGCGTCGAGGTCGACGAGGTGGATGGTGGTCTCCGCGAGGCGCAGTGTGAGGGCATCGGCGCCGGTGATGGCCTGGCCGCCGCGGCCGCGGACGGGCGCGGTCCACGCGTGGTCCGGCAGCGAAGCGGCCAGGTCCACGAGCCGCTCCCCCGACGTGACGACGTCGGCGAGGATCTCGGTGGCACCGCGGGTGGCGCCGGCGTTGATGTCGTCGTCGCGGGCGGTGCCGGGGCCGTACATGGGGTGCTCGACACCGGTGGCCGCCCAGGTCAGGAGGTTGCCGACGGCGTCGGCGTTGCGGGCCAGGTGCGAGAGCAGGTGCGCGCGCGTCCAGCCGGGCAACGCGCTCGGCGCGCGCACCGCGGTCTCGTCGAGGGAGCCGATGACCACGGCCCACTCGTCCTGCAGTTCCTTCACGCGGGCCAACGCCGTTGTCGTCACCCGGCGATCGTAGGAGCTATCGGCCGTGGGAGCTATCGGCGCAGCGCGGCCGGGGCGTCGGAGGGAACCGCCGGGTTCTTCGGCGCCACCGCGTCCAACCGTGCGTACGCCGCGTCCTGCGCCGGTCGCTGGTCAACCTCACCCTTGTTGGGCCAGAACGAGAACGCCCGCTCGGCCTGCGCCGTGATCGTCAGCGACGGGTTCACGCCGAGGTTGGCCGTGATCGCCGAACCGTCCACAACGGACAGTCCCGGGTAGCCGTAGACCCGGTGGTACGGATCGATCACGCCGGACTCCGCGCTGTCGCCGATCGGCACGCCGCCGATGAAGTGGGCCGTGAGCGGGATGTCGAAGATCTCGCCCCACGTGCCGCCCGGCATCCCGCCGATGCGCTCGGCCGTGCGGACGTTGGCCTCGTGCCCGGCCGGGATGAAGCTCGGGTTGGGCTCGCCGTGACCCTGCTTCGACGTGTACTTGCGCCGCCCGAAGAGCCCGGGCCGCGTGTACGTGGTGATGGAGTTGTCGAGGCTCTGCATCACCAGCAGGATCACGGTGCGTTCGCTCCAGCGGTAGCCGTTGAGCAGCTTCGCGGACTGCAGCGGGTGCTTGACCAGGAACGTCAGCGCCTGGCGCCAGCGCGGCACCGGCGAAGCGCCGTCGGTGGCGACGGTCTGCAGCAGGCTCATCGCGTTGCTGCCCTTGCCGTAGCGCACGGGCTCGATGTGGGTGTTCTCGTCGGGGTGGATCGACGACGTGATCGCCACGCCGCGGCTGAAGTCGCGCGCGGAGTCGACCGCGGTGCGCGCGGCGCCGATGATCGCCTCGGAGTTCGTGCGCGTCAGCTCGCCGAGCCGACGCGACAGCCGCGGCAACGCACCCGTGTCCTTCATGCGGTGCAACAGGTTCTGCGTGCCCCACGTGCCCGCGGCGAACACGACCTGGCCCGCCGTCACGGTGGTGCTGAAGCGCTTCGAGCGCGTGCCGGTCTTCTGCAACGTCACGCGGTAGCCGTCGCCCACCGGCTCGACCGACGAGACGGTCGTCAGCGGGATGACCTTGGCCCCGTCCTGCTCGGCGAGGTAGAGGTAGTTCTTGACCAGCGTGTTCTTCGCGCCGACGCGGCAGCCCGTCATGCAGGCGCCGCACTCGGTGCAGCCGACGCGGTCGGGCCCGGCGCCGCCGAAAAACGGGTCGCGCACGGTCTCGCCGGGCTTGCCGAAGTACACGCCCACCGGCGTCGGGTGGAACGACTCGCCCACACCCATGTCCTTGGCGACGTCGCGCATCACCACGTCGGACGGCGTCAGCGTCGGGTTCGTGACCACCCCGAGCATCCGGCTCGCCTGGTCGTAGTGCGGCGCGAGCTCCGCCTCCCAGTCGGTGATGTGCGCCCACTGGCGGTCGGCGTAGAACGGCTTCAGCGGGCGGTACAACGTGTTCGCGTACACCAGCGACCCACCACCGACGCCCGCGCCGGCCAGCACCATCACGTCGTTGAGCATGTGGATGCGCTGGATGCCGAAACACCCGAGCTGCGGCGCCCACAGGTACCGCTTGAGGTCCCACGACGTCTTCGCGAACTCGTCGTCCGCGAACCGCCGCCCCGCCTCCACCACGGCGACGCGGTAGCCCTTCTCGGTGAGCCGCAGCGCCGCCACGCTGCCCCCGAACCCGGACCCCACCACGACGACGTCGTAGTCGGGCCCGCCCTGCGCTGTGGTGGTGTTACTGGCAGTCACAGGTCCGAGCGTAACCCGGGGATGTCCTTCTGACCAGAGGTAAGTTACTCGCCGGTTACATGGCCGAACCGCGGAAGCCGGACTCGGCCAACCGATACGATGCCCGCCGATGACGGTGAATTCGGTCCGAGCCCGGCGACGGGCCGGCGAGGCGAGCCAGACCGGCTTGAAGGTGCGCCTGCGCAAGATCCGCCCCGCCGACCACCGCGTGCTCGCCGGGTTCGACCGCGACGCGGCGCGTGGCCACGACCTGCGCCTCGGCGGCTATCGGCACTGGGCCGCGCACCGCGGCCGGGTCGCCGACTCCGGCGACGACTTCCACTTCGCCATCGAGGCGTGGCACAGCCGGGCCGTGGTCGGGTCCATGTGGATCCAGGCCGATCCGGCGACGCGCCGCTTCAGCTACGGCATCGGGATCGGCCCGCAGCACCGCCGTTGCGGGTACGCCGCCGACGCCGTCACCGTGCTGCTCACGGTCATGTTCGAGCAGCGCGGCTACCGCGAGTGCGTGGTGAGCGTGAACGGCGCCAACTTCGCTTCCCTTGCGCTGCACGGAGAACTCGGCTTCCGCGAGGAGGGCCGGCCACGCGACACCGAGCTGCGCCTCGGGGAGGTGCGGTATCCCGTCCTGATGGGACTCACCGCGGCCCGGTTCGCTGCGCACCAGCGGCGCGGTCCCCTGCGTCCCGAGCGCGGACGGCATTGGCGCACCCCGAGGCGCGGTCGGCACTGGGCGTCCCGCACAGCGTCCTGAAAGCCTGAAGTCGTGAAAGCCTGAGGTCGTGAAAGAGGCCCCCACGTCCACGACGCGGGGGCCTCGGCAAGCGAACGATCAGCGGCGGACCGTCAGCCCGACCCGCTGGAACTCCTTCAGGTCCGAGTACCCCGTCTTCGCCATCGCGCGGCGCAGCGCGCCGAAGAGGTTCACCACGCCCTCGGCGTCGGACGATGGGCCGAAGAGCAGCGTCTTCAGGTCCACCGCGTAGTCGGAGTCCGGGCCGGCCACGACGCGCGAGCGGGGCAGCGACGGGTGGGCCGCGGCGGCGGTCCAGTAGAGGCCCTGGCCGGGGGCGTCGGAGGCGGTCGCCAGGGGCGCGCCGAGCATCACGGCGTCGGCGCCGCAGGCGATGGCCTTGGCGATGTCGCCCGAGGTGGTCATGCCGCCGTCGGCGAGGACGTGGACGTAGCGGCCGCCGGTCTCGTCGAGGTAGTCGCGGCGGGCGGCCGCGGCGTCGACGATGGCGGTGGCCATGGGGACACCGATGCCGAGCACGCGGTCGGTGCTGGTGACGCCCGGGGTGTAGCCGTGGCCGACGATCACGCCCGCCGCGCCGGTGCGCATGAGGTGCATGGCCGTGCGGTAGTCGCTCACGCCGCCGGCGATCACGGGCACGTCGAGGCGGCCGATGAACTCCTTGAGGTTGAGCGGTTCCGCGTCGCGCTCCACGTGTTCGGCGGAGATGATCGTGCCCTGCACCACGAGGATCTCGACGCCGGCGGCCAGCAGGTCGGGGGTGAGCTCGGCGGCGTGCTGCGGGCTCACGCGCGCGGCCACCGTGACGCCCGACTCGCGGACGGTCTTGATCGCCTCGCTCAGCAGGTCGAGCCGGACCGGCGCGGCGTGCAGCTCCTGCAGCTCACGGACGACGGCCGTGGGGTCCTCGGTGTCCTCCGCGGCGCGGACCAGCCGGAAGATGGCGTCCTCGACGTTGGCGTGGCGCGCCCACAGGCCCTCGGCGTTGAGCACGCCCAGGCCGCCCAGCTCACCGATCGCGACGGCCGTGCCCGGCGACACGATGGCGTCGGTCGGGTGCGTGACCAGCGGCAGGTCGAAGCGGTACGCGTCGATCTGCCACGAGGTCGACACCACCGACGACGACCGCGTGCGCCGCGAGGGCACGATCTCCACGTCATCGAGGTCATACGCCCGCCGAGCGGTGCGACCCATCCCGATCTCGACCAGATCCCGCACGTGATGTCCCTTCTCGCACCGACGACAACGTCGTCCATTGTCGCTAGTCCGCGTGGGTGACCAACGCACGGGGCCTCTTTCGAGGGCGAACAACCGCAGGTTGTGCACCACGTCACGAGGTTGTTTGCCACCGCCGTTTCGCGCGCTGTTGGATGCGTCGGACGACGACAGGGGGACGAGAGTGGCGCTGGGGCAGGACTTCCGGAGGTTGTGGCTCGCATACGCCACGAGCACCGCGGGCACGTGGCTCGCGCTCGACGCGTTCCCGTTCATCGCCGTGACGGTGCTCCACAGCAGCACCACCGAGGTCTCGGTGCTCGCCGCGGCGGGCCTGGCCGTCGGCGCGCTGATCGCCGTGCCGCTCGGGCCGTGGGTGGAGTTCCGGCGCAAACGACCGGTGCTGGTCGCGATGGACCTCCTGCGGTTCGTCGCGTTGCTCACCCTGCCGCTCGGGTACGCGCTCGGCGGGCTCACGTTCGGGCAGCTCGTGGCCGTGTCGGTGGTTGTGGCGGCCGCGGACATCGTGTTCACCGCGGCCAGCGGCGCCTACCTCAAGGGCCTGGCCACCGGCGAGGACCTGCTCGTGGCCAACGGCCGGTTCGAATCGACGCAGTGGACCGCCACCGCCGTCGGGCCGCCGTCGGGCGGGGCGTTGATCGGCGTGTTCGGACCACTCACGACGGTGGTGCTCGACAGCGTGAGCTACCTGCTGTCCGCGCTCGCGATCGGCGCCATCCGCACGCCCGAGCCGCCGCCCACCGCGCGTCCGGCGACAGTCCGGACCAGGGACGTGCTCGACGGCTGGCACTACATCCTCGGTCACCCGCGGCTGCGCGCGTTGTTCCTCAACACCACGCTGGTGAACGGCCTGATCATGGCGACCTCGCCCCTGCTCGCGGTCCTGCTCCTGCGCGAGCTCGGGTTCGCGGCGTGGCAGTACGGGCTGGCGTTCGGCGTGCCGTGCCTGGGCGGGCTGCTCGGCTCACGGCTGTCGCGCCGCATCACCGCGCGCTTCGGCCCGGACCGCGTGCTGCTGGTCACCGGGACGCTGCGCGTGATCTGGCCGGTGGCGCTCGGGTTCACCCCGCGTGGGCTCGCCGGGCTGGGGTTCGTGATGCTCGTGGAGTTCGGGCTGATCCTCACCATCGGCATCTTCAACCCGGTGTCCGCCACCTACCGGTTGCAGGAGACGGAAACCTCGCGCGCCGCCCGCGTGCTGTCGGCGTGGAGCATCACCGGCGGCGCGACGCGGGCCGCGCTGACGCTGGTGTGGGGTGCGCTCGGCGCGTGGCTCGGCACGCGCGAAGCGATCGGCCTGGCTGGGCTGCTGATGCTGGCCACGCCCGTGCTGCTCTGGCGGGTCAGAACAACGTCGCGCCCGCCACGGCCCCCGCGACCGCGGAAAGCAGGCCCACCGCGAGCGACACCGGCAGCGCCCGTTTCCCGCCCCGCACCATGAGGAACACCGCGTAGGCCAGCACGATCACCCCGACCAGGCCACCCCACACCGGCCCGATCAACGACGACGTGCGCACCCCGACCACCTCGTCGCCGCGGCGCACCTCGCGCACCGCGCCGGACCGGTTCGAGCGCGTGAGCTCCACGGCGGTGCCGACGCGGGTGTCGAGCGCCGGATCCACGCTCAGCATGTCGACGTTCTCGCCGCCCGCCGTGAGGAACCGCAGGACGTAGCGCGTGGGCGGGTTGTCGGGGTCGCGCACCTCGTCGCAGCTCACGACGTGGGCCGCCTCGACGTGCGACGGCCCGGCGACCTGAACCACGACGCCGGCCCCGACGGCCGCCGGCATGGCGAAGCCGACGACGACCACGAACAACTCGGCGAGACGATCCGCTTTCACCGCACCACTCAGCCGCACCGCGGCCGTCGCCGTGAGGGGACAAATGCCGCTCAGCGTTCGGGGGCCCGGAATCCGTGTCAGAAGGAGACGCGCTCCACGGAATCCGTTCGCAGCACCGACTCCTGCTGGAACAGCTTCTTGTAGTCCGTGCGGATCTGCTCGAGGTCGGTGTCGGCGTCGCGATCGTCGAACGGGTACAGGATCACGAGGACGATCGAGTGCTCGCGCGTGATCTCACCCGACGCGATCCGGTACTGGCCCGTGCCTTCGAGCTGGGTGAAGCCGTCAGGGAAGCGCGGGGTGACGTCCTTCGCGGTGAAGTCGGCGAAGTCCGCTTCGCTGACCACGCCGCCGTCCGGCTTGCCCGTGCCGAAGTAGAGCTCGGTGCGTTTTTAGACGTCGCCGCGATCAGCGGTCGCGGGCGCGGGGGCATTGGCCGGCGCAGCCACCGCCGCTCCCCCACCTGCGCCCAGCAGTGCCGCCGCCGTCGTGACCATCAGCACAACCCGTCGTGAAATGGACATCCCGCCCGCCCCCTCCGAGAAAGATCAACGTCTCGAAGTGTGCCGGGACGGGCGGGATGTCCGGAAGATCCGAACGAGTTACCGCGCGGAGTAGTTCGGGGCCTCGACGGTCATCGTGATGTCGTGCGGGTGGCTCTCCTTCAGCCCGGCCGCGGTGATGCGGACGAGCTGCGCCTCCTGCAGCTGCGGGATCGTCTCGGCGCCCGCGTAGCCCATGCCCGCGCGCAGGCCGCCGACGAGCTGGTGCACGACGTTGGCGAGCGGCCCGCGGAATGGGATGCGGCCTTCGATGCCCTCCGGGACGAGCTTGTCCTCGTTGAGCACGTCGTCCTGCGCGTAGCGGTCCTTGGAGTACGACTTGCCCTGGCCGCGCGACTGCATCGCACCGAGCGAGCCCATGCCGCGGTAGACCTTGAACTGCTTGCCGCCGACGAGGATCAGGTCGCCGGGCGACTCGGCGGTGCCGGCGAGCAGGCTGCCCAGCATCACGGTCGACGCGCCGGCCGCGATGGCCTTGGCGATGTCGCCGGAGTACTGGATGCCGCCGTCGCCGATCACCGGGATGCCGGCCGGGCGGCAGGCCTGGTCGGCCTCGTAGATCGCGGAGATCTGCGGCACGCCGACACCGGCGACGATGCGCGTGGTGCAGATCGAGCCCGGGCCGACGCCGACCTTCACGCCGTCCACGCCCGCGTCGACGAGCGCCTGAGCGCCCGCGCGCGTGGCGACGTTGCCGCCGACGATGTCGACGGTGTCGCCCAGCTCCTTCTTCAGCAGCTTCACGGTCTCGACGACGGCGCGGGAGTGGCCGTGGGCGGTGTCGACCATCAGCACGTCGACGCCGGCCTCGGCCAGCGTCATCGCGCGCTTGTGCCCGTCGGCGCCGACGCCCACGGCCGCGCCGACGATCAGGCGGCCGTCGGTGTCCTTGGTGGCGTTGGGGTACTGCTCGGTCTTCACGAAGTCCTTGACCGTGATCAGGCCGCGGAGCTTGCCCGCGCCGTCGACGATCGGCAGCTTCTCGATCTTGTGCCGGCGCAGGAGGCCGAGGGCCGCGTCGGCCGTGACGCCGACCTGCGCGGTGATCAGCGGCGCCTTCGTCATGACGTCGCTGACCAGACGCGTGTAGTCCACCTCGAACCGCATGTCGCGGTTGGTGATGATGCCCACGAGCGAGCCGGACGCGTCGGTCACGGGGACGCCCGAGATGCGGAAGCGGGCGCAGAGGGCGTCGACCTCGGCCAGCGTGTCGTCGGGCGAGCAGGTGACCGGGTCGGTGACCATGCCGGCTTCGGACCGCTTCACCACCTCGACGGCGGCGGCCTGCTCGTCGATCGGCAGGTTGCGCTGCAGCACGCCGATGCCACCCTGGCGCGCCATGGCGATCGCCATGCGGGCCTCGGTGACGGTGTCCATGGCGGCGGAGACCAGGGGAACGTTGAGGGTGATGTTGCGCGTGAGGCGGGTGCTGGTGTCGACCCCGCTGGGCACCACGTCGGATTCGGCCGGCAGAAGCAGCACGTCGTCGAAGGTCAGGCCCAGCATCGCGAACTTGCTGGGCACGGGGGCGGTGATGCTTTCGCTGGTCATAGCGGGCGAAGGGCCTTCCTGGCGGGGGTGAGCGATCTGGCCGAGGGGCTGGCTGAGCCTTCCCCTCATGATATCCGGGCTCCGCCCCTGACCCGGGTGGGTGGGGACGGGCGCCACACGGCGGGTACCGTGCAGGCCGTGCCGCACGACGTGTTGCCCCCCGACCCCTTCGCGGACGACCCGGACGACCCGGCCCGGGCGTTCCTCGACCCCGAAGACCAGCTGGACGAGCCCATCAGCCCGGACGAACGCACCGAGCTGCTGGCCGACCTCTCCGACCTGGCGGTGTACCAAGCCCTCCTGGAGCCTCGCGGCGTCCGCGGCATCGTCGTGGACTGCGGCGAATGCGACGAACCCCACTACCACGACTGGCACCTCCTGCGCGCCAGCCTCGAACAGCTCCTCGCGGACGGCCGCATGCGCCCCCACGAACCGGCCTTCGACCCGAACCCCGGCGACTACGTGAGCTGGGACTACTGCCGCGGCTTCGCCGACGGCGTGACGGCGAACGAGAGCGCGTACTGAGCTTTGCGGCTGCGCTGAACGGCCCTGGTGAGACTGCTCACCAGGGCCGTTCTCGTCTCGGTGGCCCGCGCTCGAACGACCCTGGTGACCTTCGTGTCACCGGGGCGGTTCGGCTGTTCTCGGGTTTGCCGCTGCGGGTGGGAGCCCGGGGCTTCTGACCAGACGCGGCAGCAAGGACGCAGCCCGCCCTCCCAGGGGGCCATCCCCAGCCCAGTCTATCGGCCACCCCCGACAAAACCGCTGTTCAAGCCGCCGAAGCGCGAAGCTGTCCACAACTTGGCAACTCTGTGGACAACCGGTCGCCCACCCCTGCCGGCAACACCCGCTCACGAAAAACGCCCCGGCCTGAGCCAGGGCGTTTTTCGATGCTGAGCCTTACGGGTTCTCCGACGTGTTGCTCTGGCCGCCGACGCTGTTCTGGCCGCCGACCGTCCCGCTTTCCGAGGACTCGTTGCGGGGGCTGCCACTGCCGCTGCCGGGGTCGTTGCCCGTGACGTCGGTGGGCGTCGTGGACGGCGGCGGCGTGACGGTGGTGGTGTCCGGGGGCGGCGGAGGCGGAGGCGGCGGTACGACGCTGGTCGTGTCCGGCTGGCTGGTGGAGCCGGTGCCGGGCAGGGACGTCGGCTGGCCGCTCGGCTGCTGCGACGCCGTGCTGGCCGGGTTGTTGGCCGGCGGCGGCGTGGCCGGGTTGTTCGGCGGGTTCTGGCCCCCCGTGGTGGGCGCGATCGGGTCACCGAGCTGGGCGGCGAGCTGGCGGTGCTGCTCCAGCAGCTGGTCGCGGTTCTCGTCGTCGGTGACCTGGTTCAGGGCGGCCTGCGCGTCGTCGAGGGCCTTGCGGGCGTCGGCGAGGCGGTTGTCGGCCAGGGCGAGGTTGGCCTTCTCGAGGTCGAGCTTCGCCGCGGCGGCGGCTTCGACCGAGTGGGCGTGGTCGGTGTAGAGGACCTTGGTCAGGCCCCACAGCGTGTCGCCCGGCTGGGCGTCGCGGGCGGCGAGGCCGGTGCCGGCGAACGCGATGGCCACCGCGGCGCACGCGGCGGCGACCGGCACCAGGATGCGGCGCCGGCGGCTGCGGTCGGCGCGTTTGCGTGCGAGCGAAGCGGTCTTCACGGTGGTGACGGCGGTGTCGACGTCGACCAGCTCGGCCAGCGGCTCGCTGTCGATGTCGCGGCGCCACGCGAGCAGCAGCGCGTTGAGCTCCTGGTCACCGAGCCCGTCGGCGATGGCCGGGTCCGTGCCTCCGAGCGCGTCGAGCAGCGCGTCGTCGGCCTGGATGGCCGTGAGGTCACCGTCGGCTTCCGGGTCGTAGGCCGTCATGCCGCTCGTGAACGCGGACGGCGACAGGTCACGATCGTCGTCGTGATCAGTCACTCAGATCACCTCCTCGGCGGCGAGCACCTTACGCAGGCGGGCAAGCGCTCGGTGCTGGGCCACTCGAACGGCACCCGGCGTCGACCCGACGGCCTCCGCGGTCTCTTCCGCCGACAAGCCCACCACGACGCGCAGCACGACGATCTCGCGCTGTTTGTCGGGGAGCACCTGCAGCAGCTGTGCCATCCGCTCGTTCAGCTCGCCCTGCAACGCGCGCTGCTCCGGACCGACGCCGACCTCGACCTCGTCGGGGACCTCGGCCACCGGCTCAGCCCGGTTGCGGGCCGCCGCGCGGTGCGCGTCGGCCACCTTGTGCTGGGCGATCCCGTAGACGAAAGCCAGGAACGGGCGGCCTTGTTCACGGTACGAAGGCAATGCCGTGAGCACCGCGAGACACACCTCCTGCGCAACATCGTCTGCCGAAGCGAACGAACGCTCCTGCCTGCCAACCCGAGCACGGCAATACCGCACTACCAGGGGGCGGATGGCCGCCAGTAGCCGGTCCACCGCCTGAGGATCTCCCTCTACGGCAGCGGCGACCGGCTCATCCAGTCCATCCCCCACATTGGCCATCGCAGACAACAGTCCCAGTGTTACGTGTAGGCGTGCAAAGAATCCGGCGCGTGGTCATCGTGCCCCGCCCGCCGGTGACAGTTACCGTACCGTCGGCGACCTCTCCGACAACCGCCAGAGGTGGTCACCGGCGTGCCGCGTCGTGGACCCGGCCGCACCGCACACCTCGATCAGAGGACCAACGAGCGGCTGACCTGCGGGGTACGGCTTGCTGCCCGGGAGGGTGGCGCCGGCTGGGAGCCTGCCCGAGCGGTGGGGACGAAGGCGACGAACGTGACAGGTGACACATCCGTCACCGATGACACAGGTCAAGACCCGAGGACACAGGTACGGGCCAGGGCGGCAACCCTGGCCCGTCGTCACCGTGGCATCAGAACGGACAACCTGTCACGCAGAGCGTGGTCTAGCAGTTACTTGGCTTCAGGACACGAGGCCACGGCGGAAACCGTGGGCCACGGCCTGGGCGCGGTCGCGGACGCCGAGCTTGCGGAACAGCCGCCGCGCGTGCGTCTTCACCGTGTCCTCGGACAGGTACAGCTCACGGCCGATCTGGCCGTTGCTCTTGCCCTGGCTCATGCCGCGCAGCACCTGCAGCTCGCGCTCGGTGAGCTGCACGCCGGGGTCCGACGGCTGGCGCGGCGCCGGCACCGAGGTGCTGGCGAGCGTGTGGGCCAGTGCGGCGACCAGCTCGGGGCGCGAGGCGTCCCAGCGGAGGTAGCCGCGGGCACCGCCGGCGATGGCGGCGGCGATGCTGCCGGCGTCGTCGGGGGCACCGAAGACGATGACGTTCGCCTGGGGGTTCGCGGAGACGAGCCGCCGAGTGGCTTCGACGCCCGTCGGGACCGCGCGCTGCGTCCCGACCAGCACGACGTCGACCGGCTGACGGGTGTACCGGGCCAGCAGCTCGTCACCGTGCGCTACGCAGTCGATGCGACTGACCCCTGGGACCGCGGACATCACACGGGTGAGCCCTTCGCGGACACTGCGTCGGTCGTCGCAGATCAAGACCGTCGTCACGGGGTTTCCTTCCTGCAGCCGGGTGACATTCCACTTCCCCTATCGGACGCTTTAGCCCGAACCTTGACACGATCCGGTGGCTTTTTTTGAAGTTTCTTAGCCCGGATGCCGGAACGGCGTTTCCAGAGGGCTCAACCCGGCCTGTCGGGCACCCACGGTGAATCCTCTGCGATCCGCATCACGCAAGGATCTGCGTGCCGTAACACTGCGTGCAACACCTCGCGGCTTCTGAATCGATACTTCTCGGCGTGTCCGGGGTCCAGATCGGCCGCTACGCGTGTCGCCACCCAAATAAGTGAATAGAGTTCGTATTTCTCGGCGGTCATGGCGGCATTTGTGACGACGTCGAGTGCAGTAGCGCGTTGCTCCGGTTCCCCGGCCGTCGCGAGTGCGACTCCGAACACGATGTCGGATTTGACGATGTGCCGGTGCGAGCCGCGCACCCGCGCCGTTTCCGCAGCTCGCCGCGCAGGCTCGAGCGCCTCCCCCGGACGGCCGGCGGCCAGCGCGATCTCGGCGCCGACCCAGCCGCCACGGACGGTGGCGCGCCAGCGGTCGTCCGCCTCCGCCGCGCGGGCGGCCAGGCGCCGGGCGGCGGTGAGCCGGCCCAGGGCGAGGTTGTCGGCGGCCAGGCCGAGCAGGGCGTCGGCTCGTGCGCCGGCCGCGTCGAGGCCGTCCGGGTCCGGCTGCGAGCGGGCGCCGTCCAGCGCCACCAGCGCCTCCCCGTCCAGCGCCCGCGCAGAGACGTGCCCGCCGAGCTGACGGCGGTGCGACGCCAGCGTGGTCGCGGCCAGCGAGGCGATCACGGGGTCGGCGCTCCGGCGCAGGTCGGCCAGCGCCGTGGCCGCGGCGGCGTAGCGGCCCTGGGCGCCGAGCACGACGGCGGCCAGCAGCCGCTGCCGGGGCTCGGCGGAGGGCGGCGCGGTGACGGGCACCGGTGGCGGCACGAGATCGCCGAACGCGAGCTCGGCGAGGAAGGTTCGGAGCACGGGACCTTTCTAGCGCCCCGCCCCGACAAGAACGTGCTCGACGCGGCCCGCGGCGGCCGGCAGGTCGGCGAGCAGCTCGACCTTGTCGGGCAGCGTGGCGACGTCCCAGCCGGGCCCGCACGCGAACAGCCGGCTGCGCTGACGGCCACGGGACACCCGCGCGAACAGCCGCGGGTCCGCCACGTCACGCCGGTGCGCCCAGAGGACCACGGCGGCGGGCGCGCTGCGTCGCACGGCCACCGCCAGGACCTCAGCGGGCAGCGGCACGCCGAACAGCTGGGCGCCGATCCGCCGCCCCGCCAGCGCCGCCGCGAGCGCGTAGACGGGCATGGTGTCGCGTTCCTCGGGCACGCAGGCGAGCAGCACCGGACGCAGGTTGAGGGGCGCGTCGAGCACGGGCGTCGCGCGCACGAGCGCCGCGTAGACGCACTCGGCCAGCAGGTACTCGACCTCGGCGCCCGCGCTGACCCCGCGCCAGCGCGCGCCGAGGGCCGTGAGCACTGGTTCGACCACCCCCGACCACGCGGCGAGCACGCCGAGCTCGTCGAGGGCCTCGGCGAGCATGCGCTGCACGGCGCCGACGTCCATGGCCAGCGCGGCCGTGCTCAGGCGGCGGGCAAGGCGCGACGGGACCTCGCCGTCGGCGGGCGCGGGGTGCGCCGGCGTCGCGGGTTCGTCGGCGGGCGGGACGATCTCCGTACGCGGCATCTGCTGCAGCGCGTAGCGGGCGGCCTCGGCGGTCGAGGCGCCGCGGAGCAGGGCGCGCTGCATCAGCTCGAGGCGGTCGATGTCGGAGCTGCCGTAGCGGCGGTGCCTGCCGTCGGTGTGGCGGCTGGGGCCCAGCCCGTAGCGGCGGTCCCAGGTACGGAGGGTCGACGGGGCGACCCCGAGCCGGCGAGCGACCGAGGCCACCGGCAGGGTGGGTTCTCCTTCACGCGCTCCGGATCCCACCCGGCCAATATCCAGGCCCGCGAGAGTCACGGCAACCGGAGCCAAAACCCCTGCTCACCATTCCGGGGGATGCCTAACGGCTGAATCATCCCGAAGCTCTTGAACAACTATTGGCGCGCTTCTAACGTTACCGCCGTTGCACCGAATGGAGTATCGGCACCACAGCAGAGCAGCTAATGGCATCGACCGGATGACGGAGGCGGTCAGGATGGCAGACACGCGCAGGCTCCCCGGTCCCAACGCAGATATGTGGGACTGGCAGCTGGAGGGGTCGTGTCGGGGGATGGACAGCGCGGCGTTCTTTCACCCGGACGGCGAGCGGGGGCCGGCTAGGGCACGCCGTGAGGCCAGGGCGAAAGCGGTCTGCCTGGCCTGCCCGGTGCTCGACATGTGCCGGCGGCACGCACTGGCCGTGCACGAGCCCTACGGCATCTGGGGCGGACTGTCGGAGTCCGAGCGGGAGAACCTGATCAAGCAGGACAAACGAGCGCTGAGCATGTCCGGCGGCTGAGCGCGCTCACGAACTCACGGCAGGGGCGGTGTCCACTTCGGACGCCGCCCCTGCCGCGTTTTCGCTGGCGCCAGGCCAGCACAGCATCGCCGCGTCGATGATCGCGGTGAGCCCGGGCAGGTCCACGCCGTCGCGGGCCTGCATCGACAGGCCGAACAAGACCGTGGCGTAGTACGCGCCGAGCGCCTCCACGTCGACGGTTTCGGCGAGCTCACCGGCCTCGATCCCGCGGCGCAGGCGGGCCCGGACCAGGTCCCGGACCTCCTCGCGCTGCGCCTTGAGGTACGCGCACACGCCCTGGTTCGAGGGCGAGCAGTTCGTGGCGGCGAGCACGACCATGCAGCCCGTGGGGTGCTCGGGATCCACGTACGTGCGGGCGTTGTCGCGAAGCATCGCTTCGATGGCCTCGCGTGCCGTCGGCTCTTCACGCAGCGCGCGGGGCGTGTAGCTGCCGTACGTCTCGCCGTAGCGCTCGACCGCTTCGCGGAACAGCGCCTCCTTGCCACCGAAGGCCGCGTACAGGCTCGGCGGGTTGATGCCCATGGCGCCGGTCAGGTCGGCCAGCGACGTGCCCTCGTAGCCGCGCTCCCAGAACACGAACATCGCCTGGGTCAGGGCGTGCTCCCGGTCGAACGCGCGTGGCCGGCCTCGCGGTGACATGGACCACCTTCTTTAGCGAGCGATACAGAAAAACTTGACGACCCCATGGTACGGCGTCTTTTATGTAGTCATCGATACAGAAAGGGTGACACATGGGTTCGCTCAACGGCAAGGTCGCACTGGTCACCGGCGGTAGCCGGGGCATCGGCGCGGCGATCGCGAAACGGCTGGCCGAGGACGGCGCCGACGTCGCGATCACGTACGAACGCTCGGCGGACAAGGCGGCCAAGGTGGTCGCCGGGGTCGAGGAGCTGGGCCGGCGCGGCCTCGCCCTGCAGGCCGACTCTGCGGACGCCGCCGCGGTGACGGCGGCCGTCGACCGGGTCGCCGAGGAGCTCGGCGGGCTCGACATCCTGGTCAACAACGCCGGCGTCTCCATCGCGGCACCGCTCGACGAGCTCTCCCTCGCCGACATCGACCAGACGCTCTCCGTGAACGTGCGCGCCGTGCTGGTCGCCACGCAGGCGGCCCTCAAGCACCTCCCCCGCGGCGGCCGCGTGGTCTCGATCGGCAGCGACCTGGCCGAGCGCGTGCCGTTCCCGGGGATGAGCGTGTACTCGGCGAGCAAGGCGGCACTGATCGGCTTCACGCGTGGCCTGGCGCGCGACCTCGGGCCGCGGGGCATCACCGCCACCGTGGTCCACCCGGGCTCGACGAACACCGACATGAACCCGGTCGACGGTCCCTCCGCCGCGGCCCAGGTGCCGCACATCGCGCTGGGCCACTACGCGGACGCGGCGGACGTCGCCGCGACCGTGTCCCACCTCGCCGGCCCCGACGGCCGTTACCTCACGGGCACGGCGATCACGGTCGACGGCGGGTTCACGGCCTGATCGGCCGCCGTCACCGGCCCGGGCGCGCCGCCAGCCCGGTCCAGAACCGCAACGCGGCGCGGTCCAGTTCGAGGGCCAGCTGCGTGGCGTGGTCGGACGCGGCGGCGGTGCCGTGGCGAGCGATGCGGCTGCGGTGCTGCTCGACCTGCTCGGCCGCGAGCTGCGAGAGACTCTCGGGGTCGGCGAGGTCGCTGAAGGCGAGCTTGAGCCAGGCCACGCTGCGGATCTCGGCCGGTTCGGCGTCGGGGCGGCTCAGCCACTCGCGCAGCGCGCGGTGGCCGGCTTCGGTGACGTAGTAGGTCTTGCGGCGGCGGCCGGAGGTCTCCTGGTCGCCTTCGAGCAGGCCTTGTTCCTGCAGCTGGCCGGCAATCGCGTACAGCTGCGCGTGCGGGATGGGCCAGTACTGCCCGATCGAGCGGCGCAACGCCTGCTTCACCGCGTACGGCGTGGTCACCCCGAGCTGGGCGACCATGCCGAGCACCACGTAGGCCGTGGCGGACAGCTCTCGCGTTCCCGAAGTCATCGGCGCCTCCAGTAGTCACACTGAGACTACTCGACGGCGTCGGGAAAACCCGCGGCCAAGATCTTCGTCACGCGATCGGCCAGGCCTCGGCACCGGCTGACCGGTCGGTGCCCGCGGGCTCGAAACCCAGGTGCGCCAAGCGATCCCGGTAGAGCTCGACGTTGGTGCTCACCTCGTAGGTCGCGCGGTCGCCGTCGAAGACAGCGAGGTGGCGAGGTTCACGGCAGCTCCCTCGGCGCAAACGAAACCGGGGCGGCACCCCCTCGCAAGGGAGCGCCGCCCCGGTTCGGCGTGCTGGTGGAACTAGTGCGAGTGACCGTGGCCGTGGCCGGCGTCGGGTTCCTCGTCGACCGGCTTCTCGACCACGGAGCTCTCCGTGGTGAGCACGAGCCGGGCGATGGACGCGGCGTTGGCGACCGCGGAGCGGGTCACCTTGACCGGGTCGACGATGCCCGCCGCGATCAGGTCGGTGAGCTCGCCGGTGGCGGCGTTGAAGCCGTGGCCCCAGCTCTGCTCCTGGACCTTGTTCACGATGACCGCGCCCTCGTGGCCCGCGTTGCTGGCGATCCAGAACAGCGGGGCGGTGAGCGCGTCGCGGACGATGCGGACGCCCGTGGCCTCGTCACCGGTCAGGCCGAGGTCGCCCTCGAGCTCCTTGACCGCGTGGACCAGCGCCGAGCCACCACCGGGGAGGATGCCCTCCTCGACGGCCGCCTTCGTCGACGCCACGGCGTCTTCGATGCGGTGCTTGCGCTCGTTGAGCTCGGTCTCGGTGGCCGCGCCGACCTTGATCACGGCCACGCCGCCGCCGAGCTTCGCGAGCCGCTCCTGCAGCTTTTCGCGGTCCCAGTCGGAGTCGGTGGTCTCGATCTCCTTGCGGATCTGCGCGATCCGGCCGGCGATGGCGTCCTTGGAGCCCGCGCCGTCGACGATCGTGGTGTCGTCCTTGGTGACGACGATCCGGCGAGCGCGACCCAGCGAGCTGAGGTCGATCTCGGACAGCTTCACGCCGATCTCGGCGGAGACGACCTCGCCGCCGGTGACGAACGCGAGGTCGTCCAGGAACGCCTTGCGGCGGTCACCGAAGAACGGCGCCTTGACCGCGACGGCGGTGATCGTCTTGCGCAGCGAGTTCACCACGAGGGTCGACAGCGCCTCGCCGTCGACGTCCTCGGCGATGATCAGCAGCGGCTTCTTGGCCTCGACGACCTTCTCCAGCACCGGGAGCAGGTCGGCCAGCGCCGAGATCTTCTCGCGGGACAGCAGGATGTAGGCGTCCTCGAGGATCGCCTTCTGGTCCTCGGGGTTGGTCGCGAAGTGCGCCGACAGGAAGCCCTTGTCGAACTGCACGCCCTCGGTGATCACGAGCTCGGTCGCCAGGGTCGACGACTCCTCGATGGTGATCACGCCGTCCTCGCCCACGCGCTCGACGGCCTCGCCGAGCAGCTGGCCGATCGTGGCGTCGCGGGAGGTGACGGTGCCGACCTGCGCGATGTTCTCGCGGCCCTTGACCGGGGTGGCCTTGGACTTGAGGATCTCGACGACCTTCTCGGCCGCGGCCTCGATGCCCTTGCCGACCGAGGTCGGGTTGGCACCGGCGGCGACGTTGCGAAGACCGTGCTTGACCAGCGACTGGGCCAGCACCGTGGCGGTGGTCGTGCCGTCACCGGCGACGTCGTTGGTCTTCGTGGCCACGTTCTTGGCCAGCTGCGCGCCGAGGTTCTCGAACGGGTCGTCGAGCTCGATCTCACGCGCGACGGTCACGCCGTCGAGGGTGATGGTCGGGCCGCCGAACTTCTTGTCCAGAACGACGTGGCGACCACGCGGGCCGAGGGTCACCTTGACGGCGTCGGCGAGCTTGTTCACCCCGCGCTCGAGCGCGCGACGAGCGTCCTCGTCGAAACTGATCTGCTTGGGCATAGCGTGTTCCGCTTACCTTTCAGGGGTTTTTGAACGCAAGAACGCCCCGTCCCCCGGCTTGTGCGGGGCCCGGGGCGTCATGCGCTGCGAGCGGACGTCAGTTGATGACGGCCAGCACGTCGCGGGCGGAGAGGATGAGGTAGTCCTCACCGTTGTACTTGACCTCGGTGCCGCCGTACTTGGAGTAGATCACGACGTCGCCCACGGCCACGTCGAGCGGCACGCGGTTGCCCTTGTCGTCGATCCGGCCCGGGCCCACGGCCAGAACCTTGCCCTCCTGGGGCTTTTCCTTGGCGGTGTCGGGGATGACGAGGCCGGAAGCGGTCGTCTCCTCGGCCTCGCTCGTCTGGACAACGATCTTGTCCTCGAGCGGCTTGATGTTCACGCTCACCGGGTTGACCTCCACGGTCGTCGAAAGCGTCGGCAGGATGACTTACGGCTCCTACCACCCCCGCCGTCGCGGGTGCCGGGCGTGTTCGGGCCGTTCGATTAGCACTCTAGCCACGGGAGTGCCAGCATTGCAAGGAGGGTCCATCTGACGTGGGGGAATCCTCGCCGAGGCGGGCTGACCAGCGACTTCATTTCGCACTGGTTCCGCCGGCCGTCGCTAGGCGCCGTCGATCAGGATGAGCAGGCCGAGGGCGATCAGCACGGCGGGCAGGACGATGTGGCCCCAACGCGCGAGGGTCCGGGCGACGGCGGGACGCGTGGCGAGGTGGTGGCCGGCGGCGAGCCAGGCGGCGACCAGCACGAGGAACACCACCGCGTAGACCGTCGTGCCGGCCGGGCCGGTGGTGGCGAAGACGGGGACGTAGACGCCGATGTTGTCGCCGCCGTTGGCGAGGGTGACGGCGGCGACTTCGAGGGTCCGTGGGCCGCCGGGGCGGGCGGGTTCGGCGTCGTCGCCGCGGTGGCGCCAGGCCTGCACCGCGGCGCGGATCCCCAGGGCGATCGACAGCAGGCCGAGGTACGGGATGAAGCCGGCCGGCAGGAACGTCACCCCGAACGCGGCCGCCACGGCGACGACGAGGATCGCCGCGAACCCGAGGTACTGGCCGGTCACGACGGCCCGGGTCGCGCCGGGCAAACCTGCGCCGCGGGCGAAGAAGAGGGCCAGCACGAGGAGGTCGTCGACGTTGGTCACGGCGAACAGGCCCACGGCCTGGCCGACGACGTTCAGGGGCACCCGCCCGACGATGCCAGGTCAGACGGGTTTGGCGGCGCGGACGATCGCGGAGTGCATGCCGTCGGCGACGAGGTGGGTCGGGGTGAGCTGGATGTCGGTGAAGCCCGCGGCTTCCAGGCCCGCGCGGTACTCGGCGAAGGACAGGGCGCCGGCGATGCAGCCCACGTAGTCGCCGCGTTCGGCGCGCTGGGCGGGGCTGAGGGTGTCTTCCGCGACCACGTCGGACACCCCGATCCGTCCGCCGGGCTTGAGGACGCGGAAGGTTTCCGCGAAGACGGCGGGTTTGTCGGTGGACAGGTTGATCACGCAGTTGGAGATCACGACGTCGATGGAGTCCGCGGGCAGCGGGATGGATTCGATGGCGCCCTTCAGGAACTCGACGTTGGTGGCGCCGGCCTTGGCGGCGTTGGCGGTGGCCAACGCCAGCATCTCATCGGTCATGTCGAGCCCGTAGGCCTTGCCGGCGGGGCCGACGCGGCGGGCGGACAGCAGGACGTCGATGCCGCCACCGGAGCCGAGGTCCAGCACGTGCTCGCCGGGGTGCAGGTCGGCGACCGCGGTGGGGTTGCCGCAGCCCAGGGAGGCGGAGACGGCGTCGGCGGGCAGCTCGGCGCGTTCGTCGGCGGCGTAGAGGCCGGAGCCGAAGTCGACGTCGGCCGGTGCCGGGCCGCAGCACCCGGTCCCGCCTGAGGTGACTTCCAGGGCGGCCGCGGCGTAGCGCCGGCGCACGGTTTCACGCAGGTCGGTCATCGTGCTTCTCCTTGCTGGATCAGCTTGTATCGACGTTTGTGGAAACAACCTTGCGCTCTGGATCGGCAAACGTCAATATAGAAGCATGTCGATCCAGGAGTTGCCCGACGAGCGCGAGGGGTGCTGCGCGGGACTGAGCTCGGCGCCCTTGGCCGAAGCCGAGGCCGCCGAGCTGGCCCGCGTGTTCAAGGCACTGGGCGACCCGGTGCGGCTGCGGCTGCTGTCGATGATCGCCTCTCGCGAGGGCGGCGAGATGTGCGTGTGCGAGCTGACGCCGGCGTTCGACCTCGCGCAGCCGACGATCTCGCACCACCTGAAACTGTTGCGCCAGGCCGGTTTGATCGACTGCGAGCGCCGGGGGACGTGGGTCTACTACTGGGCGCTTCCGTCCACAATGGAGCGTCTCGCCGCGGTGCTGCGCGTGCCGCAGGTGGCCCCGGCGTGACCACCTCGCTTCTTCGCCGGGCGGCCGCCGAGGCCGTGGGAACGGCCGCGCTGGTGGCCGTGGTCGTCGGCTCCGGTGCCCAGGCCGCCGAGCTGTCGCGCGACGTCGGCGTGCAGCTGCTGGCGAACTCGCTGGCCACCGTTTTCGGGCTGGGCGTGCTGATCGCGTTGTTCGGGCCGGTGTCCGGCGCACACTTCAACCCGCTGGTCTCGCTGGCGGCGTGGCTCACCCGTCGTGGGGAGTTCGGGTCGCGCGACGTCGCCGCGTACGTGCCCGCGCAGTTCGCCGGCGGCATCGGCGGCGCGGTCCTGGCGAACGCGATGTTCGCCCGCCCGCTCGTGCAGTGGTCCGGACACGACCGTGCCGCCGGGAACCTGTGGCTCGGCGAGGTGGTGGCGACGGCCGGTCTGCTCATGCTGATCGCGGGGCTCGACCGCACCGGACGGGGGCACCACGCACCGGTGGCGGTGGCGTCGTTCATCGGCGCCGCCTACTGGTTCACGAGCTCCACCTCGTTCGCGAACCCGGCGGTGACCGTCGGACGCGCTTTCACCGACACGTTCGCCGGGATCGCGCCCGGTTCGGTCGGTCCCTTCGTCGCCGCCCAGGTCGTCGGCGCCGCCGTCGGCCTCGGGCTCGTCGCGCTGCTCTTCGGCGTTCCCCGCACACTCCAGGAGGCTCGCTCGTGACCCGGTCCGTGTTGTTCGTCTGCGTGCACAACGCGGGCCGGTCGCAGATGGCCGCCGCGTTCCTCGCGCACCTCGGCGGTGACCTCGTCGAGGTCCGCTCGGCCGGCTCCGCACCGGCCGACTCGCTCAACCCCGTCGTCGTCGCAGCCATGGCCGAGGCCGGCATCGATCTCACCGCGGAGACGCCGAAGGTTCTCACCCTCGACGCCGTGGAAGCGTCGGACGTCGTCATCACCATGGGCTGCGGTGACGCCTGCCCCGTCTTCCCCGGCAAGACCTACCTCGATTGGGAACTCGACGACCCGGCCGGCAAATCCCTCGCTGAAGTCCGCGTCATCCGGGACGAGATCCGCAATCGCGTGCGGGCGCTCGTCCCGGAACTTGGGTCAGGCGTCGACCGCGGACGGACGAACACCGCCTGAGCACGGCCGAAGATCGCTAGGCTCGTGGCCGTGAGCAGCAGGATGGCCGACGGCAGCGCGGGCGACGCGGACTACGGCGAGATCGGCAAGGTCTACACCGGCTACCGCAACCCCGACCCCCGCATCGCCGCCGCGGTCGACGAAGCGCTCGGGAACGCGAGGACCGTGCTGAACGTCGGGGCCGGCGCGGGGTCGTACGAGCCGGCCGGCCGGACCGTGACCGCCGTCGAGCCGTCCGCGTCGATGCGGGCGCTGCGGCCGGAGGACCGGCCCGCAGTGGACGCGACGGCGGAGGATCTTCCGTTCGAGGACAACAGTTTCGACGCGGCCATGGCGACGTTCACCGTGCACCAGTGGCCGGATCTCGCGAAGGGCCTGAGCGAGGTTCGGCGCGTCACGAAGGGACCGGTCGCGATCCTCACCTGCGATCCCGACCGGGTACGGGACTTCTGGCTGTACGAGTACGCCCCGGAAGTGCTCGACACGGAAGCACGCCGGTACCCCGCGATCAGCGAGATCGCGAAGTACCTGGGCGACACCGAGGTCGTGCCCGTGCCGGTGCCGCGCGACTGCGTCGACGGGTTCAACGAGGCGTACTACGCGCGGCCGGAGATGCTGCTGGAGCCGGCGGCGCGGCAGGCGTGTTCGGCGTGGAGCTTTGTCGACGAAGCGGCCGTGGCGCGGTTCACGCGCAAGCTGACCAGCGATCTCGCCGACGGGACCTGGGCGGCCGAACACCGAGCGCTCAAGGAACAGCCCACGTTCGACGGCTCGCTCGTGCTCGTGATCGGGCGCTGACGACCGCTGGGCGAAAGCGCCGTCGCGGAGTCTTACCAGCCGCCCCCGTTTCTGGTTAAGTTTCGCCGGAAAAGCACCGACACCTGGGGGTCCCCACCGATGTTCCACTCCGTTACGCGGCGGTTGGCCGTCGCGGGCGGGGCGGGGTTGCTGGCGGTCGCGTTGGCGACGTCGGCACCTGCCCAAGCCCAACCGGCGAACCAGCAGCGCCAACAAGACTTCACGAGCGCGGCGAAGGAGTTCGGCGTCCCGCTCGACGTGCTGCTCGGCGTCTCGTACCTGGAGTCCCGCTGGGACTACAACGCCGGCACGCCCAGCACCGCCGCCGGCTACGGGCCGATGCACCTCACGGACCTGCGCACGGCCGGCGTCGTGACCAGCGAGTTCGACCAGAGCGGCGAAGACCCGCGCGGCGACGACGCCCGGCCCGCGCTGCACCCGAAGCCCACACAGCAGCAGACCGTGGACCAGGCTGCGGCCCTGCTGCACACGGACGCGGCGACGCTGCGCACCGACCCGAAGCAGAACATCCGCGGCGGCGCCGCCCTGCTGGCCGAGTACCAGCGCAAGCTCGGCGTGCGCAGCGAAGACGCGAAGGACTGGTACGGCGCCGTCGCCGCGTACAGCGGCTCCGAGGACGTGACGGCGGCCCAGACCTTCGCCGACGAGGTCTACGCCACCATCGCCGGCGGTGAGACGCGCACGACCGACGACGGCCAGGCCGTCACGCTCGCCGCGACCCCCGGCGTCACGCCCGACCGGGCGCAGGCCGAGCGGCTGGGCCTGAAAGCCAATGCCCCGCCCGCCACCGAGTGCCCGAAGTCCGTGGCCTGTGAGTCCGTGCCCGCGCCTTACCAGGAGCTGCCCGGCGGCGACTACGGCAACCACGACATCGCGAACCGGCCGCAGAGCCAGAAGATCGACACGATCGTCATCCACGACACCGAGGGCTACTGGGACGACGCGCTCACCCTGGCGCAGGACCCGACCTACCTCGCGTGGCACTACACCGTCCGCTCGCAGGACGGCCTGATCGCGCAGCACGTGCCGACCAAGGACGTCGGCTGGCACGCGGGCAACTGGTACGTCAACGCGAAGTCCATCGGCGTCGAGCACGAGGGCTTCGCCGCGCAGGGCACCTGGTACACCGAGGCGATGTACCGGTCGTCGGCGAAGCTCGTCGGCTACCTGGCGAAGCGCTACGGCGTGCCGCTGGACCGCGCGCACATCATCGGCCACGACAACGTGCCGGGCACCACGCCCGCCACCATCCCCGGCATGCACTGGGACCCGGGCCCCTATTGGGACTGGTCGCACTACTTCGACCTGCTGGGCGCGCCGATCAAGGCCACCGGCCGGGCCGGCTCGTCGATGGTGACGATCGCGCCGAAGTTCGCCGCCAACCAGCCCGTGTTCACCGGCTGCGACAAGATCGGCTCCGGGACGCCGTGCGCCGCACGCGGCTCGGAGGCCGTGGTGCTGCACACCGCGCCGGACACCGCGTCTCCCCTGCTGTCCGACGCCGGGCTGCACGGCACCGGGGCGTCCACTATGGACGTTTCCGATGTCGGCAGCCGCGTGGCCACCGGCCAGCAGTACGCCGTGGCCGGACGGCAGGGCGGCTGGACGGCGATCTGGTACCTGGGTCAGAAGGGCTGGCTGCCGAGCAACACCGTGGTCCCGGCGAGCGGCCTCGTCGCCACGCCGAAGCCGGGCAAGCCGACGATTCCCGTCTACGGGCGGGCGTTCCCGGAGGCGTCGGCGTACCCGGCCGGGATCACGCCGCAAGCGCTGGCGCCCATGCCTTACACGTTCGCGGCGGGCCAGACCTACTCCGTCGGCGGCGTCGTTCCGTCAGAGTACTACTCGGCGACGACGTTCGACGTGTCGGACCACGTGGTGGTGCGCGGGAAGACGAAGTACGTGGAAGTCCAGTTCGGACACCGCGTCGAGTACGTGAACCTCGACGACGTGGTGCTGAAGCCGGCTTTCTGAGGTTGTGAAGACGAAGAAGGGCCCCTCCCGGCTGAGGGGCCCTTCTTCGTTGCCTCAGCTGTCCAGCGCCACCTTCACGCCGCTGGTGACCTCGGTGTTGCGCCGCGTCTTGGACCAGCCGTTGCGGCCGCGCACGAGACGGGTCACGGCGCGCCAGGACGTGATGTAGAAGGTGTAGATGTAGGCCGCGTACAGCAGACCCATGCCGAGGCCGCGGAAGATGTTCTTGCTGCCCAGGCATTTCATCTGGTAGATCGGGCCCCACACCACGAACGGCAGCAGGCCGAACGAGCCGTAGATGGCGAAGAGGATCCAGGCGCCGCCGGTGAACCACGTCCAGACCTGCGACGGATCGCCGGCCGTGGTGGCCAGCAGGAGGATGAACGGCACCGGGTAGAGCAGCGAGCCGAGCAGCTGCATCCACGGCTGCGCCAGGTAGTACATCATCTCCGCGGCGCCCAAAGTGGACACGTGCGGTGAGTCCCAGATGCGGCGCAGGTACCGCGAGCACTGCATCGTGCCCTGGCCCCAGCGCGTGCGCTGCACGAGGAAACGCCGCAGGCTGTACAGGCCTTCCTGCGCCACGTGGGAATCCGGCGTGAAGCCCGTGCGCCAGCCGGCCGTGAGCAGGTGGACGCCGAGCTCGAAGTCCTCCAGCAGGGAGCCGCGCCAGGGCTGGTGCTCGTCGCCGCCGATGGAGTCGAGGGCGGCCAGGCGCGTGAACTGGCCGTTGCCGCCCATGGAGATCGTGCCGGTGAAGCCGCGGGAGGTCTGGATCGCGGCGATCGCCGTGCGGAACTCCAGGTCCTGCAGCTGCGCCAGCTTCAGCCCGAACGCGCGCGCGAACCAGGTGCGACCCGGCGGGCGGGTGCGGACGTTGCTCATGCGCACGTCGAGCTGCACGGCGCCGATCTTCCGGTCGCCGAAGAGGTGGTCGGCCGCGCAGACCTCGAGGCAGTTGGCGGCCGGGCGGCCGTCCGCGTCGACGACCACCACGACCACGCGGTCGCGGTCGGTGTCGGGTTCGAGCCACTCGTCGAGGGCCCGGTAGGCGGCGTTGAGGGCGTCGCCCTTGCCCGTGCGGGCCTCGGGCCGCTTGCGTGCCACCAGATGCAGGTTGGGGTCGTAGCCGCCGTTGCGCCGCCACACCGAGCGGACGACGCGGGCGGTGCGGTCGTCGGAGTCGTCGTCGACGACCCACACGTGCGCGCGGCGGAAGGTGGTGCGCAGGTAGCGCACGGTCTCGCGGATCACGGCTTCCTCGTCGCGGCACGGCACGAAGAAGTGCCAGGCGAACGCGTCGGGATCGCCGACCGGGGCGGGTTTGCGGCGCAGGTAGGGCACCACGATCATCGCGACGTAGACGATGAACGCGACGCTCATCGTCAGCGCGAACGCCTGGGTGATCGAGAGCAGGACCTTGAACCCGGTGTCGTTCACGCGGCCGTGCCCTGGTTCTTCTCCGCCTTCGTCTTGCGGGTCGCGAGCCAGACGAACAGCACGAGCGACACCGCGCCGCCGAGCACGCTGACCATCGAGCCGAGCAGCGTGTGGCCCCAGTAGTAGCCCTCGTCGGTGCCCAGCGCGTGGACCAGACCGACGATGGTGAGAATACGCAACTGATTCACGAGAATGACGGCGATCGCGGCAATTCCCAGCGAGAGAAACAGTCGGCGCGCATTCCGCGGACGGAAGTAGAGGAGCACCGCAGTCACGAGCAGAAGTGGCAGCAAGAGGAATACAGAAGAGCATTCCGGGGTCATTCTCAACCCGAACGGAGTAGCGCCGGTCAACCCGAAGTACACGGATTCGCGACTACCGGCCACATAAACACCCGATGAGGTGATGACCCTCAGTATCGCCCCTGCGAGCTGCACTTCCAGCTCGCGGTAGGACCGCTCCACGAGCACGAGGGCCACGCCGACCGCGACCACCCCGAGCACCGCCATACGCAGCGGAAACCGGGAGACGGGGGACACAGGTGTGTTCGCTACTGCCACGACGACCCTCTCAGCCGGAAACCTTCGGAAGAACGGCGGACCCCGGCGCCAGCGTAAGACACCAGTGCCGGAACTTTCGACGGGTATCCCCCTTCTCAGGGATCTCCCAGCGCCTTTCGGCACGAATGGCGAGAAGCTTGCTAGGCCGTTCGGGTGATGCCTGCACCGACGTGGGAACCGGCCCGGATAAACCACCCGATACGGTGGTCTCCCCGGAATTGTGTGCCATTTCCGGCAACGCCACCGATATTCGATCAGCGTGCCGACTCTTGTTCAGCGGGATTCGTCCGTGCAGCGGCTCGCCCTGACAAAAATCGGAGGACCAGTGAAGAAACACCTCTTGCGACGAGGCGGGATGCTCGCCGCTGTGGTGGCGAGCATCGCCCTCGCCGGAGCAGTTCCGGCTTCGGCGGCGCCCGGTGACGGTTCCGCCTACGGCGTGAACGTCGACGTGAAGCTGCTCGGCGCGTCCGCGGTCAAGCTCGGCCCGCTCGCGGCGGCGAACACCGACGGACCGACGAGCAACAGCACGGTCAGTGCCAACGCCGCCGGGATCCTCACCGCCGGCGTCATCAACACCTCGGCCGTCCGCGACGACAACTCGGGCGCGGTCACGGCGAAGGCGAGCACCGCCAACGTCGGGCTGCCGCTGCTGAAGGCGGCGCTGGGCAACGTCGGGATCAAGGCCGTGGAGGCGGTCTGCACCGCGACCCAGGAAGGCGTCAAGGGCAGCTCCACGCTGGTCGGGGCCGATCTGGGCAGTGTCGGCGACGTCGACTCGAACCCGGCGCCGAACACGCAGATCAAGGTCGGGCTCGGCCCGGTCAACGTGGCGACGCTGATCCTCAACGAGCAGATCAAGAACAAGGACGGCAGCCTCACGGTCAACGCCCTGCACCTGAAGCTGCTCGGTGGCGTCGTCGGCGCCCTCGGCAGCGGCGACGTGATCGTGTCGTCGGCGACCTGCGGCCCGGCCGCTCCGCCGATGCCGCTCGCGTCCGGCGCCGGCCTGTGGGTGGGCCTCGGCGTGCTCGCGGCCGTCGCCGTGCCGGTCGGCCTGCGGTTCACCCGTCGCCGCTCGGTCGCCTGACCGGTCCGGGGTGATCGACTGATGTACAAGATGCCAGGTGCGGGCGTCGGCGTCGCCGGTGGCGGCGTGGGCACCCTCGCCGCCACCGGCGCCGACGTCGGCTGGTGGATCACGGTCGGCGCGCTCCTCGTGGTCCTCGGGACCGTCGCGGTGATCGCCGCCTACCGCCGCAACCGGCGGCTCGCCCGCGGTTAGCAGCACCGTGGGCCACCGGCTTCGGCCGGCGGCCCACGGGCTGTGCCGCGCCGGGCTGCTCACCTCCAGCGAGCAGCCCGGCGCACCGCTTCACCGCCCGACCGACAACCCGAGGGCGACCGGCCCAAGCGACCACAACCACGCGGGTGGGAGCGGCCGGACGCGGAAACCCGCGCGGCCCTCCCGGGCCCGATGCGTCAGCGGCGAACCGATGACCACAACTACAAGACGACAGCCCGCACCCGCCGAGGTAGACCCGAGCCTGGGGAACCTTCTCGGGCCTACCTCGGCGGCCACCGGCGTAGTCGTCGCAAGCAGCGTGGGCGCAAGCAACTGCCGGGACTCGCGCGGCCCCGCTCGGCGTGGACGCGAACCGCGGAGCCGCCAGGCGCGCGGAAGCAAGACACAAACGAACAACACAAGACCCCCGCCGGCCGCAGCCCGCGGTGATTCGCGGCCGGTGAAAGGCCCGGTCGTTCTCTCGAACGTCGGTGAGCTGGGGTTTCCGGGACACTCGAAAGTGTGGAACACGTGGACGTGATGTTGCTGGCCGGCACGCGGCCGGAGGCGGTGAAACTGGCGCCGCTCGTCGTGGCGCTCGAGGGGCGTGCCGGGGTACGGCCCGTGTTGGTGCACAGCGGCCAGCACCAGGGGATGGTGGAGCAGGCGCTCGTGCCGTTCGGGCTGGGCGTGGACGCGTGGCTGGACGTGCCGGAGCGGGTGAGCGGGACGCAGGCCGAGCTGGTGAGCGGGCTGCTGCCGGCGTTGGACGCGCAGCTGCGGAGCCTCAGGCCGGCGGCGGTGGTCGTCCAGGGCGACACCACGACGGGGCTGGCGGGGGCGCTGGCGGCGTTCTGGCTGGGGATTCCGGTGGTGCACCTCGAAGCCGGGCTGCGGACGAACGATCTCGCCGCGCCGTTCCCCGAAGAGGGCACGCGGCAGATGGTGGCGCGCATCGCGGCGTTGCACCTGGCGCCGACCGAAGCGGCGGCGAAGGCGTTGCGCGCGGAGGGCGTCGCCGACGAGAAGATCGTGCTGACCGGGAACACGGTCGTCGACGCGGTGCTGGCGATCACGGCGCGCGACCTGCCGGCGCACGATCCGGCGCTGGCGTTGCTGGAGATGGAGATCGCGGAGGCCGGGGAACGGCTGGTGCTGGTGACGTCGCACCGCCGGGAGTCCTGGGGCGAGCCGCTGGATCAGACGCTGACCGCCGTGCGGCGGATCGTCGAAACCCATCCCGACGTGCAGGTGTTGTTCCCCGTCCACCCCAACCCGGCGGTGCGGGCGCAGGTGACGGCGACACTCGGCGGCGTCGAGCGCGTGACGATCACCGAGCCGCTCGAGTACCCCGACCTCGTGCGCGCGCTGCGGCTGGCGTCGCTCGTGCTCACGGATTCCGGCGGCATCCAGGAGGAGGCGCCGACGTTCGGGACGCCCGTGCTGGTGCTGCGCGAGGTCACGGAACGCGCCGAGGCCGTCGACGCCGGGTGCGCCTGGCTGGTGGGCACGGATCCGGAGAAGATCACCGGCACCGCGACCCGGCTGCTGGCCGGGAGCCTGTGCCCCGCGCAGACGCCGAACCCCTACGGCGACGGCCACGCCGCCGAGAAGGCCACCACCGCGATCGAGCGCCTGCTGGGCGTGAAAACCGCACTGCAGCAGGCCCACTCCTAGAGCGAGACGATCTCCACCGACAGCCCCGGGGTGGCCGAGAACTCCCACGGTGCCGTCGGCCGCCCGGCCGCGACGACGTGGGCGCCGAGCGCCGCGATCATCGCGCCGTTGTCCGTGCACAGCCGGGGCCGCGGCACGCGCAGCTCGATGCCCGCCGCGGCACAGCGTTCGGCCGCCAGCTCGGACAGCCGGGAATTCGCGGCGACACCGCCGGAGATCACGATGGTACCGATCCCCTGCTCTTGAGCCGCCTTCACGGCCTTCGCGGTCAGCACGTCCGCCACGGCCTCCTGGAACGAAGCCGCGACGTCGTTCACCGGCACTTCGCCACCGTCGCGTTCCACCTTCTCCACCCACCGCGCCACGGCGGTCTTCAAGCCGGAGAACGAGAAGTCGAACTTCGCGTCGCGCGGACCCGTCATACCGCGCGGGAACGCGATGGCGGAACCGTTGCCCAGCCGGGCCGCCTTGTCGATCGGCGGCCCACCCGGGTACGGCAGGTCCAGCACCCGGGCGACCTTGTCGTAGGCCTCACCGGCGGCATCGTCCACAGTGGACCCGATCTCGGTGATCTTCGACGCGATGTCGTCCACGCGCAGCAGCTGCGTGTGCCCACCGGACACCAGCAGCGCGAGCACCGGCGAGGGCAACGGACCGTGCTGCAGCGTGTCCACCGCGATGTGCCCGGCCAGGTGGTTCACGCCGTAGAGCGGCACGTCGAGCGCCGACGCGTAGGCCTTCGCCGCCGACACGCCGACCAGCAACGCGCCGGCGAGCCCAGGCCCGGCCGTCACGGCGATGGCGTCCACATCGGACAGCTTCAGCCCGGCCGTCGCGAACGCCCGCTCGGCCGTGGGCACCATCGCTTCGAGGTGCGCGCGGCTGGCGACCTCGGGCACCACGCCGCCGAAGCGCGCGTGCTGCTCGACGCTGGAGGCGACCTCGTCGGCGAGCAGTTCCACCGCGCCGTCGTCGTGCAGGCGGACGAGGCCGACGCCGGTCTCGTCGCAGGAGCTCTCGATGCCCATGATGACGCGCGACATCAGCCGGCCACCTCGTCTTTTGCCGGGGTCCGCGCCGGGCGGGCCATGGTGAACGCGTCGGCACCGGAGGGCTGGTAGTAGCGCTTCCGGATGCCGAGCTTCTCGAAACCGTGCCGTTCGTAGAGGCCGACGGCCGTGTCGTTGTCGGTGCGCACCTCGAGGAACACGGGCGCCGACACCTCGTCGGCGCGCTCCAGCAACGCGCGCAGCAGGGCCTTGCCGATGCCCTGGCCCTGCGCCTCGGGCACCACGCCGATGGTGTGGATCTCCGCCTCGTACTCGCCGCGGCGGCCGACCACGGCGAGGCCGCCGTAGCCGAGCAGCTCGGTGCCGTCGTCGGTGCGCGCGGCCAGGTAGAAGTGACCCTGGTCCAGCTCGGAGTGGAACGCGCGGGCGCTCCACGGGTCGTCGCCGGGGAAGAGCACCTGCTCGATCTCCGCGCAGCGCTTCGCGTCGCTGCGGCGCAGGCGGTCGAGCTTCATGGCGACGTCACCCTCTTGCGAGCGGTGGGCTCGACGGCGTCGGGGCGGCGCAGATACAGCGGCGTCAGTGGCTCGGGCGTCGCGCCGGACAGCAGCGCTTCGCGCGCGACGCGGACCAGCCCGGACGGCGACGGGAACCGCGGCTCGATGGGCACGACGCCGACCGCGTCCGCGTACTGCAGCGCACCGTCACCGGCGGCGACGCGCGAAGTGGTCTCGACCTCGGCGGGGCGCTGCACGTGGGGACCGCTCACGCGCGTGCCGGCCGCGTCGTACTCGGCCCAGTACACCTCGCGACGGCGGGCGTCGGTGAGCACGAGGAACGGCTTGTCCGTGCGCACCACCTCCGCGGCGATCGCGTCGAGGCTGCCGACCGGGTAGACGGGGATGCCGAGCGCGTGGCCGTACGCCGCGGCCGTGGCCATGCCGGCGCGCAGGCCCGTGAACGGGCCGGGGCCGACGCCGCACACGATCGCGTCGAGGTCGCGCAGCGTCACGCCCGCTGCCTCGGCCGCCGCGAGGGCGTGGGGCGTGATGAGCTCGCCGTGGGCTCGCGGGTCGACCGTGACGCGGTCGGCCCGGGTGGTCAGTTCCGACTCGTCCACGGCGACGATGCCCGCGGTCACGGCCGGGGTCGAGGTGTCGATCGCCAGTACCAGCACGGTTTCCCAGCTTACGTCCAGTCCGAGAGTGACAGGCTGGCGGGCCGAAGGGGCAACCCCGCAACCGTGTGAATCGCGTCGCAGGTGGCCGAGGTCACGGCGCGGTACGGTGCCGGTGAGACGCCCGCCGACGCCGCGCCGCAGGAGGTCCTCACCGTGCCCGATCCGCTGTTCCCCGCGATCACCGACGGTTCTCCCCGGGAGGCGTTGCGGTTCGGTGACCAGGCGCTCACCTACGCCGAGCTGGGCGCGGTCGCCGGTTCCCTGGCGAGCGAGCTGCCCGCCGGCCGGGTCGCGGTGTGGGCGACGCCGACGCTGCACACCAGCGTCGCCGTGGTCGCCGCGCTGCTCGCGGGGGTGCCCGTGGTGCCGCTGAACCCGAAGATCGGGGAACGCGAGCTCGCTCACATCCTGGCCGACAGCACGCCGGCACTGGTGCTGGCGGAGGCCGGCGTCACGCTTCCCGACGGGCTCGCGGAGCTCGAACGCCGGGACATCCCGCTCACCGGGTCGGGGGCCGTGCCGGCTGCCGAGCCGGACGCCGAGGCGCCCGCGTTCATCGTCTACACCTCCGGCACCACCGGCCCGCCGAAGGGCGTGGTGCTCCCCCGCCGCGCGGTCTCGTCGACGCTGGACGCGCTGGAGGACGCGTGGGAGTGGACCGGCGACGACGTGCTGGTGCACGGGCTGCCGCTGTTCCACGTGCACGGGCTGATCCTCGGGATCCTCGGCCCACTGCGCCGGGGTGGCTCGGTGCGGCACCTCGGGCGGTTCTCGACCGAGGGCGTCGCGAAGGAACTGACCAGCGGCGCGACGATGATGTTCGGCGTCCCGACGATGTACCACCGGATCGCGGAGACGGTGGCTTCGGACTCCGCGCTGGCCGCGGCATTGCGCGGGGCCCGGCTGCTGGTGTCCGGGTCGGCGGCGCTGCCCGTGCACGACCACCAGCGCATCACGGCGGCGACCGGGCAGCAGGTCGTGGAGCGCTACGGGATGACCGAGACGCTGATGAACACCAGCGTCCGCGCCGACGGCGAGCGCAAGCCGGGCACGGTCGGCGTGCCGCTGGCGGGTGTCGAGCTGCGGCTGGTCGACGAGGCGGGCGTCGAGATCACTGAACTGGAGACCGTCGGCGAGATCCAGGTGCGCGGCCCGAACCTGTTCACCGAGTACCTCAACCGGCCGGACGCGACGGCTGCCGCGCTTGCGGACGGCTGGTTCCGCACCGGCGACATGGCGACGCGCGACGCCGACGGGTACGTGAAGATCGTCGGGCGCAAGGCCACCGACCTCATCAAGAGCGGCGGGTACAAGATCGGCGCCGGGGAAATCGAGAACGCGCTGCTGGAGCACCCGGGCGTCGCCGAGGCGGCCGTGACGGGAGAGCCGGACGACGATCTCGGCGAGCGGATCGTGGCGTGGGTGGTGCCTTCGGGCTCGCCGCCTTCGGCTGCCGAGCTGGCGGATCACGTCTCGAAATTGCTGGCCCCGCACAAGCGGCCGCGGGTCGTGCGGTTCCTGGATGCGTTGCCGCGCAACGACATGGGCAAGATCCTCAAGCGAGCGCTGGGGTGAGGCCCTCGGCCCGCGAGGTCATCGCGCAGGTGTCGACCGGGTTCACTGAACTGTCTGATGTGGACGGTAGTGTCGACGATCCCCTCGGCTGGCCCGGCTACCGCGACGCCTACGCGGCGGCCGCGGCACGGACGGGCGAGACGGAGTCGGTGATCGTCGGTGAGGCGCTGGTGGGTGCGACGCCCGCGGTGCTGGTGGTGTGGGAGTTCGGGTTCCTCGGCGGGTCGATCGGGCGCCGGACCGGTGATCGGGTGGAGGCCGCGTTTTCCCTGGCGCGGTCGCGGAAACTGCCCGTGGTGGCGTTGATCGCGACGGGCGGCAGTCGCATGCAGCACGGCATGCGCGCGTTGTCCCAGCTGCAGCGGATCGCGCGCGCTTCGGCGGCGGCGCGGGCGGACGGCGTCGCGCAGATCTCCGTGCTGCGCGACCCCACGACCGGCGGCGGCTGGGCGACGCTGGGCGCGAGCGCCGACGTGGTGCTCGGCTTGCCGCTGGCGCAGGTGGGTTTCGCGGGCTCGCGCGTGCGGCCGGCGACGTCGCCTTCGGAGGCTTACACGGTCGAGGCGAAGTACGAGTGGGGGCAGGTCGACCAGCTGGTTTCGCCTTCTTCGCTCGGGTCGGTGCTGGAGCGTTGGCTGCGGCTGGTGACTTCGCGGTCTTCGTCGCCGGCCCCTCCCCCGGCGGCTCTGCGTGACGTGCCGGTGCCCTCGACCGGCTGGGACGCCGTCCGCGCCGCCCGCTCCTCTCGGCGGCCCCGCGCGGCCTCGTACCTGGACGCCTACTTCGACTGGCACGAACTCCTCCGCGGCGACCGCACCGGCGCCGTCGACGACGGCGTCCTGTGCGGCTTCGGCTGGCGCGACGGGCGCGCGCTCGCTTTCGCCGCCCAGTGCGGCACCGCGACGCGTCCGGCGGGCTTCCGCACCGCCGCGCGTCTCGTCCACCTGGCCTCGCGGCTCGGCATCCCGGTCCTGACGCTCGTCGACACCCCCGGCGCCGCCAACGACGCCTCCGCCGAAGAGGGCGGCGCCGGGCCGGCCATCGCCTCGCTGTTCGAGGCCATCGCCACCGCGACGGTGCCGGTCACCACCCTGGTCATCGGCGAGGGCGGCTCCGGCGGCGCCCTGGCTTTCGCGGCCCCGGACAACACCTGGATCGCTCCGGACGCGTACTTCTCGGTCACCTCACCGGAGGCCGCGGCCGCGATCTTGAAACGCCCCATGACGGAGATCCCCGCCACGGCCGACCAGCTCCGGCTGCGACCCCAGGACCTCGTCGAACTCGGCTTGGCGCGGGGGATCGTCAAGGCCTGAACGGTGCGGCCGGCCACCCACCGAGTTGCCGGCCACGATGCACTTGCCACTCACACCGGCAAGCGGCCACCCGACGGCAGCGCTTGCCAAACACCACCGAGACTTGCCACACGTGGCTCGTGGATGCCGCACAGGTCGGCAGCTTGCCAGCCGGAGCCGCCAACCGAGCAGCCGACTTGCCACACGCCTCGGCACGCGGCCAGTCAACGGCGCACCTTGCCAACCCTCAACACGGCTTGCCGCGCCCAGCCCGCGAACGCCACAGAAATGGCGGCGTGCCGGACAGCCGCCGCGCCCAGCCGACTTGCCAAACGCCTCGGCAAGCAGCCAGTCAATGGCGCGCCTTGCCAAATACCAACGAGGCTTGCCCCGGGGAGCGTGCGATTGCCATAGGGGCGGGCAGCTTGCCGGGTCTGAGTCGCCAGTCGCGTGGCGGGCCTGCCAGAGGCGGCGGCAAGTTGCCATGCGACGGCGGGACTTGCCGAACGTCACTCAGGTTTGCGGCAAGGGACCGCGGGTTGCCATAGAGGTCGGCAGCTTGCCATGGGAAAGGCAGCCGGATGCAGGCCCGCCGCGATGGGATGGGCGAAGGGCGTCGTGCGGGAGCCGGAGCCTAGGCCGTCGGCAGGGCCGACATTCGGGACGCCCAAGAGCCGTGCGGTTCGAGCGAGATCTCGCGCACGTCGTCGTCCCGGCGGGACATGCGCACGACCAGGTAGTCCGAGGACAGCCGTTCCGCCGAGCCCTCGCCCCACTCCACCACGACGGCGGAGCGTTCCAGGTCCGTGTCGAGGTCCAGGTCGTCGAGCTGGGCGAGGTCGCCGCCCAGGCGGTAGGCGTCGACGTGGATGAGGGGCACGCCGGCAGCGCCCGCGGCGTGGACGCGCGCCAGCACGAACGTCGGGGAGCTGACGCGCCCGCCGACGCCGAGGCCGTCGGCGATGCCGCGCGTGAGCGTGGTCTTGCCGGCGCCCAGCGGGCCCGCCAGGAGGACCAGGTCGCCCGCGCGCAGGGATGCGCCCAGGGAGCGGCCGAAGGCCATTGTGTCGTCGGGGGTCGCGAGAAGGAACGTCACCGTGTCCACCACCAGTTCCGCCGGTTGGGTGCGGCGCTTCCGGAACAGCGCTGCAGAAGATCGATGAGCCGGCCCGTGACGAGGTCGGGCTGTTCGAGCTGCACCATGTGGCCCGCGCCACGCACGCGGACGAGCTCGGCCTCGGGCAGTTCGGCCGCGATGCGCTCGGCGTGCGAGAACGGCGTGAACCGGTCGGAGTCGCCGCCGATCACGAGGACCTGGGTGTGCTTGAGGCCCGCCAGGGCGGCGTAGCGGTTGTGGCTGCCGAGCGTGTCGACGAAGTTCACGAGGCCGCGCACGGGCGTCACGGCGAGCATCGCGATCATGAAGTCCACCAGCCGCGGCGAGACGTCGCGGCTGCCGAACGCCAGGCGCCGCACGGCTTGCCGTTCCAGCTGCCCGCCGGCCGCGCGCACGAACTCCACCAGGCCCGGCTGCCAGCCTGCGAGGTTGCCGACGCCGCGCGTCAACGGGTTGTACTTCGACAGCAGCGAACGCGGCAGCCCGCGCGCGCCCACCTCGCCCGCGGCCGTCGCGATGAACGCGACCCCGCACACGCGATCCTCGAACAGCGAAGGGTTCTCCGCCGCCAGCTCCATGATCACCATGCCGCCCAAGGAATGTCCCATGAGGACGATCGGGCCCTCGGGCACCATCGCGCGCAGCACGCTGTCGAGGTCGTGCGCGAGCTGTTCGATGGTGCTGGTCTCGGCCGTCGCCGCGCCGGAAAGGCCGTGGCTGCGATGGTCGTAGTACACCTGCCGCACGCGCGGCAGCCGCAGCGACGCGATGGCGCGGCGCTGGAAGTGCCAGGACTTGCGTGACAACGCAAACCCGTGCACGCCGACCAGCGTCACCTCGGGCTCGCCGCCGTCCTCGGGGTCGATTTCCTCCACCGAAAGCGGCGTGCCGTCCTCGGCCGCGACCGTCGACGTGCGGTCGGGCTTCAGCTCGCCCAGCTGCTCGTCCACGTACTGGTCCTCACTCTGCCTGCGTTGCTGCGCCGCGACGAGGGCCGCGGCGGCCGTACCCGTGGCCACCGCGCCGAGACCGCCGACGATCGCCCACAACCGAGCCGAAGGGCTCACGGCCTCTCCCCCAGGTACCGCCGCTGCACGCGCGGACGGTACATCGACGTGACGATCTCGTAGTCGATCGTGCCCAGCTTGTCGGCCCACTCGCGCGCGGTCGGCTCACCGCTCGCACCGGACGCGAACAGCACCACCTCTTCGCCGACCGCCGGGGCGTCGTCACCGCAGTCGACCACGAGCTGGTCCATGCACACGCGCCCGACGACTTCCCGCCGTCGCCCGCCCAGCCACACGTCCATCCGGCCCGACAACGACCGCGGCACCCCGTCGGCGTATCCGGCCGGTACGAGGGCCACGGTGGTGTCCCGCGAGGCCGTCCACGTGTGTCCATAGGAGACGGACTCGCCTGCGGGCAGGCGTTTCGTGAGCGCCACGGCCGCGCGGAACGTCATCGCCGGGCGCAGGTCTTCGTGCTGCGGCACGGGGTTCAGCCCGTACATCGCGATGCCGGGCCGCACGAGGTCGAAGTGCAGGTCGGGCCGCGTCAGGACGGCCGCGGAGTTGGCCAGGTGCCGCAGCGGGTCGAGCCCGGCAGCACGCGCGACGTCATAGGCATCGGCGAAGCGCTTGGCCTGGATGTCGATCGACGGGTGGCCCGGCTCGTCGGCGCACGCGAGGTGCGACCAGACGGCGACCACGTCCACGTCGGACGAAGCAGCGGCCGCGGCGACCAGCGCGGGCCAGTCGGCGGGCTGACAACCGTTGCGCGACAAGCCCGTGTCGATCTTCAGGTGCACGCGCGCGCGACGACCCACCTGCTTCGCGGCCGAAGCGATGCGCTCAAGCTCGTCGACCGAGCTCACACCCAGGTCGATGTCCGCGAGAATGCCGGGCCCGAAGTCGACCTCCGGCACGTCGAGCCAGCTGAACAGCCGCACCGACAGCCCGGCGTTCCGCAGGTCCAGCGCCTCACCCAGCGAGCACGTGCCCAGCCAGGTGGCGCCCGCCTCCACCGCGGCCCGCGCGACGGGAACTGCGCCGTGGCCATACGCGTCGGCCTTGACCACGGCCATCACGGCCGAGCCGGCGGCACGGCCGGCCAGCAGGGCGACGTTGTGGCGCACGGCGTCGAGGTCGATCACGACCTCCGCGCGCGGGAAACTGGCAGTCATAGCGACCGCCAGTTTCCCATGCGGGTCCGACAGGGCAGTGCGTCAGGGCAGGCGCAGCCCGGTGGTGCCGGAGAACACGTGCAGCTCGTCGGGACGGATCCGCAGGTGCAGGGTGTCGCCCATCGACGGCGTCTGGCGCGGGTCCACGCGCACGACGACGTTCTTCGACGCGCCCTCGGCGGCCAGGTCACCCGCGCCGCCGGTGAGCTTGCCGTAGACGAACGCGTCGGAGCCCAGCTCCTCGACCAGGTCCACCTTGATGGGCAGCGTGCCGTTGGTGTCGGTGGTGGCTTCGAGCGACTCGGGGCGGAAGCCCAGGGTCACGGTGTCACCGTCGGCGGCCGAGCGGATCGACGCCGCCAGCGGCACGCTCGCGCCACCGATCTCGGCGCCGTCGGCCGTGAGCTTCGCCGAGACGAGGTTCATGGCGGGCGAGCCGATGAAGCCGGCGACGAACACGTTGGCCGGGTGGTCGTACAGCGCGCGCGGGGTGTCGCACTGCTGCAGCAGACCGTCGGACAGCACGGCCACGCGGTCGCCCATCGTCATGGCCTCGACCTGGTCGTGCGTCACGTACACGGTGGTGACGCCGAGCCGGCGCTGCAGCGCGGCGATCTGCGTACGCGTGGAGACACGCAGCTTCGCGTCCAGGTTGGACAGCGGCTCGTCCATGAGGAACACCTGCGGCTCACGCACGATCGCGCGGCCCATGGCGACACGCTGGCGCTGACCACCGGAGAGCGCCTTCGGCTTGCGGTCGAGGTACTGCTCGATGTCCAGCAGCTTCGCGGCCTCGAGCACCTTCTGCTTGATCTCCGACGCCGGGCGGCCCGCGATCTTCAGCGCGAAGCCCATGTTCTGCGCGACGGTCATGTGCGGGTACAGCGCGTAGTTCTGGAACACCATCGCGATGTCGCGCGAACGCGGCGGCAGCTGCGTCACGTCGCGGTCGCCGATCCAGATCGAACCCTCGTCGACATCCTCCAGGCCCGCGAGCATGCGCAGCGCGGTCGACTTGCCCGAACCCGACGGGCCGACCAGCACGAGGAACTCGCCGTCGGAGATCTCCAGCTCGAGTGCGTCGACGGCGGGCCGCTCTGTGCCGGGGTAGCGCCGGGTCGCCTTGTCGTAGGTGATGGTGGCCATCGGTCAGTCCTCTCCGAATTTCGCGGGAACCCCGTGCGCGGCTTCCCGCACTTCGAGGTGGCGTCGCTGGATTTCCTTGCCCGCGGCGCGTTGCGCCTCGGCCGGCTCGTCCAGCACGAGCCGGTTTCCAGGTCCTTCGGCCACCCACGCGGGTGGTTCGGCGGTGCCCGCCAGCGCCCAGGCGGCCTGGCGGGCGGCACCGAGGGCGACGTACTCGCCCGTCTCGGGGATCACCACGGGCACGCCGAGCACGATCGGCGCCACGGCCCGCACGGCCGCTGACTGCGCGCCGCCACCGATGAGCAGCACGCGGCGGACGTCCATACCCTGCGCGCGCACGGCGTCGAGGCCTGCGGCCAGGCCGCACAGCATGCCCTCGACGGTGGCGCGGGCCAGGTTCTCGGGCGTCATGTTCGCCCTGGTCAGGCCGTGGAGCGAGCCCGTGGCGTCGGGCAGGTTGGGGGTGCGTTCGCCGTCGAGGTACGGCAGCAGCGTGAGCCCGCCGGCGCCCGCTTCCGCGGCGAGCGCGAGGCGGTCGAACTCGGCGAGGTCGACGCCAAGCATCGTCGCGCCCGCGGTGAGCACGCGGGCGGCGTTGAGGGCGGCGGTGAGCGGCAGGAAGCGGCCGGTGGCGTCGGCGAACCCGGCGACCAGGCCGCTCGCGTCGGCCGAACCGGTCTCGGTCACGCCGAAGACGGTGCCGCTGGTGCCGAGGGAGATCACGGCGTCGCCGGGCGCGAGCTCCAGCGCCAGCGCGGCGGCCATGTTGTCGCCGGTTCCGGCGGAGACGAGCAGGCCGTCTGACGTGTGTCCGGCGACATCGGCGGGGCCGAGCACGGTCGGCAGCTCGGGCGTGCGGCCGCCGAACGCGTGGGCCAGGACGTCGACGCGGTAGGCGTTCTCCGTCGGCGAGAAGTAGCCGGTGCCGGACGCGTCGCCGCGGTCGGTCACGGCCTGCTCGGGCTTGCCGAGCAGGCGCCAGGTGAGCCAGTCGTGCGGCAGCAGGACACGAGCGACGCGGTCGGCGTTGGCGGGCTCGTGCTCGGCGAGCCAGCGCAGCTTGGTGACGGTGAAGCTCGCGACCGGCACGGAGCCCACGGACTTGGCCCAGACACCGGCGCCGCCCAGTTCCTCGGTGAGGTCCTGGGCGGCCTGCGCGGAGCGCGTGTCGTTCCAGAGCAAAGCGGGGCGAACCACCTCGCCGTCCTCGTCGACCGTGACCATGCCGTGCTGCTGGCCGCCGATGCCGAGGGCTTTCACGCCGTCGAGCAGCCCGTCGGTGGCCTCGCCGAACGCCTGCCACCAGGCCGCGGGGTCGACCTCGGTCCCGTCGGGGTGCGGCGCGCGGCCGGTGCGCACGACGGCGCCCGTGCGGGCGTCGCAGACCACGACCTTCGTCGACTGGGTCGACGAGTCGATCCCGGCCACCAGCTCAGCTGTCATAGGGCTGCCCCTCCTCGACGTGCTCGACGGTCTCCACGGCCGTGCCGGCGTTGAGCGCGGCCTCGATCTCCTCGGTCGGGGTGATCTCGCTGGTGATCAGGAGGTCGTAGTCGCCGACGTCGCCGTGCGCGAAGGTTGCGGTGCGGCCGAACTTCGAGTGGTCGAGCACGAGCACATTGCGGTTCGCGGCGCGCAGCACGGCCTTCTTGAGCTCGGCGTAGTCCTGCACGGGGTGGAAGAGCCGGCCGACGGCGACGGCGCTCACGGACACGAACGCGATGTCGGCGCGCGTGCGTTCCAGCAGCGCCAGCACGTCGGGACCGGAGCAGGAGTCGTATTCCGGGTGGTAGCGGCCACCGGCGACGACGACGGTCACGCCGTCGCCCAGCAGCTTGGCGGCGCGCAGGGAGTTGGTGATCACGGTGAGGCCGTCGAGGTCGGCCAAGCGCTCGACCAGGGGGAACAGCGTGGTGGAGTCGTCGACGAACACCGTCTGGCCGGGTTCGACGTGCTTGATCGCGGCCTCGGCGAGCGCTTCCTTCTCGGCGGAGTGCAGCGTGAAGCGGCTGGCGGTCTCCATCGTCAGCGCCGGGTAGGCCTCGACCTTGCCGCGCAGCTTGCGCAGGAGGCGGCGGTCGGCCAGGTCGTCGAGGTCGCGGTGCATCGTCATGAGGCTCACGCCGAAGCGGGCGGTGAGGTCGTCGATGCGCGCCTCGCCGAGCTCGATGACGTGGTCGAGGATGTCCTGCCGCCGCTGCTCCACGGCCGCGTCCGACGGGCGAGTCCTAGGCACGGCGCACCTCACCGTCGACCCGGTTGAGGGTCACCTGATCGGGGGCGCCAGTGCTCACACTTCGTTCTTACCAGATTTTATCGCGTTAGTTAACGGGTAACTCGATAACTTCTACGTCGCTGGTGCCCCGGACGAGCTTGAGCGCCCCCGGGATCGCGTCGACCAGGCCGGACGCGGAGGTCGGCACGCCGTCCGCGGCCAGCGCCCCGGCGAGCGAGTGCACCTGCGCGCCCGCGGAGGCGGCCAGCCACGGGTCGAGGCCGGCGGCGAGCAGCGACCCGATGAGGCCGGTGAGGACGTCGCCGGAGCCGGCCGTCGCGAGCCAGGAGCCGCGCGGGGTGTTGACGGCGACGCGGCCGTCCGGCGCGGCGATCACGGTGCAGTGGCCCTTGAGGAGGACGACGGCGTTGTACTTCCTCGCGGCGTCGCGGGCGGCCTGCACGCGGTCGGCGCCGGGGCGCGCGCCCATGAGGCGTTCGTACTCGCCGGCGTGGGGTGTGAGCACGAGCGGGGTGTCGGGGTCGCGGGCGTCCAGAACCTCGGGGTGCTGGGCGATGATCGTGGTGGCGTCCGCGTCGGCGCAGACGGGCACGCCCTGGCCGAGGATGTGGCGCAGCACTTCACGGCCTTCGGAGCCGGTGCCGATGCCCGGGCCGACGACCCAGGCCTGCACGCGGCCGGCGTCGGTGACCGAGCCCGTCGCGACGATCTCGGGCCAGCGGCTGCGGACCACGTCGGCCGCGGGGCCGGCGTAGCGGACCATGCCGGCGGTGGCGTGCACGGCGGAGCCCGAGGCGAGCACGGCCGCGCCGGGGTATGTCGCCGAGCCGGCGGCGATGCCGACGACGCCCTGGCTGTACTTGTCGTCGCCCGCGCCGGGGATGGGCCAGAGGTCGGCGAGGTCGGTGAGCCCCAGGCGGCGCAGGTCGGGTTCGCCGAGCTCGGGGCCCAGGCCGATGTCGACGAGCACGACGTCGCCGCACTGCCGGGGCGCGAGCGCGTGGACGGGTTTGGGGGCGCCGAAGGTGACGGTGAGCGCGGCGGTGACGTGCGGACCGCCGACGGCGCCGGTGTCGGGGTCGACGCCACTGGGGAGGTCGACGGCGACGATGGGGGCGTCGATGTTCTCGATCAGCCGTGCCGCATCCGGGCGCAGCGGGCCTTTGCCGGAGATGCCGACGATGCCGTCGACCACCACGTCGGCTTTTTCGATCCACCGTGGACTGTCCTCAATGGACACCACGCGGCCGCCGGCTTTCCGTAGGGCCGCCAGTCCCTTCGCGTGCGCCTTCTCCGGCTTCAGCAGCACCGCCGTGACGGCCACGCTGCGGCGACGCAGGAACGCGCCGGCCCACAGGGCGTCGCCGCCGTTGTCGCCGGAGCCGACGAGCAGCACGACCCGTCGGCCGGCGACGCCGCCGGTGCGTTCGGCCAGGAACCCCGCGAGGTGCGTGGCCAGGCCGAACGACGCCCGGCGCATCAGCTCGCCGTCGGGCGTGACGGCGAACAGCTTGCCCTCCGCCTCGCGAATCCGTTCCGTGGTCCAGATTCCCTGCACGGCGGGGGCCTTTCTGCTATTCGACAGTGACCGACTTCGCCAGGTTACGCGGCTTGTCGACGTCGTACCCGCGGGCGCGGGCGATCTCCGCGGCCAGCACCTGAAGCGGCACGGTGGAGACCAGCGGCTGCAGCAGCGTCGGCACAGCGGGGATCTCGATCAGCTCGTCGGCGAACGGCCGCACCGCCTCGTCGCCCTCCTCGGCGATCACGATGGTGCGGGCGCCGCGGGCCTGGATCTCGCTGATGTTGGAGACCAGCTTGGAGTGCAGCACCGCGCGGCCCTTGGGCGAGGGCATGACGACGACGATCGGCAGGCCTTCCTCCACCAGCGCGATCGGGCCGTGCTTGAGCTCGCCGGCGGCGAAGCCCTCGGCGTGCATGTAGGCGAGCTCCTTGAGCTTCAGCGCGCCTTCGAGGGCGACCGGGAACCCGACGTGGCGGCCGAGGAACAGCACCGCCTTGGAGTCGGAGATCCGGCGGCCGAGGTCGCGGACCTGGTCCACAGTGGACAGCACCTTCTGCACGGCGGCCGGCATGGCCTCCAGCTCGGCGAACTCGCGGGCGACCTCGTCGGGGTACTTCGTGCCGCGCGCCTGCGCGAGCGCCAGGCCCACGAGGTAGTTGGCGGCGATCTGCGCGAGGAACGCCTTCGTCGACGCGACGCCGATCTCGGGGCCGGCGTGCGTGTACAGCACGGCGTCGGACTCACGGGGGATCTGCGCGCCGTTGGTGTTGCAGACGGCGAGCACACGGGCCTTCTGTTCGCGGGCGTGCCGCACGGCTTCGAGCGTGTCGGCCGTCTCGCCGGACTGGGACACAGCGACGACGAGCGTGTCGCGGTCGAGCACCGGGTCGCGGTAGCGGAACTCACTGGCGAGCTCGACCTCGACGGGCAGGCGCGTCCAGTGCTCGATGGCGTACTTGGCGACCAGGCCCGAGTGGTACGCGGAACCGCAGGCGACGACGAAGACCTTGTCGACGTCCCGCAGGTCCTGGTCGGAGATGCGCTGCTCGTCGAGGATGATCCGGCCGGCCTCGAAGTGGCCGCGCAGCGTGTTGGCCAGGGCTTCGGGCTGCTCGTCGATCTCCTTGAGCATGAAGTACTCGTGGCCGCCCTTCTCGGCGGCGGACAGGTCCCAGTCGACGGTGAACGGCTTGGCCTGCGCGGCGTCGCCGTGGAAGTCGGTGACCTCGTAGCCGTCGCGGGTGATGATCACCAGCTGGTCCTGCCCCAGCTCCACGGCCTCGCGCGTGTGCTCGATGAACGCGGCGACGTCGGACGCGACGAAGTGCTCGCCCTCCCCGACCCCGACCACCAGCGGCGAGGAACGGCGGGCGGCCACGATGGTGTCCGGCTGGTCGGCGTGCGTCACGACCAGCGTGAACGCGCCCTCCAGCCGCCGGCACACGGCCGCGACGCTGGCGGCGAAGTCGTGTTTGGTGTCACCGCTGTTGTACGCCCGGGCCACCAGGTGCGCGGCGGTCTCGGTGTCGGTGTCGCTCGCCATCTCGACACCGTCGGCCTCGAGCTCCGCGCGCAGGGCGGCGAAGTTCTCGATGATGCCGTTGTGCACCACGGCCACCTTCTTGGTGGCGTCCTGGTGCGGGTGCGAGTTCCTGTCCACAGGCGCGCCGTGCGTCGCCCAGCGGGTGTGGCCCATGCCGGCGGTGCCGGTGAAGCCATCCCTGCCCACGACGTCGAGCTGCGCCTCCAGGTTGGCGAGCCGACCTGCCTTGCGCTCGACCTTCAGCGCGCCGGCGCCGTCGAGCACCGCCACCCCGGCCGAGTCGTAGCCGCGGTACTCCATCCGCCGCAGGCCACCGAGGACCACATCCAGCGCCGGCCGGTGTCCGACATATCCCACGATTCCACACACGCGAACAAGCCTAACGAGGGATGTCCAGTCCCCTACTCCGGTACCTTCCCGAGGCTTTTCAACCCACCTGACCAGCGGAGATCGAGTGATGACGGTGCGGAGTGGGCTGGCGGTGGCGGGCCCCTGATCGGTGGGGTTCTGGGGCTTTTCGGCACTGTGTCGAATCGGGGTGTGCCCGCTCGTGTAGAGGGTGAACCGAGAGGAGAAAACATGCGTTCCCTCAGCGTCACCATGAACATCACCCTCGACGGGGTCGTGCAGGGCCTTGGGCGGCCCGACGAGGACAGGCGCGGCGGGTTTCCCCACGGGGGCTGGGGCACGAGGTACCAGGACGAGGTCCTCGGCCGCGAGATGGCCAAGGGGATGAGTCGGCCCGGCGACATGCTGTTCGGGCGCCGGACGTGGGAGGACTTCATCGGCGCGTGGGCGGGGCGCGACGACGGCAACCCGTTCACCGCGCACCTCGACGCCGCCACCAAGTACGTGGCCTCGACCACCCTCGCGAGCGCCGACGCGTGGCAGAACTCGATCCTCCTGCCCGGCGACGCGACGAAGAACGTCGCCGAATTGAAGGCCGAGCCCGGGAACGACCTGGCGATCGTCGGCAGCGCGGCGCTCGTGCGGAGCCTGCACGCGGCCGGGCTGGTCGACCGCTACACCCTGGTGATCCACCCGCTCACCCTCGGCGTCGGGGCGCGGCTGTTCGACGGCCCGGCACCGCTGACCGAGTTCCGGCTCACGCGAAGCATCGCGACCACGAAGGGCGTGCTCATCGCGTACTACGAGCGGGCATGACCTGGCCCGGAGCGGCGGGCGGGCCGGGGCCGGGCGCGGGCAGTAAGGTCACGCGCATGGCCAGCAAGCCCAAGCACCTGCTCGCGGAGCTGTCACACCCGGGGCCCCACGAGGTCCTGCGCGGCAACCTGGCCCTGGTCGGGCTGCCGGGGGTCGTGTTCACGCCCCGCCAAGGGCTGGGGCTGCCGGCCATCGCGTTCGGGCACGGGTGGCTGCAGCCCGCGTCGCGCTACCGGCACCTGCTGCACCACCTCGCGAGCTGGGGCGTGGTCGCCGCCGCGCCCGCGACGCAGGGTGGGCCGCTGCCGTCGTACCGCCTGCTGGCCAGCGACCTGCTGACGACGCTCGACGTGGTCACCACCGTCCGCCTCGGCCCCGACGGCATCAGCGTCGACCCCGCCAAACTCGGCCTCGCCGGCCACTCCACCGGCGGCGGCTCCGCCGTCCTCGCCGCCGCCCAGGCCGCCGCGGCCGACGACTCCGTGCGCCCCCGCATCCGCGCCGTCGCGACGATCACCGCCGCCCAGACCCTGCCCTCCGCCTCGGCCGCCGCCCAGCTCATCACCGCCCCCGGCCTGCACCTCGCGGCGGAGGAGGACCTGGTCGCACCCGCCGTCGCCCACGCGGAAGCCATCGCTGCGGCTTGGGCCGGGCCGGTTCAGCTGCGCACCTTGGGGAAGTCCTCCCACCTCGGCGTGACGGAGGGCCGGCACTGGAGCCAGCTGCTTCTCCAGGGCAAGCCGAACCGCCGCACGCAGCAGCTGACGCGGGCCTTGTTCACGGCGTTCTTCCTGACGCACCTGACGGGCACGGAGCGTTACTTGCCCCTCCTGGACGCGGACGTGAAGCGGGCGCCGATCGAGCTGACGGAAGAACCGGCTGCCTGACGGTCGGTGACCGGGGTTGGGGTGAAGGGGACCTTCATCGCTTCGGTTGGTGGGCTGGGGATCTGGCTTTGCCGACGTTGTCTGCGCGCGAGGGGGCTTCTCATCGCCACGCCGATGTGCGAACGGACCCGTCTCCCCCGCAGTTACTCCCGGCGCGGATGGCGGTTTGCGCGGTTGGGACTCGCTTGTTGTGCTACTCGGCTGATGTCCGCGAGTCAGGCCGCGTTGCCGCTTCCTGCTCGTGACGGGACCGTTCACCAGCGGTGAGCCACGCGGCGGGTCGGTTCGCCGGCCGCAAGGCGCTCGACGGGACCACTCGCGAGCCGCGGCGATCGCGATGGGACCGCTCGTGGGCCGGCGATCGTGCGAACGGACCCATCGTGCCGCCCTCAGGCAGCCGGTCTCGCGTCATCGGCTGGCTTCGGTGGGCAGCGGCGGGAGGCGTCGGGGGACCCTTCGCGCCCTGGCATCGGCGGCGATCACCTCACGTGGCGATGAGGGCATGACGGCCCCCTTCACACCTTCATGCGGCAACCGGGTGGGTCAGTCGACCATCCAGGTGTTGTTGGCGAAGTCGTGGTCGTCGAAGCGGCCGGGACGGGTGGGGTGGCCCGGGGTTGGTGGGGTGGGCTCGTCCGGTGGTGGGTCGGCGGGTGGGGTGAGGTCGATGGTGTGCGTGCGGTCGGTCATGGTCTTTTCGGTGAGCCAGCCGCCGGCTTCGCGGTGGCGGCGCTGGAGGTCCTGGGCGCGGGTGAGGTAGCGGCCGTGGATGGCCGCATCGCGGTGGAGGGACTCGGTGGCGTCGGCCGTGGCCGAGGTGACGTGGCGGTCGCGGAGGGCGCGTTGCTCCTGGTGCTCGCGGGCGGCGGCGTCCTGCGCAGCGCGGGCAGCGGCGAGGCGGTCGGCGGTGGTCACGGTTGGGGTCGCCGTCCCGTGAGCTGGGTAGCGGCGGTCGCGCGTCGTTGCGCCACGGTGTTCGGGCGCCGACATCCGGCGGGCTGAGCGGCGGCGGTCAAGCTGCGTGAGGCGGGCGGGTCAGTGGCGGTCAACGCCCAGGCCCGTCTTCGAGGGAGCCGCTGATGCGGCCGGCCGAGCCGCGGGTGTCGAAGACGTCCGTGCCGAGCCGAGCGGCGGGGCGGGTTTGGTCGCCGGGGGCGGTGCCGAGGCCGTTGAGGCCGGGGAGGGACAGGGCGCCGAAGCCGTTCATGCCATCGGGGAGGGAGTCGGGGGCGGGGCCGAGGGGGTCGAAGGTGACGTCTCCGCCCGGGGCCGTGCCGAGGTCCGCGGAGGGCTGCCGGTCTTGGGGTGGGTCGACGATGTGAGCGCCGAGGTCGGCCAGCGAGGCCGAGGCTGTGGTGCTGTCGTCCGGGAGGTTCAGGTCGCCCGAGGTCGAGCCGGACGACGGGTCGAAGCCAGCCGGAACGACAGGGAGGCCGAGAGCGGGAGTCGGCGAGTCCATGGAGACGCCGAGGACAAAGCCGGGCGAGTCCGCGGGGACGCCGACCGCGGGAGCGGACGAGTCCGCCTGCGTGCCCAGAGCATGAGCCGGTGAGTCAGCGGGCAGGCCAAGCGCTGGACCAGGCGAGTCCGCGGGCAGACCAAGGGCGGGACCAGGCGAGTCCGCGGGGACGCCAAGGACTGGACCAGCGGAGCCGGCCGGTAGGCCAAGAGCGGGAGTCGGCGAGTCCGCCGCGCCCAGAGCATGAGCCGGTGAGTCCTCGGGGCCAGGAGCGGGAGTCGGTGAGCCGACAGCGATACCCAGAGCGGGAGTCGGCGAGTCCACCGGCGCGCCCGGAGCATGAGTCGGCGAGTCCACGGGAACGCCCGGAGCGCGAGTTGGTGAGTCCACGAGCGAGCCCAGAGCGCGAGTTGGTGAATTCGCTGGAGCGTTCAGAGTCGGAGTGGGCGAGTCCACCGGTGAATCCACTGTAGACGAACCCGGAACAGCCAGGAATCCCACCAGGGCACGGAAGTGGCCGTCGATGGTGGAGGTGGCCGTGGTGCAGAGGGCCTGAAACGCAGCGTAGCGGCTGGTGAACTCGGTCGCGAAAGGACCGTTCAGCCATTGGCGCGCGGCGCGGATGGCGTAGTCGCTGTCGGCGGGGTCGCAGTCGTGCAGGCGGTTGTGGAGGTCGTTACCGGGGCTGGTGGAGTCGAGCCAATGGGCGAGGTCGAGCAGCTCGGCCTTCGAGACGGTGCCGCCTTGGGCGAGCGCGGCGATCCGTTGCGCCACAGGCAAAGGGGCGCCCGCGATGGAGTCGGTGCGGAGGTGCAGTGCTTCGTCCACTTTGGTCTTCAGGGCGGTGAAGACGTGGGTCATCGTCTCGGGGATGAGCTGGGCGGCGCCGGAGAGGTGGTCGAGTAAGTCATCCGGCGCGAGGCGGTGGTACGCGCTCTGCGCGGCCGTCGCGGCGGGGCTTTGCCAGTCGCGGAAGAGGGCGGTGGTGGCGGTGGTGGCGGCGGTGTGGGTGGAGGCGAGGGTGTCGCGGGTGTGGGACAGCGTGGCGGCGTCGGCGAGGAACTTGCGGAAGTCGAGGCCGGTGCTGTCCCCGAACCGCAGGCGGATGTCGCGCTCGACGTCGATCTTCGTGGCCGCGAAGGTGTTCCAGACCGGGGCCCACTGCGCGAAGAAATCCAGCGCCGGCGCGGCGAGCGCGAGCACCTCGTCGGACGTCGCCACCCCGACGCCGCCGGGCTCGGGGCCGCGCAGCGCGTCGGTCATCGCGCTGCCGTGTTCCGTGCGGTGTCGACGTGCTCGTCCTCGATGGACGCGTACCGCTCGGCCGCCACGTCGAGGCTGCTGCCGAACGACGCGAGCGCCCCGCCGTAAGCCTGGACGGCGTCACTCAGCGCGGCGAACCCGTTGCGGTACGCGGCAAACGCCCCGCCGTGCCCACGCCCGAAGTCGGCCTCGGCGACCTGCGACGCCACCCCGGGGACCCTTCCGGCCGCAGCCTCGAGTGCGCCCTTCGCGGCGCGCATCGCCGCCGCGTCCGCCCGGTGGCTGCCCTCCGGCATGGCCACCCCCTCACTCCGCCGCCCCGCACCCTCCGACGCACGCCGACGGCGCCCGGTGCCACCGGGAATCTAGCGATTCAGGAGGCTGGAGTCGACAAAAAGCTCAGTCTTCGTCGTCGAGCAACGAGCCGCTGATCCGGCGGCCGCTCGGCGTCGAGTCGAACAGACCGGACCGGTACGGGTTCGACCCGCGTTCCTGGTCACCGCCGGTGTTGCCGAGCCCACCGCCGCCCATCATCCCGCCGCCCATCATGGCCATGGGCTGTCCTTGCTGGTCGGTGGTGGTCGGGGCCGTGCCGAGGTCGCCGGAGGTCGGAGCGGTGGCGCCACCGCCGCCCTGCCAGTCGGCCGGTTCGGAGGTCTGGCCGAGACCGTTGTCGAACCCCGGGCCGAGGCCGCTGTGGCTGTCGGTGGGATCGGTGAGCGACTGGGCGGTCGTCGAGTCGTCCACGCTCGGCTGATCGACCGATGCGGCCGGCGCATCGACCGGATCGGCCGGCATCCCGACATCCGGCGCGGCGTGGTGGCGGCCAGTCGTCGCCCCGGCGTCCGTCGCGTCGTGGGCGCCGGAGTGCTCGACGGCGCCGGTCTGGTCCGACACACCGTGACCGACCGGGGCGGCGTGGTCGACTGCGCCGGTCTGGTCTGAAGCACTGTGGCCGACGTGGTCCGGCACGCCGGCGTGCTGAGCCGCCGTGGGCTGCGCGAAGTTTCCGGCGGGTTGCCCGTCCGCAGTGGCGGCGGGGTGCAGGTCGCCGTCGTCGCCGAGGGTGTATTTCGTCGGCTGGCCGGAACCGTCGTCGACGGTCACCACCGTGGGACCGTCCGCGCCGTCGGGTCGCTCGGCGGTGATCTTGAGGTTCCCGTCGTCGATGTGGATCTTGCCGTCGGGACCAGGCTGGTAAACCTGGCCCGACGTCGCGGTGCCGGCCGGTGTGGATGCGCCATCGGGCTGCGGAGCCTGGTGACGACCGGCGCCGGGCTGGCCCGGCGTGTCCTGCGCGCCGTCGTGCCCCTGCGGGCCGAGGTCGTCTGGCCGGCCCGACGCGTCTTGCGCGCCGTCGTGCCCCTGCGGGCCGAAGTCGGCGCCCTGGCCTGGCTCGGGATCGTCGCCGAAGTCGAGTTGGTACTTCTTCTCCTGCCCGGTCCCGTCGTCGACGGTGATGCCCATCGTCCCGTGGTCGTCCGGCTCGGACATGGAGATCTTGTTGTCGCCCTGCTCGACGGTCACCGTCTCGGGCTCCGTCGCGTCGGACTTGATCGCCTCGCCGGTCTTCGGGTCGATCGGGTAGGGCCGGCCCGTCGCGGGATCCACCTCGAGGGGCTGATGCGTGACGGGGTTGACGTTCGGATCCACGGCCGCCGGCGCGGTCACGGCCGGGGTTGGCGTCGGGGTGGCCGGCGGCGGAGTCATACTGCCGCCACCACCGCCCGAAGATGGTCCGCCCGGGCCGCTGCTGTGCCCACCCGAACTGCTGGTCTTGGTGCCCCCGCCGGTGTCCGGCGACGCGCCGAGGTGCAGGGAGCCGAACGGGTCCGTCGGCACGTTCAGGCCATCCGAGAACACCCGCAGCGCGTTGGTCGCCGTGGTGTGCGCGTTGCGGATCGCCTGCCGGAAGGTGTTCATGGCATTGGAGTACTGGCTGCTGTACTCATCCATCTGATTGATGAGATCATTCGACCACTTCGAGTTGTAGCCGGTGTCCACATCGACGACCATGTTCCGGAGGTCCTGCGGCGCGATCGGCCCGGTGCCCTCGTCCTGGCTCGTGGCGACTTCGTCGGAACTTCGAGGGTTGGCCATGTCGTCACCGAAGGTCTCGGTAGTGTCCTGCCGACCCCACTTGATGGCGTCGTCGAGCCGGTCGATGAACATCGACAAGCCATCACAGTCATCGGGGTTGTGCGCATCCACAAAGGTCTTCGGCGCCTGACCCGCCGCATCCGGCAGCTTCGCCAAGTCGGCGATCGGCGGCCGGACCGTGTGCCACAGGTTCTGCAGCAGCTGGCTGAACCCGTTGACCGTGCCGCTGTAGTCGCCGAGAACCTTGTTCAGGTCGTCCATCTTCTCGCCGGCGGAGTCCGCGGCCTTGCCTTGCCAAGCCGCGGACAGATCCTGCTTGACCTGGCCGCCCGCGTCCTGCGCCGCCTTCGCCGCCTTGCCGAGGTTGGCCGCTCGGCCCTGCGCGCCCCAGAAATAGCCGAAGCCGAAACCGCCCAGCTCGCCGAGCAGCCGGTTCTCCTCGTCGCCCTGCCCGTACGGAGCCGCGAACTGCAACGCGAGGTTCCGCGACGGGTGCCCGATCCATCGCGTGTAGAGGCCGCCGAGCTTGCCGGTCATCTTGTCGTGGAAGCCGGTGAGTGACTTCAGCATGTTGTCGGACGTGTCGTCCAGGTGGACGTCGGCCGGGGGCTGCAGCGGGGCGATGATGGTGTCGCCGAGGCGGCCGGAGGCGGGAGGCGGAGTCACGGTCAGGCCTCCCTGCCCGCGTCGGTGATCCCCCAGGTGCTCTCCTGCTCGTTCTCCGAGTGCAGGGTCGCCGATTGGTTGAGCCGCGTGGCGTAGTCCTTGAGGAACGCGCCACCCTTCGTGGCGGAATCGCCGAGCGCCTGGGCTTTCGCGACGTACGCGCCGGCCGCTTCGGAAAGGCCGGGGATCTTGCCGAAGTGCGCGGGCGTCAGCTGCGACTGCGCGGTGTAGGTCTTCATCTCGTCGAACGACGTCGCCATCGAGGACACCTCGTTCGCGACGTTCTTCACCTGATCCGGTTCGATGTTGAATCCGGCCAACGCACTTCTCCCCTCGTGCGGAACAGCTGCCTCAGTGGTCGTCGACCCAGTTCGTGGCCGAGAAGTCGTCGTCGACCTCCGCCGCGCGGTGCCGGGCGGCCGGGCGGGCCGGGGCCTCCGGCGGTGGCGGCCGGAACGCCGGCACCACCGGCTGCGGCGGCGCTTCCACCCCGGTCTCGTCCTCGAACCGGAAGATCGCGCCGTCTTCGGCGTTCTCCGCCGCCCGTTTGGCGGCCAGTTCCGCTTCCTTCGACGCGGCGGGATCGCTCTCGGTTCCGGCGGCCTCACGCTCCGCGCGCAGCTGCTCGCTTCGGGCGCGATTCTCCTCGACGAGCTTGGCGAACTCCGCCTGACGCTTCTCGTCGTCGGCCAGCGCGCGCTCGTGATCGGCCCGGTACTGGGCCCTGACCTCCTCCATCGCCACCAGGCTCCTGGTGAACTGAGGACTCAGCCCCTCCTGCCCGTCCATCCCACTCCCCCGTCGGTCCGCACTGCATGCGGAATGTACCTCCGGGGTCACCGAGGGCGCAGGGCGTTCATCAAATCCGGGACGATCAGGAGACCGCGGACACCACGCCGGCCAGTCGGTCGGCCGCCGCTTGGGCCGTGGAGTGGGCCGGGGCCTCGACCATGACGCGGACGAGCTGTTCGGTGCCCGAGGGGCGCAGGAGGACGCGGCCCTCTTCGCCGAGTTCGGCTTCGACCTCGCCGACGGCGTCGCGGACTTCGGAGGAGCCCGCGACGGCCGCCTTGTCCGCGACTGGGACGTTGACGAGGACCTGGGGCAGGCGGTTCATCACGGACGCCAGCTCGGCGAGCTTCTTGCCGGTGGCGGCCATGCGGGACATGAGGCGCAGGGCGGTCAGCAGGCCGTCGCCGGTGGTGGCGTGGGCGGGGAGGACCACGTGGCCCGACTGTTCGCCGCCGAGGGCGAGGCCGGAGGCGCGCAGCTCTTCGAGGACGTAGCGGTCGCCGACGGACGTGGTGACGACCGTGATGCCGTGGGCCTTCATCGCGAGGTGGAGGCCCAGGTTGCTCATCACGGTGGCGACGAGCGTGTCCTTCACCAGCTCGCCGTCCTCGGCGAGCGCGAGGGCCAGCACGGCCATGATCTGGTCGCCGTCGATGAGCTCACCCGAGGCGTCCACGGCGACGCAGCGGTCGGCGTCGCCGTCGTGAGCGATGCCCAGGTCGGCGCCGTGCTCGACGACGGCGGCGCGGAGCAGGTCGGGGTGGTTCGAACCGCAGTGCTCGTTGATGTTGATGCCGTCGGGCTCCGCGTGGAGGGCGACGACCTCGGCGCCGGCGCGGCGGTAGGCCTCGGGGGCGGCGACGGCGGACGCGCCGTTGGCGCAGTCCACCACGACCTTCAGGCCCTCGAGCCGGTGCGGCGTCGCGGAGAGCAGGTGGTCGACGTACAGGTCCAGCGCGTCGGAGACGTCGGACACGCGGCCGACGCCCGAGCCCGTCGGGCGGACGACGTCGGCACCGCCGAGGCCGGCCTCGATCTCGTCCTCGATGCTGTCGGGGAGCTTGTGCCCGCCCGCGGCGAAGAGCTTGATGCCGTTGTCCGGCATCGGGTTGTGCGAGGCCGAGATCATCACGCCCAGATCGGCCTCCAGCGCACCCACGAGGTACGCGACGGCGGGCGTCGGCAGCACGCCGAGGCGCAGCACGTCGGCGCCGGCGGACGCGAGGCCCGCCACCACGGCGGCCTCCAGCATCTCGCCGCTGGCACGCGGGTCGCGGCCGACGACGGCCACCGGGCGGTGCGAACGGTCGTGCGCGGCGAGCACACGCGCGGCGCTGGCCGCGAGCGAAAGCGCCAGCTCGGGGGTCAGCTCGGCGTTGGCCAGGCCTCGTACCCCGTCGGTACCGAACAGTCGGGCCATCTCCACGACCTCCTAGGTCCAAATCGACCACGACAACCTAGCGGCGGCTGCGACCCGGCCGGGCCCTGCCCCCACCCCTGGAATGTCGCGGACCGCGCGCGAAATGCATCACTGTGGGGCGGATGAGACACATGAGGTCCCAGAGAACACGTTCAGTACAGCACTCGGAAAGCACGAGAGCGCCCATCCGATGGACGGATGGGCGCTCCCGAGGTTGCCCCTGTGCAGGGACACGGGGGTACGAAACCCCCACACGAATCAGCGCTTGCTGTACTGCGGAGCCTTACGGGCCTTCTTGAGGCCGTACTTCTTCCGCTCCGTGGCGCGCGCGTCACGGGTCAGGAAGCCGGCCTTCTTCAGGGCCGGGCGGTCGTCGGCGTCGACCTCGACGAGGGCGCGGGCGATGGCGAGGCGCAGAGCGCCGGCCTGGCCCGAGATGCCGCCACCGTGGAGGTTGGCGAAGATGTCGAACGAGTCGGGCTTGTCGACCGTGACGAGCGGCTCACGGATGAGCTGCTGGTGCACCTTGTTCGGGAAGTACTCCGCGAGGCTGCGGCCGTTGAGCTTGAACTCACCGGTGCCGGGGACGACGCGGACGCGGACCACGGCCTCCTTGCGACGGCCGACGGTCTGGGCGTTGCCACCCGCGGCGCGCGACGGACGCGGGGCGGCGGGCGTCTCGCTGGTGGCGACGGCCTCGCCCTCGGGGGTCTCGGTCGAGGCGACGACCTCGGTCTCGGTGCTGGTCACAGACTGTTCCTCACTCACTGCGCGACCTGCGCGATCTTGGTGATCTCGCGCGCCTGCGGCTGCTGCGCGGCGTGCGGGTGCTGCGGGCCGGCGTACACCTTCAGCTTCTTGGCCATGGCGCGGCCGAGCTTGTTCTTCGGCAGCATGCCCTTCACGACCTTTTCGACAAGGTGCTCGGGCTTGGTGTCGAGCAGCTCACCGAAGGAACGCTTGCGCAGACCACCGGGGTAGCCACTGTGGCGGTACGCGAACTTCTGGTCGCGCTTGTTACCGGTGAGCGCGACCTTCTCGGCGTTGACGATGACGACGAAGTCGCCGGTGTCCACGTGCGGGGCATAAGTCGGCTTGTGCTTGCCGCGCAGCAGCGTGGCGACCTCGGTCGCGAGCCGGCCGAGCACGACATCCTCGGCGTCGATCACGTGCCAGGCACGAGTGACGTCGCCGGGCTTGGGGCTGTACGTGGGCAAGGGTCTACCTCGTCGTCAACATTGCGTGTGGGTTCTGTGCGGGCCTAGCGCTGACGCGCCGCAACGCACAACGACATATGAAGATACGCCCCTGTTCACGTGACCCGTACAGCGGGGGGTGCCCGGCAGCCGGAAGTCCCGGCGACCGCGCTCCTCGGACCGCGCCCACAGCATACCGGGCGACCTCGCCGAACCACCCACGCGGGCACGCGCGACAAGCCAAGATGAGACGATCCGCGCGGACAGCCGAACACCCGGGGGAAAGCGATGACGAAACGGGCCAGCCGAGCGGCGCTCGCCCTGGGCGCCGTGCTGGTGCTCGCGACCGCGTGCGGGCAGGCCCGCGCCGGCACCGCGCTGCCCAACGGCGACCAGGCCTCGGCCTACGTCGGCGCCAAGTTCGAGAAGGCGATGTCGAAGCTCGAGAACTCCATCCTCGACGCGCGCGACGTCACCAACTCCGCCGACGCGTACTTCAAGTTCGACGACAAGTGGATCCACAGCGTGATCACCTCGGCCCGCACCGGCAGCCCCGAGAGCCGCGTGGTCCACAACCGGTCGCAGAAGAACCCCGACGAGATCATCGACACGTTCACCCCCGCCGACGGGCCGCTCGAGTACGTCTACCTCGGCCCCACGTACAAGTCGCTCGAGCCGACAGCGTGGGTGTCGATGCCGAAGCCGGAAGCCGGGCTGATCCAGCCGTGCGCATGGGGCGGGGTGCTCACGGCCTGCAAGATGGCCAACGCCGTGGACGACTCGTACAACGCCGACAAGAAGGCCGTGCGCGGCGCGAAGAGCTCGGCCGACGGCTCGGCGGAGCTGACGGTGAATGTCCCCTTCTCGCAGTTCCTCGACAAGCGCGTGGAACTGCTGCCCGACTCGCTGCTCAAAGAGGTCGGGCCGCAGCTGAACAAGTCCGTGATCCCCACCACGATCAAGCTCAAGCCGGACGGTTCGCTCGCCGAGTTCGTGATGGCCGCCAAGTTCTCCGGGGACGGGCACGACATCGAGCTCAACTACGACTTCCGCTTCACCGGCAAGGCGACCGCGCAGGACCTGCCGAAGCTGCCGGACGCGAGCCAGATCACCGCACTGCCGGACGACGCCGCGAAGCAGGACTTCTACAACCGGCTCGCCCAGCTGCAGGGCAACTGATGAGCACCCGAGGTGACCTCCGATGACCCAGCCTGAGCCGCCCCAGCAGCCGCAGCAGCCGCAGCAGTGGTGGCAGCCGCCCGCGGCCCCCGCGTCCGGCGGTCCCGGCGGGCCGGAAGCCCAGTACCCGAGCCAGTGGCCGGGCGGGGCGCAGCAGGGTGCGTGGCAGCAACCGCAAAACCCGCAGCCGCAGCAAAATCCGTGGTCGCAGGGCACGCCGGCGCAGTACCCGAACACCGGCGGGCAGCAGTACGCCAACCCGCAGCAGTACGCGAACCCCGCAACCGCAGCGCAGCCCTACCCCGGCCTCGCCCCGCAGCAGCATCCGTACGCGAACCCGGCGAGCGGACCGCAGCAACAGCCCTACGCCACCGGCCCGCAGACCCAGCAGGTGCCGGGAGTGCCGCCGCAGCAGCAGGGCGCGGCGTTCGGCGGCGGGTTCCAGCCGACGACGTACGGCGGGCTCGGCGCGTTCTCCGCCGAAGCCGTGAAGAAGGCCCCGCGCTCAAAACGGCCGTGGGTGATCGCCGGCGCCGCCGTGGCCGTGGTGGTCATCGGTGGCGGCGCCGCGTGGCTGCTCGGCGCGTTCCAAGGGGACACGCTCGACCAGAAGTCGTTGCAGGACGGCGTTTCCCGGGTGCTCGCGGAGAACTACGGCGAGCCCGACGTGAAGAACGTGGCCTGTCCCTCGGGTGAGTCCACTCAGAACGGCACCACCTTCGACTGCACGCTGCAGCTCGGCGGGCAGCCGCGCAAGGTCACGGTGCGGGTGCTCAACGACAAGCCCGAGTACGAGGTCGGCGCGCCGCACTGAGCGCCGGGGCGCGCCGCGCCAGTCCACAACGGACGCGGCGAATCCCCTCGCCCCGGGCACGACTGCGCCACAACGACCGCACCACAACAAAACGGCGGGCCCGCACCGAAGTGCGGAACCCGCCGTGGTTTCGTCAGAACCCGAGAATCAGAAGAGGTTCTCGACGTCCTTGTCGGTCTTGGTGTAACCGTCGGCGATCTCCGGCAGCGCGATGGCGATCTGCGCCAGCAGCTGGGTCAGGTCGTTGAAGCTGTTGTCCCAGTCGGCCTGGGCCTTCATGTAGTTGTCCTTGGCCGCACCGGTCCAGGTGTTCGTGAGCTTGCTCAGGTCTTCCTTGAGCCGGTCGAACGAGGACTTCAGGTCCTTGGTGGTCGCGTTGCAGTCGTCAGCCGCCCGGTGGATCGTGGCCGGGTCAACGAGGATGCGTGCCATGTCGTACTCCTGTCAAAGTCGGGGTGTGGAATGGATGAACTGAACGTTGCCGCTCGGCTCAGCCGAGGACGCCGAAGCCCTTGTTGAAGCTGCTCACGATTTCGTTCTGCTCGGCTTCAGTGCGCTGGTACTTGGAGCCGGCTTCCTGCAGCAGGTCCGCAATGCGCTGGAGCGCCTGGTTCAGCTTCTTGCCCGACTCGTCGAAGCGCTGCATGACGTTGTTGAACGCCTGAGCCGCCTCGCCGTCCCAGCCCGCGCGGGTCGCTTCGATCTCACCCTGCAGGGTGGAAAGCCGCTGGTCCATCGAGACGCGAACGTCGGTGACCTGGTTCTCAGCAGCGGTGAACTCTTCCGGAGTTCCTTCAAAGCCGCCAGCCGCCATGGGAACTACCCCCTTCGTTTCATTGGTCGTGCGTATCGGCGTCCTGTTTCCGCCGTACACCCCTACGACGAAGACAGTGCCAGGTTCGGTTCACCCTTGGTGCGAGATTTCCCAAGTAGTTGCTTGCGTGAACGCCACCCGAGGGAACCGACGCCGCCGAGCCGAGCGCGACGCCCCCGGGAGAAGTCGCAAAACCCTTGGCCTACTGGGCAATTAGCACACGCACAGCCGGAATGAACGAGATTCACGGTTCCCTGCTCATGATTCGCAACTGCGAAAAGTCCTCTTCCTCATCACTCGTTCGTGCGGCCGGCGATGGAACTTCGGGCGCGGACCGGACCAATTCGGCCTCCGTCGGCAAGTGCGGCATCGGCAGTCCGCACGCCGCGCGGAACCGGGCGGCGGCACCGCGCAGCACCCGCGGCGTGGGTTCGACGGCGCCGCCGCCCGCGAGGCGGTGCCGGGCGTAGGCCTTCATCAGTTCCCGGTTGTCCTCGCGGTGGCGGACGTTGCGGGCGAGCGCGGTGCCGGCGACGCGGCGCGCGTGCGTGACCGCGTCCTGCCCCGCTCGGGTGAAAGCCGCCGCGGCGGACTCGGGTTCCGACGGCACGGGCACTCCTTCAGCTGGTGATCTTCAGCGTCCGCACGATCTGCTCGCAGGCCGTGTCGACGCGTTGCCGCAACGCGGGCGTTTCGTACTGACACCCCACGTGTACCCGGATCTTCCCCTGCACCACCACGTACCAGTTCACGGTGAGCTGGTCGCTCTTGCGCTGGTGGTACCCGATCACGGTGCGGCCACCGTACGTCAGGTTCGGATCGAAGGCGCTGTAGTTCGGGTCCCTGGCCGCCTGCGCTTGCAAAGAGTTCACGAGCTGCGCGCGGTCGGCGGTCGCGTCGTAGTCCATCACGAACTCCTGCGCGACCACGAGGTCGTTGCCGGCGGAGGCGTCCTGCGGGTGCAGGATCACCTGGCGCTCGGCCACCTGGTCGGAGGTCTGGACCCAGTCCTGGGGCGCGCTGACGCTGAAGTCGTACTGGACGAACGTCTTGCCCGGCAGCCCCGCCGGGTCGTCGCCGCCCCGGTTGACCACGAACAGCACGCCCGCGGCGGCGACCACGACCACCGCCACGACCGCGACGATCCCCCACAGCCGCTTCCGGCTCTTGCCGCGCGTAGGGGTCTCCGGCGGCCACGGCGGGCGGCCTGGACCACCTGGCTGAGCGGGACGTGGCCCGCCGGCAGGGGGTCCCGCGAAACCTCGGCCCGGCGTCGGCCGAACCACCGGGATCGGTCCGGACGGCGGCTGGGGCCCCGGCTGAGGCATTGACTGGGGCACCGGCTGAGGCCCTGACTGCGGTCTCGGCTGAGCCCGCGGCGCGGCGGGCCGCGACAACAGCTCGGTGCGGCCGTCACCGTCGACCTGCGCGTCGCCCGGCCGCGGCAGCTCGCCGGGCCGCACGACGTCGGTGCGCCGCTCCGCTGCCGGAACGCCCCCGGGAGCGCCGGCCAGGCGCGCCACCGAAGCGCCGGGCAGCGCGCCCGTGCGGTCAGGGTCCACGAGCACCGCCCGCAGCGCGCCGCGCGCGACCACCGTCTCCGGCTGGTCGAGGCTCGTGGGCACCACACCCGTTCGCTCGTGGACCAGGCGGGAGATCATCGGGATCCGGCTCGAGCCGCCGACGAGGAAGATCGCGGTGAGCTGTTTCGGCCGCAGCCCGGCGTCGGCGATCGCCGCGCTGGTCAGCTCCACCGTGCGCCCGAGCGGCGCCGCGATGAGCTTCTCGAGGTCCTCACGCGTCACGTGCGCGTCGGCGAACGGTGGCGGCATCGGCACGTCGGTGTAGGCGTGGCGCGACAACGTCTCCTTCGCGCCGCGCACGTCCTGGCGCAGCACGCGGCGCCGGCGCCGGTCAGCGAGTTCGCGGCCCGTGACCAGCTGCCGCCACGCGTCGGGATCGGCGCCCGACACCAGCGAGCCGATGTGCTCCAGGAGGGCCTGGTCGATGTCGGCGCCGCCGAAGCTGGGGTCGCCGCGGGTGGCGAGCACCTGGAACCCGCCACGAGCACTCGGCCCGCGTCCGGCCTCGGGCAACCGCCGCACGACGCTGACGTCGACCGTGCCGCCGCCGAGGTCGAGCACCGCGAGCGCGTCGCCGGGCCGGCCGCTGAACTCCACGGTGCGCCCGTCCGGCTGCGCGGCGGGCGCGAACGTGGCCGCGTGGTACACGGCCGCGGCCACGGGTTCGGGCACCAGCGCGACCTCGCGCGCCAGCCGCCCCGCGGCCTGGCGCAGCAGCCGGGTGCGGATCGCACCCCAGTCGGCGGGGTGCGTGAGCACGAGGAGGTCGACCTCGGCGTCGCCCGCGATGCGGCGCGCCTCGGCGACCGCCCGGCTCAGCACGGCGTGGACGACGTCGGTGACCCGCAGCACGGAGTCGCCCAGCAGCAGGTCGCCCTCGTCGATGCGCCGCTTCGGGTTCGGCTCGTAGCGCGACGGGTCGACGGCCGCCTGCCGTTCGGCCTCCTGGCCGACGAACAGCGTGCCGTCGGCGGCCGCGAAGACCGCCGACGACATCAACGGCTGGCCGTCGATCACCACGACCTGCGGCTCACGGCCGTTGACGGAGGCGACGACGCAGGTGCTGGTAGTCCCGAAGTCCACCGCGACCCGCACTGTCACCCGTCACCCCCGCCGTCGCCCGGGCACCGGCCGCACACGCCGCGGCCGGCCGCCGAGATCAGTCGGGCTGGATCCACGACACCTGCACGAGCTGCCTGCCGTTCTTGCGGCTGAGCATCACGCCCCGGCCCGGGGGCATCGCGGAGGGCCGGATGTTGCCGATCAGCACGCCTTCGTCCTTCGAGCCGTTCATGACCATGCCCGGCGCCGCGATTTCCTTGAGCTTGCCGATGACCGGGTCGTAGGAGGCCCTCGACGCACCACCGGTGCGGCGCACGATGATCAGGTGCAGGCCGACGTCCTTCGCTTGGGCGAGGAAGTCCGCCAGCGGCTTGAGCGGGTTGGACGTCTGCGTGGCCACCAGGTCGTAGTCGTCGACCAGGATGAACAGCTCCGGCCCGGTCCACCACGACCGGTTCCGCAGCTGGTCCTGCGTGACGTCCGGACCCGGCAGGCGCCGGGTCATCGAGCCGTGCACGTCCTTGACCATGCTGTCGAGCTGGTTGGACGACACGGCGTAGCCGAGCAGCGAGTCGCCCTCGAGGAAGCCGAGCATCGTGCGCCGGTAGTCGACCAGGAGGATCACGCCCTCCTGCGGTGAGTAGCGCTCGGCGATCCCGCGGCCGATCTGGCGCAGCAGGTTCGTCTTGCCCGACTCGCCGTCGGCGAAGGCGAAGAAGTGCGGCTCGGCGTCGAAGTCGAGGTAGACCGGTGAGAGGTCGTCCTCGTTGACGCCGAAGGGCACCAGCTTCGTGTTGCGCTTGGAGTCGATCTTGAGGACTTCCTCGTAGGTGATCATCTCCGGCAGCAGGCGGACCTGCGGCGCCGACCGGCCGCGCCAGGCGCCGCGGATCTTCGCGACGGCGTCGGCCACACCGGCGGCCACCGACTCGGCGTCGCTGGAACCGTCGACGCGCGGCAGGCCCGTGAGCATGTGCAGCTTGTCGCGGGTCAGGCCACGCCCGGGCCGCCCGGCCGGCACGTTGACCGCCACGCGGCGGTCGATGTCGGACTCGGTCGGGTCACCGAGGCGCAGCTCGAACCGCGTACCCAGCATGTCCTTGATCGCCGGGCGCAGGTCGGCCCACCGGTTGGCGGAGATGATCACGTGGACGCCGTAGGACAGACCCTGCTGGGCCAGCCGCGTGATCGACGCCTCGAGCTCGTCGAAGTCGTCGCGGATGGCACGCCAGTTGTCCACGATCAGGAACGCGTCGCCGAACGGGTCCTGGTCGGCGGAGATCTCGCCGCGGCGCTTGCGGTTGCGGAACTCGGTCATCGAGTCGATGCCCAGCGCGCCGAACCGGCCTTCGCGCTCGGTCATGAGCGTGGTGAGCTCGGCGACGATCCGGCGGGCCTTGTCCGGCTCGCGCCGGGCGACGGCCACCCCGCCGACGTGCGGCAGGTCGGCGAGCCCGGCGAGCGTGCCACCACCGAGGTCGAGGCAGTAGAACTGCACTTCCTCGGGGGTGTGCGTGAGCGACATCGACATGATCAGCGTGCGGAGCATGGTCGACTTGCCGGCCTGCGGGCCACCGGCGATCACCGCGTGGCCGGCGGCACCGGAGAAGTCGGCCCACAGCAGGTCGCGGCGCTGCTCGAACGGCCGGTCGACGATGCCCAGCGGCACCTGCAGCCGGCCGTTGCCGAAGAACCCGACCGGGGACAGGCCACGGTCGTCGGTGGGGTTGAGGTTCGGCAGCATCGTGTCGAGCGAGTTGGACTCGTCCAACGGCGGCAGCCACACCTCGTGCGCGGGCGGGCCCTGGCCGATGAACCGGTCGACCATCACCTCGAGCTCGCTCGGTTCGGTGGCCTCCTCCGACTCCTTCGGCTTCGCCACCTCTTCGACCGGCTCGAACTGCGGCTCCGGCTCGGGCGGCAGCTCGACGAAGTCGGGCACGAACAGCTGCGGGCGCTTGTCCGCGCGCACGACCGTGGCCACCGGCCCGGCCGCCTTGATGCCGGCGGGGCGGTACGGGCCCGAGACGTAGGACGCCTTGAACCGCACCATCGTGGAGGTGTCGTACTTGAGGTAGCCCGAACCCGGGATCGACGGCAGCTCGAACGCGTCCGGCACACCGATCGCGGCCCGCGACTCCGCGGCCGAGAACGTCTTCAGACCGATCCGGTAGGACAGGTACGTGTCCAGACCACGCAGCTTGCCCTCCTCCAGCCGCTGCGACGCGAGCAGCATGTGCATCTGCAGCGACCGGCCGACACGGCCGATCTGGAGGAAGATGTCGATGAAGTCCGGCTTCGCCGTCAGCATCTCGGAGAACTCGTCGATGCAGATGAACAGCGCGGGCAGCGGGTCGAGGTCGGCGCCGTTCTCACGCGCCTTCTCGTAGTCCCACACGTTCTTGTAGTTGCCCTTCGCCAGCACTTCCTGACGCCGGGACACCTCACCCGCGATGGCGTCCTTCATGCGGTCGACCAGCGTGAGGTCACCCGCGAGGTTGGTGATCGTCGCGGCGACGTGCGGGGCCTTGTCCAGACCGAGGAACGTCGCACCACCCTTGAAGTCGACGAGGATCATGTTGAGCGACGTGCTCGAGTGCGTGGCCAGCAGGCCCAGCACCAGCGTGCGGAGGAACTCCGACTTACCGGAACCCGTCGCCCCGATGCACAGGCCGTGCGGGCCCATGCCCTCCATCGCCGCTTCCTTGATGTCCAGCTCGACGGCCTGGCCGTACTCACCGACACCGAACGGCACGCGGTAGCGGTCGCGCACCGGCCGCGGGCGCCAGGCGCCCTGCACGTCGAACGTCATCGGGTCGCCCGGAATGCCGAGCAGCTCCAGCAGCGTGGGGTTGGACAGCAACGGCTCGTCGTCCGACGCCTCCGCGCCGCCACCGCCCCCGACGCGGTACGGCGCGATCAGCCGGGCCAGCGCCTCGGCCTCGACCACCGACAAGGTGTCCGGCCGGCCGAACCACTCGACACCGCCGGCGCTGCGCGCGCCGAGGCGGTCGGGCTCGGCCACCAGCCGCAGGCCGCGGCGGGCCGACAGGTTCCCGAGGGTGTCGGACAAATCGACCAGCGTGACACCGACCAGACCCTCCTCGAGGATGATCTGCTCCTCGCGCGTGACCTCGGCGTCGTCGATCACGATCACGACGTGCGGCTGGTCGGGCGCGGGCGTGGCGTTGCGGGAGAACCGCTGCCGGTCACGCAGCTCCTCGTCCAGCCACTGCTCGATCTGGGCCAGCGAACCGGCCATCATGCGCAGCTGGCCGATGCCGTCGGACATCGTCGGGTGCTGCACGTGCGGGAGCCACTTCGCCCACTCCCACTCCTCCTTCGCCCGGCCCGCGGTGGCGATCGCGATCATCACGTCGTCCGGGCTGTGGAAGGTGATCAGCTGCGCGAGCATCGCACGGGTGAGACCACGGGTGAGCGAGCGCTCGCCCTGCATGCTCACCGCGGCGAACCCCCGCAGGGTGATCTGCGTGGGCAGATCCGGCACGATCGAGTGCGCGCGCACGAACCGGCGCAGCGCGAGGGTGGCGATCGGCTCCAGCTCGTCGACCGGGCCGGTCTGCGGCGGCACGAGCCGCGTCGCGAGACGATGCGAGCTGCGGCCGACGCGCAGGTGCAGGAAGTCCTGGTCGTTCTGCCGGCGCTCCCACATCCGGCGACTGGCCGCGAGCGACCACAGCGACTGCGGATCCGGGTGCACCCACTCCAGCGCGGCGCGCTGGTCGACCATCGCCTCGCGGGCCCGGTCGCGCATCTGGCCCAGGTACCGCAGGTAGTCCTTGCGGTCCTCGTCCATCTCGGCCTTCTTCTGGCCACCACCCCGGCCACCACCGCCGGCGAGCATGCCGACGGTGCCCATCAGCATCATGCCGCTCATCATGATCGTGGTCGGGTTCTTCCCACCCGCCGTGAACATGAAGACCATCATCCCGAGCGAAGCGAAGATCATGACGCCCGGAATCGCCTTCGCGACGATGTTGCCCGGGATCGTGCGGGGTACTTCGGGTGGGGGCTCGAGGTGCACCTCGCCGCCCGGCGGGCGCGGCGCCGCCAGCCGCGGCGACTTCTTGAACTGAAGCGTGCTCATCGAAGGACCCCTCTATTCCAACTCGACGATTGCCGGCCGGCTCCTGCGCTCGGGCGCGCGTGACAACCTATCGAACGTCGCCGGGGAATTCCGGCCAACGCCCGGAAGTGCACCGCGCTTGCCCCCTCATCGGACACCGACGGATACCGGCACGTCCGGCACCTCGCCCGCGAACCCGTTTCCTCTGATCATCGGAGTGTACGACCCACCACCGACAGCGAGGGCCCGAATCGACCGATCCCACCTGGTCGCGCCGCCCGTCCGTCGTCCGGCCGGTGTACTTTCGCCAGGGATTTTCGGACAGTCGATGATCCCGGCGCCAGGGTTCGGTATAAGTTCCCCCGGGAGCTGACTCTTCAGAGCGGGGGCATCTAGTGGCAACGGGCACGACGGTATTCAGCAGGGTGACGGTGGTCGCACCGAACACCCGGATCGACGTCGCGCTACCGGCCGACGTCGCGGTGGCCGACCTGCTGCCGATGCTGCTGGAGATGGCCAAGGAGACCTCACCCGACGGCGGCGCGCGCCACGGCGGCTGGGCACTGGCCAAGCTGGGCGACGCCCCGCTCGACCCGAGCCGCACGCTGGCGTCGCTCGGCGTCGTGGACGGCGAGCTGCTGCAGCTGCGCAAGCGCAACGAGAACCCGCCGCCGCCGCTGTACGACGACGTCGTCGACGCCATCGCCGAGTCGACGCCCGACAGCTTCCGCCCGTGGACCAAGGAGACGGCGCGCCGTTTCGGCCACGTCGCCGGCGGCCTCGCACTGTTCATCTCCGCGCTGGCGCTGTTCATGAGCGGCTCGCTCTACGGCGGCAGCTCGCTCGGCGCGGCCATCGCCGGCGGCCTCGGCGCGATCGCCTGCGTGGCGATCGGCGCGACGCTCGCGAAGGCCTACCAGGCCGAGGCCACGGGCGTGCTGATCGCGGCCGCGGGCGGCCTGCCGCTGGCGTTCGTGAGCGGCTTCTACATCGTGCCCGGCCTTTCGGTGCGCGCGAACCTGTTGCTGGGCGCGGTGCTCGTGCTGATCGTCTCGGCGGTCTGCATCCTCATCATCGGCGCCGGCATCCGCGTTTTCATCGCCGCGGCCACGGCCGGCGCGTTCGGCGCGATCGCGTTCCTCGTCGCCACGCTCGTGCCCGGCGCCACCACGGCCGGTGTGGGCGCCGGCGCGGTCGCCGTGTCGCTCGCCTGCATTTCGATCCTGCCGCGCGCCACGATCTGGCTCGCGAAGCTCCCGCTGCCGCACGTGCCCAGCACCGCGGAGGAGCTGAAGGAAGACTCCGGTTTCCCGGACTACCAGGCCATCGAGCAGCGCACCGCGATCGCCCACGACTACATGACCGGCCTGATGATCGGCTGCGGCGCCACCACGGCGGTCTCCGCCGTGATCGCCGCGACCGCGCCGGGCTACTTCGGGGTCATCCTCGGCGTGATCGCCACGCTCGTGCTGCTGCTGCGCGCCCGCGCGTACGCCAACGGCGCGCAGGCCATCGCGCTGCTCACCACCGGCATGGTGTCCGCGGCCGGCATCCTCGTCGGCTGGCTCTTCGCCACGACGGCGGAGTTCCGGCTGCTGTACGTGTTCGGCGCCCTGATCGTGGTCGCCGCGGGCTCGCTCGTGGTCGGCGTGATCTTCCCGAACCAGCGCTTCTCGCCGCCGCTGCGGCGCACCGTGGAGATCCTCGAGGCGATCTGCATCGCGGTCGTGCTGCCGCTCGCGCTCGGCGTGATGGACCTCTACACGACGCTGCGCCACCTGAACCTCAAGTGAGGCAGCAGATGCGCGCGCGACGTCCGCTCGTCCGGCGGCTCGGGATCGGTGGCCGCACGGGTGTCGTCCTGCTCGCGGCCGGGCTCGGGGTGCTGTCGCCGTTCGCGGTCGTCTCGCCCGCGTCGGCACAGCAGGACACCGGTGCCGCGGGCACCTGGGCCACACCGCCGCAGGTGGACGGCAGCGCCCTGCCGATCGACGAGCGCAAACCGGACCAGACCTACCAGAAGAAGACCGAGTGCGTGAAGCGCAGCCTCGGGCAGAACATCGAGATCAACACGATCCCGTGGGGCCAGAGCTACCTGCAGCTGGACAAGGCCCAGCAGATCGTGCGCTCGGCCAAGGGCACGGTCGGCGGTGGCATCACCGTCGCCGTGGTCGACACCGGCGTCACGCCGCACCCGTGGTTCCAGGGCCGCGTCGAAAGCGGCGGTGACTATGTCGCGACGCCGGACAACGGCGCCCTGCCCGGCCTGCAGGACTGCGACGGCCACGGCACCGAGGTCGCCGGCATCATCGCGGGCAACCCGCAGGACTCGAAGGTCGGCTTCATCGGGGTCGCGCCCGACGCCACGATCCGTTCGTACCGGCAGCTGAGCTCGAACTACGCCGTCGACGAGAACGCCTCGAGCAACACCGGGCAGCCCGGTGGCGGCACCGGCACTCCGCCCGGCAACCAGAACGGCAGTACCCCGCCCAGCGGCCAGAACGGCGGTCAGCTGCCCGGCAACGGCGGCGGTGGCGGTCAGGTCAGCGGCGGTACCGCTCCCCAGCAGAACGACAAGGGCGACCCGCGTCAGCTGCAGAAGGAAGGCACCGCGGGCACGCTGAAGACGCTGGCCGAGATCATCCGCGGCATCGCCGAGCGGGGCGAAGCCAGTGTGATCAACATGTCGGTGGACCACTGCCGCGCGGCCGACGGGACCGGCAGCATCCAGACGGGCGAACAGCAGGTGCAGGCCGCGGTGCATTTCGCGGCCGAGCACAACGTGGTGGTCGTCGCGGCCGCAGGCAACGTCTCCGACGACTGCCCGCAGAACGACCAGGCCGACCCGAACAAGCCGCGCTCGATCGTCACGCCGCCGTGGTTCGCCGACGACGTCCTGTCGGTCGGCGCGATCGACGAAACCGGCGGGGTCGCGTCGTTCAGCGTGCACGGGCCGTGGGTCGGCGTCGCCGCGCCGGGCACCGACATCGTGTCGCTCGACCCGGCCGAGGGCTCGACGGGCCTGGCTAACCTGACCATCGAGGGCACCACGCAGTCGCCGATCCAGGGCACGAGCTTTGCTTCGCCGTATGTGGCGGGGGTGGCCGCGCTCGTGCGCCAGATGTACCCGCAGCTCAACGCGCGCCAGGTGATCCAGCGCATCGAGGCCACCGCGCAGCACCCGGCCGCGCCGGGCGGGCGCGACGACTTCGTGGGCTACGGCGTGATCGACCCCGTGGCCGCGCTCACCGCGAACCTGCCCAACGACGTGGGCGAGCTCGCGAAGCCGAAACCCGTGGTGCAGACCGCCGTGCTGCCGCCCGCCGACTCGATGAGCTCCACCCCGATGATCGTGGCGCTGGCCGGCACCGGCGGTGGCATCGTGGCGCTGCTGATCACGCTGTTCGTGATGCACACGATCCGGCGCAACCGCCCGACCGGCCCGCCGAGCTGAGCCGCACCCGTCCGAAGACGCTGAAGGGGCCGTACACCGCGGAAAAGCGGTGGGCGGCCCCTTCGGTCAGTTCTGGGGTTTCTTGGCCTTGGCGGGCTTCTGAGGGTCCTCTCCGATCACGGGCGGCGTGACCGGCGCGGGATCGCCCAGGAGCTCGGAAGGCTTGGCGGGCGTGCGGTTCTTGGCCTGGCGCGAGCCGCCACCGCCGCCGCCCATCCCGCCGCCGCCCATGCCCATGCCGCCCATCGGCATCATGGGCATCATCGACATGCCGCCGGACTCGTTCGCGGCGGCCGGCGCGGGCGCCGGGGCGAGGCCTTCGGGTCCGATCGGCGGCACGCCCGCCTGGCCCGGGGTGAGCCGAGGGTCGGCGCCGGTTTCCTTGCCCTGGTGGGGTTCCTCGGCCGCGGACGCCGAAACGGAGTCGTCGGCCGACGGTGTCGTGGCGTCGGTGTGGGTCGCTGCGGCTTCGGTGTGCGCCACACCGGTGTGAGCCACGGCCTGCTGAGCCGCGCCGTCGTGCGCCGGCTGCTCCGATGTGGACGGCCCCGCGGTGCCCGTCGACGGCTGCTGCGACGGCGCGGAATCGCTTTCGTGCAGCCGGAACTGCTCCTGCGGGTAGTGTTGCCGCACGGCGATGCTCGACTGCTCCCCCGCCGGTGCGTCCACGCCGTTGCACAGCTGCGCGAAGTGCTGCAGCACGTCCTCCGCCGCGTCGTACAACGACTTCACCGACTGCTCGGTCTCGCGCAACTGCGCGCGCGAGCGGCTGACGCCACCGACGGGCAGCATCGCCGACTCCGACAGCAGGTCGGCCGAGTCCACAAGCACGTCGGTGGCGTCGCCGACGATCTTGCGCAGCGATCCGGCCAGCTCCTCGAGCGCGCCCGCCAGCTCGTCGAGCGCGTCCTCGACGCCTTCGCTCGCGGACCGGATTTCACCCAGGTAGGTGACGAACGCGTCGGCGTCGTCACCAGACCACGACGCGTCGAGCCGGCCGAGCTCGTCGGCCAGGTCGGCGGACACGCCGCCGGCGGTCTTCGCCGCGGTGCGCAGGCGTTGGGCTTCCTCGTCGAGCTCGGTCCAGCGGCCGACGAGCGGCCGGTAGTACGTCTCGACGGGGTCGGTCACGCCGAGCTCACCCGCGAGCTCGGACACGAACGTCAGCGACGGCTCCGTCACGACAGCCCCCCGGCCCGCTTGATCTGCTCCGCTGCATCGGCGTCGCGCTGCGCGTGACCGGCGGTGAGCTGGTCCAGCGCCTCCGCGGCCGAACGCAGCGCGGCCGCACCTGCCTGCAGCTGCTGCCGCAGCGCCCCGGCCGCCCGCGCGTACGACTGGTCCAGGCCGAGGCGGCCACCGAGCTCGCCGTACGCCTCGGCCGTGGTCGCTCCCGCGCCGACACCGCCCGCGGCCGTGTCCAGTTCGTCGGCGGCCAGCGCGACCTTGGCCGCGTAGCCGCCGACGACTTCGCCGTCGATGTTCAGCGCGTTGTTCCCCGCTGCCACGACATCCCTCCGCTCACCCGACTGTCTTCGAGTGTGACGGACGCGAACCCGCTTCAGTTCCCCGCCGGCTGCCCGGCCTGCTGGTTGGTCGGCGAGGAGAACGAACCGGCGTTCGGGTCGATCGGCACGGAGTCGAACTGCTTCATCACGTTCTGCGTGTTCAGCGACGAACCCGTGGGCAGCAGGCCGATGATCGACTCCGGCGCGGGCAGCGCCTCGGTCAGGCCGAGCGCGCCGGCCGTCGCCTGGTCCGGCACGCCGTAGCGGAGGCCGCGGTCGCTGATCAGCTGGATCGGGCCCTTGAAGAACGTCGCGCTCGACTCGGTGGCCGATTGCACCACGGCGCCGAAGCCCGGCGGCATGTAGAACCCGGTGATCGGCAGGCCGTTCGGACCGGTGTTGCTGATGCTCTGGACCTTGCTCGAGCCGTCGGCGTTCGTCGTCTCGGCCGGCAGGCCCTTGCTCACGTACACCGAGGTGTGGGCGGCCTTCCGGTTGCTGTCGAGCGACCAGCCGAGGCACGCCACCGGCGAGCCCTGCGTGGCGTCGAGCACGACCGGGGTCTGTTCGGGGTAGTTCTCGACCTTCACGAACCCGGGGTCGGTGGGCTGCAGCCGGCGGACGTTGTTGATCTTCTCCAGGCCGAGGTCGGTGATCTTGCTCCCGCCGCCGTTCTTCGCCACGCGCACGATGTCGGCGACCGCGGACGAGACCTTCTGGATGCCGTCCTGGGTGATCAGCCAGAACTCCGTCGGCGCACCGGACGGGCTCGTGGAGAACACGTCGCCGACGGTGAGGCCGTCGAAGTCCTGCGGCGGCGTCTCACCGGCACCCGGGACGACCGGCGGCACCAGCTTGCCGACGTCGGGGATCGCGTTGAGGAACGCCTGGGAAGCCTTGCGCGCCTTGGCCGGCAGCTGCAGCGCCGCCCGCACCGGGTCGTTGTCGCCGAGGTCGACCTCGGCGCGCACGGTGTTGGCGTCGGGCCGGGCCTGCGTGGCCTGCAGGCGGTAGATCAGGTAGGTCTTGCCGTCGTCCGCGCGACCGAGCAGCGCCTGGCCCCGGGCGAGTTCCGTGCCGACGTTCGCGACGCCACCGATCACGGTCGTGTCGGTGCGATTCACGCTGTCGGGTTGCGGCAGCCGCGTGTCGAGCGCCACCTGATCGCAGACCGCCCAGTTGGGGGAAATGCGCTGGGCGGTATCGGGCAGAAGTTGTGGCCCATCGGGAATGCCGGTCAGCTTCTCGCGCGGAATATTCTTGAGCTGTTCATCGGAGACGACGGTCGGATTGACCGCCGCGGCCGGCGCGGCATTCGCCGGAGGCTGCGCTCCGCCTTGTGCGCCTTGTCCTTGCTGCTGCGTCTGCGCAAGAAGGATCAGGCGCGCGGAAGCGAGGTTGAACGTAGGAATCAGTTTCTGCGGATTGCCCGTGACCACGTAAACGGTGCCGGACTGCTCACCGATCACGATGCCGCCCGACGCGGGTACCGACGGAGCGGGGCTGAGCAGGGCGATCAACACGAAAACGACCGCACCGAGCACACCGAGGATCACCCCGACGACGGTCGCCCGCGAGTGCGTGCGCATCGGGTCGTGGAGCATCACCGCGTCGCGGCGGACGAGCGCCGACTGCATCCGGCGCATGACGAACTTGTAGGCCTGAACCTGTGACTTAGTCGTGGGTGTTGATGGCATTCTCGACCTACAGTCCTCCCCGTCGCGGTACGGTTCCGCAGGATAGCCGTACGGGGACCGTCTGGTGTGGGGTTTCTACCAACTCAAGCTAGGGTCGGACACCTCGGGACCGGCTTTCCGGGAACGTAGCACTCACGAGGGGAAGAGAACGCGCGGATGTCCGTCACCACGCCTCCACGTCCGCCAGGGCCCCCCGGGCCACCGCCGCCTGGAGGACGTCCTCCAGGCCCGCCGCAGCGGCCGGGCAGAGCAGGCGGACCGGGTGGACCTGGTGGCGTGCCGGGCGGTCCTGGCGGCCCCGGCGGAGTCCCGCGTGGCCCCGGAGGCCCGGGCGGTCCCGGTGGACCCAGCGGACCCGGCGGGCCCGGCCCCCGTGGCGGCGGCCCGGGTGGACCCGGCGGTCCGGGTGGACCCGGCGGCCCTGGAGGTCCGGGGGGACCTGGCGGGCCCGGTGGACCTGGCGGCGGTTCCGGCGGTCCCGGTCCTGACGGTCCCGGTGGCTCGCCGCAGGGCGGTGGCACCGCGACCGCGACGCGTCTGGCCCCGCCTTCGCGTCAGCGTTCCGGCGGCATCAACCTCGGCCCCCTTCCCGTGTCGAACCTCGTGCTCCTCGAGGTGGGTGTCGCGATCGGACTCGTGCTGCTCGCCATCAACACCGACCAGCTGAAGTACATCGCCATCGGCGTCGCGGCCGTGTTCCTCATCTTCGCGTTCCTGCGCTGGGGCGGGCGCTGGTTCACCCAGTGGCTCGGCCTCACGTTGCGCTACCGCTTCCGTTCGCACGACCGCATCGCGACCCCGCCGCCGCCCAGCAGCCTCGAAGAGCTGGCCGCCGAGAACACCACCGTGACGGGCCCGGACGACGCGCGCGTGAACCTGCTGCGCCTGGCCGTGCCGGACCTCGTGGTGGCGCACGGCGTCGACCACGAGCGCCAGCAGGTCGGCCTCGCCTGGAACGACGGCACGTGGACGGCGGTGCTCCTCGTGGAGCCGACGCCCGCGCTGATCACCCAGGCCGGCGGTGCGCCCAGCCTGCCGCTGTCGGCGCTCGCGCCGTGCCTCGAGGACCGCGGTGTGGTGCTCGACTCGATCCAGATGATCTGGCACAGCTACCCGGGTTCCGCGGCGCTGCCGTCGGACTCGCCGGCGCTCAGCTCGTACATGGAGGTGCTCGGCCCGCTGCCCGCGGCGGCCCGGCGCACCACGTGGATCGCGATCCGCCTCGACCCGCGCCGCTGCCCGGAAGCGATCCGGGAACGCGGTGGCGGCGTCGTCGGCGCGCACCGCGCGCTGATCGGTGCGCTGTCTCGCGTGCGCAACGCACTGGAGTCGCAGGGCGTGCCGACGCGGCCGCTGGACCCGGACGAGCTGCTGCGCGCCAGCATCTCCGCCGCGGAGCTCACGGCCGTGGCGGGCTCGTCGACGAAGGTCACGCTGCAGGAGAGCTGGACGGGCGTCACGGCGGCCGGCATCGGGCACTCCAGCTACGCGATCACGAGCTGGCCCAAGGGAAAGATCACCGGCAGCCTCGACGCGCTCACGAGCGTGCGCGCGCTGTCGGCCACGGTCGCCATGTCGATTTCCCCCGCCGCGGACGAGGGCCGCATCGGCCTGCGCGGCGTGGTGCGCGTGAGCGCGCGCAACCCGCGTGAGCTCGAAGCCGCCGACCAGCGGCTCAAGTCCGTTTCGGAGCGGCTCGACGTCGACCTGACGCCGTTGCGGGGTCTTCAGATCTCCGCGTTCGCCGCCACCCTGCCGATCGGAGGTACGGCATGAGCACCCGCCTTCGCGACGCCGGGCAGAACCCCGGCGTGGCCCCGGAGTTCACCGTCGACCCCGCGATGCTCGACGCCATCAGCCCCTCGGGCGACCGCGGCGGCATCGTCCTCGGCTCGGGCCTGAAGGGCGAACCGCTCACCATTTCCGCCCTGCGCTCCGCGCCGACGCGCATCGTGCTCGTGGGCGGGCTGTACCTGGCCCGTCAGGTGGCGCTGCGCGCGATGGCGGTGGGTGCGTGGGTGGTTGTGGCCACCGGGCGCCCCGCGGCCTGGCAGGTGCTCTCCCAGGCCGCCGGCAACCGCGACGGCCGGCCCTCGCCGCTGGTGCAGATCCGGCGCCTGTCGCCGGTCGAGCTGCCGCGCCCGTCCGAGGACGCGCCCCTGCTCGTAGTCACCGACGGCGGCCCGACCCCGCAGGACCTCTTCCCGCCGCGCTCCCCGTGGCAGACCACGGTCTACGTCCTGCCGTACCTGCACCCGCAGGCCGGCGCGACGGCCAACGCCGCGGATCTCGTGCTGATGCAGCGCCTGCCCGCCGGCCAGGCCGAGCTGGCGGCCCGCATCTGGCGCCTGCCGCCCCAGATGATGCGCCAGCTGACCACGCTGAAGGACGACCAGGTCGTGGCGCTGGGCCGCAACCTGTGGCGTCCGCTGCGCCTGGTGACGACGCAGAAGGAGCAGCAGCTGCTCGGCCCGGTGCGCCGGGGCGACTGAGCCGGTTTTCGCTTGGGTGAAGGCCTCCTCGACGGGTTCGAGGAGGCCTTCGCTGTGTTCAGATCAGGAGTTCGGCGACGGCACTCGGGGCTTCCCGCATCGCGTTGTGGGCGGTGGGGAGGTCGTGGACGTGCCAGCCCGGATCGGCTTCGAGCCGGGCGCGGAGTCCGGCGAAGGGGGTGCGGTCTTCCCAGCCGGAGCAGTAGACGAAATCGTGCCGGGGCACCCGGTCAACGGCGCCGGTGAGCCGGATCGTCTGCACGAGGGAGGCGAGGGGGTGGGGACGGCGACGGGGATCGCCGCCGTACGGGGCGCGGAACGGCGGACGGACGGCGTGGCCCGTGTCAGCCGCACCGGCCACGAACGACTGCCGGTAGCCCTCGGTGGTCAACGACCAGCACGACTCGCCGTCGCGCGGAACGTAGGCGTCGAGATGAACCAGCCGGGAGACACGCCCGCCCGCGCGGTCGGCAGCGGCGGAGATCACCATCCCGCCGTAGCTGTGGCCGACCAGCGTCGCGTCGGTGATCCGGGCGCGGTCCAGGAGGCTCACGACGTCCTCGGCGTGAGTGTCGAGGTTGGCGCTCGCAACCGTCGCGGCGTCATCGTCGGGCCGCAATCCCGTCAGGGTCAGGGCGTGGACGGTGTGCCCGGCCCGTTCCAGCAGCGGGACGACCGACTCGAACGTCCAGGAACCGTGCCACGCACCGGGCACGAGGACGAACCTCGCCATGGCAGATCTCCTTCTGGGCTCGCGATGGGGAACCCCACCAGGTCATCACCCCCACGGCGTGGCTCACCACCGATAAGCCGCCTCTTGATGCCCGTTCGCCGCCAAGCTCGGTATCCGGCTCCGGCAGGCCGCGAGTGCGCTAGCGGTGCGCCAGCAGGTGCGCGTCGAGGAAGCCGCGCTCGGATTGCGGGTCGTGGACGAGGCGGGCGGACTCCGTGAGGCCGGCGCTGGTGAGCAGCTCGGCGAAGTGGTCCACCGGCCAGCTGTAGGCGGGCGCCACTTTGTGGTCGAAGCGGACCGGCTCCGGAGCGTCGGTCGCGAAGAACGAGACGAGCGCCAGACCGCCGGGCGCCAGGACGCGGGTGAGCTCGGCCAGGAGCGCGGGCACTTCGGCCGGCGAGGTGTGGATCAGGGAGTAGTGGGCGACCACGCCGCCGAGGGAGCCGTCGTCGAGCGGCAGGGCTTCCGTGCGGGCCTCGTCGAAACGCAGCGCCGGGAAGGACTTGCGGGCGTGTTCGACCATGCCCGGCGAAAGGTCGAGGCCGCGGGCGGCCAGCCCCTGGTCGGCGAGAAACGCGGTGATGTGTCCGGGGCCGCAGCCGATGTCGGCCACCTGCGAATTCTCCGTCGCGGCAACCAGTTCGGCGAAGGTGCGGACCATGGTTCGCGTGAACGGCATCGTCTCCAGCGTCCGATCGGCGAAGAGCGACGCGTACAGCTCGACGACGCCGTCGTAGGCCGCCCTGGTCTGATCCTGGTGCTCCCCCATGGGGAGAGAAGCTACAGGTCCTCGGCGGAGCGGACGTTGCGCGTCTGCTCGGCACGCGCGGCGAGTTCCGCGTCCGGCGGGTAGTCCACGGCGGTGAGCGTGAGGCCGTGGGCCGGGGCGACGGCGCTGTCCCGCGTGCCGCTGGAGAGCACCTCGGCGGGCCAGGAGCGGGGGCGGCGGCCGTCGCCGACCATCAGCAGCACGCCGACGAGGCTGCGGACCATGGAGTGGCAGAAGGCGTCGGCTGAGACGCGGACTTCCAGCAGGTGCTCGTCGAGCCGGGTCCACTCCAGCTGCTGCAGCTCGCGGATCGTGGTCCCGCCCTCGCGCTGCTTGCAGTACGCGGCGAAGTCCTGCAGACCCAGCAGGTCCGCGGCGGCCTCGTTCATGGCGTCCGTCGACAGTGGACGGCCCCAGGCGAGGGTGTCGTTGCGGCGCAACGGGTCGACGCCCCACGGCGCATCCGAGACGCGGTAGCGGTAGTGGCGGCGGATGGCCGAGAAGCGGGCGTCGAAGCCCGCCGGGGCGACGCGGGCGCCGAGCACCCGCACGTCGGCGGGCATCAGCTTGTTCCAGCGGCCCGTCATGCGCGCCAGGTCCGGGATGCCGTGCGCGTCAACCGGCACGCGGCCGGGAGCATTCGGCTCCAGCGGGACGACGTCGACGTGCACGACCTGACCCGTCGCGTGCACGCCGGCGTCCGTGCGGCCCGCCACGACCACCGACTTGGGCACGGACGCGCCCGGAGGCTGGCGCTGCAGGGCCGCTTCCAGCTCGGCCTGCACGGTGCGTCGGCCGGGCTGACGGGCCCAGCCCGAGAAGTCCGTGCCGTCGTAGGAAACGTCCAGGCGCAGACGAACGAGCCCGCCCTCCCCGGAGGGAGTGGCGGGCTCGTCCGGTGTCGACTGTGCTGTCAGGACTTCAGTCCTTCTTGGCGTCCGCGTCGTCAGCGGCAGCCTCGTCGGCGGCGGCCTCTTCCGAAGCAGCCTCCTCCGAAGCCGCGGCCTCGGTGGTCTCCTCGGCCGGAGCCTCGGCGACGGCTTCGTCAGCAGTGGTCTCCTCGACCACGGCGGTCTCGGCCGGCTTCTCGTCCTTCGCGAACTTCGTCTTGCGAGCCCGCTCGGCTTCCGACGTCACGGTCTTCTCCGCGACCAGTTCGATGACGGCCATGGCGGCGTTGTCGCCCTTGCGCGGCATCGTCTTGGTGATGCGGGTGTAACCGCCGGCGCGCTCCGCGAAGTGCGGACCGATCTCGGCGAAGAGCTTGTGCACGACGTCCTTGTCACGCACGACCTTCTGCACCTGGCGACGGTTGTGCAGGTCGCCCCGCTTCGCCTTGGTGATCAGCTTCTCGGCCAGCGGGCGCACCCGGCGGGCCTTCGCCTCGGTCGTGGTGATCTTGCCGTGCTCGAACAGCTGCGTGGCCAGGTTGGCCAGGATCAGCCGCTCGTGCGCGGACGACCCGCCGAGCCGGGCTCCCTTGGTAGGGGTGGGCATTGGTTCTCCTAGTTCAGCTGCACAGCTCCAGGCCTACGCGGCCTTACAGCTGCTCCGTCTCTGCGTAGTCCTGGCCATCGTCGTGGCCCTCGTCCGAAATCCCGCCGCCGATGCCGGCCACGCTGCCCGACCAGCCCTCACCGTCGTAGCTCGAGGCAGCCGCGGTCGGGTCGAACCCGGGCGGGCTGTCCTTGAGCGCCAGGCCGAGACCGACCAGCTTCAGCTTGACCTCGTCGATCGACTTCGCACCGAAGTTGCGGATGTCGAGCAGGTCCGCCTCGCTGCGCGAGACGAGCTCGCCCACCGTGTGGATGCCTTCGCGCTTGAGGCAGTTGTACGACCGGACGGTGAGGTCCAGGTCCTCGATCGGCATCGCGTAGGCAGCGATGGTGTCCGCTTCCTGCGGCGACGGGCCGATCTCGATGCCCTCGGCGTCGACGTTCAGCTCGCGAGCGAGACCGAACAGCTCCACCAGCGTCTTGCCCGCCGACGCGACCGCGTCGCGCGGCGTGATCGACGGCTTGGTCTCGACGTCCAGGATCAGCTTGTCGAAGTCGGTGCGCTGCTCGACACGAGTGGCCTCGACCTTGTACGTCACCTTCAGCACCGGCGAGTAGATCGAGTCGACCGGGATACGGCCGATCTCGGCGCCGGCCTGCTTGTTCTGCAGGGCCGGAACGTAACCGCGGCCGCGCTCGACGACGAGCTCGATCTCAAGCTTGCCCTTGCCGTTCAGGGCCGCGATGTGGAGGTCCGGGTTGTGCACGGTGACGCCGGCCGGGGGCACGATGTCGGCTGCCGTGACCTCACCGGGGCCCTGCTTGCGCAGGTACATGGTGACCGGCTCGTCCTCTTCCGAGGACACCACGAGCTCCTTGAGGTTCAGGATGATGTCGGTGACGTCTTCCTTCACCCCGGGAACGGTGGTGAACTCGTGCAGCACGCCGTCGATGCGGATGCTCGTCACGGCCGCGCCCGGAATGGACGACAGCAGCGTGCGCCGCAGCGAGTTGCCGAGCGTGTAGCCGAAGCCGGGCTCCAGCGGTTCGATGGTGAACCGGGAGCGGGTCTCGTTGACCGTCTCTTCGCCGAGAGCCGGCCGCTGGGAAATCAGCATTTCTTCTGGTTCCTTTCCAGACGACGCCCGCCATATGACGTCGAAGGGATGGCGCGGCGGCGGCGCACCTGTTGCGCCGCCGCCCGTAACTCAGCCCGGAAGCTGGGTTACTTCGAGTAGAGCTCGACGATCAGCTGTTCCTGAACCGGAACGTCGATCTGCGCACGCTCCGGCAGCTGGTGGACCAGCACGCGGAGGTTGGACTGGACGACCTGCAGCCACGCCGGGATGGGGCGCTCGCCGAAGGACTCCTTCGCCACCACGAAGGGCAGCATCGAGAACGACTTCGGCCGCACGTCGATGATGTCCCACTTGGAGACCTGGAAGGACGGGACGTTGACCTTGACGCCGTTGACCAGGAAGTGGCCGTGGCTCACCAGCTGGCGCGCCTGGCGGCGCGTGCGGGCGATGCCGGCGCGGTAGATCACGTTGTCCAGCCGGGACTCGAGGATCTGCAGCAGGTTCTCACCGGTCTTGCCCGGACGCCGAACGGCTTCCTTGTAGTACCGGACGAACTGGCGCTCGAGAACGCCGTAGGTGTAGCGAGCCTTCTGCTTCTCCTGCGACTGCAGGAGGTACTCGGACTCCTTGATGCGCCCGCGGCCGTGCTGGCCCGGCGGGTAGGGGCGACGCTCGAAAGCCTGGTCGCCGCCGATGAGGTCAACCTTGAGGCGACGCGAAATACGCGTCGCGGGGCCGGTGTAACGAGCCATTTCTTCTTACTCCTCCCCGTTCCTCAGACCCGGCGCCGCTTGGGCGGGCGGCAGCCGTTGTGGGGCTGCGGGGTCACGTCCTGGATGGTGCCGACCTCGAGACCGGCGGCCTGCAGCGAGCGGATCGCCGTCTCGCGGCCCGAACCCGGGCCCTTCACGAAGACGTCGACCTTCTTCATGCCGTGCTCGGCAGCCTTGCGGGCCGCATTCTCGGCGGCCATCTGCGCGGCGAACGGGGTGGACTTGCGCGAGCCCTTGAAGCCCACGTGACCACTCGACGCCCACGCGATCACAGCGCCCGTGGGGTCCGTGATCGAGACGATGGTGTTGTTGAACGTGCTCTTGATGTGCGCGTGACCGTGCGCGACGTTCTTCTTTTCCTTGCGGCGGACCTTCTTGGCCCCCGCCGCAGTACGAGACTTCGGTGGCATGTTCTGAGGGTTCTCCTGTTAGCGCGCGTTCTCTTGGTGAGCGGCAACCGCTTCGGCCTGACCGCGTCGGATGATCGATCCGGCGTCGGTGTACAGGTTCCGCAGCGCCATCGGGCGGGCGTAGAGCGCCTTGGGCGAGACACAAGCCGTGCCGCGACGGTTCCCGCCGCCCATCTGCACGACCTTCTTGCCCTTGACGCTCACTTCTTGCCAGCCTTCTTCTTGCCGGCGACCGTCTTCTTCGGACCCTTGCGGGTGCGGGCGTTGGTCTTGGTCCGCTGACCGCGGACGGGCAGACCACGACGCCAGCGCAGGCCCTGGTAGGTGCCGATCTCGATCTTGCGACGGATGTCGGCGTTCACCTCGCGACGCAGGTCACCCTCGACCTTGAAGTTCTCGTCGATGTAGTCACGAAGCTTGATGAGGTCCTCATCGCTGAGGTCCTTCACGCGGGTGTCCGCGTTGAGCTCGGCAGCAGCGATCATCTGCTTCGAGCGGGTACGGCCGATGCCGTAGATGTAGGTCAGCGCGATCTCCAACCGCTTTTCGCGGGGGAGGTCTACGCCAGCGAGTCGTGCCATGGGCGCTGTAGCTCCTTCTTCGATTTCATCTTCAGGTCTTCTCCCCGTCCGGTTCCGGAACCGACTCGCCTGTCGTGCCCGCGGCTTGCGCTGCGGGTGTCCCGGCCCCGGCCTGAAGTCCAGGGGTGAACCGGACCGCTCACGCGGCCCGGCAGGTGCGGGGAGGGTGTGTAGCCGTCAATCCGCTCTGCTGGAGTGCGGTGCTCAGCCCTGACGCTGCTTGTGACGCAGGTTCTCGCAGATCACCATGATCCGGCCGTGGCGGCGGATCACCTTGCACTTGTCGCAGATCTTCTTGACGCTCGGCTGGACCTTCACGTCTCCGACTCTCCTGCTTCTTCTCAGCTCTTCGTGATCACTTGTAGCGGTAGACGATGCGACCACGAGACAAGTCGTAGGGCGAAAGCTCCACGACGACCCTGTCCTCGGGCAGGATGCGGATGTAGTGCTGCCGCATCTTGCCGCTGATGTGGGCAAGAACTTTGTGGCCGTTCTCCAACTCGACGCGGAACATCGCGTTGGGGAGCGGCTCGACCACGCGGCCTTCGACCTCGATGGCCCCGTCTTTCTTAGCCATGTCCTCCGCAATCCCTGAATGCACGCTTGATGCACACAGCGTGATCGGTTTGAGCTCGAGTCCCTTGCTTACTGGGGTGCTGCTCCGGCACACTCCACCCCGACTCCGAGTGTTCGCGAGAGTTCACGAGCGCGCAGGAACCGGCGCGATGAGTACGCCGACTTGACAGTGTACGCAACTCGTGTCGCGACCCCCAAACGGGGGGTAACTGTGCTACAAGCCGACGGTAGGGCGCCAGGGTTCCAGTATGCCTGAAAACGAGCCGACCTGCGAGAATCGCCTGGTCAGGTGAACTTTGCCGGCTGGGTGAGCGCCGTATCAATCCTCTTCGGGCGCGGTGAGCACCCAGGGACCGTCGTCGGTGATGGCGACGGTGTGCTCCCAGTGCGAGGCGCGGGAGCCGTCGGCCGTGACCACGGTCCAGCCGTCCTCGAGCTCCACGGTCTCGCCGCCGCCCCCGGTGAGCATGGGCTCGATCGCGAGCGCCATGCCGACCTTGAGCCGCGGGCCCTTGCCGGGCTTGCCGACGTTCGGCAGGAACGGGTCCATGTGCATCTGGCGGCCGATACCGTGGCCGCCGTACTCGAGGATCATCCCGTACTCGACGCCGTTGTCGCGGCCCGCCTTCTCGGCCGCGGTCTGCACGGCGAACGAGATGTCGGTGAGCCGGCCGCCCGCGTGCACGGCCTCGATGCCGGCCCACATGGACTTCTCCGTGGCGGCGGACAGCGCGAGGTCCTTCTCGCTGACGGCGCCGATCGCGAGCGTCACGGCAGAGTCGCCGTGCCAGCCGTCGAGGATGGCGCCGCAGTCGACCGAGATCAGGTCACCGTCGGCCAGCACCTGCCGGCTCGACGGGATGCCGTGGACGATCTGCTCGTTCACCGACGCGCAGATCGACGCGGGGAAACCATGGTAGCCCTTGAAGGACGGCACGGCCCCCGCGTCGCGGATCGTCTGCTCGGCCAGCTCGTCGAGCTCGGCGGTGCTGACCCCCACCTGCGCACGCTCGCGCACGGCGGCCAGCGTCTTCGCGACGACCAGCCCTGCCGCCCGCATCGCCTGCAGCTCGCCCGGCGTCTTGACCTCGATCATGCGCCCACGGCGGAGCACTTGCAGAACACGCAACCCTCCGAGATTCACGTGCGGTCGCGCAGCGCTTTCAGCACGCGGTCTGAGATCTCCTGCACGTCGCCCACGCCGTCGACAGCCACCAGGATGTCGGCGTAGTACTCCAGCAGCGGGGCCGTCTCGGACCAGTAGATCTGCTGGCGGCGGCGGATGACCTCTTCGGTGTCGTCGGCGCGGCCACGGGCCATCAGCCGGGACACGACCACGTCCTCGGGCACCTGCAGCTGGATCACCGACTCGAGCGCGCAGTCGGATTCCTTCAGCATCTCGCCGAGGACCTCGGCCTGCTTCGTGTTGCGGGGGAAACCGTCGAGCAGGAAGCCGGCCTTCGCGTCGGGCTCGGCGAGCCGTTCGCGGACCATCTCGTTGGTCACCGAGTCGGGGACGAGCTCACCCGAGTCGAGGTAGCGCTTGGCCTCCTGGCCGAGCGGCGTCTCCTGGCCGACGTGGGCGCGGAACAGGTCACCGGTCGAGATGTGCGGAACCCGCAGCTGCTCCGACAGGGCCACCGCCTGCGTACCTTTACCCGCGCCGGGCGGGCCGACGAGAACCACTCGCGTCACTTCAAGAACCCTTCGTAGTTGCGCTGCATCAGCTGGCTTTCGATCTGCTTCACGGTGTCGAGGCCGACACCCACCATGATCAGCACAGCCGTGCCACCGAACGGGAAGTTCTGGTTGTTCCCGCTGCCGGTGAGGGACAGGAAGAAGTTCGGGAGGATCGCGATGATGCCCAGGTACAGCGAGCCCGGCAGGGTGATCCGGCCGAGGACGTAGCTCAGGTATTCGGCGGTGGGACGGCCCGGGCGAATACCCGGGATGAAGCCACCGAACTTCTTCATCTCGTCCGCACGCTCGTCGACGTTGAACGTGATCGTGATGTAGAAGTACGTGAAGAAGATGATCAACGCGAAGTACAGCAGGATGTGCACCCAGCTGCTCTGGTTGACCAGGTAGTTCTGGATGAAGGCCTGCCAGCCGGAGTTGCTGTTCGGGTCGCCGATGAGCTGGCTGAGCAGCTGCGGCAGGTACAGCAGCGACGACGCGAAGATGACCGGGATGACACCGGCCTGGTTCACCTTGATCGGCAGGTACGTCGACGTGCCGCCGTACATCCGGCGGCCGATCATGCGCTTGGCGTACTGCACCGGGATCCGGCGCTGCCCCTGCTCCACGAAGATGACGCTCGCGATGATCACCAAGCCGAACACGCAGATCATGACCAGGGCGACCGCGCCGCCGTTGCTCATGATGTTGGCGCCCTCGGTGGGGATGCGGGCCGCGATGTTCAGGAAGATCAGGACCGACATGCCGTTGCCGACGCCGCGCTCGGTGATGAGCTCGCCCAGCCACATCATGACGGCGGTGCCCGCGGTCATGGTGCAGACGATCAGCGCCAGCGAGTAGACGCTGTTGTCCGGGATGATCTGCTGCTGGCAGCCCTGGAACAGGGTGCCGCGGTCGGCCAGCGCGACAACGCCGGTGGCCTGCAGGATCGCCAGGGCGATCGTGAGGTACCGGGTGTACTGCGTGAGCTTGTTCTGGCCGGCCTGGCCTTCCTTCTTCAGCTCCTCGAACCGCGGGATCACCACGGTCAGCAGCTGGATGATGATGCTCGCCGTGATGTACGGCATGATGCCGGTCGAGAACAGCGACAGCTGGAGCAGCGCACCACCGCTGAACAGGTTCAGCAGCTGGTAGACGCCCTGCTGGTCGGCCTGAGAGCTACAGGCCTGCACGGCGGAGAACGAGATCCCCGGGGCCGGGATGGCGGCACCGATCCGGTAGACCGCGACGATGGCTAGCGTGAACAGGATCTTCTTGCGTAGATCCGGCGTCGCGAGAGCCGAGCGGAAGGCGCTGAGCACGCGGGGGACCTCCTCGGCGTCGTCGGCTGTCCTACCGACGATCGGCTTGGCCGGCACGAGACCGGCGGGAACACAGCTCACTGGCAGGCAAGCCAGGAACGCCTCAGGGCACACTGGTCCCGAAGCGTGTGGCCGACTCTAACAGCTTCACAGGGCGTGTCCGCAGCGCGTGTGCGTTTTCCGTCTCAGCCGGCTTCGAGACGCCTGGGGCGATGCCGCAGGTTGGACCGTTCGCAGGCGAAATGATCACCTGTTCGGCCCCGGTCTTCAGTCGTGTGCCGGTGGCCGCTACGCGGTGGACGCGCGCGGCCGGGCCGGGTTGCTTCGTTGGCGCACAACGGATCGGGCCGCGGGCCACGACTGCCGCACGGCCGGCCGCGAACGTCCTCAGTGGCCCTGAGCGGACCCGCCGGGCCCGCTCGCCGCGACGGCCGCGAACGCGCCTGTGGAAGAGCCCACACAACGACTCGGGCCCACCCAGCGGTGCGCTGGATGGGCCCGAGTCGGGTATCAGTGCTTCAGGTGCCTCAGTTGGCGGTGGCGGAACCACCGGCAGCTTCGAGCTTCTCCTTGGCAGAGCCGGAGAAACCGTCCGCGGTGACGTCCAGCTTCACGCCGTTGACGTCTCCGTTGCCGAGGACCTTCACGAGGCTGCCCTTGCGGACGAGACCGCCCGCGACGAGCTCCTCGACGCCGATCTTGCCGCCGTCCGGGAACACGCGGGCGATGTCGCCCACGTTCACCGGCTGGTACTCGGTGCGGAAGCGGTTCTTGAAGCCACGCAGCTTCGGCAGCCGCATGTGGATGGGCATCTGCCCACCCTCGAAGCCGGCGGGCACGTTCTTGCGGGCCTTGGTGCCCTTCGTACCGCGGCCGGCCGTCTTGCCCTTGGAACCTTCACCACGGCCCACGCGGATCTTGTCGCGCTTGGCGCCCGGAGCCGGACGCAGGTGGTGGATCTTGATGGCCGTCATGCCTGGACCTCCTCGACCTCCACCAGGTGGCGGACGGTGTGGATCAGGCCGCGCACCTGGGGGGTGTCTTCACGCACGACGCTCTGGCGGATCTTGCGCAGCCCGAGGGTGCGCAGCGACTCGCGGTGAGCGTGCTTCGTGCCGATCTTGCTCTTGACCTGGGTGACCTTGAGCTGAGTCATGTCAGACCCCCTGGCCCGCGCGCTGGCGCAGCATCCGGGCCGGAGCGACGTCCTCGAGCGGGAGACCACGGCGGGCCGCGACCTCTTCGGGACGCTGCAGACCCTTCAGGGCCGCGACGGTCGCGTGCACGATGTTGATCGCGTTGTCGGAGCCGAGCGACTTCGACAGCACGTCGTGGACACCCGCGCACTCCAGTACCGCGCGCACCGGGCCACCGGCGATGACACCGGTACCGGCCGAAGCCGGACGCAGCAGCACGACACCGGCGGCTTCCTCACCCTGGATCGGGTGGGGAATGGTGCCACCGACGCGAGGCACGCGGAAGAAGTTCTTCTTCGCTTCCTCGACGCCCTTGGCGATGGCCGCGGGAACTTCCTTGGCCTTGCCGTAGCCGACGCCGACCTGGCCGTCACCGTCGCCGACGACGACGAGGGCGGTGAAGCTGAAGCGACGACCACCCTTGACGACCTTCGCGACGCGGTTGATCGTCACGACCTTCTCGAGGTGCGGGGTCTTGTCCTGGGCCGCCCCGCCACGGCCGCTGTCGCGCCGGTCCCGGCGGTCGCGACGGTCACCGCGGTCGTTGCCGCCCTGACCGCCCGGTCCGCCCTGGCCGCCGCCGAATTGCCGCGTACGTCCCGGCATCAGGCTTTCCTTCCATTGACGAGCATCTGCATCAGAATTCCAACCCCGCCTCACGGGCGGCGTCGGCCAGCGCGGCGATGCGGCCGTGGTAGGCGTTGCCGCCACGGTCGAACACCACAGCCGAGATCCCGGCCGCCTTGGCGCGCGAGGCGACGAGTTCGCCGACCTTCGCGGCCTTGGCCTTCTTGTCGCCGTCGGCCGCGCGGACGTCCGCCTCGAGGGTGGACGCCGACGCCAGGGTGTGGCCGGCGAGGTCGTCGATCACCTGCACGGCGATGTGCCGCGAGGAACGCTTGACGACCAGCCGCGGACGAACCGGCGTGCCGCTGACCTTCTTGCGCAGGCGGAAGTGCCGACGGGCCTTCGCGACGCGGCGGCGGGTCGAGATGTCCTTGCCGACCGGCTTGCGCTTCGTCGTAGTCGTGTCGCTCATGATCACTTACCCGTCTTTCCGACCTTGCGGCGGATCTTCTCACCCTCGTAGCGCAGGCCCTTGCCCTTGTACGGGTCGGGACGGCGCAGCTTGCGGATGACCGCGGCGATCTGGCCGACCTTCTGCTTGTCGATGCCGGACACCGAGAACCGGGTGGGGGTCTCCACCTTGAAGGTGATGCCCTCCGGCGCCTCGATCTTCACCGGGTGGCTGTAGCCGAGGGCGAACTCGAGGTCCGAGCCCTTGGCCTGCACGCGGTAACCGACGCCGTGGATTTCCATCTTCTTCTCGTAGCCGGTGGTGACACCGACGACGAGGTTGTTCACCAGCGTGCGGGTGAGACCGTGCAGCGCCTTGGAGGTGCGCTCGTCGTCCGGGCGCTTCACCTGCAGCGCGCCGTCTTCACCGCGCTCGACGGTGATGGGCTCGGCGACGGTGTGCTCGAGGGTGCCCTTGGGACCCTTGACCTGAATGTGCTGACCGTTGATGGTCACCTCGACCCCGGAGGGGACGGCGACCGGCAGCTTTCCGATGCGTGACATGTCTGTGCCCCCTTCCTTACCAGACGTAGGCGAGGACTTCGCCGCCCACGTTGTTGCGCTTGGCCTGACGGTCGGTCTGCAGGCCGCCGGACGTCGAGATGATCGCGACGCCGAGGCCACCCAGCACGGACGGCAGTTCGGTCGATTTTGCGTACACCCGCAGACCCGGCTTCGACACGCGCCGGAGGCCGGCGATGCTGCGCTCACGGTTGGGGCCGTACTTCAGCTCCACGATCAGGTTCTTGTGCTTCTCGCCCGGCTCGTCGCGGTAGCCCGCGATGTAGCCCTCGCGCTTGAGGATCTCGGCGATGTTCGCCTTGATCTTCGAGTGGGGAAGCACGACCTCGTCGTGGTACGCCGAGTTCGCGTTACGCAGACGCGTCAAGAAGTCTGCGATGGGGTCGGTCATCGTCATGGTGACCTGTCAACCTTTCTCGCCTGGTTCCCCGCCGTGTGAGGGCGGGGCCTGTGGCGAACTGGGAAATAGTTTCGAGCCTCTTACCAGCTGGACTTGTGGACGCCGGGCAGCTCGCCCGCGTGCGCCATCTCCCGGAGGCAGATCCGGCAGAGCCCGAACTTGCGGTACACCGAGTGCGGCCGACCACAACGGTTGCAGCGGGTGTAACCCCGCACGGCGAACTTCGGCTTCTTGGCGGCCTTGTGGACCAGCGCTTTCTTGGCCATCGGCTCAGTTCTCCTTGAACGGGAAACCGAGCTTGCGCAGCAGCGCCCGGCCCTCGTCGTCGGTGGTGGCGGTCGTGACGACGGTGACGTCCATACCGCGCGGACGGTCGATGTCGTCGGGGTTGATCTCGTGGAACATCGACTGCTCGTTGAGACCGAACGTGTAGTTGCCGTTGCCGTCGAACTGCTTGCCCGACAGGCCGCGGAAGTCGCGGATACGGGGCAGCGCGATGGTGAGCAGCCGGTCCAGGAACTCCCACATCCGGTCGCCGCGCAGCGTCACGCGCGCACCGATCGGCTGGCCCTCGCGCAGCTTGAACTGCGCGATGGACTTGCGGGCCTTCCGGACTTCCGGCTTCTGGCCGGTGATCAGCGACAGGTCGCGGACAGCACCCTCGATGAGCTTGCTGTCGCGGGCCGCGTCACCCACACCCATGTTCACGACGACCTTCACGACGCCGGGAATCTGGTGCACGTTGGGGATGGAGAACTCCTTCTGGAGCTCGCCCTTGATCTCGTCGCGGTACCGGGTCTTCAGACGCGGCACGATCTTCTCTGCGGTGGTCATGTCAGATGTCCTTGCCGTTCCGGCGCGAGACCCGGACCTTCTTGCCGTCCTCGCCGATGCGGTAGCCCACGCGGGTCGGCTTGCCGTCCGAGTCCACGACCATCACGTTCGACACGTGGATGGGCGCTTCCTGGGTCACGATGCCACCGGACTGCGCACCACGCTGGGTCTGGGTGATCCGGGTGTGCTTCTTGATCCGGTTCACGCCTTCGACCAGCACGCGGTCCCGCTCCGGGTAGGCCTGGATGACCTTGCCCTTGGCGCCCTTGTCCTTGCCGGCGATGACGACGACCGTGTCGCCCTTCTTCACCTTCATCACAGCACCTCCGGCGCGAGCGAAATGATCTTCATGAACTTTCGGTCGCGCAGCTCGCGGCCCACCGGGCCGAAGATGCGGGTGCCACGGGGCTCGTTGTCGTTCTTGATGAGCACAGCGGCGTTCTCGTCGAAGCGGATGTAGGAACCGTCCGGACGACGGCGTTCCTTCACCGTGCGGACGATGACGGCCTTGACGACGTCGCCCTTCTTCACCCCGGCAGCCGGGATGGCGTCCTTCACGGTGGCGACGATGATGTCGCCGATACCCGCGTAGCGCCGCCCCGAACCACCGAGCACCCGGATGCAAAGGATCTCCTTCGCACCGGTGTTGTCGGCAACCCGTAGCCGCGACTCCTGCTGGATCACGTCAACTCCTGTATGTCGCGCCGGTTCTCGCGTGTTGTCTCACAACGCGAGCCTTGCGGAACCAAGGACTCCGAAGAGCCCTGCTTACTTGGCCTTCTCCACGACCTGCACGAGGCGCCAGCGCTTCGTCGCCGACAGCGGCCGGGTCTCCATCAGGGTGACCCGGTCGCCCACGCCCGCCTCGTTGTTCTCGTCGTGCACCTTGACCTTGGTGGTGCTGCGCAGAACCTTCGAGTAGCGCGGGTGCTTCTTGCGGTCTTCGAGCTCGACCACGATCGTCTTGTCCATCTTGTCCGAGACGACGTAGCCCTCGCGCACCTTGCGGTAGTTGCGCACGACCTTCTCGGTCTCGGTGGTGGGCTCGCTCATGCGGCACCTTCACTCTCGCTGTCGGGGGCCACGGAAAGCCCGAGCTCCCGCTCGCGCATGACCGTGTAGATCCGCGCGATGTCCGTGCGGACGGTGCGCAGCCGACGGTTGTTGTCCAGCTGCCCGGTCGCCATCTGGAAGCGGAGGTTGAAGAGCTCCTCCTTGTATTCCTTCAGACGCAGCACGAGCTCTTCCGCGGTGAGCTCACGAAGCTCCGATGCCTGGGCGGCGCCGTTGGCCATCAGAACTCACCACCTTCACGGGTCACGATGCGGCACTTCATGGGCAGCTTGTGGATCGCGCGACGGAGGGCCTCACGGGCCGTCTCCTCGTTCGGGAAGCTGATCTCGAACATCACGCGACCCGGCTTCACGTTGGCGATCCACCACTCGGGCGAACCCTTACCGGAACCCATGCGGGTTTCGGCCGGCTTCTTGGTCAGCGGGCGGTCCGGGTAGATCGTCGTCCACACCTTGCCGCCACGCTTGATGTGACGGGTCATGGCGATACGAGCGGACTCGATCTGCCGGTTCGTCACGTAGCTGTGCTCAAGCGCCTGGATGCCGAACTCGCCGAAGCTGACCTTCGTACCGCCCTTGGCGGCGCCGTGGCGCTTCGGGGAGTGCTGCTTCCGGTGCTTGACCCTGCGCGGGATGAGCACGTCTCAGCCCTCCGTCTTTTCTGCGGTCTCGGCAGCCGGGGCCGCTTCGGTCGCCACGGGTGCCGTGTCTTCGGTCTTCGCGGCGGCGGCGGCGCGGCCGGCTTCGGTCGAGGTGGCCGTCGTGCCCGAGGCGCCGGAGCGGCGCGGACGGGAGGGACGGTCGCCACGGTCGCGGCGCGGGGCCCGCTCGGCAGCCGCGGCGGCGTCGCGCGCCTCGCGGGCCTTGAGGCCACCGACCAGCTCACCCTTGTAGATCCACACCTTCACGCCGATGCGACCGAACGTCGTCTTGGCCTCGAAGAAGCCGTAGTCGATGTCGGCTCGCAGCGTGTGCAGCGGGACCCGGCCGTCGCGGTAGTGCTCGGAGCGGGACATCTCGGCACCGCCGAGACGACCGCCGCACTGCACGCGAATGCCCTTGACCTGCGGCGAGCGCATGGAGGTCTGGATCGCCTTGCGCATCGCGCGGCGGAACGCCACGCGGTTGCTCAGCTGCTCCGCGACACCCTGCGCGACGAGCTGCGCGTCGGCCTCGGGGTTCTTGACCTCGAGGATGTTCAGCTGGACCTGCTTGGCGGTCAGCTTCTCCAGCGCGCCACGGATCCGGTCGGCCTCCGCGCCGCGACGGCCGATGACGATGCCCGGCCGGGCGGTGTGGATGTCGACGCGGACGCGGTCACGGGTGCGCTCGATCTCGACCTTGGAGATGCCGGCGCGCTCCATGCCCGTGGACAGCAGCTTGCGGATCTTCACGTCCTCGGCCACGTACTCCGAGTACTGCTTGTCGGCGTACCAGCGCGACTTCCAGTCCGTGGTGATACCCAGGCGGAAGCCGTGCGGGTTGATCTTCTGGCCCACTACCGGCCACCTGCCTTCTTCTTGCTCTGAGCCTTCTTCACGTCGGCCTTCGGACGCGACTCCACCTCGACGGTGATGTGGCTCGTCCGCTTGCGGATCCGGTACGCGCGGCCCTGGGCCCGCGGGCGGATGCGCTTGAGGGTCGGGCCCTCGTCGGCGTACGCGTTCTTGACCCAGAGCGTCTCCGGGTCCAGCTGAAGGTTGTTCTCGGCGTTGGCCACGGCGCTGGCGAGCACCTTCGCGACCGGCTCGCTGGCCGCCTGCGGGGCGAACCGGAGCACGGCCAAGGCGTCGGCGGCGCTACGTCCCTTGATGAGCTCGATCACCCGGCGCACCTTGGTCGGCGAGTCCCGGACGAAGCGAGCCCGCGCGTAAGCCGTAGGCAGAGCCTCGACCGTCGCGTCGTTCTGGGCGTTCATCGCTACTTCCCTTGTCTTGTTTCGTGCCCGCTCAGCGGCGGCGCGACTTGCGGTCGTCCTTGATGTGGCCCTTGAAGGTCCGAGTCGGGGCGAACTCGCCCAGCTTGTGACCCACCATGGCCTCGGTGACGAACACCGGGACGTGCTTGCGGCCGTCGTGCACGGCGATCGTGTGGCCCAGGAAATCCGGGATGATCGTCGAGCGACGCGACCAGGTCTTGATCACGGTCTTCTTGTTGGCCTCGTTCAGCGCGTCCACCTTCTTGAGCAGGTGGTCGTCCACGAACGGGCCCTTCTTGAGGCTACGTGGCATGTTGTTCTACCTCCCTGCTCAGCGCTTGTTCTTGCCGGTGCGACGGCGGCGGACGATGAGAGCGTCGCTCGCCTTGCGGCGGCGCGTACGACCCTCGGGCTTACCGTTCGGGTTGACCGGGTGGCGACCACCGGAGGTCTTGCCCTCACCACCACCGTGCGGGTGGTCGACCGGGTTCATCACGACACCACGGACGGTGGGGCGCTTGCCGCGCCAGCGGTTACGACCCGCCTTGCCCCAGTTGATGTTGGCGTGCTCGGAGTTGCCCACCTCGCCGACGGTCGCGCGGTTGCGCACGTCGACGTTGCGGATCTCGCCCGAGGGAAGCCGCAGCTGGGCGTACGGCCCGTCCTTGGCGACCAGCTGCACGCGGGCGCCGGCGGAACGCGCCATCTTCGCGCCGCCACCGGGGCGGAGCTCGATCGCGTGGACCACGGTGCCGACCGGGATGTTGCGCAGCGGCAGGTTGTTGCCCGGCTTGATGTCGGCGCGAGGGCCGTTCTCGACGGTGTCGCCCTGCTTCAGCTTGTCCGGCGCGATGATGTAGCGCTTCTCGCCGTCGGCGTAGTGCAGGAGCGCGATGCGCGCGGTGCGGTTGGGGTCGTACTCGATGTGCGCGACCTTGGCCGGCACGCCGTCCTTGTCATTGCGACGGAAGTCGATGACGCGGTAGGCGCGCTTGTGGCCGCCACCCTTGTGCCGGGTGGTGATCTTGCCCGACGAGTTGCGACCGCCCGAACCGCTCAGCGGACGCAGCAGCGACTTCTCCGGCGTGGAGCGGGTGATCTCGGCGAAGTCCGAGACGCTCGAACCGCGACGACCCGGGGTCGTCGGCTTGTACTTGCGGATGCCCATTGTCAGCTCAGTCCTTTACGCGGTGGGTCCGCCGAAGATCTCGATCGCCTTGCTCTCGGGCGAAAGAGTCACGATGGCGCGCTTGGTGTCCTTGCGCTTGCCGAAGCCCGCGCGAGTCCGCTTCCGCTTGCCCTGACGGTTGGCCGTGTTGACGCTGACCACCTTGACACCGAACACCTTCTCGACCGCGATCTTGATCTGGGTCTTGTTGGCGTCCGGGCGGACGATGAACGTGTACTTGTGGTCCTCGAGCAGCCCGTAGGACTTCTCGGAGATGACCGGCGCGAGCAGGATGTCGCGGTGGTCCGGAATGGCGACCGAGCTCACTTCTCGTCACTCCCTTCCGTAACCTCGCCCGACCGCGCGGAGGCCTTGACGGCCTTGCCACGGACGGGGCCTGCGACGAACGCGTCGTACGCGGCCTTGGTGAACACGACGTCGTCGTTGACCAGCACGTCGTAGGTGTTGAGCTGGTCCGCCCAGAGGATGTGCACCTCGGGCAGGTTCCGCAGAGAAACCCAGGACAGCTCGTCGTCCCGGTGCAGCACCACGAGAACGCGCTTCGCCTGCGTCACGGCGGCGATCGCGGTCTTGGCGGCCTTGGTCGACGGCTTCTCACCGGCGACCAGCTCGGTCACGACGTGCAGCTGCCCGGCGCGGGCCCGGTCCGAGAGGGCGCCACGCAGAGCGGCGGCCTTCATCTTCTTGGGGGTGCGCTGGGTGTAGTCACGCGGCGTGGGGCCGTGGACGACGCCACCGCCGGCGAACTGCGGCGCGCGGGTCGAACCCTGGCGGGCACGACCGGTGCCCTTCTGCCGGTACGGCTTCTTGCCGCCACCGGAGACCTCACCACGGGTCTTCGTGTCGTGCGTGCCCTGGCGCGCGGCGGCCAGCTGGGCCACCACCACCTGGTGCATCAGCGCGACATTGGCCTGCACGTCGAAGATCTCCTCGGGGAGGTCCACGGTGCCGTCGGCTTTACCGGCCGGGGTCTTCAGCTCGACGCTTGTCATTCGGAGTTACCACCCTTCGCGGCGCTGCGCACGAACAGCAGGCCGCCCTTGGGACCGGGCACGGCGCCCTTGATCAGCAGCAGGCCGTCCTCGGCACGCACGGCGTGCACGGTGAGGCCCTGCGTGGTGACCCGGTCCGAGCCCATACGACCCGCCATGCGCAGGCCCTTGAAGACGCGGCCGGGGGTGGCGCAGCCACCGATGGAACCCGGCTTGCGGTGCACGGCCTGAGCACCGTGGCTCGCGCCCTGGCCCTTGAAGCCGTGGCGCTTCATGACACCGGCGTAGCCCTTGCCCTTGCTGGTACCGGTCACGTCGACCTCGACGCCGGCGGCGAACACCTCAGCGGTGATCTCCTGACCGACCTCGTACGTCTCGGCGTCCGTGGTACGCAGCTCCGCGAGGAAGCGCCGCGGGGTCACGCCCGCCTTGTCGAAGTGGCCGGTGCGCGGCTTGTTCACCTTGCGCGGGTCGACCGCGCCGAACGCCAGCTGCACGGCCGCGTAGCCGTCCTTGTCCTGGGTCCGAACCTGGGTGACCACGTTCGGACCGGCCTTCACGACGGTGACCGGGACAACCCGGTTCTGCTCGTCGAAGACCTGGGTCATGCCGAGCTTGGTGCCCAGGATGCCCTTCATCTGCCTGTCAGACATGAGTCTCTTACTCTCCGCCGCTCGCCAGCCGCTACTGGATGTTGACGTCGACGCTCGCCGGCAGGTCGATGCGCATGAGCGCGTCGACCGTCTTCGGCGTCGGGTCGAGGATGTCGATCAGACGCTTGTGCGTGCGCATCTCGAAGTGCTCGCGCGAGTCCTTGTACTTGTGCGGCGAGCGGATGACGCAGTAAACGTTCTTCTCGGTGGGCAGCGGCACCGGCCCGACAACACGGGCGCCGGTGCGCGTGACCGTCTCCACGATCTTGCGCGCCGAGGTGTCGATCGCCTCGTGGTCGTAGGCCTTGAGCCGGATGCGGATCTTCTGTCCCGCCATGGTGGCTGCTCGTTCCTTCGTCGTCTCGTGCCGCTTGTCTCGTCAACCCGGGCGCCAGCCCCGGTTTCAGCAGTTCAACGGCCCTGTCCCCGGTCCACGCGGTCGGGCGTGTCGCGCCCGACGCACAGACGGATCCCGTGGGATCGTCCTGCCTGGTCTTCCTCAACGTGAGGAGGCCGCGAGCCCGCGGTGCCGCAAAACAGCACCGCCGGCTGGTTGGCCTTTGCCCGCTAGCCTCACCCCGAAGGAAGAGCTGGACGGACCGTGGCCGCTCGTACAGGGGCGGCCGGAACCCCGTGAGTCATTCGCACAACTCTGGGATTCGGCCGCCCCGGGACGAGCAACCTGAATAGTGTCGCACACGTGAGTTGACGCCCTTGACTGGGGGGTGTATTGCCCCAGCCAAGGGCGTCGAAATCACTTGATGATCTTGGTGACCTGACCCGCACCCACGGTGCGGCCGCCCTCGCGAATCGCGAAGCGCAGGTTCTCGTCCATCGCGACCGGCTGGATCAGCTGGACCGAGATGTCCGTGTTGTCGCCCGGCATGACCATCTCGGTGCCCTCGGGGAGGGTCACGACGCCGGTCACGTCGGTCGTACGGAAGTAGAACTGCGGGCGGTAGTTGTTGAAGAACGGGGTGTGACGGCCACCCTCGTCCTTCGACAGGATGTAGACCCGGCCCTCGAAGTCGGTGTGCGGGGTGGTGGTACCCGGCTTCACGACGACCTGGCCGCGCTCGACGTCCTCGCGCTTGATGCCGCGGAGCAGGAGGCCGACGTTGTCGCCCGCCTGGCCCGAGTCGAGCAGCTTGCGGAACATCTCGACACCGGTGACAGTCGTCTTCTGCGACTTCTCCTTGATGCCGACGATCTCGACCTCTTCGTTGACGTTGACCACGCCACGCTCCACACGACCGGTCACCACGGTGCCGCGGCCGGTGATGGTGAAGACGTCCTCGATCGGCATGAGGAACGGCTTGTCGAGCTCACGCACCGGGTCCGGCACGTTGTCGTCGACGGCGGTCATGAGCTCGAGGACAGCCTCGGCCCACTTGGCGTCGCCCTCGAGAGCCTTCAGGCCCGACACGCGCACGACCGGCGCGTCGTCGCCCGGGAACTCCTGCGAGGACAGCAGCTCGCGAACCTCGAGCTCGACGAGCTCCAGGATCTCCTCGTCGTCGACCATGTCGGCCTTGTTCAGCGCGACCACGATGTAGGGCACGCCGACCTGGCGGGCGAGCAGCACGTGCTCGCGGGTCTGCGGCATCGGGCCGTCGGTGGCGGCCACGACCAGGATCGCACCGTCCATCTGGGCGGCACCGGTGATCATGTTCTTGATGTAGTCCGCGTGACCGGGGGCGTCGACGTGCGCGTAGTGACGCTTCTCGGTCTGGTACTCGACGTGCGAGATGTTGATCGTGATACCGCGCTGGCGCTCTTCGGGCGCGTTGTCGATCTGGTCGAACGCACGCGACTCGTTGAGCTCCGGGTACTTGTCGTGCAGAACCTTGGTGATCGCCGCGGTCAGCGTGGTCTTGCCGTGGTCGACGTGACCGATGGTCCCGATGTTGACGTGCGGCTTGCTCCGCTCGAACTTCGCCTTCGCCACTGGAATGTCCTCCTGGACTGATTTCGCTTTGTGCTCCCCGGCCGACGTGGCTGCCGGCCGGGGATTGTTACTCGTCGTCTTTGCTGCGGACGTTCAGGAGTGTTCCTTATGCCCGCGAGCGAGGGGGAACTACTCCCCCGTCGCCTTCGCGATGATTTCCTTCGCGACGTTCGCGGGAACCTCGGCGTAGGAGTCGAACACCATGGAGTAGTTCGCGCGACCCTGGGTGCGAGACCGCAGGTCGCCCACGTAACCGAACATCTCCGACAGCGGCACCAGTGCCTTCACGACACGGGTACCGGCGCGCTCCTCCATGGCCTGGATCTGGCCACGGCGGGAGTTGAGGTCACCGATCACGTCACCCATGTAGTCCTCGGGAGTCGTGACCTCGACGGCCATCATCGGCTCGAGGATGACCGGGCCGGCCTTCTTCGCGGCTTCCTTCATCGCCATGGAACCGGCGATCTTGAACGCCATCTCCGAAGAGTCGACCTCGTGGTACGCACCATCCAACAAGGTGAACTTCAACCCGACGAGCGGGTAGCCGGCCAGCACGCCGTACTGCATGGCGTCCTGCGCGCCCGCGTCGACCGACGGGATGTACTCCCGCGGCACGCGACCACCGGTGACCTTGTTGTCGAACTCGTAGAGTGCACCGTCCGTCGTCTGCAGCGGCTCCAGCTTCACGATGACCTTCGCGAACTGGCCGGAACCACCGGTCTGCTTCTTGTGCACGTAGTCGAGCTTGTCGACCGTCTTCTTGATCGTCTCGCGGTAGGCGACCTGCGGCTTACCGATGTTCGCCTCGACCTTGTAGTCGGACTTCATGCGGTTCACCAGCACCTCGAGGTGCAGCTCGCCCATGCCCGCGATGATCGTCTGGCCCGTGTCCTCGTCGAGCTGGACCTGGAAGGTGGGGTCCTCCTCGGCCAGCTTCTGGATCGCGAGCGACAGCTTCTCCTGGTCGGCCTTCGTCTTCGGCTCGATGGCCACGCGGATAACGGGATCCGGGAAGGTCATCGACTCGAGGACGACCGGGTTCTGCGGGTCGGCCAGCGTGTCACCGGTCGTGGTGTCCTTCAGGCCGATGACCGCGTAGATGTGGCCGGCCTGGGCCTCCTCGACCGGGTTCTCCTTGTTGGAGTGCATCTGGAAGAGCTTGCCGATGCGCTCCTTGCGCTCCTTGGTCGCGTTGACGACCTGGGCGCCCGCGGAGACCTTGCCCGAGTAGACCCGGATGTAGGTCAGCTTGCCGAAGAACGGGTGCGCGGCGATCTTGAACGCGAGCGCGGAGAACGGCTCGTCGACCGACGGCTTGCGCAAGACCGGGGTCTCGCCGTCGGGCAGCGTGCCCTCGACGGCCGGCACGTCCAGCGGGGACGGCAGGTAGTCGATGACCGCGTCCAGCATCGGCTGCACGCCCTTGTTCTTGAACGCGGAGCCGGTGAGCACCGGGTACGCCTCGCGCGCGACCGTGAGCTTGCGGATGCCGGCCTTGATCTCGGCCTCCGTGAGCTCCTCGCCCTCGAGGAACTTCTCCATCAGGGAGTCGTCGGCCTCGGCGACCGTCTCGACCAGCTTCTCGCGGTACTCGGCGGCGCGGTCGGCGAGCTCGGCGGGGATGTCCTCGATCTCGTAGTCCTCGCCCTTGCTCACCTCGCCCCGCCAGGTCAGCGCCTTCATGCGGACGAGGTCGATGACACCCTCGAAGTCGTTCTCGGCGCCGATCGGCAGCTGGATGACCAGCGGCCGGGCACCGAGGCGCTCCTCGATGGTGCGCACGGTGAAGTAGAAGTCGGCGCCCAGCTTGTCCATCTTGTTGACGAAGCAGATGCGCGGGACTTCGTACTTGTCCGCCTGCCGCCAGACCTGCTCGGACTGCGGCTCGACGCCTTCCTTGCCGTCGAAGACGGCCACGGCGCCGTCGAGCACGCGGAGCGAGCGCTCCACCTCGACGGTGAAGTCGACGTGCCCGGGGGTGTCGATGATGTTGATCTGGTGATCGGCCCAGAACGTGGTGGTGGCAGCCGAGGTGATGGTGATACCCCGCTTCTGCTCCTCCTCCATCCAGTCCATGGTGGCGGCGCCGTCGTGGACTTCGCCGATCTTGTAGTTGATCCCGGTGTAGAACAGGATCCGCTCGGTGGTGGTGGTCTTACCGGCGTCGATGTGCGCCATGATCCCGATGTTGCGGACCTTGTTCAGGTCGGTCAGCACTTCACGTGCCACGAGAGTGTTCCCCTGTCTCGAGCGTGGGGCCCGGCATGGCTTGGATCGGCAGCCGGGCGGTCATCACCAGCGGTAGTGCGCGAAGGCCTTGTTGGACTCGGCCATCTTGTGCGTGTCTTCACGGCGCTTGACGCTGGCGCCAAGACCGTTGCTCGCGTCGAGCAGCTCGTTCTGCAGCCGCTCGATCATGGTCTTCTCGCGGCGAGCCTGCGAGAAGGAGACCAGCCAGCGCAGGGCCAGCGTGGTGGAGCGGCCGGGCTTGACCTCGATCGGCACCTGGTAGGTGGCGCCACCGACGCGGCGGCTCTTCACCTCGATGGTGGGCTTCACGTTGTCGAGCGCGCGCTTCAGCGTGACGACCGGGTCGGTGCCGGTCTTCTCGCGAGCGCCTTCCAGCGCGCCGTACACGATGCGCTCGGCCAGCGACCGCTTCCCGTCCTTCAGCACCTTGTTCACCAGCTGGGTGACCAGCGGGGAGGCGTAGACCGGGTCGGAGATCAGAGGCCGCTTCGGGGCCGGACCCTTGCGGGGCATTAGCTCTTCTCCTTCTTCGCGCCGTAGCGGCTGCGCGCCTGCTTGCGGTTCTTCACACCCTGGGTGTCGAGCGAACCGCGGATGATCTTGTAGCGAACACCAGGCAGGTCCTTCACCCGGCCGCCGCGCACGAGCACCATCGAGTGCTCCTGCAGGTTGTGGCCTTCACCGGGGATGTACGCCGTGACCTCGATGCCGCTCGTCAGCTTCACACGCGCAACCTTGCGCAGCGCCGAGTTCGGCTTCTTCGGGGTCGTGGTGTACACGCGGGTGCACACGCCACGACGCTGCGGGCTCCCCTTGAGGGCCGCGGTCTTCTGCTTGGCAGCCTTGTCCTGGCGGCCCTTGCGGACCAGCTGCTGGATCGTGGGCAATGGACCAGCTTCCTGTCGTGATCTTGCTTCTTCGTGTCTTCACCGGCCCCCGCGGTCGGGCGTGTCGGCCCGCGTCACGGTCTCTCGACCGGTAACTTCCCGGAGGGATTTTCCGTCGCAACCCCACGTGGAGAGGCCGGTGAACCGGGTGCGCGAGCACCCCGCTCATGCCGTACGGCACGCGGAGCGGCCCGACGCCTGCCGGGCACGGTCTCCAAAGATACCCGGCCACCTGACGGGAGGTCCGGGCGGGGGGTCCGAAGTGACGGTGACCGCCCATCGTAACCCCAGATGAGGGCTCTGCGGCCAGAGCGACGCGGAGGTCCCGTTATTCAGAACGTGACGGACGTCGCCGCTATTCCTCGTCCGGCTTCGCGTGGTCGGGCCGCCCCGGGTGGGGATCGCGCGACAGGTCGATCAGCGGGTGGACGCCGGCCCCCTCAGGCGCGGCGTGGCTCCCCTTGGTGTCCTTCTGCCCCTCTTCAGGCCGGTCGGCGGTGCCGTTGCCGTCCATGACGCACTCCTCAAGTCGGTTTCCCTGCGGCTCGCACGCTACCCATTTCCACGAACGGGTGACACATGGGGATCGAACGTCGCTTTCCTCAGGTGATCGACTTGGCCGTTAACCAGTGGACGGACCGGTCACGATGATTTCGTGACGACGAACTGGGCCATCACGCCAATCCCCGTCGACCATCTCGACGCGCGCGCGATCCTGCGCGAGTACCTCACCGACGTCGCGAGCCGCTACTGGGGCCGCCCGGCCACCGACGCCGAGGTCGACCAGGCTCTGGCCGAGGCACCGAGCGACGACCTGGCGCCCCCGACCGGCGCGTTCCTCGTCGCCCGCCTGCCAGACGGCACCGTGGCCGGCTGCGCCGGCACGCGGGTGGTGCGGCCCGGGCTGAACGAGCTCACCAAGGTGTACGTGCGCCCGGCCCACCGCGGCCAGGGCGGCGGCGCGCGCCTCGTCGCGGCGGCCGAGGAGGCGGCGCGGGCGCTGGGCGCCGAGACGCTGCGGCTCGACACCCGCCACGACCTCGTCGAGGCCCGGGCCCTGTACGCACGGACCGGATACGCGGAAGTCGAGCCGTTCAACGACGACAAGTACGCGGAGCACTGGTTCGCGAAAACGCTCAGGTGAAACGGTTTCCCACTGTCCACACCGGATTTACCTGCTCCACAAAGGACTTCGAGCAGCGTTCGTGTACGGCGGCGGCGCCGTCGCCTCTTCTGGGAAAAGATTCACGACTTCGCAGCGCGAACGCGACAGAAGCGGCATAATCCGCACGTCCGCACACCCGTCGTGCACGTGAGGGGGCCGCCGTGTCGGCTGAGATGGATCGTCTCGTCGCCGAGTTCGAGAAGTTCCAGAGCAGGATCAAACAGGCCGAGGCGAACTTCGCCAAGGTCGGCGACATGCAGGACGAGGTGACGGCACTCGAGGCCACCGCGATGTCGCCCGACCGCGCCATCACGGTCGTCGCGGGCGCCGGCGGCTCGGTGAAGGACATCCGCCTGACCGCCGACGCCCTTCGCCAGCAGCCGCAGCAACTGGCCTCGGCCATCCTGTCGACGCTGCACCGCGCCGTCGCCGACGCCGCGCTGAAGCAGGCCGGCATCGTCGACGCGCACGTGGGCGCCGCCTTCGGCGTCGACGTGTCCGACCAGGTCCTCGAGGCCCAGGCCGAAGCGATGGGAACCACAGCCGAAGAGCTGAAGTCCAAAGCCTCGGAGGCAGAGCCGGCCCCCCGCCGCCTCTCGGACGACGACCTCGAACACGGCGACATCCTGCGCCGCGACGAGCCCCCGGTCGCTCCCCCGCCACCGCCCCCGGCCAAACCGGCCGACGACGGCGTCCGCCGCCTGTGGGACCACGAGGAGGACTGATGGCACACGATGTGGATCCGCAGATCCTGAAGACCTACGCGTCGAGCACGCTGCCGCACTACAAGGACGAGACGACCAAGTTCGGCAACCTCGTCAACCAGGCCGACGTCACGGACAAGTCGTGGGGCCTGATCGGGCTGGCGGTGAAGCAGACGTACACGAGCAAGCTCGACGACCTGCGGCAGATGCTCGAACTGATGAAAACCGGCGTCGACACGCTGGGCGGGAAGATGAACCAGGCCGCGGAGATCTACGACGGCCACGAGAAGGACACCGTCATGACCTTCGGCAAGTTCAAGGCGAACATCGACGGACCGCTCTGAGCAGGGGGAGACCGAAATGGCCGACAGCATCGCCGACGGCGTCAAACTGAAGCCCGAAGAGGACGGCGCCTGGAAAACCGTCAAGGACGTCGGAGAGAAGACGCCGTTCATCGGAAAGGCCGTCGAGGGCGTCAACCACGGGGTCGAGAACTTCGGTGAAGCCGAGGACTTCGGCGATTTCGCCGCGGCCACCGGCCAGATGCTCCAGGACGGCGCAGGGTTCGTCGCGAACGCCACGATGGATGTGGCGAGCTTCGCGCTCGACCCCGTCGGCTGGCTGGTCAGCAACGGCCTGAACATGCTCCTGGAGCTGATTTCGCCGCTGCAGGACGCGCTGCACTTCGTGACCGGCGACGGCGACTCGCTGAAGGACGCGGCCGGCAATTTCAGCAAGATCGGCGAAGGCTTTGTGAAGCTCGGCGACGACTTCGCGCAGAAGGGCAAGGACGAGCTGCGCACCTGGCAGGGCGATGGCGGCGAGGCCGCCCGCAAGTCTCTGGACCAGTTCTCCGAGGGCATCAGGGGCGTCGGGTCGACCGCGGGCGGCATCGCCGAGACGCTCCAGATGTGGTCGATGGTCATGACCGTGATCGAAGAGGTCGTGAAGGCGATCATCAGCGAGCTGGTCAGCTGGCTGATCTACATCTGGCTGCCCGCGCTCGCCGCCTCGATCGTGAGCTTCGGCTCGTCGGTCGCCGCCGCGATGACGGCGTCGATCGGCAAGGCCGCCGCGTTCTTCAGCCGGATCACCGCGAAGATGGGCAAGCTCGGCGAGCTGCTCGAGAAGTTCATGGCGTTCCTCGGGAAGTGGAGCGAGAACCTGCTCAAGCAGGGCAGCAAGCTCTCCCCGTCGGGCGCCGGCGGCATGACGCCGGGCATGGAGAAGGCCGCCACGGGCGCGCTCGCCTCGGCGACGAATTCCCGCGGCGCGGCGACGGTCGAGGCCCTCAAGGAGTCGGTCAAGGCCGGCGGCGAAGAGGCCCTCAAGGGGGTGACCGGCGTGAAGCTCGGCGACCTCGACAAGGGCTCGGCCTACAACGGCAAGGCCGGCTTCGACTTCGCCAACAAGGCGATCGACAACACTCGCGACATCCTGGAGTCCCGCGGCGGCAGCGACGCAGCCGGCTACCACTCCGAAGAGGACACCCGCGAGAACCTGGACATGGACCAGTAGATGGACCTGTTCGAACCGTGGTTCGTCGTCGGCGGTTTCGTGCTGGGGTTCGCACTGCTGTGGCTCGCCGGCCGGCTTGACGGGCGCAGCGGCTTGGCCGCGACCGCGTGCTACGCCCTGTGCGGTGTGACCTTCTCCGCAACGGCGCTGTACTGGCTTTCCGCGGGCACCGGCAGCTTCGTCCCCCAGCTGATCTGGATCGCGTTCCCGGTGGCGTTCGCCGCGCTGGTGGCGTGGCGGGGCTGGCGGCAGCGCACGTGGATCGCGCGGATCGCGGGCGCGACCAGGCAGCAGACGTTCGGCGTGCTCCCCCACCTCGGCCGCGGGGTCGCGCTCGACCACCCGGACCCCGGTTCCGTGCGTACGGCGGTCGAGTTCGACCAGCAGGGCCACCGCGTGCTGGGTACCGAGTACTCGACCGCGCCGCCCCACCCGAACGAGCCGGGCGCCGCGACCGCCAAGGTCGCGGAGCAGATCGACTCGATCAACTCTTCCGTTCAGCTGCGGATCCCGGTCGTGCCGGCGTTGGTGATCTCACCGCGGACCGGAGCGTTCGAGCCGGAGTACCCCACGCCGCTGGAAGACGCCCGGATCACCCGGAACTACGCCGGCTGGCTGAAGCCCGACCTCGCGCTCGACACCTACGAGGTCGACACCGAGTTCGACCGGCGGTTCACGGTGACCACCTCGGACCCCGAGTTCGCCGCGGCGGTGCTGACCGACGACGTGCGCGCCTTCATCATGAACGACCTGTGGTTCCGAGTGCGCTCGGTCGCCCTCCACGGCGATGCGATGTGGACCACCGAATCGGGCGCGCTGACCGAGGACCGCATGTTCGGCAACTCGCGCCGGCTCGCCATGCTGGCCGCTGTCGTGTCCGCGCCGGTATGGAAGGTGTGGGGCGGGGACAAGGCGTTCGCCGCGGTGGCCGCCGAGTCCGACACGAGCTACATCTCCTGGAACGGCGGTCGCGGCGGGTTCCTCCGGACACCGGTCAACCGCTTCCGCGAGGCGGCGGACCGGCAGCCGGTCACGTCGGTGTCACTGACCACGCGCACGGTCATCGCGCTGGCCCTGGTGTTGCTCGGGCTGCTGCCGGTCCTGAACTCCCTGGCCGCGCTGGTCAACGTGTCGCCCCAGACCCAGCTGACCGTCCTCGAAGCGCACGAAGGCTTCGCCGGCGACTGCTCCCGCGGCCGCGGAGGCTGCACCGGCAGCAGCGACTGGGTCCGCGGCAGGTACGTGCTCGACGGCACGACCCACGACGTGTCGACCCAATGGATCGACACGTTGCCCGCCAAGGGCGAGGTCCTCGACGTGGAGATCGGCCCGATCTGGTGGCACCCGGTCCTGGAGAGCAGCCTCGCGGCGATCTACGTGCTGCTCGTCGCTCTCCTGCCGCTTCTCGCGGGCGCGCTGCTCGCGAAGGCCACTTACCGGCCCAGGCCGCCCCGGCGCGTCAGGAAGCAACGCAAGGCCCAGGAAACGACGAGCGCCTAGCTACAAGCGGGTGCCGCAGTCGCCGCAGAAGACGGCGCCGGCGGTGGAGGGCTTGCCGCACTCGGTGCAGTGGACGGTGGGGGCCAGGGACGAGCCGCAGGCGGCGCAGAACTTGCCGCCCTCGGCTTTGACGCCGCAGCTGGGGCAGGTCAGGTGGGCTCGGGTGTCCAGGTCGAGGTCGCGGGTCCAGTCTCGGTCGCGGGCGCGGTCCCAGATCTGGTCGCGCTGCGCGGAAGCCTGGGCGCGTGAGATCTCCTCCGCGACGCTCGGCGAGCACCGCAGGCACTGCCCGATCTCGGTGTTCCAGCACTGGTCCGCGCACATCCAGTCGCTGCAGCCGCGGCACTGGCGGAAGCTCGGCGAGATCTCCTTCACCGCGGCCGCGAGCGCGCGGTCCTTCGCGGCGGAGTTCGTGGCGCGGTCGTAGCGCCACTGGTCGGCCGAGTAGCTCAGGTCCTGCAGCTTGCCGCCGAAGAACGAGCCGACCGCGCGCAGCACGCCGCGGCCCGTCTCGACCGCGTCGCGCTGGAAGGCCGACCGGTAGCCGTTTCCGCAGCGTTCACAGCGGAACTCGAACTGGTAGCCCTGGGTGTTGGAGATGTCCGAGAAGTTGTCCGTGAACGGCACGACGTCAGCCACGGCTGCCAAGGTAGGCGCGCTCCCCCGGCGCCGGGACCGTAGAAGTGCCGACAACAACGCGACTACCGAACGCATTCATCTCAGCTAACGCCGCCGCATGAAGAAGGCCCCCGCCCCGGAAACCCGGGAACGGGGGCCTTCTCGGCTACAGGCTACGAACCGATCAGCGGAAGTCGCGACCGAAGTCGTAGTCGTCCAGCGGAACAGCGGCACCGGTGCCCGAACCGAACACGTCCGGGGTGTAGTAACCGTCGTCGTAGGACGGGATCGCGTAAGCCGCGACCCGGGCCTCCTCGGTCGGCTGGACCTGGATGTTCCGGTACTTGTTGATGCCGGTACCGGCCGGGATCAGCTTACCGATGATCACGTTCTCCTTGAGGCCCACGAGCTTGTCCGAACGGCCGTTGATGGCCGCGTCGGTCAGGACTCGCGTGGTCTCCTGGAACGAGGCCGCCGACAGCCACGAGTCCGTGGTCAGCGACGCCTTCGTGATGCCCATCAGCACCGGGCGACCCGAAGCCGGCTCGCCACCCTCGGCGACCGCGGCGCGGTTCGTCGCCTCGAACTTCGTCCGCTCGGGCAGCTCGCCCGGCAGGAAGTCCGTGGCACCGGAGTCGATGATCGTCACGCGGCGCAGCATCTGCCGCACGATGACCTCGATGTGCTTGTCGTGGATCGACACACCCTGCGCGCGGTACACCTTCTGGACCTCGTCGGTGAGGTGCATCTGCGCCTCACGCGGGCCCATCACGCGGAGCACCTCGTGCGGGTCGGGCGTGCCCTCGAGCAGCTGCTGCCCGACGTTGACGTGGTCACCGTCGCCCAGCGGGCCGTTCGGGGTGTTGGCGAGCCGCTGCCGCTTGGACAGCTTGTCGAAGACGATCTCCTCCGACCCGTCGTCCGGGATCAGGGTGATCTTCCAGAACCGCTCGCTCTCCTCGATCCGCACGCGGCCGTCGACGTCCGCGATCGGCGCCTTGCCCTTCGGCACGCGAGCCTCGAAGAGCTCCGTGACACGGGGCAGACCGGTCGTGATGTCGTCACCGGCGACACCACCCTGGTGGAACGTACGCATCGTCAGCTGCGTACCCGGCTCACCGATCGACTGGGCGGCGACGATGCCGACGGCCTCGCCGACGTCGACGAGCTGGCCCGTCGCCATCGAGCGGCCGTAGCAGGTCGCGCACACACCGACCGCCGACTCACACGTCAGGACCGAGCGGACCTTGACCTTCGAGATGCCGCTGGAGAGCAGCTTCTCGATGGCCGGGTCGCCCACGTCGTCGCCCGCGTTGAGCACGACGTTGCCCTTGGCGTCCACCGCGTCCGTCGCGAGGTTCCGCGCGTACACGCTGGTCTCCACGTGCTGGTCGCGGATCACCTTGCCGTCGCCGACGTCCTCGCCGACGACCATGGAGATACCGCGCGTGGTGCCGCAGTCGATCTCGCGGACGATGACGTCCTGCGAGACGTCCACCAGACGACGGGTCAGGTAACCCGAGTCGGCGGTACGGAGAGCGGTGTCCGCCAGACCCTTCCGGGCACCGTGCGTCGCGATGAAGTACTCCGCCACCGACAGGCCTTCACGGAAGTTGGCCTTGATCGGACGCGGGATGTACTCACCCTTCGGGTTCGACACCAGGCCACGCATACCGGCCAGCGACCGGACCTGCGTCATGTTGCCCGCCGCACCCGACTTCACGATCATGGCGATCGGGTTGTCGTCCGGCAGCGCCGTCTCCATGATCTTGTGGACCTCTTCGGTGGCCTGCGTCCACACCTTGACGAGCTCGTTGTTGCGCTCGGTGTGGGACAGCTGACCACGCTGGTACCGCTTCTCGACCTGGTCGGCCTTGCCCTCGTACTCGTCGAGAATGGCCTTCTTGCCGACCGGGGTCAGCACGTCCGAGATCGCGACGGTGACACCGGAGCGAGTCGCCCAGTAGAAGCCGGCGTCCTTGAGCTTGTCCAGCGTCTGCGCCACCTGCGTCATCGAGTAACGCTCGGCGAGGTCGTTCACGATCGCGGCCTGACGCTTCTTCGGCATCGGCTCGTTCACGAACGGGTAGTCCGCCGGGAGCAGGTCGTTGAACAGCACGCGGCCCAGGGTCGTCTCGGCCAGCCACATCTTGCCCGGCTCCCAGCCGTTCTCCGCGAGCCGCGCTTCGTCGGCCTTGGCCGGCTGGCGGTCCGTGACGCGGATCTTGATGGGAGCGTGCAGGCTCAGCGCCTTGCGGTCGAACGCCATGATCGCCTCGGCCGGCGAGGAGTAGGCGTTGCCCGCACCCTCGGCCTTCTCGTTGAGGCGGGTCAGGTGGAACAGGCCCGTGACCATGTCCAGACGCGGCATGGCGAGCGGACGGCCCGACGCCGGCGACAGGATGTTGTTCGCCGACAGCATCAGGATCCGGGCCTCGGCCTGCGCCTCGGCCGACAGCGGCAGGTGCACCGCCATCTGGTCACCGTCGAAGTCCGCGTTGAACGCCTCGCAGACCAGCGGGTGCAGCTGGATGGCCTTGCCTTCCACCAGCTGCGGCTCGAAGGCCTGGATGCCGAGGCGGTGCAGGGTCGGCGCGCGGTTCAGCATCACCGGGTGGCCGGTGATGACCTCTTCGAGCACGTCCCACACCTGCGGGCGCGAACGCTCCACCATCCGCTTGGCGGACTTGATGTTCTGAGCGTGGTTCAGGTCGACCAGCCGCTTCATGACGAACGGCTTGAACAGCTCGAGCGCCATGTCCTTCGGCAGACCGCACTGGTGCAGCTTCAGCTGCGGACCGACGATGATGACCGAACGGCCCGAGTAGTCCACGCGCTTGCCGAGCAGGTTCTGGCGGAACCGGCCCTGCTTGCCCTTGAGCAGGTCGGACAGCGACTTCAGCGGCCGGTTGCCCGGGCCGGTGACGGGACGACCGCGGCGGCCGTTGTCGAACAGCGCGTCGACGGCCTCCTGCAGCATCCGCTTCTCGTTGTTGACGATGATCTCGGGCGCGCCGAGGTCGATCAGCCGCTTGAGGCGGTTGTTACGGTTGATCACGCGGCGGTACAGGTCGTTCAGGTCCGACGTGGCGAAGCGGCCACCGTCGAGCTGCACCATCGGGCGCAGGTCCGGCGGGATGACCGGCACGGCGTCGAGCACCATGCCACGCGGGTCGTTGCCGGTCGCCTGGAAGGCGGCCACGACCTTGAGGCGCTTGAGCGCGCGCAGCTTCTTCTGGCCCTTGCCGTTGCGGATGGTGTCGCGCAGGCTGTCGGCCTCCGCGGCGACGTCGAACTCGGTGGCCAGCTTCTGGATGGCCTCCGCGCCCATGCCGCCGGTGAAGTACTCGCCGTAGCGGTCGACCAGCTCGCGGTAGAGCAGCTCGTCGGCGATCAGCTGGCGGGTGTCGAGCTTCGTGAAGGTCGTCCAGACCTCCTCGAGGCGGTCGAGCTCGCGGCCGGCGCGGTCGCGCAGCTGACGCATCTCGCGCTCGCCGCCCTCCTTGACCTTGCGGCGCACGTCGGACTTGGCGCCCTCCGCCTCCAGCTCGGCCAGGTCGGCTTCCAGCTTCTGCGCGCGAGCCTCGATGTCCGCGTCACGCTTGGTCTCGAGGTTCTTGCGCTCGACGCCGATCTCGTTCTCGAGGGTCGGCAGGTCGTTGTGGCGCAGCTCCGTGTTCACGCCCGTGATGACGTAAGCAGCGAAGTAGATGATCTTCTCGAGGTCCTTCGGCGCCAGGTCCAGCAGGTAGCCCAGGCGGGAAGGAACACCCTTGAAGTACCAGATGTGGGTGACCGGCGCGGCCAGCTCGATGTGGCCCATCCGCTCACGACGCACCTTGGCGCGAGTCACCTCGACGCCGCAGCGCTCACAGATGATGCCCTTGAAGCGAACGCGCTTGTACTTGCCGCAGTAGCACTCCCAGTCCCGGGTCGGGCCGAAGATCTTCTCGCAGAAGAGGCCGTCCTTCTCGGGCTTGAGCGTCCGGTAGTTGATGGTCTCCGGCTTCTTGACCTCGCCGTAGGACCACTGACGGATGTCGTCAGCAGTGGCGAGACCAATGCGGAGCTCATCGAAGAAATTGACGTCCAGCACGTCTAAGTCCCCTTGGGGTTGTATCGGCTAGAGGAGTCTTGGTGGCGAGCCGGGGGCCTGCGGGAGGCCGGCCCCCGGCTCAGCACACGATCAGTGAACGACGTCGTCGACGCTGGGCGACTCGTTGCGGGACAGGTTGATGCCGAGGTTGGCCGCGGCGCGCTCGAGGTCCTCGTCGTCGGAGTCGCGCATCTCGATGGCCGCACCGTCGCTGGAGAGCACCTCGACGTTGAGGCACAGCGACTGGAGCTCCTTCAGGAGCACCTTGAACGACTCCGGGATGCCCGGCTCGGGGATGTTCTCCCCCTTGACGATGGCCTCGTACACCTTCACGCGGCCGACCACGTCGTCCGACTTGATCGTGAGCAGCTCCTGCAGCGTGTAGGCAGCGCCGTACGCCTGCATCGCCCAGCACTCCATCTCACCGAAGCGCTGGCCACCGAACTGCGCCTTACCACCCAGCGGCTGCTGCGTGATCATCGAGTACGGGCCGGTGGAGCGGGCGTGGATCTTGTCGTCGACCAGGTGGTGCAGCTTCAGGATGTACATGTAGCCGACCGACACCGGGTACGGGTACGGCTCGCCGGAGCGACCGTCGAACAGCGTGGCCTTGCCGTTCTCCTTGACCATGCGCTCGCCGTCGCGGTTCGGCTTGGTCGAGCCCAGCAGCCCGGTGAGCTCCTCCTCCTTGGCGCCGTCGAACACCGGGGTGGCGGTGTTCGTGTTCGGCGCGACGTCGTAGAGCTCCTCGGACAGGTTCTTCGCCCAGTCCGGGTTGCCTTCGATCGTCCAGCCCTGCGACGCCAGCCAGCCCAGGTGCAGCTCGAGGATCTGGCCGATGTTCATCCGTCGCGGCACACCGTGCGTGTTCAGGATGATGTCGACCGGGGTGCCGTCCTCCATGAACGGCATGTCCTCGGCCGGCAGGATCTTGCCGATGACGCCCTTGTTGCCGTGGCGGCCGGCGAGCTTGTCGCCCGGCTGGATCTTGCGCTTCTGGGCCACGTAGACGCGGACCAGCTCGTTGACGCCCGGGGGCAGCTCGTCGTCGTCCTCGCGCGAGAACACGCGGATGCCGATGACCTTGCCGGTCTCGCCGTGCGGCACCTTCAGCGAGGTGTCGCGGACTTCGCGGGCCTTCTCACCGAAGATCGCGCGGAGCAGGCGCTCTTCCGGCGTCAGCTCGGTCTCGCCCTTCGGCGTGACCTTGCCGACCAGGATGTCGCCGTCGCGGACCTCGGCACCGATGCGGATGATGCCGCGCTCGTCGAGGTCGGCGAGCACCTCCTCGGAGACGTTCGGGATGTCCCGGGTGATCTCCTCGGCGCCCAGCTTGGTGTCGCGGGCGTCGATCTCGTGCTCCTCGATGTGGATCGACGTGAGCACGTCGTCCTGCACCAGGCGCTCGGAGAGGATGATCGCGTCCTCGTAGTTGTGGCCCTCCCACGGCATGACCGCCACGAGCAGGTTCTTGCCCAGCGCCATCTCACCGTTCTCGGTGGACGGGCCGTCGGCGATGACCTGGCCCTTCTCGACGCGGTCACCCTCGTCGACGATCGGGCGGTGGTTGAAGCACGTGCCGTGGTTGGAGCGGCGGAACTTGTACAGTCCGTAGCTCTTCCGCGTGCCGTCGTCGTGCATGATCGTGATGATGTCCGCGGACAGCTCCTCGACCACGCCGGCCTGCTCGGCCACGAGGACGTCACCGGCGTCGACCGCGGCGCGCAGCTCCACACCCGTGCCCACGTACGGGGCCTGGTTGCGCAGCAGCGGCACGGCCTGGCGCTGCATGTTCGCGCCCATCAGCGCGCGGTTCGCGTCGTCGTGCTCCAGGAACGGGATCATCGCGGTGGCGACGGAGACCATCTGCCGCGGCGACACGTCCATGTAGTCGATCTCGAGCGGGTCGATCAGCTCGACCTCGCCGCCCTTGCGGCGACCCAGGACCTTGTTCTCGACGAAGTGGCCGTCGTCGGTGATCGGCGCGTTGGCCTGCGCCTTGACGAAGCGGTCTTCCTCGTCGGCCGTGAGGTAGTCGACCTGGTCGGTGACCTGGCCCTCGACGACCTTGCGGTACGGGGTCTCGATGAAGCCGAACGGGTTGACCCGCGCGTAGGAGCAGAGCGAACCGATCAGGCCGATGTTCGGGCCTTCCGGCGTCTCGATCGGGCACATGCGGCCGTAGTGCGACGGGTGGACGTCGCGGACCTCCATGCCGGCGCGCTCACGGGACAGACCACCGGGGCCCAGCGCCGAGAGGCGGCGCTTGTGGGTCAGGCCCGACAGCGGGTTGTTCTGGTCCATGAACTGCGACAGCTGCGAGGTACCGAAGAACTCCTTGATCGCCGCGCCGATCGGGCGGATGTTGATCAGGGTCTGCGGCGTGATCGCCTCGACGTCCTGCGTGGTCATGCGCTCGCGCACGACGCGCTCGGTGCGGGAGAGACCGACCCGGATCTGGTTCTGGATCAGCTCACCCACCGTGCGCAGGCGGCGGTTGCCGAAGTGGTCGATGTCGTCGGTCTCGACCGGCACCTCGACGTTCGACACGCTCGTCATCTTGTCCTCGCCGGCGTGGAGCCGGACCAGGTACTCGATGGCCGAGACGATGTCCTCTTCGGTCAGCGTGCCGGTGTCGTACGGGGTGTCGAGACCGAGCTTCTTGTTGACCTTGTAGCGGCCGACCTTGGCCAGGTCGTAGCGCTTCGGCTTGAAGAACAGGTTCTCCAGCAGCGTCTGCGCGCTCTCCTTCGTGGGCGGCTCGCCCGGACGGAGCTTGCGGTAGATGTCGAGCAGCGCCTCGTCGGTGCCGGCGGTGTGGTCCTTCTCGAGGGTCGCCAGCAGCGTCTCCGAGAAGGAGAAGCGCTCGCGGATCGCCTCGGTGGTCCAGCCCAGCGCCTTCAGCAGCACGGTGACCGGCTGGCGGCGCTTGCGGTCGATGCGCACGCCGACGGTGTCGCGCTTGTCGACGTCGAACTCGAGCCACGCACCGCGGCTCGGGATGACGCGCACGCTGAAGACGTCCTTGTCGGTCGTCTTGTCGACACTGCTGTCGAAGTACACGCCCGGAGAACGCACGAGCTGGGACACGACGACCCGCTCCGTGCCGTTGATGATGAAGGTGCCCTTGTCCGTCATCACCGGGAAGTCGCCGAGGAAGACCGTCTGGCTCTTGATCTCACCGGTGTTGTTGTTGACGAACTCCGCCGTGACGAACAGCGGGGCCGCGTAGGTCATGTCCTTGTCCTTGCACTCCTCGATCGAGGCCTTGACCTCGTCGAAGCGCGGGGCGGAGAAGGACAGCGACATGGAACCGGAGAAGTCCTCGATCGGGGAGATCTCGTTGAGGACCTCCTCCAGGCCGCCGACCGGGTTCTCGTCACCTTCGTTGACGCGGCGCTCGAACCACGCCTCGTCGCCGGTGAACCACTGGAACGACTGGAGCTGCACGTCCAGCAGGTTGGGGGTGTTAAGGGGCTCGCGAATCTTTGCGAAGGAGACCCGCTTGGGCGCGCCGGGGATACCCGTGGACTCCGAGCGGGATACAGCCGAGGTGGTCGCAGCAGTGGCCTGGTTCGCGGGAGAGACTGCCAAGATGCGTCCTTCCGGGGACAATGAGCGGTGAGCAGCCGTTATGGCAACAGGTGCCGTCGCGACTGTCAGGGGTGCCGTGTGCCCACTACTCTAACTACCGGCTCCGGGCAGCCTGAAAGAGGGCAGCGCAAAGAGGCAGTCTAGCTTGAACGACGCGGTCTGTCCAGGGGGCGCTCCCGATGGGGCCCAGCCTGCCTCGCGGCGTTGTAGCAATGCCTCCGACCCGCCCGGGTTCTGCGTCCCTCCCGCAAGGTTCGCGCTCCCGGCCGTGACCGTTGGCAGTAAGCCTGAACCCACGACGCCTTCGAGTCAAGATGCCACTCGGGGGTCCGACCGGTTGGCGCAGCGTCGACCGGGGCATGCGGAGGGTGACAAGCGGGATGATCATCCCGGTTACCCGCCGGTACCTGCGGAATCGCGGCCGCGGGGTCGGTCGAGGCGGGGTTCAAACGGTGTTCTGCGTCACGAACAGGGGTCGCGGGGTGAGTGGTCCTGTCGGCCCACGGGCGTGGTGTGGCGGGCGGCTGAGGGGTTGTCGGCGCGCTGCTCGCGGCGGATCGAGGGGCTGGTTCGTGACCCGGGAGCCGGATGCGGCGGTACGTCCGGGCAGACAAATCCGGCATCGGCACGATTGCGCGTCCACCCGGCGAGATTGTCCGGGTTTCGTGAATTCCCCACCGCTAAAATCGGATCCGATCCTGGTCGCCGGCCCACGACGGAGTGCTCATGCTCGGGAACGAGACCGCTCGCCGCTCCACCGTGATTCTCGCCGTCGCCCTGGCCGCACTCACCGTCGGAGGCACTCAGGCCATGGCCGCATCCGAAAAGACCGCCACAGACACCAAGGACAGCACGGGCCACGCGTTCGGCCGGCTCGGGCCGCTCACGGACCTCGTGGTCGAGCGCCTGCGGGTGAGCGATCGTGTGGCGGCGTCGAAGTTCGGCACCGGCAAGCCCATCGACGACCCGGCGCGCGAGGAGCAGGAGCTCGCCGCGGTGCGCACCCGGGCGTTCGCACTGGGGCTGGACCCCGAGCGCACGGCCGCGTTCTTCTCCGACCAGATCACCGCCAGCAAGGTCGTGCAGCGCGGGCTGTTCGACCGCTGGACCGCGCACCCCGGGCAGGCGCCCACCACGCGCCCGGACCTCACGGAGATCCGCGCCGAGCTGGACGAGCTGACGACGTCGCTGCTGACCGAGCTGGTGGCCACGAACGACGTCCGCGAGCCCGGCTCCCCGCGCCGCGTGGACGTGCTCGAGGCGCAGATCTCGGCCGACGTCGTCGACCACCTCGACGAGCTGCACTGCACGGCACTGCGCACGGCCCTGCAGTCGCTCTGCTGAGGCTCTCCGGACACCGTCGGAAAGCAAGAAGGCCCGGCACCCGCTCAAGCGGGCACCGGGCCTTCTGCGATCCTTACTTCGACGGCGGCGGCGAGGCCGGCGCCGAGGAAGCGGGCGCCTTGGCCGCGGGCGGCGCCGGGGCCTTGTACGTGTCGAGGTCGGTGATCTTCCACGTGTCGCCCTGCAGCTGGGCGTCGACGTGCAGCTGGGCCGAGCCGGCGGTGGTCTGCTTGGTGTCGGTGCGCGTGGAGGTCTGGTCGACGAACACCATCACGCGGGCGAGGTCCCCGTTGAGCATGATCACCGCGCTGCGCGTGACCTTGCAGGTCACCACCATCTTCTGCTGCGGTGCGAGGCGCTTCACCTCGCCCATGAGCGAGTTGTACTTGGCCTTGACGTCGTCGTTGGCCAGCAGGCTGTTGGCCGCGTCCTCGGTCTTCTTGATGTTGTTGAAGTCGTAGGAGAACAGGGTCTCGGTCGCCTTCGAGACCTGGTCCTTGACCTGCGCGGTCTTCGCGACGTCGAGCAGGGCGGCGTTGCTCGTGGAGTCGGAGACGTCGTCGAACTTCAGCTTGAAGAACACCGCGCCCCCGGCGAACACCAGGCCCACCACGAGCAGCACCACGACCAGTGCGACCGAGCGGTCCTCGCGCGGCTGCAGCTTCGCCCACGGCGGCGGCGTGGCCGGAGCGCCGGCGGCCTCCTGCTCGGCCTCGTCACGGTCCACGGGCTTCGCGCGGCCCGCGTCGCGGCGCTTCCGGCGGGGAGCGGCGTGGGCCGGCCCTTCTGGCTTCCCGGGAGCTTCCGTCTTCTCGGGAGCTTCGGTTTCCACGGCCTCGCCGGTGAGGGCGTCGACCTCCGCCTCGTCCTCGACCGGGGCCGAGGTGTCCTCGGTCGCCAGCCCGCGGGACCGCGAGATCCCCGCGCTCTTCGGGAACCGGATCTCCTGCGTGACTTCGGACGGGTCCGCGCTGGTCAGCGGGCCGGGCCGCGGCACCGGACGCGGGCGCGGCTTGGCCGGGGCCGGGGTCGCGGGGGGAGTCGGCCGCTCGTCGGTGGACGCGGGTGCGCCGTCCGCGCTCGACGGCTTGCGCAGCCCGGCGACCCTCGGCCGGCGGGCCGGCGGGGTGCTGCTGCGGGGCGGCTGGCGGCGGGAGGGGGGCACTGGGAGAACTCCGTTCTGCGGTGAAACTACTGTCCGGAGGCGACGAGGGGGACGCTGTCGATGCCGGACAGCTTCCACTCGCTCCCGACGCGGGTCATCGAGGCCTCCAAGCGCAGCGCCTTCGAACTGGTCTGGCCGCCCGCGCTGTTCGTCGTGGTGATCGCGGCCAGGAAGCTCGCCTTGCCCTCGTGGTCGTCGAGCTCCTCGACGGCGATGTCCTGCACCGTCGCGGTGACCTTCACCTTCGAGTCGGTCAGCGCCTTCGAGTACGTCGCCCGGCCCGCGTCGATCTGCTGGGCCATGTTGGTGTCCGACACGGCCTTCTGGTGGTCGAAGTACTCGTTGAGGTTGGTGTAGTCCACGGTGGTGTAGGCCTCTACCGCCGCGGCGCCCGCCTTCACGACGTCGTCGCGGGACTTCGCGAGGTCGGCGTTCTCGCCCGTGCCCGCGACCCACCACATGATCCCGAAGACCACGGCGACCACGAAGGCGGCGAGCGCGAAGGCCCCGGCGCCGAAGAGCCACACGCGCGGCGAGCCCGGCAGGGACCGCTTGGCCGGCGAGGCGGCCGCGTGCGACGTGGTCTCCGAAGCGGAAGCCGAGGCTTCCGGCGGCGACGAGGTCACCCCTTCCTCGGCGGCGGCCTGTTCGGAACTCATATCACTCCAGGGTAGGTAACGGTCGTCAAATACCGGTCAGGACGCTCAGCCGGCGAGGCCGAGCAGCGCTCCCAGGCTGTTCAACGAGACACCCGGGCTTCCGGCTACGCCCGGCACGGCGGCGTCGCGCATGTCCTGCAGCTCCTGGGCCGGACGGCCCGCGTTGGCGTCCACGTCCGCCTGCGACGGCGCGACCGGGGCCCCGCCGTACGGCGCGTTCTGCGAGCCGCGGACGTTGATCGGGCTGCCCTTGGGCTCGGCACAGTACACGTTGTCGTCGGCCGGCCGCGGTGACGTGTCGGCGCCCGTGCGGTACTGGCTGTAGGGCAGGTAGCCCTTCGTGCAGGCCGGCGGGTTGAACAGGTTGAGCACGAGCCCGAGGTGGGCGGTGCCGTCGCCCGGCGCCACGCTGGACGCCGCGCCGGCCAGCGCCGGGTAGGTCACCAGGCCCTGTTCGATGCCGTCCAGCCGCGTCACGGTGACGTTGGCCGTGGTCAGCAGGTTCGCCGTCAGCGCGCCCAGGCCCGGCCCGGTCTCGTTGACGACCTGGTTGATCTGGGCCGCGACCTGCGGTGTGACGCCGATGAGCTTGCGCAGGTCACCGTCGGAGTTCTTCAGCGTGCCCGTGAGCTCGTTGAGGTTCTTGGAGAAGTCCGCGAAGTTCGACGCTTCGTGGTTCTGCGTGTCCAGCGCCTGGCCGCCGGCGTCGAGCAGCTGCACCGTCTGCGGCAGGTACTGCTGGGCCGTGGCCGTGAAGCTCTGCGCGGTGTCGAGCAATTGCTGCAGGTCGCCGCCAGTGCCGCGGAACGCGTCGTAGGACTCGTCCACGACGGTGCGCAGCGAGTCGGTGGGCACGGAGGCCGCCAGCGAGTCGAGGTCCGACAGCAGCCGGTCGGTGCTGACCGGCACCGTCGTCTTCGACGCCGGGATCACCGAGCCCCCCGCGAGGTATGGGCCCTTGTCGTTCTTCGGCCGCAGGTCCACGTACTGCTCACCCACGGCCGAGCGGTTGGCGACCACGGCGTCGAGGTCCGCGGGCACCTGCGGCGCCGACGGGTCGATGTTGAGGTCGGCCTCCAGGCCGGTCTGCGTGAGCCGCAGCTGGCCGACGCGCCCGATGTTGAAGCCACGGTAGGTCACCTCGGCGTTGGTGAAGATGCCGCCCGACTCGTTGAGCTGCAGCTTCACCGTGTAACCGCTGTCGCCGAACACCGAGCCGAGGCCGGCGAAGCGGACCAGGGCGTAGACGAGCGCCACGATCGAGATGATCGCGAAGGCCACGAGCTGGATCTTCGTCTTGCGCAGCAACATCAGCCCGCACCTCCCGAGAGGATCCCGAAGAGCCCGGACAGCCCGCCCTGCGACGGCTGCCCGCCACCCTGGCCGCCGGTCGAGTTCGGCTGCTTCGAACCGGAGCCCGAACCCGACTGGTCGGGGAACGACAGCGGCGGCGGCTGGTCGGCGGGCGTGCCGCTCACCCCGCCGGTCAGGCCCGGCACCGGCAGCAGGTTCGACAGCGGGTTGTCCCGGCTGCGGCCCAGGTTGTCGATGATGTCCTTGAGGTTCAGGTCGACCTTCGCGAAGAGGTTGAAGTAGTCGCCCTTCACGTCGTCGTAGGCCTGGTCGGTGAACGGGAAGGTCAGCAGGATCTGCAGCGCCTGCGGCAGGTCGTTGCCGGCCTCGCCGAGCTTCTGCAGCGTCGGCGTGAGGGCCTTGAGGTCGGCCACGAGGTCCGCCTTGCTCTTGTTCACGGTGTCGGTCGCGACGCCGGAGAGGTTGTTCAGCGCGTTGAGCATGGTCACGAGCTGGCCGCGCTGCTGCTCCAGCACGCCGATGCCAGGCCCGAGGTTGTCGACGGCGCCCACCAGCTTGTCCTTCTGGTCCTTGAGCGTCATCGACAGCCGGTCGAGCCCGTCGAGCGCGCGGGTGATGTTGCGCGACTGCTCGTCGAGGTTCGTCACGAGCTCGTTGGCGTTGTCCAGCAGCGCCTTGATGTCGGGCTCCTTGCCCGCCGTCGCGTTGTTGAGCTCCTTGGTGATGGTGTTGAGCTGGTCGACCCCGCCACCGTTGAGCAGCAGCGACAGCGCGCCGAGCACCTCTTCGACCTCGACGTCGCGGCCGGTGCGCGCGAGCGGGATCGTGGCGTTGTTCGCGAGCGTGCCCTGCGCCTGGCCGTCGCCGGGCGAGGAGAGCTCCACGTACTTCTCGCCGAGCAGGCTCGACTGCTTCACGTTGGCCAGCGCGTTGGCCGGCAGCTTCACGTCGCCGTTGATCTCCACGGTGACCTCGGCGTGCCAGCCGTCGGGGGTGAGGCCGACGGACTCGACCTGGCCGACCGGCACCTCGTTGACCTTCACGCCGGCCTGCGGCACGAGGTCGAGCACGTCCTGGAACTGCACTTTCACCTTGTACGGGTGGCTGCCGAGGTCGGCACCGCCGGGCAGCGGCACGTCGTAGATGCCGGTGAACCCGCAGCCCGACAGCACCAGCGCGGACACCGTGGTGACCACGCCGGCGGCGGCGAACCTCTGGAGGCGCTTCATGCTCAGCTCCCCGTCCCGTAGACCTGGCCCGCGAGCGGGAGCGGCAGTGGCGGAAGCTTGCCGTTCTGCAGTGACTGCACCACCTGCGCGGTGGACGGCAGCGGCACGAGGCCGTCGACCACGCCGGCGATCGAGCTGCACGTGTTGCCGAGCAGCTTGAGCGCGTCGGGCGTCTGCTTGAGCAGGTTGCACACCATCACCAGTGGCGGCTGCGTGAGCTCGTTGAGGTTCGGCCGCGCGTCGAGCGTGCCGGAGGAGCCGTTGTAGACGTTGACGAGGTTCGACAGCGCCACCGGCGCCACGTCGAGGATCTCCGACAGCGCGCTGCGCTGGTCCACGAGCACCTTGGTGACACTGGCCAGCTTGTCCACATTGGACTTGAGCCGGCCGCGGTTCTGCTCGATGAAGCCCTGCACCGACTGCAGCGTGGTGCTCAGCTGCTGCACGGTGGCGGCGAGGTCGTCCTTCTCCCCCGCCAGGTACCCGCTCACGTCGGCGAGCTGGCTCTCGAACTGGCGCACCTGGCTGTCGCTGTTGACCAGCGTCTGCGAGAACTGGCCGAGGTTCTGCACGGTCTGGAACAGGTCGTCCTTGTTGCCGGCGAGCGTGCCGGACGCCTGGCCGAGCTTGGCGATCGTGTCGTGCAGGGCCTGGCCGTTGCCGTCCACGTTCTTGGCGACGGTGTTGAGCAGGTCCGAGAGCGAGCCGTTCTTGTTGGCGCCGTTGGGGCCGAGGGTTTCGCTCACCTTCGCGAGGCTCGCCGCGAGCTGGTCGACCTCGAGCGGCACCTCGGTGCGGTTGAGCGGGATCACGGCGCCGTCGGAGATCTTCGGGCCGCCGGTGTACGCGGGCGCGAGCTGGATGTAGCGGTCGCTGACCAGCGACGGCGCGACGATCAGTGCCTTCGCGTCGGCGGGCACGGGCACCGAGCGGTCGTACTCGAAGTCCACGCGCACCTGGTTGCCCATCGGCTGGACCTTGGTGACCGTGCCGAGGTCGACGCCGAGCATCCGCACGCTGTTGCCCTCGTAGAGGCCGACGGCGCCGGAGAAGTACGCGGTGAGGTGGTTGCGCCCCGCGTCCTTGAGCGTCCACCAGATGCCGCCCGCGACCACGAGGGCCAGCACGACGGCGATGGACGCGCCGCGCAGGAGCGACTGGCCGAACCGGGTGTCACTCATTTCGTGTAGCACCCCTCTTGGTTGAGCGGGCCGACCGACGGCGCCACCAGGCCGCAGATGTAGTTGTCGAACCAGTGCCCGGTGCCGATGGTGTTCGTGAACACGCGCACGAACGGGGCGAACTTGGCGATGCCCTGCGCGAGCGAGTCCTGGTTGCGCTGCAGCATCGACGTGAGCTGATCCAGCTGCGTGAGCACGGGGTCGAGCTGCTTGTCGTTGTCGTCGACGAGGCCCTGCAGCTGCGTGGCGAGCTCCTGGGAGCCCTGGAGCAGCGCGGTGATGGCCTGCTCGCGCTTGGAGATCTCGTCGAGCAGCTGGTTGCCGTCGGTGATCAGCTTCTGCACCTCGGCGTCGCGGTCGACCAGCGTCTGCGACACCTCGCGGGTGTTGGCCAGCAGGTTCGACAGCTGCGCGTCGCGCGAGGCGATGGTGTCCGACAGTTTCGACAGGCCCGAGAGCGCGCCCTTCACGTCCTCGGGCGTGTTGGCGAACGTCTGCGTGATGGTGTCGAAGCTTTTCGCGAGCTGGTCGGTGTTGATGTCGTCAACGGTCTGGGACAGGCCGCGGAACGCGTCGAGCACGTCGTAGGGCGACATCGTGCGGTCGCGCGGGATCGGCTGGCCCGGGTTGAGCGTGCCGGTGCCCTGCGGGTCCAGCGAAAGGTACTTCTGACCCAGGAGCGTCTTGATCTTGATCGCGGCCGAGGTCTTGTCGCCGAGCCAGGCGTCCTTGACCTTGAACGACACCTTGACGCTGGCGCCGTCGAGCTTGATCTCGGAGACCTTGCCGACCTTCACGCCGGCGATGCGCACGTCGTTGTCGGTCGTGAGCCCCGCGGCCTCGGAGAACTCGGCGCTGTAGGTCGTGCCGCCGCCGATCACCGGCAGGTCGTCGGAGTTGAGCGCGGCGATGAAGCCGAGCACGAGCACCGCGAGCCCGACCAGCGCGATCGGGACGGGGTTGCGCTTCTGGAAGGACTTCATCCGCTGCACCTCTCCCGGTTGGACGGCAGCAGCGGCACGTCGATCGGCTGGTTGACCAGCGGCGGCAGGGCGACGCTGCCCTTGACCTCGCAGGCGTAGAAGTTGAACCAGGAGCCGTAGTCGGCGGTGCGGGTCAGCGCGCTCACCTTCGTCGGCAGGAACTGGATGAAGTGCTCCAGCGTGGGCTCGTTCTTGTTGAGCTTGCCCGCGAGGTCGCCGAGCGCGCCGATGTCGTCCTTCAACGGCTGGCGCGCGTCGCCGAGCAGGCCGGCGGTGGTCTGGGCCAGGGTGCCGAGGCTGTCGATCGCGTCGCCGATGGGCTTGCGGTCGGCGGCCAGGCCGGACACCAGCTGCTGCAGCTTCACGATCAGGTCGCTCAGCTGCGGCGTGTGCGCGTTGACCGTGTCGAGCACCGAGTTCAGGTTGTCGATGACCTCGCCGATCACCTTGTCCTTGTCGGCGATCGTGGTGGCCAGCGACGCCGTGTGCGACAGCAGGCTTTCGACGGTGCCGCCCTCGCCCTGCAGGACCTGGATGACCTCGTAGGAGAGCTTGTTGACGTCGTCGGGGTTCAGCGCGGTGAACAGCGGCTTGAACCCGTTGAACAGCTCGGTGAGGTCCAGGGCGGGGGTGGTGCGTTCGAGCGGGATGGTGCCGCCCGGCGCCAGCGTCTTGCCGGAGGTGTCGCTGCCCTCGCCGAGCGAGAGGTATCGCTGGCCGACGAGGTTGCGGAACTTGATCTGCGCGGTGACACCGGCCGGCAGCTGCCGCCCTGCGTCGACGGTGAAGTCGACCTGCGCCTGGCGCTTGTCGACGATCTTCACGTCCTTCACCGTGCCCACGCGGACGCCGGCGATGCGGACGTCGTCGCCGTTGAGCAGCAGCGTCGCGTCGGTGAAGCGCGCCGAATAGTCCAAGGTGCTGGTGGTGTTGATGTTCGCGATGCTGATGCCGAGCACTGCGGTGAACAGCACGGTGATCACCACGAAGATCGACAGCTTGATCAGCGGTGCGGCCAGTCCCCTCACTTCACCGTCACCTCCGCACCCCGGTAGAGCGGGCCGACGAGCAGCGAGCCCCAGCCCGGGAAGTCACCTTGGGACATCCCGACTTCCGGCCCCACGAGCTGGCCGAGGAAGTCGTTCTCCGCGCCGGAGTACGCCGGGTCGCCACCACCCGTGCCGCCGCCGAGGCCCGCAGCGTCGGCGAGGAGGTTGCCCGGGTTGAGGCCGGTGCTGTGGGAGTTCGGCGCGTTCGTGTGGCTGGTGCCGTCCTTGAACGCGCCGTCCGGCGGCTCCTGCGGGAACGGGTTCGGCAGGTTCTTCAGGTCGTAGCAGCGCGGGCCGCGCTTGTCCTCGAACCGCGGCTCGTCCTGACCCGCCTTGTAGGGACCGCGGTTCACGACCACCTCGATCGTCGCGTGCAGGCCGGGCTGTTTGGTGCCCTTGCCGAGGGCCTTGTCGACGACCGGCACGAGCTTCGCCATCTGCCCGATCACGCACGGGTACTCCGGCGCGTACTTGGCGAGCAGCTCAGCTGTGGGCCGTGCGGTGTCGGCGAGGCTGATGATGTTCTGGGAGTTGGCTTCCAGGAACGACTGCAGGTTCTGCGAAGCCGTGGTCAGGTTGCCGTAGAGGCTGGCCAGGTTCTGCTGCTCGTCCACCACGGTGCGGGTGGTCGTGCTCAGGTTGTCGAGGCTCTGCACCAGATCCGGCGCCGACGCGCTCAGGTTGTCGGAGAAGTCCGCCAGGGCCTTGAGGTTGTGCTGCAGCTGCGGCTCGTGCGGGTTGAGCTTGCCGATGTAGTCGCCCAGCTGCGAGAGCGTCTCGCCGAGCGGCTTGCCGCGGCCCTGCAGCGCGGTGGAGATCGCGGTGAGCGTGCTGGAGAGCTTCTGCGGCTGCACCGCCTGCAGCACCGGGAGCAGGTGCTGCAGCGCCTGCTCCAGCTCGATCGCGCCCGACGTGCGGTCCTGCGGGATCACGTCGCCGTCGGTGAGCGTCTTGGCGGACGGGTTCTTCGGGATCTCGAGCGAGACGTAGCGCTCGCCGAAGAGCGTCTTGGGCAGAAAGCGCGCCGAGACGTTCTCCGGGATCAGCTTCACGTAGTCCGGCTGCAGGTCGAGCGTGAGCTCGGCCCCGTCGGTGGTGGCCGCGATGGTCTTGACCGACCCCACGATCAGGCCGCGCACCTTCACGTCCGACTGCTCCAGCAGCTGGTTGCCGATGCTGTCGGCCTCGAGCTTCACCGTCACGAACTTGGTGAACGCCTTGTTGTACAAGGCGATGCTCAGGGCCACACCTCCCACGAGCAGCGCCACGAGCAGCAGGCCCAGAAGCCTGCGCCGCAGTGTGATCATCCCGCAATCCTCACCGTGACGTCGGTCCCCCAGATGGCGAAACCGATGAAGAAGTTCACGATCGAAACCGTGACGATGGAAAGGCGCACCGCGCGGCCCACGGCCACGCCGACGCCGGCCGGCCCACCGGAGGCGCGGTAGCCGAAGTAGCAGTGCGAAAGAATGATCAAGACGCTGAAGATCAGCACCTTGATGAACGAGTACAGAACGTCTTGCGGTGGTAGGAAAAGGTCGAAGTAGTGGTCGTAGGTACCCGCTGACTGGCCGTAGATGTAGATGACCACCAGCCGCGACGCGAGGTAGGAGCTCAGCAGGCCGATGATGTAGAGCGGGATCACGGCCACGAACCCGGCGATGATCCGCGTGGTCACCAGGTACGGCAGGCTCGGCACGCCCATGACTTCCAGCGCGTCGATCTCCTCGGAGATCCGCATGGCACCCAGCTGCGCGGTGAAGCCGGCGCCGACCGTGGCCGACAGGGCCAGGCCCGCGACGAGCGGCGCGATCTCGCGGGTGTTGAAGAACGCGGTGAGGAAGCCGGTGAACGCCGAGGTGCCGATGGAGTTCAGGGCCGAGTAGCCCTGCAGGCCCACGAGGACACCGGTGAAGAGCGTGAGGCCGACCATCACGCCGACCGTGCCGCCGATGACCGCGAGCGAGCCGGAGCCGAAGCTCACCTCGGCGAGCAGCCGCAGGACTTCCTTCATGTAGCGGCGCAGCGTGCGTGGCGTCCACAGCAGCGCGCGGCCGTAGAAGGACATCTGGTCGCCCAGGGTGTCCAGGGTCTCCAGCGGACGGTGGGCGACGCGCTTCGCACCCGAGATGAACGTCATGTCAGTCCAGCTTTCCGGGCACGATCTGCAGGTAGATCAGCGTGATCACGAAGTTCACGACGAAGAGCAGCAGGAACGTGATGACCACCGACTGGTTCACCGCGTCGCCCACGCCCTTCGGGCCACCGCTGGGGTGCAGGCCCCGGTAGGCCGCCACGACCGCGGCGATGAAGCCGAAGATCAGGGCCTTGAGCTCACCGACCCAGAGGTCGGATTCCTGGGCCAGCGCGGAGAAGCTCGCCAGGTAGGCGCCCGGCGTACCGCCCTGGAGCACGACGTTGAAGAAGTAGCCGCCGAGCACGCCGATGACGCTGACCATGCCGTTGAGCAAGAGGGCGACGAGCATCATCGCGAGCGTGCGCGGCACGATCAGGCGCTGGACCGCGGAGACGCCCAGCACCTCCATCGCGTCGATCTCCTCGCGGATGGTGCGGGCGCCGATGTCCGCGCAGACCGCGCTGCCGCCGGCGCCGGCCACCAGCAGCGCGGTGACGAGCGGGCTGGCCTGCTGCACCGTGGCGAGCACCGAACCGGCGCCGGTGTAGGACTGCGCGCCGAGCTGGCGGGCGAGCGCGCCGAACTGCAGCGAGATGACCGCGCCGAACGGGATCGCGACGAGCGCCGTCGGCAGGATCGTGACGCTGGCGACGAACCAGGCCTGCTGGATGAACTCCCGCAGCTGGAACGGGCGCTGGAAGATGCCGCGGATGATGTCGAGACCGAGGGCGAACAGGTTCCCGGTTTCGCGGAGCATGCCCGCTCCGGGGATCTTCTTCGCCGGCGCTGCGTTCGAGCTCACGCGCCACCCGGCCCGTTGCCGGTCCGGCCGAAGTAGCCGCCGCCCGGTCCTTGCGGGTTGGCGTCGCCCGGGATGCGGGCGACCTGGTCGGCGGGCAGCTGGCCCTGGTGCTGGTTCGGCACGGGGCCGCGGTCGGTGATCCGCGGGATCTGCTGCGTGTCCTCGGGCCCAGGGCGGCGGGCCGGCGCGTGGACGTTCGCTTGGACGTTCGCTTGGACGTTGTAGTGCCGCTGCTCCTCCGGCGTGAGGGACTCGATGATGCCCTCCTGCGCGTTGGCCGGGAGCGTGTGGAGGATCCGCATCACGCGGTCCATCCGGCGGCGGGCGCCCGCGCGCTCCGGCAGGCCGGGGCTGGGCTGCATCTGCGGGACGACCCCGCGGACGTCCTCGTCGGGCGAGCCGTCGGAGTGCCCCGCCGCGGCTTCGGCCTCCTCGCGCGCCATCGTGGCGGTGTCCTTCTCCTCGGACATGCCGATGGGGCCGCGCTTGCGGCCGTTGAGGAACTGCTCGACCACGGGCTCGTCGCTCGTGAGCAGCACCTCGCGGGGGCCGAACATCACGAGCTCCTTGCGGAACAGCATGCCGAGGTTGTCGGGCACGGTGCGCGCGAGGTTGATGTTGTGGGAGACGATGAGGATCGTCGCGTCGATCTGGGTGTTGAGGTCGATGAGCAGCTGCGAGATGTACGCGGTGCGCACGGGGTCCAGACCGGAGTCCGGCTCGTCGACCAGGATGATCTGCGGGTCGAGCACCAGAGCCCGCGCGAGGCCCGCGCGCTTGCGCATACCGCCGGAGATCTCGCCGGGCAGCTTCCGGTCGGCGCCGGCCAGGCCCGTCATCTCCAGCTTCTCCTGGACGATGCGGCGGATTTCGGACTCGGACTTCTTGGTGTGCTCGCGCAGCGGGAAGGCGACGTTGTCGTACAGGTTCATCGACCCGAACAGCGCGCCGTCCTGGAAGAGGACGCCGAAGAGCTTGCGGATCTCGTAGAGCTTGTGCTCGGAACACGTGACGATGTCCACGCCGTTGATCACGCAGCGGCCCTTGTCGGGCTTCAGCAGGCCGATCATGGACTTGAGGAACACCGACTTGCCGGTTCCCGACGGGCCGAGCATCGCGGACACCTCACCCGGGGGCAGCGTCAGCGTCACGTCCCGCCAGATGGTCTGCCTGCCGAAGGACTTCGTCAGACCTTCGATGACCACCTCGGCGCCCATCACACCTCCAGGAGCTGTTCCGCGTCGTCGCGCACCGCCGCCCCGCGGCAACTGGCAGCGGAGCCCGCGCCGATGCGCGCCGCGATCTCCGCGTCAACCAGGTGCAACGAGCTGAGTGCGAACAGGTTACTCACCAGTTTTCCGCCCTGGCGAGGCCGGTGAGCACCTCACCCGTTCGTGGCCTTGTCCGGTGACTGCTGGCAGCACGGTAGTGCACGTCACTCAGTGACGCAGATCCAGATGGCCCAAACGGCCTCACTCCGTCGGGCTAACAGGAGCAAACGGAACAGATCGACGACGAACTCGACGTGATCGAGTGCTGGGCCTTGGTCACCCGGCGGCGATGGCGATCCCGCAGATCACGGACGCGACGAGGCCGAGCACGGCGATCGTGGTGAGCACGAGGAGGTAGCGGCGGATGGCGACCTGCTGGGCCACCAGCTCGACGAGCAGGCGCTGCACGTGGGCCTGGTTGTGGCCGGCTTCGGCAGATTCCTTGAGCCTCTTCTGCACTTCGTCGGGATGGAGGTCGCTGGTCGAGTAATAGCGCGGCAAGGCGGCGGTGCCGTCGGTCATGGGCAGCCCTTCTGATCACGGTGGGTGGTGTTCGGGAAACCGCTGCGCCGGCCTTGGTTGTTACGCGTCTTGATCAAAAGGAAAGGGGCGGGCATCCGAAGTGGATGCCCGCCCCTTCAACGAGGTGGTGCGGTAGGCGCTTGCGCGCCCGGGATCACTTGATGGTGATCTTGGCGCCGGCGGCCTCGAGCTTCTCCTTGGCGGCCTCGGCGGCCTCCTTGTCGACCTTCTCCAGGAGGGCCTTGGGAGCGGCCTCGACCAGCTCCTTGGCCTCCTTCAGGCCCAGGCCCGAGACGACCTCGCGGACGACCTTGATGACCTGGATCTTCTTGTCACCGGCGGACTCGAGGACGACGTCGAACTCGTCCTGCTCCTCGGCGGCGGCCGGGGCGGCACCCACGGGGCCGGCGGCGACGACGGCGGCCGGGGCGGCGGCGGTGACGTCGAAGGTGGTCTCGAACTCCTTCACGAAGTCCGACAGCTCAAGAAGGGTGAGCTCCTTGAAGGCGTCGATCAGCTCGGCGGTGCTCAGCTTCGCCATGATGGCTTCCTCTCAGAAAAACGAACTCGACGTTCGGGGTGGGGGTGATCAGCTCTCGGCGGGTGCTTCGGCTGCTTCGGTACCGGCGGCGCCGCCCTGCTTCTCCTGCAGCGCGGCAGCCAGGCGGGCGACCTGGGACGCCGGCGCCTGGAACAGCGCGGCGGCCTGGGACAGCTTCGCCTTGAACGCGCCCGCTGCCTTGGAGAGCAGGACCTCACGGCTGTCGAGATCGGCGATCTTGGTGATCTCGTCCACGGACAGCGCTTTGCCGTCCATGTAGCCGCCCTTGATGACAAGCGCGTTGTTGTCCTTCGCGAAGTCGCGAAGCGCCTTCGCGGCGTCGACCGGCTCACCTTCGACGAAGGCGATCGCGGTGGCACCGACGAACAGGTCGTCCAGACCCTGCACACCGGCGTCCTCGGCGGCACGCTTCACGAGGGTGTTCTTCGCGACCCGGTACTTGGCACTGGTGCCGAGAGCGCGGCGCAGCTGGGACAGCTGGGACACGGAGAGGCCGGTGTACTGGGTAACGACGGTGGCCGAGCTGCTGCGGAAGCTCTCCGCGATCTCGGCGACGGCCGCCACCTTGTCGGGCTTCGCCATGGTCGCCTCCTCTCTTGGCTAGTGGATTCCACTGGTCCTTCGAGAGCCCTCTGAGACGAAAAAACGCCCACGCGCAGTCAGCACGGGGCGTCACACGGCGTTTCCCTGAGGGGAAGCCGAACCTCGTTCCTCCTGCGCGGGCCGCCCGCTCATCTCGCGGGACCTTCGTTCCGAGCGCCGTGGAGCACCCGGAAAACCAGCGGTCTTCGGTAGAACCGTCGTCAACTATACGTGAGGGCTTTCCCGCCTTTCGCCCACCCCCTGCCTGACCAGCGACAAGCCGCCCGGACTCGGGGATTCACCGCCGAGCGGGCATCATTGGTGACGTGGCGGAGCAGCGTGATCACGGACAGCCGGACAACCCCACCGGCCCCGGCCCCCAACCTGCCGACGGCACGCAACCGGTTCCGGGCGGGTTGCCGCAGCCTTCGGGGCAGTCTGGCTCGGGGCAGTGGCCAGGTTCGCAGCAGCCTTCAGCGCCGGGGGTTCCGCAGAACGGCCTGCCGTCGGGCTCGCCGCCCCCCGCCGCGGAGCCGTCGCACCTGCCCGCGCTGCCGCAGCCGTCCCAGCCCGCCCAGGGCGAGCCGCAGCTGGACGCCGCGCAACTGGAGCAGTTCCGCCAGTTCCAGCAGTTCCAGGACTACCTCCGCTTCACCCAAGCCCAGCAAGGCAACCAACCCGCCCCCACGCCCGCCGCCGGCCTCGTCCCCGCGGGCTCCCACCAGCCGCAGACCCAGCCGGGCTGGCAGCCGCCCGTCCCCCCGGGGCCGCCCGGCGCGTTGGCGCCCTACGAGGAACCCCGCCGTCGCCGCCCGGTGCCCCGCTGGCTCAAGCGCCTCGGCGGCAAGATCCTGGGCTGGGTGATCGTGCTGGTGATCCTCGGCATCGCCGCCACATGGGCCTACCGCCACTACTTCCCCAGCGACGAAGGCAAGTCCTCGGCCCAGATCGCGGCCGAAGGCGGCGGGACCTACCACACGAACCACATCTTCTCGACGAATCCGTACGAGGCCGTCCGCTTCGTCTACCACAACATCGCGCAGGGCCTGGTCCAAGACGCGTGCGGCCGGTTCGACGAGCCGATCCAGACCAAGTTCGCCCAGGACGTCGGCCAGCCCGACTGCAAGGTGGCCGTCGAGAAGCTGCACGCGCAGGTCACCAACGAGAACGACTACGCCGAATCACTGCCCTCGTACGTCTCCGGCCCCCCGCCGGCGGGCGTGGTGACCATCGACTCGTGCGACTTCACCATCTCCGGCGGCCCGGCACTGGGCGTCTTCACCGTGTCCCAAGTGGACAAAGGTCAGTGGCTGATCACGGGCCACTCGCCGGGTCCGGAGAAGTGCGGCCCCGCGTCGAGTTCCACTCCCCCAACGTCCTGACCAGATCCGGCAGCCGCGCCTCGACCACTTCGGACGGTGCCGCCAGCGCCACAGCCGCCACGACGCGCCCCGACTCAGTGACCGGCACAGCCACGGCGGCCATCGTCTCCATGGCGTGCCCGGAGTCGACCACGGCGTAACCCTGCTCGCGGATCTCCGCCGCCTCCGCGAGCAGATCGACGCCCGTGCGGGTGTCGGGCTCCTGCGCCACCACCGCACGGCGGTCGGCTTCGGGCAGCGAAGCGAGCAGCACGCGCCCCGCCGCCGTACGCGGGAGCGCGGAGCGAAGGGACCGGGAGAGCGCGTAGTCGAATGGCTCGTCCGTGCCCGCCCAGTCGACGTACACCGCGCTGTCACCCACCTGCACCGCGAGCAGCGCCGCGCACCCGGCCGCAGAGCTCAACGAAACCAGCGCGGAATGCGACACCGACCGCACCGGCACGCGGCCGGAGCGCACCGTGAGCACGTGCGGCGCGGGGCCGAGCACGAAGTGCCGCTCCTGCTCGTCGAGGTATCCGACAGCGGCGAGGCCGTTCACCAGCTTCTGCACCGACGACACGGGCGCGTCGAGCCGGGCCGCGAGCTGCGTGAGCGTCAGCCCCGGCGCGCTGTTCGCGACCGCCTCCAGGATCGCGGCGACGCGATCGACCGTGCGGTGGTGCTGACGATTACCCATATAGGTAACATGGTATCACATTGCGTAAATTACTTAGCCTACCTAACTTAAAGGGAGAGGTTATCGATCAAGGAGGCACGAAGTGACCGAAGGCGCCCTGCACGGCATTCGCGTGATCGACCTGTCGTCCGTGGTCATGGGCCCCTACGCGACCCAGATCATGGGCGACCTCGGGGCCGACGTGGTCAAGGTCGAGTCCCCCGCGGGCGACAGCACCCGCCGCACCCACCCCCAGCGCCACGACGGCATGGGTGCGCTCGCGCTCAACGTCAACCGCAACAAACGCAGCGTCGAGCTCGACCTGAAGTCGGCCGCGGGCCACGAGGCCTTCCTGCGCCTGGTGAAGACAGCCGACGTGCTGGTCACCAACATGCGCCCCGGCGCGCTGCAGCGCCTGGGCCTCGGCTACGAGCAGCTCGCGGAGCTCAACCCACGGCTCGTCTACTGCAACGCCCAGGGCTTCCGCACCGACTCCGACCGCGCCGGCCTCGCCGCCTACGACGAGATCGTGCAGGCGTCCTCCGGCATGGCCGACCTGATGCGCCGCGCGACCGGCACGCCCACGTACGCGCCGACGATCCTCGCCGACAAGCTGTGCGCGCTCACCATCGTCTACTCCGTGCTCGCCGCCGTGGTGCACCAGCGCACGACCGGCCGCGGCCAGCGCGTGGAGGTGCCGATGGCCGACACGATGCTGGCGTTCAACCTCGTCGAGCACCTCGCGGGCCACACGTTCGAGCCCGCGATCGGGCCGATGGGCTTCAACCGGTCGATGACCGAGGGCCATCAGGCCGTGCGGACGGCCGACGGCTGGGCCTGCGTCCTGCCCTACACCGAGAAGAACACCGCCGACTTCTTCCGCGCTGCCGGACGCGAAGACCTCGCCACCGACCCGCGGTTCGGCGACCCCGCCAGCCGCGCGAAGCACTACGGCGAGCTGTACGACGAGATCGGCAAGCTGGCGCTCGAGAAGACCACGGCGCAGTGGCAGGAGATCTGCGCCGAGCTGTCCATCCCGTTCGCGCCGGTGCTGGAGCTGGAAGACGTGGAGACCGACCCGTACTACACGGGCAGCGGCCTCGTCTCCCTCGCCGAGCACCCGACGGAAGGCACGTACCGCCAGGTCGGGCCACCGATGATCCTGTCCGACACGCCGGCGTCGGTCCGCCGCCACACGCCCGCGCGCGGTGAGCACACGAGCGAGCTGCTCGCCGAGCTCGGCTACGCCGGCGAGGAGATCGCGAACCTCGTCTCGCCCGTGTCCGAGTAGGCGAAGAAGTCGGCCAGCGCCAGGGCGAACGCGGGGTCCGCGACGGCCGTCATGTGGTCGCCCGGGACGCGGACGAGGCGGGCGCCCGCGATGCCGATGGCGAGGCGCTCGGGCTGGGCCGCGAGCTGGTCGCGTTCGCCGGCGAGGATCAGGGTGGGGACGGTGATCTCGGTCAGGGGGATGGACGTGCGGCGGGAGGCGCGCAGGACGGCGGCCAGGGCGTCGACGTCGCCGCCGGTGCGGCGGGCGAGGCGGCGGAAGGGGCGGACCTGGGCGGGCACGTTGGCGTGGTCGTCGGCGAGGAGGCCGTCGGCGAGCTGCTCGGGCTCGACCACGCGCGTGTCGACGCCGCCGAAGTCGATGATGCCCGCGCCGATCCCGCCGGTGGCCAGGCAGCGCACGCGCTTGTCCGTGGTGGCCACGATGAGGGCGACGATCGCGCCCATGGAGTAGCCGGCGAGGGAGACCTCTTCGAGGCCCAGCTCGTCGAGCAGGGCGGACACGTCGCGGGCCATCACGTCCTGGCCGTAGCAGGCCGGGTCGTGGGGCTTGTCCGACGCGCCGTGGCCGCGGGCGTCGAGGCCGATCACGGTGAACCCGGCGTCGACCAGGGTGCGGACGACGCCGGTGCCGACCCAGTTCACGTGGGCGTCCGCCGCGAAGCCGTGTTGCAGCACGACGGGGCGACGGTGCCGCCCGTCGCCCTCCCACACCGTGTAGCTCAGGCGGAGCCCGTCGGGAGCGGTGAATGTCGTCGTCGGCATAGTGTCCATGAGACACGAAAAAAGGGCGGCCACGCACATTGCGTGACCGCCCTTTCGCGTGATGTGCGACTCAGACGGCCGCGTCCTCGCTGAGGAGGTTGCGCGTCCGCAGCGGGTCGACCGGGATGCCCGGGCCCATCGTGGTGGTGAAGGTGATCTTCTTGACGTAGCGGCCCTTGGCCGACGACGGCTTGGCGCGCAGGATCTCGTCCAGCGCGGCCGCGTAGTTCTCCACCAGCTTCTCGGTGTCGAACGACGCCTTGCCGATCACCAGGTGCAGGTTGGCCTGCTTGTCGACGCGGAAGTTGATCTTGCCGCCCTTGATGTCCTGCACGGCCTTCGTGACCGCGGGGGTCACCGTGCCGGTCTTCGGGTTCGGCATCAGACCACGCGGGCCGAGGATGCGGGCGATGCGGCCCACCTTGGCCATCTGGTCCGGCGTCGCGATGGCGGCGTCGAAGTCGAGCCAGCCACCCTGGATGCGCTCGATCAGCTCGTCCGTGCCGACCGCGTCCGCGCCGGCGGCCTCGGCCTCGGCGGCCTTGTCGCCGACGGCGAACACGATGACGCGAGCGGTCTTACCGGTACCGTGCGGCAGGTTCACGGTGCCGCGGACCATCTGGTCGGCCTTGCGCGGGTCGACACCCAGACGCATCGCGACCTCGACGGTCGCGTCCATCTTGGTCTTGGAGGTCTCCTTCGCCAGCTTCGCGGCCTCGAGCGGGGCGTAGAGACGCTCCTTGTCGATGAGCTCCGCAGCCTGGCGGTAAGCCTTGCTGTGCTTGGTCATGCTTCTGTCCTTAACTTCGAAAACGGATCAGTGTGGTGTCAGAGCCAGCACTGGCTCTCCCACGGTGTCGATTGCCTCGACTCCGTCGAGGCGGCGAGATCGCCCTGAGCCGATTTCTTCCCTCCCGATTTCGCTCGGCCCTTGGGGCCGATCGAAATCGCTCAGTCCAGAAACCGGCGCGATCTCGCGGTGGTGCTCAGGAGAAAATCAGCCCTCGACCGTGATGCCCATGGAGCGGGCGGTGCCGGCGATGATCTTCGCCGCCTGGTCGATGTCGTGGGCGTTGAGGTCGGTCTCCTTGGTCTTGGCGATCTCGCGGACCTGGTCCCAGGTGACCTTGGCGACCTTGGTCTTGTGCGGCTCGCCGGAGCCCTTCTCCACGCCCGCGGCCTTGAGCAGCAGCTTGGCGGCCGGCGGCGTCTTCAGCTTGAAGTCGAACGACCGGTCTTCGTACACGGAGATCTCGACCGGGACGACGTCCCCGCGCTGCGACTCGGTCGCGGCGTTGTAGGCCTTGCAGAACTCCATGATGTTGACGCCGTGCTGGCCCAGCGCCGGGCCGACCGGCGGGGCCGGGTTGGCCTGGCCCGCCTTGATCTGCAGCTTGATGATCGCCGCAAGCTTCTTCTTCTTGGGTGGCATTACCTTGTGTCCTTCTTACTGACGTGAGTCCCCCGCACACCTGCCAGTACGCGGGGACTGCCGGTCGGTATTCCCGACCGTCAGATCTTGGAGACCTGGGTGAACGACAGTTCGACCGGGGTCTCCCGGCCGAAGATCGACACCAGGACCTTCAGCTTCTGTCCGTCGACGTTGACCTCGGAGATCGTCGCGGGCAGCGTGGCGAACGGGCCGTCCATGACGGTGACCGACTCGCCGACCTCGAAGTCGACCTCGACGGCGCCGCCACCGGACGGCGTGGACGCCGCGGCGGCCTCGCCCTTGCCGGCCTTCGCCGGGGCTTCCTTCTCGACCTGCGGCGCGAGGAACTTCAGCACCTCGTCCACGGTGAGCGGCGACGGGCGCGAGGTCGCGCCGACGAACCCGGTGACGCCCGGCGTGTTGCGCACCGCGCTCCACGAGGCGTCGTTCAGGTCCATCCGGACCAGGATGTAGCCGGGCAGCACCTTGCGCTGCACCTGCTTGCGCTGGCCGTTCTTGATCTCGGTGACCTCTTCGGTCGGAACCTCGATCTGGAAGATGTAGTCCTCGACGTCCAGCGTCGTGGTCCGGGTCTCGAGGTTGGTCTTCACCTTGTTCTCGTACCCGGCGTAGCTGTGCACGACGTACCACTCGCCCGGCGCGGCCATCAGCTCGGCGCGCAGCGCGGCGACGGGGTCGTCGGACTCGGCGGCCAGCTCGGACTCGACGGCTTCGACGGCCACGGCGTCGGCTTCGCTGTCGTCAGCCGCGTCGGCGTCGTCGACCTCGGTGTCCGAGGCCTCGGCGTCGTCAGCGCTGTCTTCGACGGCTGCGTCGACCTCTTCGCCGGCGTCGGGCACCTCGACGGGCTCGAGGTGAGCGGACTCCTCGTCGCCGAGTGCCGCGTGCACCTGCTCGTCGGAAAGCTCGGTCAGGTCGCGACCGGCTCCTGTGCCGTTGTCGGAGGTCACGTTCCGTCCTCTCAGTTGATCACTTGCCGGGCTCGGGCAGGCCGGCCCGCGCGGCGCACGGTGGCGCGCCCCTTCGGCGTCAGCCGAAGACCAGCCCGATGACCTGCTTGAAGGCCAGGTCGAGGCCGCTCACGAGGGCCACCATGAACACCACGAACACCAGCACGACTGCGGTGTAGGTGACCATCTGCTTGCGGTTGGGCCAGATGACCTTGCGCAGCTCCGCCCAGACCTCGCGGACGAACCGCATGATCCGCGCGAAGACCGACGCCTTCTTCGGCTTCTGGTCCCGCTTCGGGGTCGGCGCGCCCTTGGCGTCAGCGGGCTTCGCGACCTTGTCGCCCGCCTTGCCGGACGGCCTGGTGCCGCCCGAACGCGCCTCGGACTTGCCGGACGGGCGGGCGGAAGCGCGGCGCTCACGCCGAGCCGCGGCGGTCGCCGGGCGGGACTCGACCCCGGGCTTCTCGCCCGACGCGTCCTGCTCGTGCTCGCCGCTGGCGTCGCTGTCGCTCACGACCACTCCTCCGCTCCACCAGTACCCGTACGCAGGGGTGACAGGACTTGAACCTGCAACCTGCGGTTTTGGAGACCGCTGCTCTGCCAATTGAGCTACACCCCTGTGGAACCTGGTCACCCAGGCTCCGGAGGACGCATTCCATCGTCCCCACCATCCGGCGGGGATGACCGTAGTGCGTTCCGAGTTCCGAAGTCTACGGCAAGCCGGATCGAGGCCCGCAACCGCGCCCCCCTCGTTAGTCGGGCGCCCTCGCACCGACCCCCCGATGCCCTGCTCCAGCGCGCCGGGAACGTGACCGGCGAGCGCCGCCGAGCCGTGCCAGGATGGCCGCATGCGCCCGTCCGCGATTAATCGGGAAACGACTCTCCGCACGGTGGTCAACGCGGATTCCGCGGTCGTTCATCCCGGACTCGCGAGGCACTTCGGAAGCCGCCGGAAAACCTTGCCGCACCGGGGAAATTCCGGCATCGCGGCCGAGAACCCGGTGATCCCCAGCGAGGTCCCCGGTGCGGCGCGTGATCTTCGTTGTCCCGCAAGGAAAGTCGTCCCCGAGGAGGCCCGGTGACCGCGTTGCGACTCGGACTCGCCCTGCCGCAGTACGGCAAGCTCGCCGACCCCACTGCCATCGCCGGATTCGCCGCCGCGGCCGAGGATCTCGGCTACGCTTCGCTGTGGGTCGGTGACCGCGTGCTCACCCCGCTCGAACCCTCGGACCTGTACCCGGGAGGCGGGACACCGGAGCGGCCGTACCCGCCGGAGTTCATCCACTTCGTCGACCCGTTCGTCGCGCTGACGGCCGCCGCCGGCGCCACGAAGACCGTGCGGCTGGGCATGAGCACGCTCTCGGCGCCCGTCTACACGCCGGTGCTGCTCGCTCGGACGCTCACGTCGCTCGACCTGCTCTCCGGCGGCCGCCTCGACGCCGGGTTCGGCCTCGGCTGGCTGCGCGACGAGTACACCGCCACCGGCGCGCCGTGGGCCGGGCGCGGCGGCCGCCTCGACGAGCTGATCCAGGTCCTGCGCACGCTCTGGACCGCCGACCCCGCGGGCCACGACGGCGCGCACTGGCAGATCCCCGATTCGCACGTCGGCCTGCGGCCCGTGCAGACCCCGCACCCGCCGATCCTGCTCGGCGGGATGTCCGAACGCGCCCTGCGCCGCGTCGGCACGAGCGCCGACGGCTGGCTCCCGACGCTGCTGCCCCCGCAGTACCTGCACCGGATGTGGGCGGTGATCGCCGACGCCGCCACCGAAGCCGGCCGCGACCCGGCGACGCTGCGGCGCCCGTTGCGCGTCAACCCGCGCGAGGGCACGCCCGTGGTGACCGTGGCCGACCTCGCGTCGGCGCTGAAGGGTGCCGCCGACGAGGGGTTCACCGAGGCGTTCGTGGACCTGCACTACATCGCCGACGGCGTCGAGCACGCGCTGGACCTGGCCGAACAGCTGCGCGCCGCCGTCGACCGGTAGGGGTCTCACCCGGATACCCGTCGTCACGCGGGGTCGCGGACCGGTAGAAACGATCAGGTGGCAGCGAAGAAGCGCGGCGGATGCGGGTTGCTGATCCTGGTGGTCGTGGTCGCGCTGCTCGGGGTGGGGTACTACAAGTCGAAGCACGGGTCGTCGACCGAGCCGCCGGCCGGCGCCGGTACGGGTGGTGGCTCGGGCCGCTACGTGGCGCTCGGCGACTCGTACACCTCCGCGCCGCGCACGGGGAAGGCGGCGGGCACGCCCGCGGGCTGCGACCGTTCGGACAACAACTACCCGCACCTGGTGGCCGCGAAGATCAAGCCCGCGCAGTTCGTGGACGTCAGCTGCAGCGGCGCCACCACGGCCGACCTCACGGGCTCCCAGTCGACCCACAACGGCACGAACCCGCCGCAGCTGGACTCCGTGACGTCGGCGACCACGCTCGTGACGCTGGGCATCGGCGGCAACGACGTCGGGTTCATCGCGCTCGCCCCCAGCTGCGCCACCTCGCACCGCGACGGCGCGCCCTGCCACGACCGGCTCACCGCGGGCGGGCACGACCAGCTCTCCGACCGCATCGACGCCGTCGCGGGCAAGCTCGGCGCGGTGCTCGACAAGATCCACGCCCAGGCCCCGAAGGCCCGGGTGGTCGTGGTTGGCTACCCCACCGTGCTGCCCGACGGCGACGGCTGCTGGCCCGCGATCCCCGTCGGGTCCGGCGATGTCGCGTACTTGCGCGACTCGCTGAAACACCTCGACGACGTGCTCGAAGAGCAGGCCAAGACCCACAACGCGGGCTACGCCGACACGGCCGGGCCGAGCAAGGGCCACGACGTGTGCACGGGCTCCGGCACGCGCTGGGTGGAGGGTCTGGTGCCGACGTCGGCCGCCGCCCCGCTGCACCCCAACGCGCGGGGTGAAGCGGGCATGGCGACGGCCGTCGAGTCGGTGGTGAGCTGAGCGCGTTACGCGCGGACGAGCGCCTGCGGCTTGCCGAGCACGGTCTTGCCGTCGAACTTCACGACCAGGTCCAGTCGGGCGACGCCGTCGTCGGAGATCGCGCCGACCTTGCCCGTCATCTCCACGAGGGCGCCCTCGGCGTCGTCGGGGACCGCGACGGGGCGCGTGAAGCGGGCGCTGAAGTCCAGCAGGCGCGAGGGGTCGCCGAGCCAGTCGGTGACGACACGGCCGGCCAGGGCCATGGTGAGCATGCCGTGGGCGATCACGTCGGGCAGGCCGACTTCCTTGGCGAAGCGCTCGTTCCAGTGGATCGGGTTGAAGTCCAGCGCGGCGCCCGCGTAGCGGACCAGCTGCTCGCGCGTGACGCGCACCTGCAGCGAGGGCAGTTCGTCGCCGACGTTCACGCGTCCTCCCCTCGCACCACGAGCTGCGCGCGGGTGGTGCAGACCAGCTTGCCGTCGGCGTCGGTGATGCGGGCGCTGACGTTGATGAAGTCGTTGCCGGCGCGGGCCATGATGTTCTCGATGGTCGCGCCGATCTCCAGCACGTCACCCGCGTGGACGGGGCGCTCGTAGGTGAAGCCCTGGTCGCCGTGGACCATGCGTGAATAGTCGAGGCCGAGCTCCGGGTCGGCCACGATCCCGTTGACCTTGGGCAGGTTCAGGAGCGTGAGGAACGTCGGCGGCGCGACCACGTCCGGGAACCCGGCCGCGCGGGCCGCCTCCGGGTCGCGGTAGATCGGGTTGGGGTCCCCGATCGCCTCGGCGAACTCGAGGATCTTCTCGCGGCTCACCGCGTACTTTCCGGCCGGCGGATAGCTCCGCCCGGCGAACGACTGGTCCAAAGGCACCCGCTGAGGCTAGCCGACCCGGGACCGTTGTCCGAGAGGTCCCCGGACGTGCCCTCGGCCGGCCCAAAACTGGCCCTGAACAGCGAAAAGCCGCCCCGGCGCTGGGCCGGGACGGCTGTTCGAAGCTGGACGAGAACCGCTAACGTCAGCGGGTCTCTTTGTGAGTCCGGTGCGTACCGCAGTTCGGGCAGAACTTCTTCATCTCCAAGCGGTCCGGGTCGTTGCGCCGGTTCTTCTTGGTGATGTAGTTGCGGTGCTTGCACTCCTCGCACGCCAGCGTGATCTTGGGTCGCACGTCGGTGGCAGCCACAGCGTTTCCTTCTCTCTCAGATCCGGGGGCCAGCCCCGTCGTTACCGCGTAGCGGTGGCCGGACTTGAACCGGCGACACAGCGATTATGAGCCGCTTGCTCTGCCAACTGAGCTACACCGCCCTAACCACGCCCAACCCCGGGGGGTCCAGGGGGCGAAGCCCTCTGGCGGGGGCCTGGGGGTTCGACCCCCAGATGGACGCCGCGAAGCGAGCTAGGCTTGCGTTTTCCGCAAGCATAGCTCGTTCACTCGCGAGCCCCTTTACGGAATCGAACCGTAGACCTTCTCCTTACCATGGAGACGCTCTGCCGACTGAGCTAAAGGGGCCTGCCTCTGTGAGGACTTGAAAAGACTAGCAAGGGCGTCACCCATGCGTGCACGGGGGTCCGCCTTGCCGCAAAACCTCAGGTCAGCAGGGTCAAGACCGTCTCCGAGTGCCGGCCCGGCGACCGCGCCGTACGGGCCTGCAGCCAGGCCTCCAGGCGGTCCTCGGGCAGCGGCCGCGAGATCAGGTAACCCTGGGCGACGTCACACCCCATCGCCTCCAGCTGGTCACGCGCGACGTCCTCTTCGACGCCCTCCGCGACCACCGTGAGGCCCAGCGAGTGGCCCAGCTCGACAATCGAGCGCACCACGGCGAGGTCACCGAGGTCGGTGCCCATGCCGAGCACGAAGCTCTTGTCGATCTTCACCTGGTCCACCGGCAGCTGCCTCAGGTACGCGAGTGACGAGTAGCCCGTGCCGAAGTCGTCCACGGCCAGCACGATGCCCAGCGAGTGCAGCTCCCGCAGGATCGGCAGGGCCTTCTGCGGGTCGGACATCACGCCGGACTCGGTGAGCTCGAACGTGAGCAGCTCGGGCGGCACGTCGTAGCGCTCCAGCTCGCGCTGGACCTTCGCCGGGAAGTCCTCGTCCGCCAGGTTGCGCACGGACAGGTTCACGGCCGCGGAGATGCGCAGGCCCTCGTCGAGCCACTTGCGCACGCGCTTGAGCGAGGCCTCCAGCACGAACGACGTCAGCACGCCGATGAGGCCGGCCGCTTCGATGGCGGGCACGAACTCGTCGGGGCCGAGCCGGCCGAACTCCGGGTGCACCCAGCGCACGAGCGCCTCGACGCCCTGCACCTGACGGTTCGGCAGCGTGATCTTCGGCTGGTAGTGCACGGACACGTGCCCGTCCTCCAGCGACTGCCGGAACTGCGTCACCATCTGGAAGCGGCGCAGGAAGATCTGGCCCATGCTCGGCACGTAGCCGCGCACCTCTTCGCCGCCGCGGGTGGCACGGACGGCGACGTCCGCGCGCTGCAGCAGACCGTCGACGTCCACCGGTTCGCCGCCGTCCTCGGTGGAGGTGGTGGCGTAGCCGATCATCGCGTTGGCTTCGACCGAAAGCCGGTCGACGGGGTAGGGCGCCGAGAGCTGCACGCGCAGGCGTTCGGCCGCGGCGTGCGCGTTCTCCGGCGTGCAGCCCACGAGCAGGGCGGCGAACGACGCGCCCTCCAGACGGGCGAGCGGCACGTCCGGGCCCAGCGCGTCGCGGATCCGGCGGCCGGCGGCGATCACCATGCGGTCGGCCCACGAGTAGCCCAGCGCGTCGCTGACGGTCGAGAAGACGTCGAGGTCGATGCGCAGCACCACGGCGTTGGCGAAGTCGCGCAGCGGCTCCTTGGCGACCTGCTGGAAGCCCGGCCGGTTGAGGTGGCCGGTGAGCGGGTCGTGGTAGGCGTCGTGGCGCAGGGTCGCGAGCAGGCGCCGGTTGTCGAGCGACGTCGCGAGGTGGCTGGCCATCGTGCCGAGCAGCTGCACGTCGTACTTGCCGAAGCCGCGCCAGCGCGACAGCCGGTCGTGGGCCTCGACGACGCCGAGCAGCTGGTTGGCGCTGCGCAGCGGCACCACGAGCGCCTCCTGTGCGCCGCGGTTGAGCAGCGCCGCGCGGACGTCGGGGTTGGCCTCGGTGATGCGGAAGTGGCGCACGTGGGCGCCGGGCAGGCGCTGCAGCGGGTCGTCGGCGTTCGGGTCGACGGGCGGCAGCTCGTCGCCGGCCACGACCACGCGCATGGTGTCTTTGGCTTCCAGGCGCAGCCGCAGCACGACGCGGCCGGCGGCCAGCTGGTCCTTGATCCGCTCGGCGATCGTGGCCCACTCGCGCACGTCGACGCCGCCCACGAGTTCGTCGGCCCGCCCGGCCGGACGCGCGGCGGCCTGCTGGCCCGAGCGCGCGACCATGAGGCTCACGTCGGACAGCGCCTCCATGTCCCGCTGCTCGCGCAGCAGGTCGGAGTAGGCCCAGTACAGCGCGGTGAGCCCGAGGAACACGGCCAGCACCAACGGCCATGCCTGCGGCGTGTTCGCGATCACGAGGTAGCCGGACAGGCCCACCGACGCGTTCACGAAGCCCACCACGAGGATGCGGCCGGTGAGGCGGATCGCGGTGCTCACGCGCATGCGGCGGCGCAGCACGCGCACGGCGGCCAGCGCCAGCAGCGTGCTGACCAGCGGCGCGGTGAGCGTGCCCGCCAGCGCGGCGACCCACGGCATGGCCTCGCCGCCGCCCACGGCCTGCTTCACGAGCCCCGCGACGGCGAACGCGCCGGTGATCTCGAGCAGGAACGCGCCCGCGTTGTAGAGGACGCGTCCGGCGACCTTGCGGGCCAGCAGCGTGCCGATGCCCGCGACCAGGTGCGCGGCCAGCACGACCTCGAACGGAGCAACGAAGAAACCGATTACCAGCGGAATTTCTGTGAACGAGATCGTCCACGAAATGCCGCTTCGGACGTCGACGTTGATGCCCAGCTGTTCGGCGAGGAGGAACGCCAGCGCCAGCACTGGTCCGATCCACCAGAGTTTGGCCGAGCCGTGAAAGGGCAACCAGGAACCGACCGCGAAGGCGGTGATCAGACCCAGGCCGAGAACGGCGAAGGTGTATATGCGGAACCGGCGTTCGTCCGTGCGGGCCTCGGTGAAGGTCCCGGAAACGGCGCCCCCCTTGGCCTGTTTCGCCGCTGGGGCGGCATCAGGCCTGCCGTTGCTGTCCGGCATCCGACCTTCCTTCCCGGCTGCCCACCGGTCGCGCTCGTCAGTGACGTCAGGTGTGGACAAGGGCCATACCGTACCCCGGAGGGCGTACCCGTGTCCCTTTCGAGACAGTAGGAGATCACCCCAGGGTTAACAATGGGCTTGTGGCGCTGACCTGCGTGGACCAAGGAGTGAAACTCCCCGTTCGTGCCTGATTCGGCGGCCCGGGGTGTGTTCAGGGGTTCTGCCGAGTCCAGCGGGGCGACAATGAAGTACATGCACAACGACGTGACAGCCACCGGGCACGCGGCGCGGATCGCCACGGTGGACGCCCTGCTCCCCGCACCCCTCCCCTTCGAAGTCCACGACGACGCCACCATCCTGTCGGCGCAGGTCGGAGACACGACGGCCGCCGGTCTGGCCACCAGCACCGAGCTCGGCCCCGACAGCTCCCAGTCCATCTGGCGGGCCCTGACCGAGCACCGGCTCGAGGTCCAGCTCGCCGGCCCCGACCCCGCCGCCGGCCTCGACGCGTTGCTCACTCGATGGGATGAACACCTGTCGACCATCGCCCGCCCGGGGGATCCCGAGTGCTCGGCCGTGGTCTCCCGGCCCAGCCGCGACACCGCCGGTGTGACCGAAATGCTGCGCCACGGCTTCGCTCCGGTGGGCGTGATCGCCGTCCGCCCGGCCCAGCGCATGGCCGCCGCGGGCCCGGCGACGACCCCCGGCGTCTGCATCCGCCACGCCACTCCGGACGACCTCGACACCGCCGTGCACCTCATGCTCGAACTCCAGCGCTACGACGCGCAGTTCGGCCGCGTGACCGTGCGGCCGGGCATCGACGAGCTCGTGGGCAAGGAGCTCCTGCGGCTGCTGGAGCGGCCGGAGCCGCAGGTGTGGATCGCCGAGCTGTACGGGCAGGCGCTCGGCCTGGCCGTGCTGCAGATGCCCGACGAGACGGCCTGGATCCAGCACCGGGTGGCCGCTTCGCGGATCGGCTACCTGTCTTCGCTCGCAGTCTCGGAGGCCGCGCGGTCGGCCGGTGTGGGTACGGCGCTGGCGGCCCACGCGCACCAGGTGTTCGACGAGGCCGGTGCGGATGTCGTGCTGCTGCACACGGCAGTGCTGAACCCGCGGTCGACGCCGTTCTGGTACGCGCAGGGGTACCGGCCGTTGTGGACGGGGTGGCAGCGCAGGCCCGCGGTCCGCTGATCCGTGGCGTGCGCGAGCTCGTCCAGCGGGTCGTCGGCGCCGGGGTGGTGATGCGGCTCGGTCGGCGGGAGATCATCACCGTTGCTCGCTAGGCTTGGCCTTCGGCGACGAGGGGAGATCCGACGTGAGCGAGCAGCCGGCGGCCGCGCCGAAGGCGCCCGAGGGCGTGGACACCGAGAAGCCCTCGGCGGCGCGGATCTACGACTGGTACCTCGGCGGCACGCAGAACTGGGCCGTCGACCGCGAGTTCGGCCGGCGCGTGGAGCAGCAGTGGCCGCTGGTGCGGCCGGGCGCGAAGCAGAACCGCGAGTTCATGAACCGCGCGGTGCGCGCCGCGCTCAAGGCCGGGATCCGGCAGTTCATCGACCTCGGCTCCGGGGTGCCGACGGCCGGCAACGTCCACGAGGTCATCGAGGCCGAGCTGGACGACGACGACCGCGCGACCGTGTTGTACGTGGACTACGAGCCCGTGGCCGTGGCCCACGCGACGTTGATCCTCGAGGAAGAGGCCGCCACCGACTGGGCGGGCATCCTGCAGGCCGACATGCGCGACCCGAACGCCGTGCTGCGCTCGCCGATCACGCGGGAGTTCATCGACTTCTCCCGGCCGGTGTGCCTGCTGATGATGGCGGTGCTGCACTTCGTCGGCCCGGACGACGACCCCGAGGGCCTCGTCAAGGCCTACCGCGACGCGCTCGCGCCGGGCAGCTGGCTGTCGATCTCGCAGATGAGCGAGGGCGACGGCGACGGGCCGGCGCTCGAAGGCCTGCGCTGGTTCGTGGAGCAGTACCGCAAGACCAGCAACCCCGTCTGGATGCGCGACCGCGACGACATCGTGCCGTTCTTCGGCGGGTGGCCGTTGCTGGAGCCGGGCATCGTGCACCTGCCGGACTGGCGGCCGGAGCGTGAGCTGAACGCGGTGGAGGCCGGAGCCAGACCGTTCGCGTGGTGCGGGGTCGCGGAGAAGCCGTGACCGCGCCGGACGCGCCGGCCGGGGTGGACATCGAGAAGCCGTCGGCCGCGCGCGTCTACGACTGGTACCTCGGTGGTTCGCAGAACTGGGCCGTCGACCGCGAGTTCGGCCGGCGCGTGGAGAAGGTGTGGCCGCTGATCCGGCCCATCTCGCGGCAGAACCGGGCGTTCATGAACCGCGTGGTGCGCGCCGCGCTCGACGCCGGGATCCGGCAGTTCGTGGATCTCGGCTCGGGGGTGCCGACGGCGGGGAACGTCCACGAGATCGTGCGCGAGCGGCTGCCTGAGAACGAGCGCGCGTCCGTGGTGTACGTGGACTACGAGCCGGTGGCCGCCGCGCACTCACGCGTGATCCTCGAACGCGAGCACGCGGGCGACTGGGCGGGCCTCGTGCAGCGCGACATCCGCGACCCCGTGGCGCTGTTCGCCGACGAGACCACGCGGCGGCTCGTGGACTGGTCCGAGCCCGTGTGCCTGCTGATGATCACCGTGCTGCACTTCATCGGCCCCGACGACGACCCCGACGGGCTCATGGCGACCTACCGCGCGAAGCTCGCCCCCGGCTCCTGGCTGGCCGTGACCCACGGCACCTGCCGCGACGACGCGCCACCCGAGCGCGCGGCCGAGGTGAAGGCCTTCATCGACGCCTACCGCGACACCTCCAACCCCGCCTACCTGCGCTCGGATGCCGAGATCCTGCCGTGGTTCGGCGGCTGGCCCCTGCTGGAGCCGGGCCTGTCCGCGCTGCCGGACTGGCGCCCCGACCAGCCGGTGTCAGCGCTGGAGGCGGAGACCCGGCCGTTCGCCTGGTGCGGGGTCGCGGAGAAGCCGTGACGGGGCCCACGTGCCTCTGACCTGCGAAAACAGCTGATCGCTGCCAGCGAACACTCTCCGGGAAACAAACCTGCCCCACGGATAGTTGAGCAAGGCAGACTCAACTAATCGAGGAGTGCACATGTCAGATCCCCGCCTCCTGCCCGTTCTCCCGCTCGATGACGACGTCGTGCTGCCGGGCATGGTGGTCCCGCTCGACCTCACCGACGCCGAGACCCGGGGCGCAGTGGAGTCCGCTCAGGCCAAGACGCCCGCGACGGCGTCGTTCCCCGGCATCCGCTCCGGCGCGGCCACCAAGGCCGAAGTGCTGATCGTCCCCCGCATCCACGGCGAGTACGCCGAGATCGGCACGGTCGCCACCGTCGAGCGCATCGGCCGGGTTCCCGGCGGCAAGGCCGCCGTTCTGCTGCGCGGCACCGGCCGCGCCGTGGTGGGCCGCATCGCGGACGGTCCCGGCGCCGCGCGCTGGGTCCACGCCGACGAGGCCACCGAGTTCACCGACGACCGTTCGGCGCAGCTCGCGTCCGAGTACAAGGCCGTGGTCATCTCGCTGCTCCAGCAGCGCGGTGGTTGGCAGATGATCGACGCCGTCCAGCAGGTCGAGGAACCGTCCGCGGTGGCCGACCTGTCGGGCAACGCGCCGTACCTGGCCACGGAACAGAAGATCGAGCTGCTCACCACGCTCGACGTGAGCAAGCGGCTCGAGAAGGCCATGGAGTGGAGCAAGGAGTACCTCGCCGAGCTCGAGGTGACCGACACCATCCGCAAGGACGTCCAGGAGGGCATGGACAAGCAGCAGAAGGAATTCCTGCTGCGCCGCCAGCTCGAGGCGATCCGCAAGGAGCTCGGTGAGCTCGACGGCAGTGACAAGGACGACGACTACCGCGCCCGCGTCGAGGCCGCCGACCTGCCCGACAACGTGAAGAAGGCCGCGCTGGCCGAGGTCGACAAGCTGGAGCGCACCTCCGAGCAGTCGCCCGAGGGCGGCTGGATCCGCACCTGGCTCGACACCGTCCTCGAGCTGCCGTGGAACGAGCGCACCGAGGACGTCTACGACATCGCCGCCGCGCGCGCCGTGCTCGACGCGGACCACGCGGGCCTCGACGACGTCAAGGAACGCATCATCGAGTACTTGGCCGTGCGCAAGCGTCGCGCGGAGTCGGGCCTCGGCCCGGTCGGCGGACGCCGTTCGGGTGCCGTGCTCGCCCTCGCGGGCCCTCCCGGTGTCGGCAAGACGTCGCTGGGTGAGTCCGTGGCGAAGGCCATGGGACGCAAGTTCGTGCGCGTCGCCCTCGGTGGCATCCGGGACGAGGCGGAGATCCGCGGGCACCGTCGTACGTACGTCGGCGCGCTGCCGGGCCGCATCGTGCGGGCCATCAAGGAGGCCGGCTCGATGAACCCGGTCGTGCTGCTCGACGAGATCGACAAGGTCGGCGCCGACTACCGCGGCGACCCGACGGCCGCCCTGCTTGAGGTGCTGGACCCGGAGCAGAACCACACGTTCCGCGACCACTACCTCGAGGTGGAGCTCGACCTGTCCGACGTCGTGTTCCTCGCGACCGCCAACGCGCTGGAGACCATCCCCGGCCCGCTGCTCGACCGCATGGAGCTCGTCACCCTCGACGGCTACACCGAGCACGAGAAGGTGACGATCGCCCGTGACCACCTGCTCCCGCGCGAGCTGGAGCGCGCCGGCCTCGCGACCGGCGACGTGGTGATCACCGACGCGGCGTTCAGCCGGATCGCCGCCGAGTACACCCGCGAGGCGGGCGTGCGCGACGCGAACCGGACGATCGCCAAGCTGCTGCGCAAGATCGCGACGAAGGTGGCTCTCGACGAGACCGCGCTGCCGGTGTCGCTGGACGCCGCGGACTTGGAGACCTACCTGGGCCGCCCGCGTCACGTGCCGGAGTCCTCGCTGCCGACCTCGACCCAGCGCACGTCCATCCCGGGCGTCGCGACGGGCCTGGCCGTGACCGGCGCCGGTGGTGACGTCCTCTACATCGAGGCGTCGCTGGCCGACCCGGAAAGCGGCTCGACGGGCCTTCAGCTCACCGGTCAGCTCGGTGACGTGATGAAGGAGTCGGTGCAGATCGCGCTCTCGTACCTGCGCTCGCACGGCGCGGAGCTCGAACTGCCCGTCAGCGACCTGAAGGACCGCGGCATCCACGTCCACGTCCCCGCGGGCGCGGTGCCGAAGGACGGCCCCTCGGCCGGCGTCACCATGACGACGGCTCTGGCGTCGCTGCTGTCCGGCCGGGTCGTGCGCGCCGACGTGGCAATGACCGGCGAGGTCTCGCTGACCGGCCGCGTGCTGCCGATCGGCGGGGTGAAGCAGAAGCTGCTCGCCGCGCACCGCGCGGGGATGAAGACGGTGATCATCCCGCAGCGCAACGAGCCGGACCTGGACGATGTGCCCGCCGAGGTGCTGTCGCAGCTCGACGTGCACGCTGTGGCGAACGTCCGTGAGGTGCTGGAGCTGGCGTTGACGCCTGCTTCTTCGGAGGTTCCGCAGGCTGCGTGAGGCTTGCCGTGAACGGCCCCCGTTTCCCTTGGGAACGGGGGCTTTTCACTGTTCGAAGCCCTCCACGACGACCTTTTCCTGGTCGTCTCGGAAGTTTTCCGCGCGCCGCTCGATGTCGGCCAGCTGCGCGGCCGCCCGCGAACACGGAAACCCGAACCGCGCGAGCACCCGCTCCGACGCGAGCGTCAACGCCGCCCGCGACCGCTCGACGAACTCCGCGACCGGGTACGCCTCCCCCGCGGTGAAGTGCTCTTCGACCACAGTGGACGGTGAATAACACCGCTGCACCGAGGAATCCGGCCAGCGCACTCGGAACACGACCTCGGGCATGGTTCCTCCTCGTTGTCGCGTCGAGTGGACACCACGCACGTTTCACCGGTGTTGCACGAAGGCGGGTGTGTGATCAGGGCAACAACCATCGGGGAAGCCACTGCTCAGTGAACCGATGCCGACGGCCTCGAGGACGTAGGCCATCAGAAGTCGAGCTTGCGCCAGTCGAAGCGGGTGCGCCAGGTGTCGTCGTGGGTGGCGAAGGCGAGGAAGGCCGTGGTGACGTCGTCGAGTGACGGGACGTCGGTGCGGTAGTGGCGGTCCGGGGAGCCGTCGCGGTGTTCGAGGGCGTAGTGGCCTTCGGGGGCGCCCGCGTTTCGGCCTTGGCCGACCTGGACGTAGGCGTCGCCGCGTTCGAGGACGGCGTGCCAGTTGGTGCGGGACAGGCGGTGCAGGGCGGTGCGGATGGTGGTTTCGTCGGGGTTTTCGGCGCGGAAACCGTTGGCCGACGTGAAGGTGAGCACGCCCGGGTTGTGCACTTCGCCGCTCTGCGGGTCGTACGCGACGAGGCCGTGGCGTTGCGCCAGGGCGAGGACGAAGCGGGCGACCTCGGCGTGCGGCGACGTGATCGGCATGACGACGGCGTCTTCGGTCACGTCCAAGCCGGCGGCCCACGGTGAGTTCTCGAAGTCGTCGACCAGCTCCGGGTAGCGCGCCGTGAGCTCACGGTAGAACGCGGCGACCTGCGGGTGCTTCACGTCGCCGGGTTCGGCGTCGGCGAGTTGGTGGTAACGCGCCTTCACCTCGGCGGCGGTGACCTCCGCGGGCGCGAACCAGACGGCAAGGTCGAAACTCATCGGCAATCCTTCCCCAGTTTTTGTCGAGACTACGTCGCCTCGACGCGGCCGAGCATGGAGCCGAGTTTGGTGAGGGCGTAGTAGATGTCGATGTCGATCACGACCTGGCGGTGGCGCTCCAGGGTTTCCGGCAGGCGGGCGAGCAGGGTGGGCGCGGTGGCGGGGTCGAGGAGGAGCTCGTCGAGCCGCGCCTGGCCGCCGAGGGCGTCGATGAGGGCTTGGACGTCCCAGTCGTCCCAGGCCTCGTAGGTGGGGTCCTCGACGTCCACGTCGGACGGCACCGCCGCGCGGCACACGTAGATCATGAGGTGGTCGAACTCGTCGAGCGCGCCGGCGTGGGCGTCGTGCCAGCCCGGCGGCGGCGCGGGGAAGCTGCTGCGGAACGGGTGGAACCCGATGACCTCGCCCATGTCGGGAAGTCTGCCATCCCACCCGGGTGTGAATCCCCTGGTCGGGCCTTTGATCACCCGAAATTGTCGGACCTCGCCGTTAGCGTTGCGGAACACCGCTGGGGAGAGGACCACTGTGGAACTGACAACGCACCTGCCGCCTGCCGACCGCGAACGGGTCGAGGCGCGGCTGGCACACAACCTGATGGCGTGGCTCACCACCGTGCGGCCGGACGGGCAGCCGGTCACCGTGCCCGTGTGGTTCCTCGCGCGCGACGACGGGACCTTCCTGCTCTACAGCCGCCCCGGCGTGGGGAAGCTGCGCAACATCGCCGCCAACCCGAAGGTCAGCCTGGTGCTGGACGTCACCGACATCGGCCGCAACGTCGTGCGGATCGAAGGCGCGGCCGCCGCCGCGGAGGCACCGCCGGCCGACCGGAACCCCGCGTACCTGGCCAAGTACACCGAACGCATCGCGGCACTGTTCGACACGCCTGAGCGGTTCGCCGAGCTGTTCTCCGTCGCGGTGGTGGTGACGCCGACGAAGCTGAGTACCTCGTGAAACAACAAACCCCCACGAGTCTTCGCGGGGGCTGGTGTGGCAGGTGAGGGATTCGAACCCCCGAAGGCTGAGCCGTCTGATTTACAGTCAGATCCCTTTGGCCGCTTGGGTAACCTGCCATGGCCGGGTGAACCGGCCGGAGAGAAGGATACCCAACGGCCCGACGCGCGGATCAACCGGGGACCCCACCGGGTGACAGGGGCTAGGCTGGTGGCCCCTGACGAGCGAGTACGAGGTGTGAGGACACGTGGCGGATCCCTCTTTCGACGTGGTGAGCAAGGTCGACCGCCAGGAGGTCGACAACGCGCTGAACCAGGCGAGCAAGGAGCTGGGCACCCGGTTCGACTTCCGGGGCACGGGCACGAGCATCACCTGGTCCGGCGAAGAAGCGCTCACCATCGAGTCGGAGACCGAGGAGCGGGCGCTCGCCGCCGTGGAGGTCTTCAAGGAGAAGCTGATCAAGCGCAACATCTCGCTGAAGGCGTTCGAAGCCGGCGAGCCCGCGCTGTCCGGCAAGATCTACAAGATCGGCGGCAAGATCCTGCAGGGCATCGCGTCGGACAAGGCGAAGCAGATCGCCAAGTTCATCCGCGACGAAGGCCCGAAGGGCGTCCAGGCTCAGATCCAGGGCGACCAGCTGCGGGTGTCGGGCAAGAAGAAGGACCAGCTGCAGGACGTGATCGCGTTGCTGAAGGGCAAGGACTTCGAGATCGCGTTGCAGTTCACGAACTACCGCTGAGCCGATCTCACGAACTCCGTCGGAGTCTGGCCGTAGCGGGACTTGAACGTGCGGATCAGGTGGCTGCTGTCCGAGAACTGCCAGCGGGCCGCGACTTCCGAGACGGTGGCGCGGCCCGTGGCCAGGTCCGCGCGGGCGTGGTCCAGGCGGCGGCGCCGGACGTAGGCCGTGACGGATTCGTCGCAGGTGGCGAAGGCGCGGTGGAGGGTGCGGACCGAGACGTTCAGGTGGCGGGCCGGCACGGCCGGCGAGAGGTCCGCGTCCGGGAGCAGGCGGTCGGCGAGGTCGCGGGCGGCTTGGGCCAACGCGGGGGCGAGCAGAGGTTCTGCGCAGTCAGCGTGGCCGAGGAGTACGCCCTTCGCCAGTTCCACCAGGGACGCGCGGGCGGCGGTGAGGCTGGCCGGGGTCAGCGTGTCGACGGTGGCTTCGACGGCACGGGTCTGGGCCAGGAGGAGGCGGACCTCGGCGGAGGTCACCGCGCCGATCACGTGCCGGTCGGCCAGGTGGGGGCGCAGCTGGTCGACGGGCAGCCGCAGAACCAGCGCGGTGGTGCGCGGCTCGACCTCGAATGTCCACGAGGGATCGTTGAGGCGGACGATGAACTGTCCACCGAGAACGGTCGTGGTGGTGCGGCGCGGGCCGGTGAAGCGCCACTCGCCGTGGCGGACGACGTGGAGCACGACGCGGTTGTTGAGGTGGTTGAACTCGCCGCCGGTGCCGCCGGCGACGGATTCGCTGTAGAGGCGCTCGACGACGGTGTCGTCCACTTTGGCGTGGCGGATGCGCACGCGGTAGTCGCCGGCGCCGACGCGTTGGGCGGGCGGCAGGGGGATCACGCGGCCGACCTGGGAGTCCCAGCCGCGGCTCAGCACCTCGGGCCAGCCGCGCGCGTGCGCGGGCACCGTCACGTCCACGGAGTACTTCCGCCGGGCTTGCACACCCACTCCACGAACGACTTGGCACGCAGGTTCAACGAACGTGGCGGCGAAGTCCAATCAGGCAAACCCGCGCGATTTCTAGCGTGACCTCAGCACCGCCGGAAGCACCGGCGCTCGCCGAGGGAGGACCCCCCCATGCCCACCGACTCGCTCGTGACCACCGACTCGGCGGCCGACGCCGACGTGCTGCTGCACCTGCTCACCGGCGCCTGGGTCGCCCAGATCCGGCGCACCACGGCCACGCTGAACATCGCCGACCACCTCGCGCACGGTCCCGCCACCGCCGCCGAAGTCGCCGAGCGGGTGGGCAGCGACCCGCGCACGACGTACCGGCTGATGCGCGCCGTGGCGTCGCTCGGGGTGCTGAGCCACGAAGGCGAGCGCCGGTTCAGGCTGACGCCACTGGGCGCACTGCTGCGCTCCGACGTGCCGCGGTCGATGCGGTCGCTCGTGATGATCCAGAACGAGCACGCGCACTGGCAGGCGTGGGAGCGGCTGCCCGGCGCCGTGCGCACCGGACGCAACCAGATGCGCGAGACGCACGGCACGGACCTGTTCGGCTACTTCGGCCGTCCCGAAAACGCGGGGGAAGCGGCGCTGTTCGCGCGCGCCATGGGAGATCTGTCCGGTTTGGTCACCCAGGGCGCCGTCGCCGCGGTCGACACCACGGGCGTGACCACGGTCGTCGACGCCGGTGGCGCGGACGGCGACTTCGTGCTCGGCCTGATGGCCTCGAACCCCCAGCTGCGCGGACAGGTGCTCGAACTGCCGCACGCCGTTCCGGGCGCCCGCGCGGAGGCTTCGCGGCGTGGCCTGGCCGACCGTTTCACCGCCATCGAGGGTGACTTCTTCGTCGAGGTCCCGCCCGCGGACCTGTACCTGCTGAAGGTGATCCTCCACGACTGGTCCGACAAGAGCTGCCTCATGATCCTGCGCAACTGCCGCGCCGCCGTCACCCAAGGCGGGCGGCTGCTGGTCGTCGAGATGGTGATCGGCGAGCTCGGCAAACCCGACTTCGCGACGCGCGTGGACATGGACATGCTCACCGTCACCGAGGGGATGGAACGCGACCTCGACGAGTACGACGCGCTCTTCGCGGCGTCGGGGTGGCGGCGGGTGAAGACGTATCCGGTGGGTGGTGGGTACTCGGTTCTGGAGCTGGTGGCGGCGGAGTGATCAGCCGGCGGTGGAGCCGGTCCAGCGCAGGGTTTCGAGGCCGGGATGGGCTTCGACGGCGGTGATGAGCTCGCGTGAGCCGCTGATCCGCGTCGCCATGAGGTCCCAGTTCGTGGAGACGAACCAGGAACGGTCGGCGGGCCAGACGTTGCTGGGGCTCGAGCCCGCCTCGGGCAGGCCGAGGAGCAGGGCTGCGAAATCGGGCCACGGACCAGCGCAGACAGTGAGCGTCGCGGCGTCATCGCCAGCGGGGATGACGCCGTAGGAGAGGTAGCCGTAGGAGGCCAGGCACTGGTCCGGCGCCGAGCCGCTGTGGTCGGTGAGCACCTCGGCCAGCGCGTGCACGTCGGATTCGGTCAGCGACCCCTCGGCGGGCGGCCGGATCGACGCCGGCCACCTGCGGAAGGGGAACCAGTCGAGGTCCGGCGGGTAAGTCATCCCCTCCCCCAGCCGGCGGCCGAGGCGCTCGGTCAGCGACCGCCACGTGAGCCGGGTCCAGCCCTCGCCCGGGGTCTCGGTGAAGCCGAACGGGATGCCGGTGCTGTACGCGACGACGTCGAGACCGGGCAACACGGAGGGCTCGACGATCAGCTCGCGCCGAAAGCCGTTGGCAGAGACGTCAGGTGCGGGCTGCTCGTACATCGCGTGCAGGATTCAGACGGAGTCCGGCCAGCCGTCGGGGTGGTAGCCGAGGGCCGCCTCCCTGTCGCCGCGTGCGGAAAGCCACGCCATCGCCTCGGCGGGTTCCTCCTGCGGCACCGCCCTCACGACGCCGTGACCGTCCACGAGCCGTCATACGCCTCCACTTCCAGGAAGGTCCGGGCTTGGACCGGGAAGTCGACGGTTGCCGCGCCGATTTCGTTGACCGGGAGGTCCATGGTGCCGCCGCCCTGGACCCAGACGGCGGAGTGGCCCTTGGAGGACGTCTGGAAGGTCGCGTGGGTGACGCCGGCGGGGATGGCCAGCACGGCGTCGCCCTTGCCGGCGTGGGGCTTGCCCGCCGTGAGGGTCGGGAGGGTGCGGTGGTCGGTGATGGTGGCGGTCCACGAGGAGTTCGCGGTGATCGTGAGGACGCGGGAGGGGTCGCGGCCTTCGATGGCGTTGAACCAGACCGTGCCGTGGTACGAGCCGATGGCGTTGATGAGTGAGAACTCGTCGCCGTCGGTGTGGACGAAGATGTTGGAGTCGCAGCGGGGGCAGTCGAAGGTGAGGTAGCCGGGGACGTCGGTGGGCCACGACAGCTGGACCGTGGCGTTGCCCTTGCCGGTGTGGGTTTCCGTCGGGGCTTCCAGGCGGCGCGGTGGCGGCGCGACCGAAGTCGACGGAGACGAAGGCACGTCGAGACCCGGCGACCCCAGGAGCACCCCGCGCCCCGACGGCTGGACGCTGCACGAGGCCGTGACCAGGCCCGCGAGCAGCAGCACCGCAACACGCCCGCGGACGCGCGTCATCAGACATTCCCCCCGTGAGCCACCGCGTGGCTCTCACGTGATCTTTCGTCACCCTTTGACGATCCGTTACCTCCACCTGACACCCGATCGGGCGGGTCAAACCCCTCGACCGGGTGGAGTCCCAGCGCTGACCTGCGGAAGCGCCGGAACGAGCGTCTGAAGCCGGCCGGTTGCGTGGTGTAATCGCGCGGCCCGCCCGCGAGAGAGGTTCGTCGATGCGCCGTTGGACACCCGTGATCGCCTTCCTCACGTCACTGGTGGTGGTGGCCGCCGGGCTCACGCCCGCGTCGGCCGTAGTGGACAAGAAGCAACTGGTGGACGGGTACGGCTCGTACGCGCGGCTGATCCGGCTGCAGTACTCACCGTTCGGCAAGGGCCACATCCTCGCGTCGCTCACGAGCGAGGACGCCGGCGGCAAGTTCACGCCCATCATGGAAAGCACCGACGAGGGCGCGAGCTTCCACAAGATCGGCGAGATCCGCGACCCCGACGGCAAGCTCGGCGAATGCTGCGGCACCCTCTACGAGCTGCCCCAACGCGTCGGCCGGCTGCGCGCGGGCACCGTGCTGTGGGCCGCGAGCTACCGGCAGGACGCCGGAGCCCAGCGGCGCATCGGCATCAAGGTCTGGGCCAGCTCCGACGGCGGGAAGCGCTGGACGTACCTGTCCGAGGCCGCGATCTCGCACAACCACGACGGCATCTGGGAGCCCGAGTTCACCGTCGACGCCGGCGGCACGCTCTGGCTGCACTACGCCGACGAGACCCAGGCCCCGAAGTACGCGCAGGTGCTCAACCGCGTCGCGTCCACCGACGGGATCCACTGGGGCACCAAGCAGCTCACGCTGGCCATCCCGCCCGACCGCGTCCGCCCGGGCATGCCGATCATCCGGCGCCTACCCGACGGCCGGTACTGGTTCAGCTACGAGATCTGCAACTACGGCGACCGCTACTGCGACCCGTACTACAAGATCTCCGCGGACGGCGCGAACTGGGGCGATCCGGCCGATCCGGGCACGCGCGTGAACACCGCCAGCGGCAACTACTTCCAGCACGCGCAGACTGTCACGCTGTTCCCCGGCGGCCCGAACGGCGTGCGGCTGGTCATGGTCGGGCAGATCTACACCAACGCCAAGGGCACGCCCGTCACCGGCAACGGCCAGACCCTGCTCGCCAACGACAACCTCGGCGCCGGCAACTGGTACCCGCTGCCCGCCCCCATCCTCATCACCGGCATCTACAACAACTTCTGCCCCAACTACTCGTCCACGCTGCTGCCGGTGGACGGCGGGAAGAACGTGCTGGAGATCGCCACCGAGTACAACCTCGGCTGCAAGGCCTACTTCGGCAAAGGTCCGATGGGCTGACACACTCACTCGGAACGCTGAACGCCACGAGTGAGGAGACGGATGAAGGGCATCGTGCTGGCGGGCGGCAGCGGGACGCGGCTGCACCCGATCACGCAGGCCGTGTCGAAGCAGCTGCTGCCGGTCTACGACAAGCCGATGATCTACTACCCGATCTCGGTGCTCATGCTGGCGGGGATCCGCGAGATCCTGGTGATCTCCACGCCCGCCGACCTGCCGAACTTCCGGCGCCTGCTGGGTGACGGCAGCCAGTTCGGGCTGTCGTTCAGCTTCGCCGAGCAGCCCAGCCCCAACGGTCTGGCCGAGGCCTTCGTCATCGGCGCCGACTTCGTGGGCGACGACTCCGTGGCGCTGGTCCTGGGCGACAACATCTTCTACGGCCAGGGTTTCTCGCGCACCCTGCAGGACGCGTCGACCGACCTCGACGGCTGCGTGCTGTTCGGGTACCGCGTCAAGGACCCCGAGCGCTACGGCGTCGGCGAGATCGACGGGTCCGGCAAGCTCGTGTCGATCGAAGAGAAGCCGGCCAAGGCGCGGTCCAACAACGCGATCACCGGGCTGTACTTCTACGACAACGGGGTCGTCGACATCTCGCGCGCGCTCCAGCCGTCGCACCGCGGCGAGCTGGAGATCACGGACGTCAACCTCACCTACCTGCGCGAAGGCCGCGCCACCCTCATCGAGCTCAGCCGCGGCTTCGCCTGGCTCGACACGGGCACCCACGACTCGCTGCTGGAGGCCGGCCAGTTCGTGCAGGTGCTCGAACACCGCACGGGCGTGCGCATCGCCTGCCTGGAGGAGATCGCGGCCCGGATGGGCTTCATCAGCCCGGACGAGTGTTATGCGCTGGGGACGAAGCTCGCGAAGTCGGGGTATGGGGACTACGTGATGAGTGTCGCTCAGTCGTTGGGTGCGACGGGGGCGTAACTCAGAAGCCCCGAGCCATCGCTTCCAGGCGGCGGATGCGGTCCTCGATCGGCGGGTGCGTCGAGAACAGCTTCGACAGGCCGGCGCCCGGGCGGAACGGGTTGGCGATCATCAGGTGCGACTGCGAGACGACCGCCGGTTCGGGGGCCAGGGGCGCCGCGCGCGTGCCGCTTTCGAGCTTGCGCAGGGCCGAGGCCAGGGCGAGCGGGTCGCCCGTGAGCTCGGCGCCCGAGGCGTCCGCCTGGTACTCGCGGGAGCGGCTGACGGCGAGCTTGATCACCGACGCGGCGATGGGGCCGACGAGAACCAGCAGCAGCGACACGAACGGGTTGCCGTCGCGGTTGTTGCCGCCGAAGAAGAACGCCAGGTTGGCGAGCACGCTGATCACGCTCGCGAGCGCGCCGGCGACGCAGGAGATCAAGATGTCCCGGTTGTAGACGTGCGACAGCTCGTGGCCGAGGACGGCGCGCAGCTCTCGCTCGTTGAGCAGGTCGAGGATGCCCGTCGTGCAGCACACAGCGGCGTGCTGCGGGCTGCGGCCGGTGGCGAACGCGTTGGGCGCGACCGTGGGGCTGAGGTACAGCGCGGGCATCGGCTGGCGCGCGGTGGTGGCCAGCTCGCGCACGATGCGGTACATCACGGGCTGCTCGACCTCCGACACCGGCCGCGCGCGCATGGCGCGCAGGGCGAGCTTCTCGGAGTTGAAGTAGGCGTACGCGTTGACCCCGAGGGCCAGCACCAGGCCGATGATCAGGGCGCCGCGGCCGAAGAGGCTGCTGATCGCGATGATGATCGCCGACAGCAGACCGAGGAGCAACGCCGTCTTCAGCCCGTTCTGGTGCTTGTGCACGCGGCTCGCCTCCGTCCGCTCTCAAGGGTGATTACTCATCGGAAACAACGCGATCGGGGGACCCGAAGTTCCTTCGCATGATCCACCAGCGGGTTAGGGTCGGGAAAGTTTTCCCCAGGTGATCTTCCTCGGCGGAGGTGGGCGATGCACGGTCCCGAACTGAGCCGACGAGGGCTGTTCGCCCTGGCCACGGCGGGTGTGGCCACAGCCGTGCTCCCCGCGACCGCGTGGGCGGAGCAGGTGAGCGTGGTCGACGTCGGCGGGCGGCTCACGGCCGTCGCGGTGAATCCGGTCACGGGGCTGGTGTACGTGACCGACTCGAACTCCGGCTCCGTCGCCGTGATCGACCCGGCCGCGGGGCGCGTGACCACGATCATCACCGTCGGCGGCAAGCCCAGCGACGTCGCCGTGGACTCGGCCGCCAACCGCGTGTACGTGGCCAACCCGCCGGGCGGCACCGTGATCGCGCTCGACGCGCTGAGCCACCAGACGGTGAGTGTCATCGGCGCGGGCGCCGGCGCGTCGTCGCTCGCCGTGGACTCGACGGCGAACAAGGTCTACGCCGTGAGCGGCACGAAGGGCACGCTCGCCGTCCTCGACACCCTCAGCCTCACCACGCTGCGGATGGTGGCGGCGCCGAAGCCGAGCCTCGCGGGCATCGCGCTCGACACCGGGCGGCGCGTCGCCTACTGCACGAGCCCCACCACCGACTCGGTCGAGGTGTACGACATCGACGCCGGCAAGTTCACCGGCAGCGCCGGGGTCGGCGCGTCACCCACGGGAGTGGTGGTGCACGAGACGAGCGGCACCGTGTTCGTGGCCAACTCGGCGATCCACCACATGTCCATTGTGGACGGCGTGACGCGCAAGCAGAGCAAGACCGTGCTGCTGCGCAGCGAAGCTTCGGCGATCGCCGTGCACCAAGGCACTGACACGATCTACACCAACGGCGGCCAGAACGGACTGTCCCGCGTGGACGGCAAGGCCGGCGTGCTGACGGGTGAGCTGAGCCTCGGCGTGAATCCGGGCGACGTCGCGGTCGACCAGCGTTCGCGCGCTGTTTACGTGACGGATCCCTTGCACGGAACCGTTTCCGTCATCCACAATTTCTGACCGCGCAGCTGGTGTAACTCCAGGTATACGTTCGGTTTTATGAAACTCGGACTGCAGATCCCCAACTTCACCTGGCCGAACGGTCCGTCGAAGCTCGGCGCCGACCTGGCCTCCGTCGCGCGCTCGGCCGACCAGGCCGGCTTCGAGTACCTGGCCGTGATGGACCACTTCTTCCAGATCCGCGGCGTCGGGCCGAGCGAGAACGAGATGCTCGAGGCGTACACGGCGCTGGGCTTCCTCGCCGCGCACACCGAGCGCGCGAAGCTGCTCACGGTGATCACCGGCGTGATCTACCGCCACCCGGGCCTGCTCGCGAAGGCCATCACCACGCTGGACGTGCTCTCCGGCGGCCGCGCGGTGCTCGGCATCGGCGCCGGCTGGAACGAGGAGGAGTCGAAGGGCCTCGGCTTCCCGTTCCCGTCCACCGCCGAGCGCTTCGAGCTGCTCGAGGAGAACCTGCAGTACATCCTGCAGATGTGGGCCGACGGCGACGCCGCGTTCTCCAGCAAGCACTTCGAGGCCGAGCGCCTGCTGAACTCGCCCCAGCCGATCACGCGCCCCCACCCGCCGATCATGATCGGCGGCGGCGGGGAGAAGAAGACGCTGCGCTTCGTCGCCAAGTACGGCGACGCGTGCAACATCTTCAACGCCCCCGACGTGGAGCACAAGCTCGACGTGCTGAAGCAGCACTGCGAGAACGAGGGCCGCGACTACGACGAGATCACCAAGACCGTCTACCACACCCTCGACATCGGCCCGAACGGCGAGAAGACCGGCGAGCTCGTGGCGGAGCTGGAGCGCCTCCACGGCCTGGGCTTCCACGCGGCCATCGGCAGCATCCCGACGCTGCCGGACGTCTCGGCGATCGAGAAGTTCGCCACGGACGTCATCCCGGCGGTCGAGAAGCTGGGATGAAACTCGGACTGCACCTCCCCCAGCTGACCTGGCCGAACGGTCCGGCGGCACTCGGGCCCGACCTCGCCACGGTGGCTCGGGCCGTCGACGAGGCCGGGTTCGAGTACCTGTCGGTGATGGACCACTTCTTCCAGATCTCGCGCTACGGCCCGCCGGAGCGCGAGATGCTGGAGGCGTACACGACCCTGGGCTTCCTCGCCGCGCACACGTCGCGCGTCAAGCTGCTCACGCTCGTCAGTGGCGTGATCTACCGGCACCCTGGCCTGCTCGCGAAGGCCGTCACGACGCTCGACGTGCTGTCGGGCGGGCGCGCCATCCTCGGCATCGGCGCCGGCTGGAACGAAGAGGAATCCCGCGGCCTCGGCTTCCGCTTCCCGCCGCTCAAAGAGCGCTTCGAACAGCTGGAAGACGCCCTGCGCTACGTCCTGCAGATGTGGGCCGACGGCGACGACGCGTTCTCCGGCAAGCACTTCGAGGGCGAGCGCCTGCTCAACTCGCCGCAGTCCCTGCAACGCCCCCACCCGCCGATCCTGATCGGCGGCAGCGGCGAGAAGAAGACGCTGCGGTTCGTCGCGCAGTACGCCGACCTCTGCAACCTCTTCCCAGGTCCCGACCTGGCGCACAAGCTCGACGTGCTCAAGCAGCACTGCGACGCCGTCGGCCGCGACTACGACGAGATCACCAAAACCGTCGCGCTGTGGCTCGACATCGGCGAGAACGGCGAGAAGACCGGGCAGCTCCTCGACGAGCTGGGCCAGCTCGCCGAGCTCGGCATCCACGCCGCCACGGGGTGGATCCCGGGCGTGCCCGATCCGCGGGTGATCGAGAAGTTCGCGACGGATGTCATCCCGGCGGCTGAAAAGCTCTAGACCACCCTCGCGACGCAGCAACAGCCCCGCGCCGGGGTGCGGGAAAAACCCACGCACCCCGGCGCGGCGTTACTCTCCGCACACGGCTCCGGCAAGGTAAAGACCACGCCAATCCCCCGCTCCCACCAGGAGAACAGGCCGGGAAAAGCGTCGCGAACCGGGCTGAGCACATCTCATTCAGAAAACGGTGCTCCACCCCTCACACGCTCGCTGTAACGAGCCCCCGCTGGTCATCGACGTGTCTAGCACGCAAGCCGCGAGCCGAGGAGCCCGTTGATGACCACATGCCGACTCTGCGGTTCGACAGCTCTGGTGAGTGTCGTCGATCTCGGAGCGACCCCGCCGTGTGAGCGGTTCCTGACCGCGGAACAGCTGGCCGAGCCCGAGAACACCTACCCGCTGCACCTGCAGGTCTGCACGGAGTGCTGGCTGGCGCAGATCCCGCCGCTGATCACTCCCGAGGACACGTTCACCGATTACGCGTACTTCTCGTCGTATTCGACGTCGTGGGTGGAGCACGCGCGCCAGTACGTCACCGAATCGGCCGAGCGGCTCGGGCTGGGGCCCGACTCGTTCGTGGTCGAGGTGGCGAGCAATGACGGTTACCTCCTGCAGCACGTCGTCGAGCGGGGCATCCGGTGCCTGGGTGTCGAGCCGTCGGTGAACGTCGGGCAGGCGGCGCGCGACAAGGGCGTGCCGACGAAGACGGCGTTCCTCAGTCCCGAGACGGGGCGCGACGTTCGCGAGGAACACGGGCCGGCGGACCTGGTCGCGGCGAACAACGTCTACGCGCACATCCCCGACATCATCGGCTTCACCCACGGCCTGCGCGCCCTGGTCGCCGACGACGGCTGGGTCAGCATCGAGGTGCAGCACCTGCTCACGCTGATCAGCGAGAACCAGTACGACACGATCTACCACGAGCACTTCCAGTACTACACCGTGGAATCCGCGCGCCGGGCGCTCGCGGTCGGCGGACTGTCCGTTGTGGACGTCGAGCTGCTGCCCACGCACGGTGGCTCGATCCGCCTGTGGGCACGGCCCATGGAGGTCGCCGGCGAGCCGAGCGCGCGGATGGTCGACGTGCTGGCGCGCGAGAAGGCCGCGGGCCTGCACGAGCTGTCGGGCTACACCGAGTTCGCCGAGCGCGTCACGCGCGTGCGCCTCGACCTGCTGGAGTTCCTGGTCAAGGCGGCCAAGGAGGGCAAGACCGTGGTGGGCTACGGCGCACCCGGCAAGGGCAACACGCTGCTGAACCACTGCGGCATCCGGCCCGACGTGCTGGCCTACACCGTCGACCGCAACCCGTACAAGCACGGCCGGTTCACCCCGGGCACGCGCGTGCCGATCCTCGAGCCCGAGCGCATCGCGGCCGACAAGCCCGACTACGTCCTCGTCCTTCCCTGGAACCTCAGGAAGGAACTCACCGAACAACTGTCCTATGTAGACGACTGGGGCGGGCGGCTCGTGTTCCCGATCCCCCGTCTCGAGATCGTCGAGGTGAACAAGTGAAGGTAGTCCTGTTCTGCGGCGGCTACGGCATGCGGATGCGCAACGGAGACGCCTCCGACGTGCCCAAGCCGATGGCCATGGTCGGGCCGAGACCGCTGATCTGGCACGTGATGCGCTACTACGCGCACTTCGGCCACACCGAGTTCGTGCTGTGCCTGGGCTACGGCGCCCACCACATCAAGGAGTTCTTCCTCAACTACAAGGAGACGACGTCCAACGACTTCGTGCTCCGCGACGGAAAACCCGAACTCCTGAGCACCGACATCTCCGACTGGACCATCTCCTTCGTGCAGACCGGCATCGAGTCGCCGATCGGCGAGCGCCTGCGCCGCGTGCGCCAGTACCTCGACGGCGACGAGATGTTCATCGCCAACTACGCCGACGTGCTGACCGACGCGCCGCTGGACAAGATGGTGGAGCGCTTCGAGCAGACCGACGCCGGCGCGTCGATGATGGTCGTGCCGCCGCAGTCGTCGTTCCACTGCGTGGAGATGGACGAGGGCGGGCTCATCGGCTCGATCACGCCGGTCAGCGACATGCCGCTGTGGGAGAACGGCGGGTACTTCGTGCTGCGCCAGGAGATCTTCGACCACATCCCGGAGAACGGCGACCTGGTCGCCGACGGCTGCGGCGAGCTCGCCAAGCGCGGCCGGCTGCTGGCCTACCCGTACCGCGGGTTCTGGAAGCCGACCGACACCGTGAAGGAACGCTTCGCGCTCGACGAGGGCTACACCCGCGGCGACCGGCCGTGGGCGCTGTGGGAACGGGACCGGGTGCACGCGTGATCAAGCTCGGCGCGGAAAAGCTCGACAGCGTCGTGGTGCTGGGTGCGCACTGCGACGACATCGCCATCGGCGCCGGCGGGACGCTGCTCACGATCTGCGAGCAGCGGCCCGGCCTCCGCGTCGACGCGCTGGTGCTGTCGGGCGGCGGCACCGAACGCGAGGCCGAGGAACGGGCGGCGCTCGCCGCGTTCTGCCCGGGCGCGGACCTCGACGTCACGGTGCTGAAGCTCCCCGACGGCCGCCTCCCGGCTCACTGGGACGAGGCCAAGAACGCGCTGGAAGAGCTCAAGCAGCGCACCGACCCGGACGTGGTCTTCGCACCGCGCACCGTCGACGCGCACCAGGACCACCGCGGCCTCGCGCAGCTGGTGCCCACGGTCTACCGCGGGTACCTGGCGCTGGGCTACGAGATCGTGAAGTGGGACGGCGACCTCGGCCGCCTCCCGGCCTACGTCCCGCTCGCGGACGAGCTGGCCGAGCAGAAGGTGCGGCTGTTGCAGGAGCACTACGCCTCCCAGCGCCACCGCCCCTGGTACGACCGCGAGGCCTTCCTGGGCCTCGCCCGCATCCGCGGCATCGAATGCCAGCAGCGGTACGCGGAAGCGTTCGAACTGAACAAACTCGTTCTCGACCTGAGGGGCTGACTGACATGCGGGTGTTGCTGACCGGGCACACGGGATACCTCGGCACGGTGATGGCGCCGGTGCTCACCGAAGCCGGACACGACGTCGTCGGCCTCGACTCCGGGCTCTTCGCGGGCTGCCTCCTGGGGCCGGCTCCGAAGGACCTGCCGTCGATCACCGTCGACCTGCGCGACGTGCGGCCCGAGCACATCGAGGGCTTCGACGCGGTGATCCACCTGGCCGCGCTGTCGAACGACCCGCTGGGCTCGCTCGCGCCGGAGCTCACCTACGACATCAACCACCACGCGTCGGTCCGGCTCGCCCAGCTGGCCAAGGACGCCGGCGTCGGCCGGTACCTGTACGCGTCCACCTGCTCGGTCTACGGCGCCTCGGGCGGCGGCGGCCTGGTCGACGAGGACGCGCCGCTGCGGCCGGTCACGCCGTACGCGGAGTCGAAGGTGCGCGTGGAGGACGAGGTCTCGAAGCTCGCGGATGACGGCTTCACCCCGGTGTACATGCGCAACGCCACCGCGTTCGGCTTCTCGCCGCGGCTGCGCGCCGACATCGTGCTCAACAACCTCGTGGGCCACGCCTACCTCTCGGGCGAGGTGCTCGTGCTGTCCGACGGCACGCCGTGGCGCCCGCTGGTTCACGCGCGCGACATCGCCCGCGCCTTCACGGCCGCGCTCGACGCGCCGCGCGAGGCCGTGCACAACAAGGCGTTCAACATCGGCACCGAGCGCAACAACGTCACCGTGGCGGAGATCGCGCAGGAGGTCGTGGAGGCCGTGCCCGGCTCCAAGCTGCGCATCACCGGCGAGGCCGGCGCCGATCCGCGCTCGTACCGCGTGGACTTCTCGCGCTTCCGCGAGGCGATCCCGGGCTTCGAGTGCGAGTGGGGCGTGAAGGACGGCGCGCTGCAGCTGATCGACGCCTACCGCGCCTACGAGCTCACCAAGGAGCAGTTCGAGCGCCGCTTCACGCGACTCAACTGGCTGTCCGACCGTCAGGCTGCGGGAGCCGTCGACGACACGCTGCGGCAGCGCTGATGCTCACGGGGGGCGAGATGCACGCGCTGGTGGAGCGGCTTTACCCGCTCTGCCGCAGCATCACGGGGGACGGCGTCCGGCAGACGCTGGCGATCGTCGGTGAGCACCTGGACCTGAAGGTGCACGAGGTGCCCACCGGCACGCAGGTGCTGGACTGGACCGTGCCGCAGGAGTGGAACATCCGCGACGCGTACGTCGCGGATGCCTCCGGCCGGCGCGTGATCGACTTCCGCGAGTCGAACCTGCACGTGGTCGGCTACAGCGTGCCGGCGGACGAGACGATGAGCCTCGCCGAGCTCCGCGGGCGCCTGCACACGCTGCCCGAAAGCCCCTCCTGGGTCCCCTACCGGACCAGCTACTACTCGCCCACCTGGGGTTTCTGCGTCGCGCAGGACGTGCTCGACGCGTTGCCCGAGGGCGATTACCACGTGAAGATCGACTCGACACTGGCCGACGGCTCGCTCACCTACGGCGAGCACGTCGTGCCCGGCGAGGTGGGCGACGAGGTGATCGTGTCGTGCCACGTCTGCCACCCGTCGCTGGCCAACGACAACCTCGCGGGCATTGCGGTGGCCGTGTCGCTGGCGCAGGGGCTGGCGGCGGAAAAGCCGCACTTCACGTACCGGTTCCTGTTCATGCCGGGCACGATCGGCGCGATCACGTGGCTCGCGCGCAACGCCGAGCACGTCGACCGCGTGAAGCACGGCGTGGTGCTGGCCTGCGCCGGCGACCGCGGCTCGTTGACGTACAAGCAAAGCCGCCGCGGTGACGCCGACATCGACCGCGTGATGGCCCACGTGCTCAAGGACAAGCCGCACGAGATCCGCGCGTTCTCGCCGTACGGCTACGACGAGCGGCAGTTCTGCTCCCCCGGCTTCAACCTGGGCGTCGGGTCCCTCACGCGCACGCCGTACGCGGGTTACCCGGAGTACCACACGTCGGCGGACAATTCGGCCTTCGTCTCGCCGGAGGCCATGGAGGACACGCTCGACACGCTGCAGACGGCGTTCTCGGTGCTGGAGCGCAACCGCCGGTACGTGAACCTCAGCCCCTACGGCGAGCCGCAGCTCGGCAAGCGCGGTCTGTACGACTCGCTCGGCGGCCGCAGCGACGCCAAGGAAGCGCAGATGGCGATGCTGTGGGTGCTGTCCTACTCCGACGGCGAGCACAGCCTGCTCGACATCGCCGAACGCGCGGACCTGCCGTTCGGCGCCGTGGCCACCGCGGCCCAGGCCCTGCAGGTCGCCGGCCTGCTCAAGGAGTGAGGCCGAGTGCCTCCGATCCTGCGTTCGCGGGCCGTCCGCGCCATGGCGGGGCGGCTGAGCTGGGGCCTGGGCGACCAGGCCGTGTCGAGCCTGACCAATTTCGTGGTGGGCCTCTACGTCGCGCGATCGCTGGGCGCGGCGGCGTTCGGCCTTTTCAGCATCGCGTGGGTCACCTACGGCGTGATCCTCAACGTCTCGCGCGGCCTGGCCACCGACCCGCTGATGGTGCGGTTCTCCGGGGTTCCCAAGGCGCGCTGGCGCGAGGCGCTCGGCCAGGCCGTGGGCACGGCGCTGCTCGTGGGGGTCGCGAGCGGGATCGTGAGTGTCCTGTTCGGACTGATCGTGGGCGGGTCGCTGGGCGGCGCGTTCGTGGCGCTCGGCGTGGTGCTGCCGTTCCTGCTGGTGCAGGACTCGTGGCGGTTCGGCTTCTTCGCGGCGGGTACCGGGCAGAAGGCGTTCGTGAACGACGGCATCCAGGCCGTGGCGCTGTTCCCGGCGCTGGTGATCGGTGCGCGCTACGGCACCGTGGTCGCGTTCCTGCTGGCCTGGGGCTGTTCGGCCGGCGTCGCCGCGGCGTTCGGGTGGGTGCAGACGAGCGTGCTGCCGCGGCTGGGCGGGGTGCGCGCGTGGCTGCGCGACCACCGCGAGCTGGGCGTGCGCTACCTGCTGGAGAACGTGAGCAACAGCGGGTCTTCGCAGCTGCGCGCGTACGGGCTGGGTGCGGTCGCCGGTCTCGCCGCCGTCGGCACGGTGCGCGGTGCGGAGCAGCTGCTCGGGCCGTTCCTCGCGTTGCTGATGGGGCTTTCGCTGGTCACGGTGGCCGAAGGCGCGCGGGTGCTGCAGCGCTCGCCGCACCGGCTGTGGCACTTCTGCGTGGTCCTCGGCGGGGTGCAGGCCGCGGCCGCGCTGGCGTGGGGCCTCGGGCTGCTGCTGCTCATCCCGGCCGAGGCGGGCCGGTTCGTGCTCGGTTCGCTGTGGGACACGTCGTCGCTGCTGATCCTGCCGGTGACGTTCGCCGTGGTCGGCGCGAGCTTCACAACCGGCGCGACGGCGGGCCTGCGCGCGCTGGGCACGGCGAAGCGCAGCCTGCGTTCGCAGCTGATCGCTTCGGTGTTCTACGTCGTGTTCGGCTTGATCGGGGCCGCTCTGGGCGGTGCCGCCGGGTCGGAGTGGGGTGTCGCGATCGCGACGATCACCGGCTCGGCCGTGTGGTGGTGGCAGCTGCGGATCGCGCTGCGCGACCACTTCGCCATCGCGGAGAACGTCCCCGCCACGCCGGCGCCGCGCACGGGCGAGCACTCCCTCGAGTTCCGCCCGGTTTCAGGATCGTTCAGCCATGAAGAGCTTCATTCGGCGTCAGACGGAATGACAGAAATGAGAACGGGATGAGCGCGGTTCCCCGGCTGACCATCGGTCTGCCCGTGTACAACGGCGAGGAGTTCCTGGGCGAGGCGCTCGACGCGTTGCTCGGTCAGACGTACGAGGACTTCGAACTGGTCATCTCCGACAACGCGTCGGCCGACGGCACCGAAGAGATCTGCCGCCAGTACGCGGGCAAGGACTCGCGCATCCGCTACGTGCGCCAGGCCCGCAACATCGGCGCGACGCCCAACCACAACGTGCTGCTCGACATGGCGCGCGGCGAGCTGTTCAAGTGGGCCTCGCACGACGACCTCTACGGGCGCGAACTGCTGGCCAAGTGCATCGCGGCGCTCGACGAGCGGCCCGAGGTGATCCTGGCTCACTCGCACCAGGCGATCATCGACGAGAACGGCGCGGTGACCGTGCCGTTGGACTATGTGCACAAGACCGATGCGCCGCGGCCGTCGACGCGGTTCAAGAGCCTGCTGTTCGAACCCGGCGGCGACGACTTCTACGGCGTGATGCGCACCGACGTGCTGCGCCGCGTCACGCCGATGGACAGCTACCACCACGCCGACCGCACCTACGTGGCCGAGCTGGCGCTGCACGGGCCGTTCCACCAGGTGCCGGAGCTGTTGTACTTCCGCCGCGACCACCCGGACCGCGCCGAACGCGCGAACCCGAGCAAGCGCTCGCGGTGCGCGAACCTCGACCCGAAGCGCGGCAACCCGATCACGAACCCGACGGCGCGGCTGCTGGCCGAGTACGTGTGGGGTTACGTGCACGGCATCCGCAAGGCGCCGCTGTCTTCGCGCGAACGCCGGGCGTGTTACCTCGCGCTGGTCGAGTGGTTCACGAGCCGCGCGCGCCCGGGCGGCGCCGGGGAGCGGGTGGAGGACCGCGCGCCGGTGGCGGCCGACGAGCTGTCGATGACCGTCGACCTGGTCGTGGCCGGCCGCGAACGGCGGGTTTCGTGACCACACGCGTCGGTGTGTTCGGGCTCCTGGGCTCGGGCAACCTCGGCAACGACGGGTCGCTGGAAGCCGTGCTCGGTTTCCTGCGCGCGGAACACCCGGACGCCGCGGTGTCGGCGTTCTGCGGCGGCCCGGACGTCGTGCAGGCCCGCTACGGCGTGCCCGCCACCCGGCTGAACTGGTACTCCGATGAGTACCGCACGGCGGCCGGCGTGCGCGCGATCGCCACGAAGGCACTGGGCAAGCTCGTCGACGTGGTGCGCACGGCACGCTGGGTGCGCCGCCAGCACGTGGTGATCGTGCCGGGCATGGGCGTGCTGGAGGCGACGCTCCCGTTGCGGCCGTGGGGTTTCCCCTACGCGTTGTTCCTGCTTTCGCTGCTGGGGCGGCTGTTCGGCACGAAGGTGGCGCTCGTCAGCGTGGGCGCCGACCGGATCACCATGCCGGCCACGCGGTTCCTGGTGCGGCAGGCGGCGCAGCTCGCCGCGTACCGGTCCTACCGCGACGAGCTGTCGCGTTCGGCCATGGCGGACATGGGCGTGCGGACCGCGGGTGACAACGTGTACCCGGACCTGGCGTTCGCGTTGCCGACGCCGGTCGCGGACGAAGACCCCCGGGCCGTGGGGGTCGGCGTGATGGCCTACTTCGGCGGGAACGACGACCGGGCGCGGGGCGAGGAGATCTACCGGTCCTATGTGGACTCGCTGACGGAGTTCGTGCGGTACCTCGTGGCCGACCGCCGGCCGGTGCGGCTGTTCATCGGTGACCGGGCCGACCTCGCCGTGGTGGACGAGATCGTGGCCGAGGTGGACTCACCGCTGGTCACGGCCGAGCCGCCGGGGTCACTGGGCGAGCTGATGACCGCGATGGCCGGCGTCGGTACGGTCGTGGCCACGCGCTACCACAACGTGCTGTGCGCGCTGAAGGCCGGGAAACCGACCGTCGCGATCGGGTACGCGAAGAAGAACGACGTGCTGATGGCCGAAATGGGCCTCGGCGAGTTCTGCCAGGAAGCGCGGTCGGTTGACGTGCCGCGGCTGATCGCGCAGTTCGAGGAGCTGGAACACCGCGCGACGGAACTGAAAGCGACGCTGGACGAACGCAACGAGGACAACAAGCAACGGCTGAAATCCCAGTTCGCCGTGTTGTCGTCCACACTGTTCCCCGTTTCGGAGGCCCGATGAAAGCCATTCCCGTGCCGGCGATCTCCGGCCTGATCCTCTTCCAGCCGACGCCGCACCGCGACGAACGCGGGTTCTTCTCGCGCACGTTCGACGCGGACGTCGCGCGGTCCGTCGGCATCGACCCGGACGCGTTCGTGCAGGACAGCGTGTCGCGGTCCGTGCGGGGCGTGGTGCGCGCGATGCACCTGCGCTCGGGCGACGGCGAGGCGAAACTGGTGCGGTGCTCGTTCGGCGAGGTGTTCGACGTGGTCGTGGACCTTCGGCCGGAGTCGCCGACTTTCCGGGCCATGGAGACGTTCCGGCTTTCCGGCGACACCCAGGTGAGCATTTACATCCCCGCCGGGTGCGCACACGGGTTTCAGGCACTTTCCGATATCGCTGATGTCTCGTATCGCATCGATCGCGTGCACAATCCGGACGAAGACGTCAGTATCGCCTATAACGATCCTCAACTCGCCATTCCGTGGCCGCTGCCGCCCACGCTGATGTCCGAACGCGACAAGACCGCGCCCTCGCTGGCTGAGGCGCTGCAGACCTAGAAGGTGACCACAATGGACCTGCCCCGCTCCCGTGCCGCGAACGAGCGGCTGCACCGGGTGATCCCCGGCGGCGCGCACACCTACGCCAAGGGTGAGGACCAGTACCCCGAGCACCTCGCGCCCGTGATCTCCCACGGCCGCGGCGCGCACGTGTGGGACGTCGACGGCAACGAGTACGTGGAGTACGGCTCGGGCCTGCGGTCGGTGAGCCTCGGGCACGCCCACCCGCGCGTGACCGAGGCCGTGCGCCGCGAGATCGAGCGGGGCAGCAACTTCGCGCGTCCGTCCATTGTGGAAGCCGAGGCCGCGGAGCGGTTCCTCGAGAACGTGCCGACCGCGGACATGGTCAAGTTCACCAAGAACGGCTCCGACGCGACGACGGCCGCCGTGCGGCTCGCGCGTGCCGTGACGGGCCGGCCGCTGGTCGCGTTGTGCGCCGACCACGCGTTCTTCTCCACCGACGACTGGTTCATCGGCACCACGGCCATGGCGGCCGGCATCCCGGGTGAGATCACGGACCTGACCGTGCGCTTCCCGTACGGCGACCTCGCGGCGACCGAATCCCTGCTGCAGCAGCACGACGGGCAGATCGCGTGCCTGATCCTGGAGGCCGCGACGCAGCAGGACCCGCCCGACGGGTACCTCGCGGGCCTGCGCGACCTCGCCCACCGCCACGGCGCGCTGCTGGTCTTCGACGAGATGATCACCGGCTTCCGCTTCTCCGAGCACGGCGCGCAGGGGCTGTTCGGCGTCACGCCGGACCTCTCGACGTTCGGCAAGGCGCTCGGCAACGGCTTCGCGGTGTCGGCACTGGCCGGCAAGCGCGAGTTCATGGAGCTCGGCGGCCTGCGCGACTCGCGCGACCGCGTGTTCCTCCTGTCCACTACCCACGGCGCCGAGACGCACTCGCTGGCCGCGGCGATCGCCGTGATGGACACCTACGAGGCCGAGGACGTCACCGCCCGGCTGCACGCGCTGGGTGCGCGGCTGGCCGCCGGCGTCCGCGAGGTGGCCGCGTCGCACGATGTGGCCGACCACGTGGTGGTGCGCGGCCGCGACAGCAACCTGGTCTTCGGCACGCTCGACGCGTCCGGCGCGCCGTCGCAGGACTACCGCACGTTGTTCCTGCGCCAGCTCGTGACGGGCGGCGTGCTGGGTCCGTCGTTCGTGGTCAGCGCGGCCCTGACGGACGCGGACATCGACCACACCGTCGAGGTCGTCTCCGGGGCCTGCGTGGTCTACCGCAAGGCCCTGGACGCGGGCGACCCGTCGCCGTGGCTGGGCGGGCGGCCGGTGAAGCCGGTGTTCCGCCGCAAGGCCTGAACTACTTGACGAGCACCAGGTAGGCGAACCCGAGCACACCCCGATACGCGGTGACGTACTCGCGTTCGCGGGTGTCGAGCCACTCGCGCGTCTCGGCGGCGCGTGGGTCGTCCGGGTTCGCCAGCAGCCAGCGCAGCCGGCCGGCGCGGGAGGTGGACTCGAAGTCGTCCCATTCGCGCTGGTCGGCGGTGCTCAGGTGGAGCACGCGCCAGCCCGTGTCGCGGCAGGCGTCGAGGAGGTCGGGCAGCGGAAGGACGTCGTCGCCGAAGATTTCGTGGGCGGCGGGTGTGGGGTCGGCTGACCAGTAGCCGTCGCCGTAGAGCAGGTGGTCGGTGACGCCGGCGAGGGCGGCCAGCGCCTGGCGGGTGCCGCCGAAGGCGTGCGACGCGCCGATGCAGAGCGCGCGGTCGGCCCGGCTCTGCCAGGTGGCGGCGTCCTGCTCGACGAACTCGACCTGGGCGCCGCGCTCCTTCGCGGCGAGGCGGCCGCGTTCGATCGCCACCTCGTCGGTGTCCACGGCGATGCCTCGCGCGGCGGTGCCGTCGACCGCGCGGATCAGTAGCTCACCCCAGCCCGCGCCGAGGTCGACGACGGTGCCGTCGGTGACGTCGAGGCGGTCGAGCAGCAGGGCGGCGTGGGATTCGTCGAGCGGGGCGTTCCAGCGCATGGCGGAACGGCGGGAGAGCGTGAAGTCGTCGGGCACGGGCGACAGCCTCGCTGCCGGGCCGGACCGGTGTCACGTGGTTTTCCGGCGCCGGAGTGATCGACATCTCGGCTGAACGGAAGGTGAACCGAAGGGGTTTCTGGCACCGTGTCTCATTCATGAGCAACCCCTTGATCGCGCCGACCCAGGACTCGACGAAGGCGTATTCGGGCATCACGCTGCTGGAAGACGCCAACGATCTGAAGACGGCGATCGAGACCGGCGACTGGGCGTCGGTGGCGATGGGGGCGGTCGGGACGGCGCTGGACGCGCTGTCGATGGCGATGGACCCGTTCGGGGCGATCCTCGCGGCCGGCGTCGGGTGGCTGATGGAGCACGTCGGGCCGCTCAAGGAGGCGCTCAACGGGCTGACCGGCAACGCGGATCAGATCGCGGCGCAGTCGGAGACGTGGAAGAACGTCGCGGGTGAGCTGGAGGCCGTCGCGTCGGATCTGCAGGACATGGTCCAGGCGGATCTGCAGTCGTGGACGGGGGCGGCGGCGGATGCGTATCGGCAGCGGAGCCAGGATCTGGCGGCGTTGCTGGGCAGTGCGCAGAAGGGCACGGAGGGCGCGGCCAGCGGCGTGAAGACGGCTGGTGAGGTCGTGGGCGCGGTGCGGGCGCTGGTGCGCGACATCATCGCGGATCTGGTCGGGCACATGATCAGCTGGGCGTTGCAGGTGGTGTTCACGCTCGGGATCGGGTTGACGTGGGTGGTGCCGCAGGTGGTGAACGCGGTGGCCAAGACCGCGTCGAAGATCACCGACGTCACCACGAAGCTGATCAAAGCGCTGAAGGCGTTGATCCCGTTGCTGAAGAAGGCGGGCACGCTGTTCGAGGACGCGGGCAAGGCGTTGAAGGGGCTCAAGGGGGGCAAGATCTCGGCGCCGCCGAAGCCGAAGAGCATCGATGCGCCGCCGAAGGCACCCGACGTGAAGACGCCGCCGAAGGGCGGGGGCGACAGCACCACGGCGTCGGGTTACACGCCGCCGCCCAAGCACGACACTCCCCCGCCGGCCAAGAACGACGACGCGACGACGACGTCCAGTGCCGGGGACACGCCGCCGCCGGTGAAGAGCGACCCGCCGCCGGTGAAGACGGACGACTCGACCAGTGCGTCGAGCGCGGGTGGCGCCCCGCCCCCGCCGGCCAGGAACAGCCCGCCGCCGAACGACTCCACGAGCGCGTCCAGCGCGGGCAACACCCCGCCGCCGGCGAAGAGCAGCCCGCCGCCGCTCGACCCGCCGCCGGCCGACCGCGGCCTGCCCGGCGGCGAAGGTGGCGGCAAGAGCGGGGGCAAGGACACCACGTCGGCGCAGAGCTCCATCAAGGACGCCAACACCACCCCGCGTTCGAACGACACCCCGACGGCCGACCGCCTCGCCTGCGGTGACCCGATCGACGTCTCCACGGGCCGGGTCATGCTCACGCAGGAGGACGTCCGGCTGGACGCGGCGCTGCCACTGGTCCTTTCGCGCACGCACCTGTCGTCGTACCGGATCGGGCGGGCCTTCGGCGCGTCGTGGGCCTCGACGCTCGACCAGCGGCTCGAAGCCGACGGCGACGCCGTGCACTTCGCGGCCGAAGACGGCACCTTCCTCGAATACCCGAAGCCCGTCGTCGGCGGCGAGGTGCTGCCCGTGACCGGCCCGGCGTGGCCGCTGACGCGCGGCATCGACGGCTCCTACGTGCTCACCCAGCCCGACCGCGGCCGCGCGCTGCTGTTCTCCGGCGCGACCGGGCGACTGGTCACGGTGAGCACCATGGCCGGCGATCAGCACTTCCGCCTGTCCTACGACAACGCGGGCACGCTGACCGACCTGACGCACTCCGCGGGCCACCACGTCGGCGTGACCACCGACGGCGGCCGCGTCACCGAGCTGACGCTACTCAGCGGCGGTGCGCCGGTCGTGCTCGTGCGCTACGCCTACGACGAGCGCGCGAACCTGGCCGAGGTCCGCAACTCCTCGGACCTCCCGCTGCGCTTCGGCTACGACGCCGAGGGCCGGCTCGCGAGCTGGGAAGACCGCAACGGCATGTGGTACCGCTACTCCTACGACGCGCAGGGCCGCTGCGTACGCGCCGAAGGCCGCGACGGCGACCTGCGCTACAGCCTCGCGTACGAGCCACGCCGCACCACGGCCGTCGACTCGCTCGGTGCCACCACGGTGTTCGACCTCAACGACGCGTTCCAGGTCGTCGCGGTCACCGACCCGCTTGGCTTCACGACGCGGATGGAGTGGGACGACCGCGACCGGCTGCTGTCGAGCACCGACGCGCTGGGCGCCACCACCCGCAACCACTACGACGACGCCGGCGACCTCGTGGCGATCGTCGCCGCCGACGGCTCCCGCACCACCGCCGAGTACGACGACGAGCACCGCCCGGTGAAGGTCGTCGAGGCCGACGGCGCGGTGTGGCTGCGGGAGTACACAGAGGACGGTGACGTCGCGGCGGCCGTCGACCCGCTCGGCGCCCGCACGCGTTTCGAGTACGCGCGGCCGGGCCTGCCCGCCTCCGTCACCGGGCCGCTCGGCGAGACGACCCGCTACGAGTACGACGCCGCCGGCCTCCCGGTCGCGGTGACCGACGCCGTCGGCGCGACGCAGCGCACGGTCTTCGACCGCTTCGGCCGACCGGCCGCCGAAACCACCGCGCTGGGCGCGGTCACGCGCACCGCGTGGACCGTCGAGGGCGAGCGGCTGAGCGTCACGCGACCGGACGGCACGAGCGTGTCCTACCGCCACGACGGCGAAGGCAACCTCCGCGAAACCCGCGAAGCCACCACCGTCTCGCGCACGGACTACTCCGGGTTCGACCGGCCCGTCGCCGTGACCGCGGTCGACGGCTCGCGCGTGGAACTGAGCTACGACACCGAAACCCGCGTCACGGGCGTGCGCAACGAGCTGGGCGCGCAGTGGCGCTACGAGTACGACGCCGCGGGCCGGCTCGCCGCCGACACCGATTACGACGGCCGCCGCCGCGCCTTCCGCTACGACGCGGCGGGCCGGCTGGTCGAGCAGACCTCGGCGAGCGGCCGGGTGCTGCGTTTCGGCTACGACGCGCTGGGCCGGATCGTGCGGCTCGACGCCGACGGTGCGGTCGCCACCTACGAGTACGACCCCGCCGGCCGGCTCGTCCGGGCCGTCAACGAGGACGCGGACCTGCGCCGCACCTACGATCCGGCCGGCCGCCTCGCCGAGGAGTCGGTGAACGGCCGCGTGCTGTCGTCCACTTTCGACGCTTCGGGCCGGCGCACTTCGCGCACGACACCGACCGGCGCTCACGCCGAATGGCGCCACGACGCGGCGGGCCGGCCGATCGCGCTGTTCACCGCGGGCCGCGAGCTCACCTCCGTGCGCGACCTCGAAGGCCGCGAGGTCGAGCGGCGGCTGGGGAACGTGCGGCTGCGCCAGGGCTGGGACGCCCGCGACCGGCTCGTCACGCAGACCCTCGCGAACGGCCGGCCACTGCAGCAACGCTCGCTGCACTACCGCCACGACGACACCGTGACCGCGATCGACGACGCCCTGACCGGGCGGCGGCAGCTGCGGCTGGACCCGATCGGCCGTCCGCTGGCCGTCGAGGGCCCCGCGAGCCGGGAGACCTACGGCTACGACGCGGCGGGCAACCTCGTACAGCCGGGAAACCGCGTGTACGCCGGCAGCCTGCTCAAGCGCGATGACACCGCGGAGTACGAGTACGACCCCGACGGCAAGCTCGTGCTGCGCCGGACCGCCGAGGGCAACGAATGGCGGTACGAATGGGACGGTCACGAGCGGCTCGTCGCCGTGCACACCCCGGCCGGCCACCACTGGCGCTACCGCTACGACGCGCTCGGCCGCCGCGTCGCGAAGGAACTCCTCGACGCCACCGGCACCCTGCGCACCCGCACCGAGTTCACCTGGGACGGTGAGCAGCTGGCCGAGCAGGTCACCGACGGCGTGCGCGCGCTGGTCTGGCACACCGAGCCCGGCAGCGGCCAAGTGCTCACGCAGACCGAACGCGTGCTGCACCAGGCGAGCGGCGAATGGCGCGACCACAGCCTCCGCGGTGTGATCACCGACCTCGCCGGCGCCCCGACCGAGCTGCTCGACGCCGAACAGGGCCTGGTCTGGCACGGCACGCTCACCGCGTGGGGCGCCGCGACCGGCCCGATGCCGACGCCGCTGCGCTTCGCCGGGCAGTACCACGACGACGAAACGGGCCTGCACTACAACTTCCACCGCTACTACGACCCGAACGCGGCGCGGTACCTCAGCCCGGACCCGTCGGGCCTGAGCCCCGCGACCAACCCGTACGCCTACGTCGCCGACCCCGTCGGCTGGACCGACCCGCTGGGGCTGGCGCCGTGCAAGCTGTCGTTCGACCAGGCGCACAGCACGCCGGACGGGCCTTCGCTGAACCTGCGCGGGCCGCGCAAGTCGGGCAAGACGGGCCGGACGCCGAACAAGATCCGCGACGAGGAGAAGTTCAACGACATCGCGCAGAAGGCCGGCGTGCCGAACCCGCACAAGCAGCGCCTGACGCTCGACGGCGACGCCCAGACGATGCTGGAGAACAACCGCGGGCTCGGCGGGAAGCTGCACGAGCACGCACGCGGTGAAGGTCTCGTCGACCCGGTGTCCAAGGACCGCCAGGCCGTCGAGGCGCTGGGCCGCAACGACCCGAACACGCGCAACTTCTGGGAGCAGCAGGACCGCCGCGACCAGCACACGGCGAACCAGGTGACCGAGAACAACAAGCAGGACCACCGCGACGCCGACCGCGATCAGGAAGTGGACGACCGGTTGCGCCCCGTGATGGACAAGCACGAGGCGACGGGCTCGTTGCTGGACAAGTACGACGGCGTGGTCGTCGGCGGCAAGCACGACGGCAAGCACCCGGGCCTCGAGATGATGCGCGACAACATGGGCGACCTCAAGCAGAACGGCGTCAACAAGGTCTACCTGGAGAGCCTGCGCGACGACGCGCACAACGGCATGGTCAAGGACTACCTGAACTCCCCGCCCGGCAGCGAGATGCACCCGGACCTGAAGAAGTACCTCGACTCCAGCCCGAACGGCAAGCTGGTGGGGCAGGTGATCGAGTCGGCGAAGAAGGAGGGCGTCGACGTGATCGGCATCGGCGGCAACCCGGCGCGGCGCGATCTCGACGGCAGCGCCGGGCTGTTCCAGCGCCACGCGATGTTCAACTCCTACGGCGCCGAGTCGGTGCAGCACCACCAGGCGGCCAACCCGGGCAAGTACGTGATGGAGATCGGCGAGGCGCACGGCAAACCGCACACGTGGAACGGTGCCGCACCGGTCAACGTCGGCGGGGTCGACCTGCCGCCGAGGTCGGCCGGGATCGGCGACCTGCTCGGCGTGCCGCAGGTGAAGGGCGACGGCACGGGAGGCTCGTTCCAGCGGATCGACGGTTCCACGGATCTGAGCTGATCAGTCCACTTCGGAAATGATCCACTAATTGCGCAACTTCGCGGAAATGTGTTGTCAGGCAAGGGAGATTCACTCGTCGGGGCAGCCGGCGAACCCCATCAGGGAAGTTACGGGGGCGCCGGCGGACCGTAGCGTTGGGCCATGGGTAGATCTGTGGCCGTCGTGGTGGGGCTCGTCGTACTCGCCGGCAGCCTTTCCGGGACGACGGCCTCGGCCGGGACCGCCGCGGTGTGCGGCACGACGGTGACGGAGTACGCCTCGGCGCCGTCCGGGGCCGTGGTGGTGGATCCGGCGCACGACAGCGAGCTCGCGCAGCGCACGTCGGCCAGCCCGGCGGGCACCACGTTCTGGCTCAAGCCCGGCACGCACACGCTCGGCACCGACGCGTTCGGCCAGGTCCAGCCGAAGGACGGCGACACCTACCTCGGCGCACCGGGCGCGATCCTCGACGGCCGCGGGGTCAACCAGGCGGCGTTCACCGGGCAGGCCAAGGACGTGACGATCCGCGGCCTCACCGTGCGTGGCTTCGCCGCGCCGCAGGACCAGGGCGTGGTGAACCACGACTCCGGCACGCACTGGGTGATCGAGGACAGCACCATCGAGGACAACCGCGGGGCCGCCTTGATGGCGGGCGACCGGCAGGAAGTCCGGCGCAGCTGCCTGAAGGACAACGGCCAGTACGGCATGAACGCCTACCGCGCCGGCGACGGCATCACCGGGCTCGTGCTGGAGGGCAACGAGATCACCGGCAACAACACCGACGACTGGGAGACCAAGTCGCCGGGCTGCGGCTGCAGCGGCGGCGTGAAGTTCTGGGCCGTGAACGGCGCCGACGTCACCGGCAACTGGGTCCACGGCAACCACGGCCCCGGCCTGTGGGCCGACACGAACGACAACGACTTCCTCGTGCAGGACAACGTGATCGAGGACAACGACGCCGAGGCGCTGTTCTACGAGATCAGCCACAACCTCACCGTCAGCGACAACGTGTTCCGCCATAACGGCCTCGTCGCCGGCCGCGCCCGCGCCGCCAAGGGCGACAACTTCCCCGTCGCCACCATCTACCTCTCCGAGTCCGGCGGCGAACCCCGCCTCGGCGCGCGCACCCACCAGATCGACATCGGCGGCAACACCTTCGACGACAACTGGGGCGGCGTCGCCCTGTGGGAGAACGCCGACCGCTTCTGCAACAGCCCGGCCAACACGTCCACGGGCTACTGCACGCCGTTCGCCACGAAGGCCCAGTGCACCGCGCCGGCCATCACGCAGAAGCCGCTGTACGACGACTGCCGCTGGAAAACCCAGAACGTGACCGTGCACGACAACACCTTCACCTTCGACCCGGCACACCTGGGCTGCACGCAGTTCTGCGGCCGCATGGCGGTGCTGTCCAACTACGGCAGCTACCCCGACTGGTCCCCGTACAAGGGCGACGTGGTGCAGCAGGTCATCACCTTCGACCAGAACAACCACTTCAGCGACAACACGTACTCCGGCCCGTGGACCTTCGTCGCCCACGACACCAGCCGGGTCCTCACGCCGGAGCAATGGCAGGCGGGCCCGTACGGGCAGGACCAGGGCAGCAAGTTCTGATGCCGCACATCGTGCCAAGGTCCCGCGACGGGCGCTCGCCTTCTCGCCCCGCCCCCAATGCGGCATTGGTTGCGCTGAACGCACCCAATGCGGCGTTCGTTGCGCTGAACGCAACGAACGCCACATTGAGGTTTTCTCAGTAGGGCGAGGTGGGGTGCGTGTTGCCGTGAGGTGAGGCGTGGGGCCGCTGGTAGGACTGGATTTGCGAAGATCGAATCCTAAAATTCCAGAGGCCCCACGTGATCA